>NZ_JBFAZZ010000027.1:0-84728 GCF_040689425.1 Actinoplanes sp. NPDC051475
ATGACCTTGCCGAGGCGGAACAGGACTCCGAGCTCGTACTGCTTGACGACCTTCACGGCGAGCGAGGCCAAGGCCAGGAGCAACAGAACGATGAGGGCGGCGATCCAAAGGGACCACATGAGGGGATCCTGACTTCGGCCGCAGCCGGATAGTCGTGCCCGAGAAGAAGTCTGAGCGAGGAACGCACCCGATCGCTGCGGAGGCGAAGAACGCCGAGATGCCCGCAACGGCCAACTACCGGCCACCGAGGTCCAGGGCGACGCTTCTAACCGTACGCCCTGTTCACACCGTCCGCTTAAGGCGTGGTCCGGCTCGGCAGGCCCGGCGAGATGCGCGTACGCTGAATACGTCGCCCAGGACCCTGGTGGCGTGAAACCTCCGCCGCCTTCGACGTCTCCCACCAGTCGTGGGA
Organism: Actinoplanes sp. NPDC051475; assembly: GCF_040689425.1. Lineage (NCBI taxonomy): Bacteria > Bacillati > Actinomycetota > Actinomycetes > Micromonosporales > Micromonosporaceae > Actinoplanes > Actinoplanes sp. NPDC051475. The sequence goes on from NZ_JBFAZZ010000027.1 coordinate 413, forward strand.
TGACCTCTTCGAGCCACTCTCACCTACGGCGCGTTGAAGCCGCAAAGGACGCGGCCACCGCCCCTTGAGTGGGCAGCGCCGCTGGCCGATCCACCCGTGGACGTGGACGCGCCACGGAACATGCGTCAGGGACACGGTCCAGCGCGTACACGCGCGCCGGCGCACGCCGTCCCGTCGTCCCTCGTCCGGCCCCGCCACCCCGGGCAAGTCCGCCACCGCCAACAGCAAGGGAAAAGAAGATGACTGCACCCGCGTACGTGGACAAGGCCAGAGTCACCGCGGATCTGCGCTTCCGGCAACTGCACTCCCGAGCGGATTGGGTCGACCGAGAATTCCCCGAGCTCATCGACACCGACAAGAACGCCTCGCTGCTGCAGATGCTCGGTATCGATCTGGACGCGATGGCGCCCGGCGACGCCGCGGCGTCACGGTCATGAGCAATCCCGCGTGACCTTCTGGAGCAGCCGCAGGCTCGGCGCAGGTAAGGAGCCCACGACAGTGGGCATCAAGAGATGCGACCGGTCGCATGGGGGTTCTCATCTGCACCGCGAGCAGGCAGGGTCACGACACAGATCGCGAACCGCGTCGCGGGTGCAGCCCGTGATGGCCTTCTCGGCTACTGGACGCCGGTTTCCGGCCACACTCAGCCCGTCGTGGATCACGGGCTGCCGGTCCCGGTCACGCACGTGTAGCGCGCCATCGTCTACCGGGCGCTCATCGAGCCCTGTCGACCGAACCCGATGTTAGGGCGCGAGGATCTGTTGCAGGGTTTCCGGGTCGGTGACGATGGCGTGGGCGACCTGGGTCAGCCGGCGGTTGTGTCTCCGGGCGTAGCCGCGGATGGCAGTGAACGCCTCGTCGATGCTGATTCCGCCGGCCTGCGCGACGGCGCCTTTGGCCTGTTCGATGATGACCCGGCTGTTCAGGGCTCCTTGCAGCTGTTCGGTGAGTGCCTCGCTGCGGGTGATGGCGCGTTCCTGTAGCAGGCCGATGGTGGCGGCATCGGCCAGGGCCTGCATGATCGTGACGTCGTCGTCTGCAAAGTCGCTGCCAGGGGTGTCACCGAAGACGTTCAACGCTCCGATCACCTGCCGGCGTAGCCGCATCGGGAAGGCGTGCACCGATTGGAACCCGGCGGCGGCGGCGCGTGGCGCGAAGCGGGGCCACCGACCGGCGGCCTCGCCCAGGTTCACGTTGACTACGGGCTCGCCGGTGTGGAACGCCTCCAGGCAGGGCCCTTGCTCGTTCTGCAACTGGAACAGCTCCACCAGGCTGACGTTCTCGTCCGAGCCGGCGATGAACTCCAACCGGCCGCGCTGGTCGGTGAGCAACACGCCGGCGGCCGCCGCGTCGGTCAGCTCGGCGACCCGCTCGGTGAGCATCTGTATGTAGTCGATCACGTCGAACTCGTCGACGAGCGTGTCGGCGATCTCGACGAAGACCTTCGCCAGCTTCTGCGCGGATACGGTGATCATCCCTGCCTCCCGGCCTGGCCGGCGGTCAAATGTGCGGTCATGGACGGTCCCGGTCGAAATGCAGTCTGCCGGCGACCACGTCGCGGGCCACCTCGTCGAGGCGGCGCCCGTGGGCAAACGCGTAGGCTCTCAGCCGCGCTGACGCCATCCCGATAGGCACCCCCAGTTGGACCATGACCATCCCCTGGGCTTGGAACAGCTCGGCGCGATGCTCGACTGTTTCGGCAAGGTCGTCTTCGAGGCCGTTCAGCGCGGCGTCCTCGTGCTGGTCGAGCAACGCCGTCATGGTCACCTCCGCGAAGGTGAGCGCGGTGACGAGCTCCTCACCGGTCAACGACCCGGCCCGTTTCCGGAACACGTCCAGGACCCCCAGGCGCACGGCGCCCATCTGCAGCGGGAACGAGAACACAGCCCGGACACCGCTGTCATGCACGGCCGGCGTGTACATCGGCCAGCGAGTCGGCGACTCACCGTCGAGGTCCGGTACCAGCACCGGCCGCCGCGAGGCGAACGCGTCCCAGCACGGCCCCTCACCGAGGACGAACTGCAACTCCTCGATGTGCTCGGTCAACGGATCCGACGCCGCGTAGACCCCCCGCGCCCCCTCCTCGGTCATCACGCTGATCCCGGCGCCCGAGGCGCTCAAGGTGTGCGCTGCGGCGGTACACGCCCGGTGCAGCAGCGACCCGCGGTTGCCTGGCGAGGTCGGCTCACCCTCGATCAGGGTACGGATCCTGGTGACGCGGTCATCCATGGCGACCACCCGCCGCGGGGCCCCGCAGGCACGGCGGCGCACCGCCGAGACGGCCGGAAGCCTGCTCGCGATGTGACACGGCTGCACCTCCACACCATGGCCCCGCAAGAGGGCCGGGCAGCAAGGACGAACACATCCGAGCTTAGTAGCGCTGCTCTGCTTTGCAGCGTGCCTGGCCCTGAATCGGCGTTGTTGACTTTCTCGCGCCGGCTCAACGCTCGCGACGGACATGCAGGCATCCTGCGGGGCAGCGGTCCGCGGCAGGATCGGTCGCGGCCGTGAACCCCCGGGAGCAGCGAGGCGCGTGCGGTCACGGATCTGCACGGGGCGGTCTCAGACGACTCGGCTGGTCTGGTGGTTGCCGACGGTGATGTCGAGGGTGATGGGCAGGTCGGGCCGGCCGAGGGCCTGCCGGAGGTGGGCGAGGGCATTGCTCTCGAGGCGGTGTCGGATGGCGGCGATGTCCGCGTCGTCGTCGGTGCGTACGGTGATCGCGAGCCGAGGATCGGTGGGACTTCCGTAGACCCTGGCGTGGCTGGTGTCGACACCTCGGTAGGAGTTGATCTCGGTGGTGACGGCGTCGGTGAGGGCGTCGGGGTCCAGTGCGGTCGGCCCGGCGGAGCGGTCGGTGGCGATGGTGATGTCGGCGGCGCGCGGGCGCGGTGTCAAGACGGCAATGAGCCAGCGCAAGGCCAGTAGGGCCGCGATCACGCCGGTGAGCGCGGCGGCGGGCCAGAACCAGACGCCGTTGTCGCCGCCGCAGCGGGCGATCGGGTTGTCGGTCAGGTGCCGGCCGGCGAGATGGTGGCCGAAGACGTCGGCACCGGCGAGGATCCCGGCGGTGCCGCCGGCCAGCAGGGCTACGCCGAGAAGGGTGAGCAGGGCGCGGGTGGTGCGGTCGGCGTACATCAGCGCTCCCCGGTCGTGACCCGGACCGCCAGCGTCGGTGGGTGGCTCAGGTGCAGGGCGTCGAGCTGTCGCCGGGCTGTCTCGGTCAGGGTCGTACGCAGCGTGCCTGTGTCGGATTCGCCGGCGCGGGTGGTGGCGTTGATGCGGGCGCGGCGTCTTCGGACGGTGACGTGGGCGTGGCTGACGCCGTCGATGCCGGTGACGGCTCGGCGCAGGCTATGCGCGAGGCCGCGGCGGGTGATCGCCGTGTCGGTGGCCGGGTTCGTGGTGGTGATCGGCAGCCGGGCCGGGCGCCGTGGTGTGAGCTGCGCGATGAGCAGCAGCAGCCCGGCGACGACCAGGCCGACGCTGAGCAGCCGGACAGGGGCCGCGCCCCAGGAGGTATGGGCTGCCCAGTGGTAGACGCCGGGCCAGTTCAGGAGCACGGGACGGTGGCCGGTTCGATGCGCGATCACCTCGATCACCCCGACCGCCGCGGCGAAGAGGAAACCGAGAGCGAGTAAAGGCGCCAGCAGGCGGTTGAGGACTTTCATGGCTGTACCCGGTCGGTCGGTGCGGGGCCGGTGATCAGTCCGGTGACGGTGAGGCGGATCTCGGCGACGGTGAGCCCGGTCAGGTCGTGGACCCGGGCCCGGACATGCTCGCGTACCTGGGTGCTGACCTGAACGATGGAAACGGGCCAGCGGGTACTGATGGCCAGCCCCAGGTAGACGGTCCGGCCGTCGACGTCCGCGGCGACCTTCGGCGCCTGGCGCAGGCCGGTACGGCGGATGCCGAGGTGTCCTGCGGCCGGCATCGCGTGGCCGAACACCCGCGGTGCGGCGCCCCCGGCGTCGGGGATCTCGAGGACGGCTTGAGCCGCGATCTTCTCGACAACCCGGTCGGCGATGATGATCTGTCCGAGCTCAGCACCACCTTCCGCGGGCGGGGTGCCGCTGAGACGGTCAAGTTCGGCGGCGGCGGTCATCGGTGGCTCCGTCGGCTCAGTAGGTAGCCGCTGAGGTCGAGGTCGCCGGCGAGTGCACGCGCGACGGCGAAGCCGAGGCCGCCGAACAAGGCGACGATGAGCATCTGGCCGAGGCCGCCGAAGGCCAGGGCGAATCCCAGCGCCAGCCCGACGACGGTCCCCAGGGTTGTGCGGTTCATGGCGTTCTCTCTTCCAGACTGCCCATCACCGGGATATCCGAATAGGCGGCGGGTCTTCGATGTCGACGACGATCACATCGATTCGGTGCAGCGGTGCCACCGCGACGACCGCGTGGCGGACCTGCGCGGCGAGTTCGATGGCCGGTTCCCAGCGGCTGCGAATCTGTATCAAGATCGTGCCGGCGGTTGTAGGCGCGGGCTCGGGTCGTACGGCCTCCTGCGCGGCCATGTTGATCGCGTCGTTCCACCACCGGGCTCGGCCGTTGATGTAGAGGCACGTTCTCTGGGGGGTTCGCGACCCTGGAGGCGGGTTCTCCCAGTTCAGGCGCTGCAGCCAGCCACCCTAGCGATCACCACAGTTGTGGTGCAAGGAGGCAACCTGGCCGTGTCGCTCTCCACATTGCTTGCACTCGGTCGCGCACGTTTCTACCGGCACCCCTACTGGGCGGTGTATCCGCCGTCCACCGGGAGGGCGACGCCGACGACGAAGCTGGCGCCGGGGCTGCACAGCCAGAGCACGGTGGAGGCGATCTCGTCGGCGCGGCCGAAGCGGCCGATGGGCTGGTTGGCCAGTGCTTCGGCCGTGTCGAGTTCGCCGCTGGCGATCATGGCGGTGACCATGGGGGTCTCGAACGTGCCGGGGCAGATGGCGTTGATTCGGATTCCGCGCGGCGCGTATTCCAGGGCCGCGCTGCTGGTGAGCCCGAGGACGCCGTGCTTGGACGCGTGGTAGGCGGCGCGTCCGGGCAGGCCGACGAGGCCGCCGAGGGAGGAGCAGTTGACGATGGCGCCGTTTCCCTGTTCGCGCATCTGCCGCAGTTCGTGCTTCATGCAGGCCCAGACGCCGCGCAGGTTGACGGCGTTGACGCGGTCGAAGGTGTCGGCGGGTTCGTCGGCGGCGTCGGACGGCGGGGCTTGGATGCCGGCGTTGTTGAAGGCCATGTCGAGGCGGCCGTAGGCCGTGACGGTCTGGTCGACCAGGGCGGCGACCTGCTGCTCGTCGGACACGTCGCACCGGATGCCGAGGGCTTCGTGCCCGTCAGCCTGCAGTTGCGCCGTGGTGGCCTGCAATGCGTCGTCGTTGACGTCGGCGAGGACGACCGTGGCTCCGGCATGGGCGAACGCCTGCGCGGTGGCCAGTCCCATGCCGGAGCTGGCGCCGGTGACGAGTGCGACCTGGCCGGTGAAGTCGTAGGTGGGGTTCATGATCTCTCCCGATGAGGCGGGTGGGCGGCGGTTCGCTCAGGCGGCGCGGGGTTCGACGGTCGCGGTGACGGCGCCGTCCATGTCAGCGATGCGGCGGGCGGCGTCGCCGTCGAGGCGGCCGATGATCACGATGCCGGGGAAGTAGGACTGGTCGCCGTAGTAGAGGACGAGGTCGTTGCCGGGTGCGTAGTAGCCGACATCACCGATGTCGGGGTCCGCGCCGTCCGGCTGGCCGTCCAGCGACAGTGGTGCGGGCAGCGGGCCGGTCTTCTCCACCGCGCCGTGGTCGACCATGTCGACGGTCAGCGGTAGCTGGGCGAGCAGGTCACGGCCGGCGGCGCTATCGACGAGCGTGGCGTGGAAGCGCTGGTCGTTGATGGTGATCTGGATCTTCATCTGTTCTCCCCTGGGCGCGGTGGCGCCGCTCGGCGGTGCCGAGGTTGGGCCGGCGCTGCTGGGTGATGTGGCGGACGGTCGCTCGCCGGTGTCGCCGGGCTGACCGTTGCCGCCGCAGCCGGCAACGGTCAGGGCGACGATCGCCGACAGTGCTGCGCACGCGGTTACCCGTGTGGCTGGCATGGCATCTCCCAGGGTCGGGTCCGGCGCCGGGTCAGACGGTGAGCAAAACCTTGGTGGCGGTGCGCTGGTCCATCGCCTGGTAGCCCTCGGCGGCCCGGTCGAGCGGCAGGGTGAGGTCGAAGACCTGGCCGGGATCGATGGTGCGGTCCCAGATCAGTTGGATCAGCTCGGGCAGGAACCGCCGGACCGGGGCGGGGCCGCCGTGCAGGTGCACGCCGGAGCCGAACAGCTGGTCGCCGGGGATGGCGACGTCGTGGGAGACCCCGACGAAGCCGACGTGGCCGCCGGGGCGGGCAGAGCCGATGGCCTGCATCATGGCCTCCTGGGTGCCGACGGCCTCGATGACGCTGTGCGCGCCCAGCCCGCCGGTCAGCTCCTTGACGGCCGCGACGCCCGCGTCGCCGCGTTCGGTGACGATGTCGGTGGCGCCGAACTCCCGCGCCAGGGCCTGCCGGTCGGCGTGGCGGCTGAACGCGATGATGCGCTCCGCGCCGAGCTGCCCGGCGGCCAGGATGCCGAGCAGGCCGACCGCGCCGTCCCCGACGACTGCGACGGTCTTACCCGGTCCGGCCTCGGCGGCGACGGCCGCGAACCAGCCGGTACCGAGCACGTCGGACGCCGCCATCAGCGACGGGATCAACTCCGGGTCGGGCCAGCCGGGGGTGGCGACGAGGGTCCCGTCGGCGAGCGGGATGCGGGCCAGCTCCGACTGGGTGCCGATGGTGCCCATCAGGACCCGGTGTACGCAGTACGCCTGGTAGCCGGCTCGGCAGATGTCGCAGGTGTTGTCCGACGCCCAGAACGAGCCGACGACGAAGTCGCCCGGCTTGACGGTGCGGACCTCGGACCCGATCTCCTCGACGACGCCGACGTACTCGTGACCCATCACCTGGTGCTCGACTGGCTCCGCGCCGCGGTACGGCCACAGGTCGCTGCCGCAGATGCACGTCGCGGCCAGGCGAATGATCGCATCGGTCGGCTCGACGATCACCGGGTCCGGGCGCTGCTCGACCCGCACGTCCCCCGGCTTGTACATGACAACCTGACGCATCCTGGTGTGCTCCGTTCGCTCTGATCGGGACGCCCCGCAGGGCCACGGCACCCAGTCAAGGTGCCCGCCTGAGCGGGGAGAAGTCCCTGCGAATGGGTGTACTGACAGGGAACCTCACGCACGCACGGCCCGGCCTAGGCTCGGATCGTGGACAACCGATCAGAGGTGCGCGACTTCCTCACCACGCGCCGCGCCCGGCTGACGCCCGAGCAGGTGGGGCTGCCGGCGACGGGCAGCCGGCGCGTGCCCGGGCTGCGGCGCAGCGAGGTCGCCGCCATCGCGGGGCTCAGCGTGGAGTACTACGCCCGGCTCGAACGCGGCCAGATCGCCGGCGCGTCGTCCGGCGTCCTCGAAGCTCTCGCCCGCGCGTTGCAGCTCGACGAGACCGAACGCGCCCACCTGTACGACCTGGCCCGCGCCGCCGACGGCATCCCGACATCCGGGCGGCCGCGGCGCCGCACCACCGGCGGCAAGCCCGCCGAACGTCTCAGCCTGCGGTGGGCGCTGGAAGCGATCACCGACGGCGTCGCGTTCGTCCGCGACCCGCGGCAGAACCTGCTCGCCACCAACGCGCTCGGTCGCGCGTTCTACGCACCGGTGATCGGCGACGGCGGCCGAGCGCCGAACCTGGCCCGGTTCCAGTTCCTCGACCCGGCCGCACGCGACTTCTACCCCGACTGGGACCGCTTCGCCGCGATGTGCGTCGGCGTCATGCGCGCCGAGGCCGGCCGCGACCCGCACGACCGCGGACTGCAGGACCTCGTCGGCGAGCTCTCCACCCGCAGCGAGGACTTCCGCCGGCTCTGGGCCGACCACGACGTGCGCACCCACGGCACCGGCACCAAGCGGTTCCATCACCCCGTTGTCGGTGACCTCACGCTCGCCTACGAGGAACTCGCGATCACCGCCGAACCCGGCCTGGTGCTCCTCGTCTACACCGCCGAACCCGGCTCGCCGTCCGCCGAACGCCTCCGCCTACTCGCCTCCTGGGCCGCCACCACCACGACTGCAGCGCCCCGCGACACCGAAGGAACCTGATGCAGATCACCCGCAGCTCCATCACCACCGCCAAGGGACCCGCCGACTGGTTCACCGGCGACGTCTACATCGACGCCGTCGCCGCCGCACCCCCACCCTCGCGGGTCACCGCGAACCTGGTCCACTTCATGCCCGGCGCCCGCACCCACTGGCACCGCCACCCCCTGAGCCAGACCGTCTTCGTCACCGAAGGCGTCGGCCTGTGCCAGCGCCGCGGCGGGCCCGTCGAGATCATCCGCCCCGGCGACCGCGTCCTGTTCGAAGCCGACGAAGAACACTGGCACGGCGCCGCGCCCGACCGGCTCATGGTCCACCTCGCCATCAACGAAGCCGACGACCAGCACGCCGTCGTCCACTGGCTCCAACCCGTCACCGACGCCGAATACGCCGCAGCCCCTCCCACCAGCGCGTAGCGACTGCCGCAAGCACACGCCCATCCAGCAGCCTCCATGCCAGCGGCACCTCTGCTTGTCAGAGACGCCGACAGCAAGGAGCGACCCCCGTGCTGCAGGGCCGCCAGCTGATCCAGCACCAACCGACTGAAAGGGCGCTCATCATGACCAGCGCCGCCCATGGTCCCTCGGAGCACACATTCGCCGGCAAGATTGCGTTCATCACCGGAGCCGCCGGCGGCATCGGCCAGGCCACCGCGCGAGCCTTCGCCGCCGCCGGCGCGGCGGTCGCCCTGGCCGACCTCGACCTGGCCGGCGCCGAGGCCCTCGCCATCGAGATCCAGGGCGCCGGCGGCACAGCCATCGCTATCGGCCTAGACGTCACCGACAGCGACGCGGTCAAGGCCGCCCTCGACCAGGTCGTTGCCACCTTCGGCCGGCTCGACGTGGCGTTCAACAACGCCGGCATCGAACAGAGCCACACGAGCACAGCCGACACCACCGAAGCCGACTTCGACAAGCTGATGACGGTCAACGTGCGCAGCGTCTTCATCGGCCTCAAGCACCAGATCCCGCTCATGCTCGCCTGCGGCGGCGGCGCGATCGTCAACACCTCCTCCGGCGCCGGCGTCATGGGCATCGCCCAGCAAGCCACCTACGTCGCCACCAAGCACGCCGTCATCGGCCTCACCAAGTCCGCCGCTCTCGAGTACGCCGCCCAGGGCGTCCGCATCAACGCGATCTGCCCCGGCATCATCGACACCGAGATGATCGAACGCGTCAGCGGCGGAACCGACGACGGCTACGCCCAGATGATCGCGCAGGAACCCATCGGACGCCTCGGCCGACCCGAAGAGATCGCCTCCGCCGTGCTGTGGCTGTGCTCACCCACCGCCGCCTTCACCATCGGACACGCCCTCGTCGTCGACGGCGGCCAAACCGTCTAGCCCAACCGCAAACAAGATCAACACTGGCCAGCGGGCCGGGTCTGTTGGGCGGGTTCACCGGCCGGGCGGAACGCTCGGGCCATGAGGACCCTGCTTTCTCTCGATCGAGCAACGTCAGGTCACTGCACAGCACCCCCAGAGAAGCGCTGCACGGACCCACCGAAGTACGACCGATACAACGTGGCGCTACAGATCCGGAAACCCTAGAGAAGGTGGGGCGCCTGTGCGGTGAGGTCGTCGCCCGACGCGCATCAGCTCGACGCCCGCTGGTATTTCAGCGCCTACGCCATGTCGGCGTCGCGGTAATGGTGGCAAGCGCGGGCGGCGCCGCGCCGCGCGGCGGCGCCGAGAGCTGAGCGGCGTCGGATGTCCGTACCCAGAACCACTGAGTGCTGTTCCTGCGGATGCGATGGTCGTAGGGAACCCACCGCCCGTACGCGGCGCGGACGACCAGGTCGTCCAGGTAGTTCATTCGCTGGGGCACCCACCGGAATTGCCAGCCCGGGAAGCGGCGGCCCTTCTTCTCGTCCGGGCATAGCTGCCCGGTCTCTCCGCATCGTTCGCGGACCAGGCCGCGCACCCCCACCGATGGCGGGCAGCTCGCTGACGCTCCGGTACTGCTCCCAGGGCATGCGGTTGATCGCTGCCCACGGCGCGACGGTGACCAGAGGCGCCTTGCGGCTGGGTGTGGTCGACAGCCGTCAGCCCGTCAGCCGGTCACTCCACACTCCAGACCGGCTTCGATCATCGCTGGACATTCAGGTGAGCTTGATGGTGAACAGCGGGTTCGCGGCCAGCTTGCGGAACGCGGTCAGGCTGGATGTCGTGCTGTTGATGCTGATGTCGCGGTCGCCGAACGCGTCCTTCGCGGTGTCGAAGTAGACGATCGCCTTGATGGCGGGCCGCTTGGCGAGCTCGGGCAGGACGCTGTTGAACTGGGCGGCCTTGTCCACGACCTTGCCGATGCGGTGGTAGGCGCCCCACTCGGCGACCATGATCGGCTTGCTGGGGTGGTTCTTGACCGACCAGTCGTAGAAGCCGGTGCCCTTCGGGGCCTTGCGGTCGAGCAGGTCAGCGAACATGCCCTGGTGGTAGTAGTTCTTCTCCGCCGAGACGTAGGAGTCGAGACCGACCCAGTCCACGACGTCGTCGCCCGGGTAGAGGTCCTTCCACCACGACTGGGCCATCCACTTCTCGTTACCCATGTAGGCGACGACGCTGACCGCGTTGGTGACGCCCTTCGCGCGCAGCCGCTGGATCACGTGCCGGTAGGAGGCGGCGAAGTCCTTGGCGGTCATCCCGGAGCCCGCGGCCGGGCGTACGTCGTCCTCCGGCTCGTGGTTGAGGACCAGGAAGAACTTCGCCGGGAGGGTGGCTTTGACCCGGGCGGCGAACGCGTCGATGCGGGTATCCAATTTGCCGGCGGCGACGTTGGCCCAGGTCGAGCCGTACTCGACGCGCCAGTTCAGCAGCAGCACGCGAGGGTGCTCAGGGTCGCGGGTCATCGCGATCTCGGCGTCGGTCGGGAACTTCTCGTCACCCTTGTGGTAGGTGTGAAAGATCGTCGCGGTCCGTCCGCTGAGCTTCTCCCACGCCTTGTGCTCCTGGTCGCGGGGAGCGCCGGTGAAGCCGCCGGCCGCGGCGCCCCACAGCACGCCGCACGACGGCACCAGCTTCGCGCCGGTGGCGCAGCCGCCGGTGACCGGCTTCGGCGCGGCCTGGGCCACCGTCGGCCCGGCGAGCGCGGCGCTCCCAGCGAAGAGCATGGCGGTCACGGTCAGTGCGGCGTTACGAATGGCTGAGCGACGCAAGATGAAATCTCCCCGAGTTGTCCGGCCTCGTCGTCGGCCGGGCATACGAAAGAGATTCACGGGCGCGCGGTGCGCTGCCGGTGCCCGCCGGGGTGCCGCCCGGTTGCCCTGAACCGGCGCATGCCGGTCCGCACCCGATCGGTTTCCCGACAGCGCAGTTGAGGATTGCGGCAGGCGTTCCCAGAGGCGGAATCCGGCGACGCGGAATTGAGGCGCAGCCGAGTATGGCAGTCGGAGCAATTCCTCGATGGTGCGCCCGGTCGAGCAGTGGGTGGAGGGCTGGTCGGATGTGGCGGCTTGTGGCAGAGATGACGAGGGTGGTGATGTGGTTGGTGGTGCTGGTGCCCTTGTCGCAGAGGATGATGATCGTCCGGCGTCTCGCCTGGTAGTCGGGGCGGGCGAGGATCAGCGGCGGCCAGCCGCGCAGTCGCCGGGCGCCGTTGGGCACCGGGTCGACCAGGCACGGCGGCGCGCCGGGCATGTCGTGGCAGGCGAACCCCGACGTCGCCACGGCTCTGGCCCGTGCCCGCGACCTGGAAACCACGATCGCCGACCTGCTCGCTCTGCGCGGCCGGAGCACCGCCGAGACCTGCGACCCGCAGCGGATCGCGGCGGAGGCGGTGCGCCGACGGAGCACCACCGCGCGACCGGTCACCTTGCGCAGCGACATCACCGAGGACGTTGCCCTCGCCGCGCCGGCGTTGCGGCAGAGCCTCGACGTCCTGCTCGACAACGCGCTGCGGCACGGCGACGGGCCCGTCACGGTCACCGTCGAGCCGTACGGCAACGCGGTCCTCATCGAGGTCGCCGACCGGGGTGCCGGGATGGCAGCTGCCGCCCAGCCGGGCACCGGTTTGCGATGGTGACCGGCATCGTCGAACGCGCGGGCGGTGCCCTGTTGATCCGGCGGCGGGCACCGCACCCGCGTGGCCCTGCTACTGCCGGTCAGCGCGGCCGGCGGCGGACCTGGTCGTACCGCGGCTGATCAGTCGAGCTCGAAGCGGTAGCCGTAGCCGCGCAGCGTGGCGATGCGATCCCAGCGGTCGCCGGCGTCGGCAACCAGCACCGCGAGCAGTTCGTGCTCTTTCGGGCGCAGTGTGACCTCTTGGTCGCGGACCCACGCCCGCCGGGAACGAGATCCGCCACGCCTGCGGCGAGCAGGCGGCGCGCGTCCGCACCGGTACACGCCCAGCGCACCTCGTGACCAACCGCGGCGAGGATGCCGACCAGACCGGCCCCGACGCTGTCGTCGTCCTCGATCACCAGCACGCGCGACGGTGATTCCTGCACCACCCCGATGCTACGGCGTGTTGGTACGCCATGCGGCGGTCGCCACGGCTGACGGATTCGGCGAACCGGTGGTCGGGAGGCGGCTTGGTCCTTCAGCGAAATCTCAGCGTCGTTCCACAAGGCTGGTGGTGATGACGATCGAGATCGGGCCGCCCGACGCGGCAGCATCGTCCGAGGTTCCGAGCCCGCCGGCCATCCATCGGGCGATCCGGTCGCGGCTGCTGCCGGGCGTGGCCGGCGGTGTACTGATGCTGGGATTCGGCTTGGCCGGCGCCAGCCGTCCAGAGCTGAGCTGGGACGAGATCGCCACCGCGGACGTGGCACGGCGGCCGGTGGTGCAGATCTGGCATCTGCTGCACCACATCGACGGCGTGTTCGGGCCGTACTACCTTCTCATGCACCTGTGGACCACGGTCCTCGGCGATTCGGTGCTGGCCCTGCGGCTCCCGTCCATCCTGGCGATGGCGGCCGCCGTCGCGGCCGCCGGCGAGCTGGGCCGGCGAGCGTTCGGTGAGACGGTCGGAATCGTGGCCGTGGTCCTGCTCTGCCTGATGCCGAACACGTCGCGGTACGCGGCCGAGGCCCGACCGTACGGGTTCGCCTGCCTGTTTGCGACACTCGCCCTGCTACTGCTGCACCGGGCGCTGAACGATTCGCGGGCGCGTCGATGGTGTGCCTATGGCGCAGCGGTTTTCTGCATGGGTCTCAGTCACCTCCTGGTCCTGGCTGCGTTGCCGGCGCACGCGGCGATCTGCGCCCTCCGGTTGCGGCGCCGCCCGTGGCGTCGCCCCACGCTGGCATGGGGTGCCTCGGTGGCGGCCGCGCTGCTGGCCCTGTCCCCACTGCTGTGGTGGGGGATGCATCAGCGGCAGGAACAACTCCACTGGGTGAAGCCGTTGACCCTCGGCGCGCTTTGCAGCTTCCCGGCCCGGTTCGTCGGTACCCCTGAGACAGCCTGGGCTCTGATCGGCTTAGCGCTGTATGCCGCAAGCCGTCTCGGGCGCCGTTCGGCGGAGACCGCGGTGGCCGCGGCCGTGCCGTTGCTGGTGGTCGGGACGGTGTCCGCCGTGGGGCCGTCGTTCTGGGTGATCCGGTACGTCCTGTACGTGCTGATGCCGACCGCCGTGCTGGCCGCGGCCGGGCTGGTGCACGCGTGCGCCGGCCTGCGTCCTCGGCGCGTCGGGGCGCGGATTGTGGCTGCGCTTGTGGTCGTGGCTGTTGCTGCCGCTCCGGGCCAGCTGACCGTACGTGGTCCCACCGTGAAGAACGGCAGTGACTACCGGACTCTTGCCGGCATCATCCGCCGCCGGCAGGCGGTCGGTGACGTCATCGTCTACCAGGCGGGCTCCCGGACGTTACGCCCCGGCGTCGGGTACTACCTGCGCACCGACGCCGGGGCCCCGCGCGACGTCCTGATGCGACAGACTGCGGCGCAGGCGGCAGCCTTGATCGCCCAGGAGTACCGCGATCCGGTGGCACGCCTCGCCGCGGCCAACCGGATCTGGCTGGTGGTCGCCGCCCGCCGTGGCGACCCGGTAAACGCACGCCGCGACCTGGCTCGACTGCTCCATGCGCAGTACCGGCGCGCCGGACTGTGGAGAGTCAAACGCGCGACGATGGCCCTGTACGTTCACCGGCGGGTGAATCGGCGGTGAGCAGCAGGGTGGACAGGCTGCTCACCGCATGATGCCGGTGTGGCCGAGGGAGTGGCGGTGCCGTGGTGGCAGCCGGCGGTTTCCGCGCCGGTCCGGTGCAGGCGGTGGCGAGGGTGCTGGTGGCAAAGGCGGTGACTGCCCGCAGGGCGTCGCGACGGTCCACCGGCCGGACGGTACGCCGCCGGAGCTGAATATTTGCTGAAGCGGTCAGGTGCAGGGCCGGCTCGCCTGCGCGTCGTTCAGCCTCCCTCGGGGTTGATACGGTAGCCGGCGCCGCGGACGGTCTCGATCGCCGCTCGGCCGAACGGGTGGTCGATCTTCTTGCGCAGGTAGCCGATGTACACCTCGACGATGTTGGGATCGCCGTTGAAGTGTGCGTCCCAGACATTGTCGATGATGGCGGACTTGGTCACGGCCTGGCCCCGGTGGCGCAGCAGGAACTCCAGGAGAGCGAACTCGCGGGGCGTGACGGCGATCGGCGTGTCCCCCCGGGCGACGCGGCGCTCGGCCGGGTCGAGGGTCAGGTCACCCGCGCTCAGCACTGCCGGGCGTTCCGGAGCGCCGCGGCGGATCAGGGCGCGTAGGCGGGCGATCAGCACGACGAACGAGAACGGCTTGATCAGGTAATCGTCGGCGCCCAGATCGAGCGCGTCTGCCTGGTCGTACTCGCCGTCCTTGGCCGTGAGCATGAGTACCGGGGTCCAGATGCCCCGGCCGCGCAGTTGCCGGCATATCTCGTAACCGCTCAAGCGGGGCAGCATGATGTCGAGGACGACGGCGTCGTAGGCACCGTAAGGTGTCTCGGTCGCCTGCCACAGACCTTCGGCGCCGTCGTGAGCGAGGTCGACGGTGAAGCCTTCCGGGGCGAGCCCGTCGCGGATCGTCTCCGCAAGGCTCACCTCGTCCTCCACAACGAGCACCCGCACGGTTCACCTCCCAGTCGTTGACCAGCGTGCCTCGACGGCGCTGAGAAAACCCTGAAACGCACATTCAGCGCGTCCTCAGCGCGTCGCAGCTAGCGTGACGGCCATGCGGACACCCCGTTTCATCAGGCGACGTCTGGGCGTACGGCTGCGGTCGGCCCTTGCGGCCGGGTTGGTGGTCGCCGTCGCCTCGATTCTCGCGGGCGCCGTGCTGCTGATCACCGCGCGGGGCATCCTGCTGGACAATGCGGACACGGCGGCGAACGACCGGGCCACGCAGCTCATTGTCGCGCTGGCCGGGGGTGACTCCTCCGCGCTCGCCGCGGCGCTGCGGCCCTCCGCCCCGGAACGGACGGTCGTGCAGGTGCTGAACTCCGCCGGCCAGGTCATCGCCGCCTCGAACGCCGTCGCGACTTCACCCCCGATGTCGGCCCTGCGGCCTGGCGCCGGGCAGCGTGAGCGTGAGACTCGCCAACTCGACATCAGCCAGGACTCGCCGTTTCGGATCGTGGCCGCCGGCGTGTTTACCCCCCAAGGCGTGCAGACCGTGCTGGTGGCGGAGTCGATGGACATAGCCGATGACGGGACCGAGGCCATCCTCGCCGCCCTGCTGATCGGCATGCCGTTGCTCGCCCTCGTGGTCGGTGTCGCCACGTTCCTGTTCGTGGGGCGCACCCTGCGCCCGGTGGAGGCCATGCGGCGGCAGGCTGCCACGATCACCGCCAGGAACCTGCACGCCCGGCTGCCGGTGTCCTCCGCCGATGACGAGATCGCGGCGCTGGCAGCGACCATGAACACGATGCTCGATCGGATCGAGGCGGCGTCGGCGGCACAACGCCGTTTCGTCGCGGACGCCAGCCACGAGCTGCGCAGTCCGCTGGCGACCATTCACGCGAATGCCGACCTGTTGGCGGACGCGAAGCTTGCCGAAGCGCCGGCCCGGTCGGTGGCTCGCATCCACGCCGAGAGTGGCCGGATGGCGCGGCTGGTCAACGACCTGCTGTTGCTCGCCCGTGTCGACGACCATGCCCTGCGGCTACGCACGACGGAGGTGGATCTCGATGATCTGGTGTACGCCGAGCGGGAACGGGTAGCCACCGAACATCCTGAGCTGCGCATCGAGGGCACGGTCGAACCCGTCCGGGTGATGGGAGACCCGGATCAGCTGCACCGGGTGTTGCGCAACCTGGTCGACAACGCCGTCCGGCACGCTCGCACCAGCGTGACCATCGCGCAGGCGGCCCACAGCGAGCACGTCGAGCTGCTGGTCGGCAACGACGGGCCCCCTATCGCGGCCGCCGATCGGGAGCGGATCTTCGACCGGTTCGTCCGGCTCGATCACAGCCGATCGCGGCAGGACGGCGGTGCGGGGCTGGGTCTGCCGATCGCCCGCGACATCGTCGTGGCGCATGGCGGAACCCTTGTCGTGGACCCGGCGGAGGAGCGCGCCATGCTGCGAATCCGGCTGCCGATTCCCGTACCGTAAACCTACGAGCTGTAGGTTTATTGCCCGTCTCCGAGGATATGGACGTACATATGTTGGCAGCACCGAGCATCCTTGCGCTGGGGCCGTCATTCCTGGATCCGGAATGGCTGATCTCCACGTTCGGCCTGCTCGGGATCCTCGCCCTGGTGTTCGCGGAGTCCGGTCTGTTGATCGGCTTCTTCCTGCCCGGCGACTCGCTGCTGTTCACCGCCGGGCTGCTGATCGCCGACGGCACTTACCTGCATCAGCCGTTGTGGCTCATGTGCCTGCTGGTGTCGCTCGCGGCCGCCGCGGGGGACCAGTTCGGTTACGCCTTCGGGCACCGCTTCGGCCCGGCGTTGTTCCGGCGCCCGGACTCCCGGCTGTTCAAGCAGGAGAACCTGTCCAAGGCCCGGGACTTCTTCGCCAAGTACGGTGCCCGCTCGATCGTGCTCGCGCGCTTCGTGCCGATCGTGCGGACGTTCACCCCGATCGTCGCGGGTGCCAGTCGCATGCACTACCGCACGTTCCTGATCTACAACGTCGCCGGCGGCACGCTCTGGGGCTGCGGTGTCACGACCCTCGGCTACTTCCTGGGCCAGCTGGCGTTCGTCAAGAACAACATCGAGTTCATCCTGATCGGCATCGTCGCCGTCTCCGTGGTCCCCATCGGGATCGAACTGCTGCGAGGGCGCCGGCGCAGCAGCCGCCGCCGGGTCGAGTCCGAACCGCGCTGACGCGGCGTGTTGGTGGGGCATGTCTGCTTCCTCCTACATAATGTAGGTGAAAGTGGACATCAACCCTGGAGAAGACCTTGAAGAGTTCCCGCCGCATGGCGATGGCGGCCTGCGCCCTCGGAGTTCTCACTGCCGGTATGGCGGTCGTCGAGGCGGGCGCCGCCGGTCCCACGCCCGTGCGAACCGCGGCAACGACTACGTCCGTCACTCCGCCCACCCCCGATCACGTCGTGATCGTCATGCTGGAGAACAAGCGCTACGACGACGTCGTGGGCCATCCCAAGACGCCGTGGGTGTCGTCGCTGGCCAGGACCTCGGCGAACATGCTGCACTTCTACGGCGAGACCCATCCCAGTCAGCCGAACTACCTGGCACTGTTCTCCGGATCCACCCAGGGCGTGAGCGACAACAACTGCCCGCACAACCTGGGCGGCCGGCTGAACTTCGGTCGGCAGCTTCTCGACGCGCGCCACAGCTTCACCGGCTATTCCGAGGATCTGCCCAGCGTCGGGTGGCGCGGATGCGCGCACAAGGGCTATGTCCGTCGGCACAACCCCTGGGTCAACTTCAGCAACGTGCCGGCTTCGGCGAACCAGCCGTACAAGGCGTTCCCCGAGAACTACAGCAAGTTGCCCACCGTGTCGTTCGTGGTCCCGAACCTGTGTCACGACATGCACGACTGCCCGAAGGAGCGGGCCGACACCTGGCTGAAGAAGCAGTTCGCGCCGTACATCGCCTGGGCTAAGACCCACAACAGCCTGTTCATCCTCACCTTCGACGAGGACAACAAGACCGACCACAACCACATCCCGACCATCATCGCGGGCGCCGGGGTCCGGCGGGGCCAGTACGGCGCACACCTCGACCACTACGACCTGCTGCACACCCTGCAGCGCATGTACCGGCTTCCCCTTACGGGCGCCGCGGCGCGCCGCAAGGGCGTGCCGGACATCTGGACGTCTGCCTGAACCCTTCCCTGCCTCCACGAGGCGCCTGACCGGTCAAGGGCCGGCCGGCTCAGAGCCAGGCGCGAGCCAGGGCCACGAACTCGAGAGTCGCCACCACGATCGCCGTGACGAAACAGGCGCCGAGCAGGGCCGGGCCGACCATCCGCCGGCGCCGCGGCGCAGGAGTGGGCTCGGCCAGCGCCCGTACCCGGTGCACCGCGGCGCCGCCGTGGATGCCCAGCACGGCGGCAGGCCCGGAGTCGACCGTGGCCAGGGCCGCCCGGGCCACCGCCCGGGCGGTCAGGTCGCGGTCTCCGACGGCGGCGGCCGCCTCTTCGTCGGCCCAGCGCTCGACCAGGTAAACGACCGCGTCCCGGACCGGGATGAGCAGGGGGTTCAGCGCGGCAGCGGCGGCGGCCGTGGCGACGAGACGGTGGTGAGCGTGCGCGAGATGCGCCTGCTCGTGGGCGAAGACGACCCGCCGCTCCTCCCCGTCGAGCAGCCGCAGAATCCCGGTGGTGACCAGCAGATGCCCGTCGTGGCCGCGCCGTCCGGGCACGGCTACTGCCAGCGGCGCGGACCAGTCGGCGACGACCAGGCCGTGGTGCGCTGCGCCGACCGCGCGTAGCTCCCGGTGCACCTTGCTGCGGCGCCGCACGTCGACCAGCAGCCGTACGCCGCCTGCCAGCACCGCGAGACCCGCGACGAGCGCGACCGGCCCGGGCACGGGCTCGGGCAGCTCCACGCTCGGATGGTTGTCCAGGGCCGACAGCGGCGGCAGATCGTCCAGCATGGTCATTGCCAGCAGAGTCAACGACCAGGTGGACGACAGAGCCGCGACGGCAGCGATCGCCGTGAGGCCGCGGGCGGCAAGACCGGGCGCGCCGCGCGCCGCCAGCCACCGTGCCGAGAAGGCCAGCGGCAGGGCGAGCAAAAGCGGCACATAGATGGCGACGTTCACGACCGACGCCGCCGCTCGGCGTCGGCCAGGAGCCGATGCAGACTCGCGGCGTCGGCCTCGTCGAGCGAGGCGGCGAACCGCTGGAGCACGGCCTGACGGTCAGGGCGCCCTTCCAGGGCCGCCCGCATCTGGGATGCGGCCGCGGTGGCGGCGTCCTCGACCGGCCAGTAGAGGTGTCCCCGGCCGGCGCGGCGGCGTTCGACCTGCCCCTTGTCATGCAACCGGATCAAGATCGTCTGCACGGTGTTGTACGCCAGATCAGCACCGATCGCGCCCTGTACATCGGTGGCCGTCATCGGCTCCGGGTGTGCCCACAATGCTGCCATGACCTCGGCCTCGAGGGATCCGGGTGGCCGGCGGCCGTCCTTCGTCGTCACTATCGCTGCCCTCCGCGGTCAGGATAGCCCGGCGTCACCGGGCGGTTGCCCGCCGACACGGTGAAACCTACAACAGGTAGGAGATAGTGTCGTTGGTGTGATGCTCCGACTGCCGGACCGGCATCGCGCCGATCGTGCCGGCCGCCGCAGGACCGCTGTCCTGGTGCTCGCCGGCTGCTCGGCAACGGCCTTCGTGCTGCTGGCCCTGCTGGTGGCCGGCAAGGCCCAGCCGGTGTTGCGCTTCGACACATGGGTCAGCCGGGCCGCGCATGCCACCGCGCTGGCCCATCCACACTGGCGGGCCGCGATGGCCGCTGTCACCGTGACCGGCAGCACCGCGGTGCTGGATCCGCTCATCGCGCTGGGCTGTGCGATCCTGCTCGCGTTCCGCAAGTGGCGGCAGGCCGTCTTCGCAGTGGTCGCGATGGTCGTCGTCATCTGCGCCCGGCTGCTTGTGCTCGCCGTCGTCGGGCGGCCGCGGCCCGTCGACCAACTGGCCCCGGCCTCGAACTATTCGTTTCCCTCCGGGCACAGCACCGCCGCTGCGGCCGCCGCCCTCGTCGCGGTGTCCGTCTGCGGGCCGTTGCTCCGCCACCGGCGAACAAAGATCGTGCTGGCCGTGGTGGTGGGGCTCTGGGCGTGCGCGGTGGGGGTGAGCCGGGTCGCGCTCGTGGTGCATTGGCCGAGCGACGTCGTCGGCGCCTGGCTGTTCGTCCTGGCGATCGTGCCCGCCATCAGCGTGCTGCTGCGAGTGGTGCTCGGACGGGACGAGCGGCTGCTCACCGGGTGCTGACCGCGACCGCCAGACGACTGACCGGCTCTGCCAGGCAGTTGGAATACCGGCCGGTCGTCGATGAGTGGGCCCAGCGCCGGATCGCGTCGGTCGACGGCGGGCCGCAGCGCCTCGATCGCCGCCTTGCACCCGTCGACGTTGGCCGCGAAGTCCCAGAGGTCGGTGCGAGAAATGATCCTCCTCGCCGGTCACCTTCTTCGACGCGACCTCGTCCAGCAGCGACTTGGCCCCGTTCGCCAGGTCCAGCGCGGTGCAGCGTTGCGTACGCAGTTGCTGCTGCAGCGCAGTGACGTCGACGAGCAGCCGGTCGGGGGTCGCCGGGTCCGGCCGGGCGCCGGTCCACAGCTCCTTCTCCAGGCGGTGGAAGCCGGTCCACTCCTCGCCGGTCGCCAGGTCCGTACAGCTTCGTGCGTGCCACCAAAATGCTGTGTCGTTGGAGCCGACCGTGACGAGATCAGCGGCCGGAGTACTGGCTTTGCTGTCGCAGCCGGCCGCGCCCGCCGTGGCCAGCAGCAGCGCCACGACGAATCTGGGTCACGCGGCCGCCTTCGTCTCGGTGACCGCCTTCGGCTTCGCGGCCACTGTGGCTGGGCGGAAGAAGACCAGCAGCACGCCGGCGGCGTACAGCAGCCAGGTGGCCGCCTCCAGGACGGTCGCACTCGGCGTGAGGTTGACCGTGGCGGTCAGCAGCGTGCCGTACCAGGAGGTGGGCTCCACTGTGCCGGACAGGTCGTAGGCCACTGTGCCGGCGCCGGGCAGGGCGCCGGCGACCTGGAAGCCGTGTACGGCGTACTTGGCGATACCCGCGGCGACCAGAACGAGCAGCACCGCGGTCCAGGTGAACAGCCGGCCCAGGTTCACCTTCGCGACGGCCTTGTACATCAGGCAGCCCAGCAGCACCGCCGAGACGACGCCCGCCAGCATGCCGAGCAGCGGCGCGACGCTCTGCGCGGCGGCCTGCGCTGCGGAGAAGACCAGCAGCACCATCTCGACACCTTCTCGGATGACCGCGACAAAGGCCAGGGCGGCGATCGCGGTCCGGCCCATGCCGAGCGCCTCGGTGAGCTTGCCGGTCAGTTCCGCCTTGATGGTGCGGGCGCTGCGCCGCATCCAGAAGATCATCCACGTCACCATGACGACGGCGACGAGCGACGTGACGGCCTCGAACAGCTCCAGCCGTACGCCGTCGAGCAGTGACGTGGCAACGTAGGTGAGCAGCGCGCCGAGCGCTGCGGCGGTCACCACGGCCGCGGCGACGCCGGACCACAGCGGTGCCAGGCCGTCGCGGCGCTGTGAGCGGGCCAGTACGGTCAGCAGGATCGTGACGACCAGTGCCGCTTCGAGGCCGTCGCGCAACCCGATCAGGTAGCTGGCGAAGAAGACCGTGCTCACTCGTACCCCTTTGGCTAGGCTTGCCTACGCAAAGTCCTACAGGATGTGGGAGTTGTCAAGTTGGCTCGCGGCGCGGTCTGGATCGGCCCTGCATTCGCCGTCGTGTAAGCGGCGCTTGAGGTTGTCCGGCGGCGGCCACGGGCACTCGTGCCACCGCTCGACCAGACCCGTAACGTCGGTCTGGTCACCCTGCCCGGAGCGTTCGTCGGAAAGCTGCTCGGGGGCGGCTCCGCCGTGCACGCTAGGGCGACTCACCTGCTGGTCCTGCTGGCCTTACCTGGCCGTAGAAGGATCGCCGTCGCGGTGACCGTCGACCTGGTCGCCGCCGGCCTGCTCCGCCGGCCTTTCAGCGAATTCTTATGATCGACCCCGCACAGTAGCGCCGTGAACTATCAGCTCTTCGAACTCATCAACGGCCCGGCCGGGCGGTGGGACGGCCTGGATGACGCGATGGAATTCGCGGCTGCGTGGCTGATCTATCTGATCTTCGCGGTGTCGGCGGTCCTCGTCGCGGTGGCGCTGTACCGTCGCCGGTTGCGCCCGGTCCTCGAACTGGGTGTCGCGCTGTTCTTCGCGTTCGCCGGCGCCGCGCTGCTGTCGCACGTCGGCGACCAGGTGCGCCCGTTCCAGAGTCACCATGTGCACCAGCTGATCGCGCACGACCCTGGGATTTC
The DNA here is from genome assembly GCF_040689425.1 of Actinoplanes sp. NPDC051475. Taxonomy (NCBI): domain Bacteria; kingdom Bacillati; phylum Actinomycetota; class Actinomycetes; order Micromonosporales; family Micromonosporaceae; genus Actinoplanes; species Actinoplanes sp. NPDC051475. Next base: position 22,935 of record NZ_JBFAZZ010000027.1, read on the forward strand.
GCTACCCAGCGACCACGCAACCGCCGCTTTCGCGCTCGCTTTCGGCGTGTACGCATTCCTGAGCCGCCGGTGGGGCGTCGTCCTCGCACTCGCGGCGCTGGCCGTCGGATACTCCCGTGTCTGGGTCGGTGTGCACTATCCCGGCGATATCCTCGCCGCCGCCGTCATCGCGGGCCTCGCGGTCCTCGAGGTGACCATGTGGAGCCGCTGGAACCGCGCCCGGAACCGCGCCGTTGAAGGAATCCTGTGAACAAGCCCCAGCGGCTGCTCGCAACCGTGCTGGCCGCATCGCTCGCAATGGCCGGCTGTCAGGGTGGGGATAGACGTACGCTCTCCCTGCCCTCTACCGCGCCGCCCGCCGCTGGCTACACCAAGGTGTTGGTCATCGCGGAGGAGAACCACGAATACGACCGAATCATCGGCTCGCCGGACGCGCCCTACCTGAACGAGCTGGCCCGCACCTATGGCACGGCCAGCCACTTCGACGCGGGATATCCAGCGCAGTGCCCGTCGCTGGCCGCGTACATCCTCATGACCAGCGGGAGCACGGCCGGCATCTGCGATGACCGGGCCCCGAAGGCGCATCCCCTGCGCGGCGACAACCTCTTTCACCAGGTCGCCGCGAGCGGCCGGGAATGGCGCGACTACGCCGAATCGGCTCCGCGCCCATGCGCGCTCGACAACGGTGCGGACGGGCGCTACCTCGTACGCCACGTACCGGCCACGTACTACCTCGACGACCGCAGCGACTGCGCCCGCTGGTCCGTGCCGATGGGCGACCCGCAGGCCGGCGCCATGCACGACGACATCAGCGCAGGCCGCCTGCCGTCCTTCGCGTTCGTCAGCCCGGACGCTTGCCACGACATGCACGGCGCCGACCCGTGTCCCACCGATCGGGTCGGCAACGGCGACCGCTGGCTCATGACATGGCTGCCGTCGATCCTGTCTGGTCCGGACTACCGGGCGGGGCGCCTGATCGTTCTGGTCACCTGGGACGAGGGCACGAGCACGGACAACCACATCCCGAGCCTGGTCATCTCACCGACGACGAAGAACGTGGTGGCCGCGGACGCTTTCACGCACTGCTCGACGCTCCGCACGACAGAGGAAGTGCTCGGTCTACCGCTGCTCGGCTGCGCCCAGCAGGCGCCGTCCATGACCACAGCCTTCCATCTGTGAAAAGACCTCGAATGTTCGCGCGAAGACGGACGACCCACAGCTGAGAAAACGCTGAAAGCGCCGGGTCCCCATCATTGCGAGTGTCGGAGCGAGTGCTGGCACGATGTCATTCGCGGCCGGTCCCCTTCGGCGTCTGCCCGGATCGGCTTTTGATCCGGCGGAGACGGCTGCAAAAGGAATTGCGGCCTGACGAGATATGTGATGCAAATCGATCCTTGCCATGCTCATGGCCGATCAATCCGAGGAGAAACGATGGCGGTTTCCGCCCATGTAACGGCGCGTACCTGGATGACCAAGGTCCCTGCCATAACCGCGACCTTTTGGGTCATCAAGGTTCTGTCCACCACGATCGGCGAGACGTTCGCCGATTTCCTAGCCGTTAATGTCGGGCTCGGGCCGGTCGTCACCGACGCACTGATGCTGGCCGTACTCGTGATGGCGCTGGTCGTACAATTCCGCACCACGAAATACACGCCCTGGATCTACTGGCTGTGCGTGGTGCTGGTGAGCATCGTCGGTACCCAGATCACCGACCTGTTCACCGACGACCTCGGCGTCAGCCTGTACGTCAGCAGCGCCCTGTTCGCGGTCATCCTCGCCGTCGTCTTCGCCGTCTGGTACCGCCAGGAAGGCACTCTCGCGATCACCTCCGTCGACACACCGCGACGCGAAGCCTTCTACTGGGCCGCGATCCTCACCACGTTCGCGCTCGGCACGGCTGCCGGCGACCTGGCCACTGAAGCACTCAGCCTGGGATTCCGTAACGGTGTGCTGATCTTCGGCGGGTTGATCCTGGCCACGTGGCTCGCCCGCCGAGCAGGTGCCAGCCTGGTGCTCACGTTCTGGATCGCCTACGTCCTGACCCGCCCGCTCGGTGCTTCCCTGGGCGACCTGCTGACCCAGGCCAAGGACTTCGGCGGCCTCGATCTGGGCGCCAGCGTGACGAGCATCCTGTTCTTCGCCGTCATCGTGGTCCTGGTCGCTCGTGAGCAGGTACTGGCCGGCCGGCACGGTGTGGCCGTCAAAGGTGACGGTCCACTCGGAGGTCGCCGGCGCGACTACGCGTGGGCGACCGCCGGCGTCGCAGCGGTCCTGATTCTCGGCTCCGGGCTGAGCCACTTCCATGCTGCGTCCAGCGTCGTCGACGACGGCGCCGCGACCACCGCCGTGGCGGGTACTGGCGTCGGCCCGAAGGCGGCATCGGCCAGGCGGCAGGTGCACCCGACCACAGCTTTGGGCAACCTGAGTCGTTTCGCCGCCATCATCGACCAGGTCCAGGCCAAGGTCGCCAAGAACGATCTTGCGAACGCCAAGGTGCGTGTCAAAGACCTCGAGGTGGCATGGGACGACGCAGAGGCCGGGCTCAAACCGCGTGACCCCGGCAAGTGGCACCAGCTCGACGATGAGATCGACGCCGTCCTTACGTCCCTGCGCGCGGGCAACCCGAGCCAGTCCGACTGTGCCGCAACGCTGGCAGCCCTCACCGCCACCCTGAACGAGTTCGACGGAGTCTGACACCTCGCCGGCTCACGGCGATCCGGCCGGGTCGAGCACCTTTCCACAGACACCTTGCACCTCACGGCGGGCGAGCCAATTCGGGTGACCGATTTCCGCTTGGCGATGAACTGCCGGCGCGTGCAGTACGTAGTGTCCGCATGACCGCCGGCCGAGGGGAGTCACGCTTCGTCAGTCACCGATGCACTGTCCAGTCCGCTGGTCCTGGCTGGGACCTCATTGTGAACGGAGATTGCTCATGCCGCTGTCACGCATGCCATTCGAGAATCCGCAGACAGATTTTTCATCGGCGGATCTCTCGGCCAGCGAATCCACCGAGCAGTTACGCGATTTCGTCGCGAAGGTGCCGGCTGTCACCCTCGGTTTCTGGGTGGTCAAAATCCTCGCCACCACGCTCGGCGAGACCGGTGGCGATTCGCTGTCCATGTCGATGGGCCTGGGCTACCTGACCAGCACTCTGATCTTCGCGGTCGTCTTCGTGGCCGCAGTGATCCTGCAGATCCGCGCGGCTCGATTCAACCAATGGGTCTACTGGTTCACCATCATCGCCACGACGACGCTGGGCACGACGATCGCCGACTACGTCGACCGGGACCTGGGCGTCGGCTACCCGGGCGGCACCACCATCCTGGTCATCTGCCTGCTCGCCTCCTTCGGCCTGTGGTTCAAGGCCACCGGCACGATCGCGGTGACCAGCATCCAGACACCGCGTACCGAAGGCTTCTACTGGCTGACCATCCTGTTCTCGCAAACGCTGGGCACGGCGCTGGGCGACTGGACCGCCGACACCATCGGCCTTGAATACACCGGCGGCGCGCTGCTGTTCACCGCCCTGCTGGCGGTCATCGCCGCCGCCTACCGCTGGACCCGTCTCTCGCACACTCTGTTGTTCTGGGCGGCGTTCGTCCTGACCCGGCCGCTGGGCGCCGTCGTCGGCGACTTCCTCGACAAACCCCTCGCCAAGGGCGGCCTGGCCCTGGACCGGTACGCCGCCTCCGCCGTGCTGCTCGCCGCCATCATCGCGATCCTTGCCATTCGGCGTCAGCATCCCGCCGCCCGGCCCCATTGACTCCCGTCATCCCGCGCAGCCGTGTGATCGGACGCGCAGGACGAGGTTCGCGATGTCCGGGCCTTGAGGGCGCGGTTGACCGTTCTGGCCCATGACACAAGTTCTGGCCGGTAGCGGTGACGGGTTCAGCCGAGTACGCGGCCTGACTTCTTCGCCGGTGGCGCGGGTGGTCAGGACACCGCGATTCTCAGGGCAGTTAGGAGACCCGGCCCGAACTCGGCGTACCCGGGTCATGGCGGCCTGCGAATGATGACGTCTAAGGGCCGGCCGGTGACGTCCGATCGGAGGGGCTGGGGAGACCGAGTTCCAGGAGGTCACATGCGACTGATGCCGATGCTGGTCGCATTGACCGCCGCGGCCCTACTGAGCGGCTGCGGAGGTCAGCGGCAGGCTGCGCCGGGTCCCAGCGTGACGGTTCCAGCCACGTCGACCGGTTCCGCCGCGCCGCTGCCCGTGCTGACGATCGCCACGCCGCGGCCGAGAACACCTGCGCCCGCACTGCGAACCACGGGAACGACGTGGCCGGCTGTTCTGGTCGCATTGTCGGTTACGGTCAGTGGCTGCTGGCCAATCCCGACCCGGCGCTGGTGGGCATGATCGCCACGCCCGGCTGCAGTCTGGCCAACGTTCTCTCCCGGCAACTGCATGGGCTGCTCGGCGATCGCGCATACGTCGTGCCGAAGCCCTGCTCGACTACGAACGAGGAGTCATCATGGCGATGACCGAGCCCCAGCCGCCGAGCGTCATTGACGAGCGTGAGCTGGCGCGGACGCTGTTCAACCACACCTGGACGCTGCTGGAGAAGGAGTCCCGCTCGGCTGACGAGGAGGAGCGAATGATCCATACGGTTCATGCGTCGCGGTTCCACTGGGACAACGTCGGCGACGACCAGAATCGGGCCGTCGGCGAGTGGCAGTGTTCCCGGGTCTACGCCACGCTCGGACGGGCCGAGCCCGCGCTCTACCACGCCCGACGGTGCCTGGACTACGCAGACCGCCCTGGGATGGAAGTGTGGCTCGTGGCCAGCGCCTACGAGGGCCTTGCCCGGGCCCAGGCCGTCGCAGGCGACTTCGAGGCGGCGCGTGACTCGCGCAGTCGAGCGATTGCCCTTGCCGAGACCGTCGGTGACACCGAGGACCGGAAGATCGTCATCGACGATATCGATACCCTTCCCATCCCCTGAACCATGCCGCAGGGCGGTCCCGTCATCCTCTTCTGGCCGCAGACAACGCGCGCTCGGCTCTAAGCGGGGTGTCACCATGCGTAATGGATCCACCAGAAGTGAGCCATAGCCGATTGATGCCAGTGCCTGACGACAGGTCCATGTCAGCGGCGGGGCCCAGCGAAATTGGGGCATTGCGTAACCCTGACGCCAACCGTGCCTGAGTAACCGGCGCCCGCGGTAACCCTTCCTTGCTGGGTGGGTCAGCGGTTGAGGTAGGCGGCCAGGCCTCCGAGTTCTTCGCTGGCGATGTACACCGATGTCACGTTGATGATGGCTTCCTCGACGTGGGCGGTGCAGCCCCACGCGGAGTCGCCCCAGGAGTCGGCGACCTTGATCTCGGCCGGTGCGGTGCAACCGCGGGCGCCGCCGAGCTCGCAGCGCTCGGGGTGTGGCGTGGCGGCCTGCTTCGCCGCGGCGGTGCGCATCTGGGCGGCGAGTTCCGCGGCGGCGGCGGCGCGCTGCTCGGCCTCGGTGCGCAGCTCGCGTTCGGCGCGGACCGCTTGGATGGTGGCCAGGCGCAGTTCCAGGTGCTGGGCGACCTGGTCGGCGAGGTGGCCGAGCACCGTCTTCTGCGCGTCGGTCAGCTCCCGCGGGATGCCGTCGATCGCGGTGACCGTCCCGAGGTGGTGCCCGTCGACGGTGACGATCGGGGCGGCGGCGTAGAACCGCAGCCCCAGCTCGCCACGCACCAGCGGGTGGTCGAGGGTGCGCGGATCTGCCACCGCGTCGTTGACCACGTACGGGCCGTCGGCGCAGAACGCTGACGCGCACAGTCCGGGTTCGGTGCCGACCTGCGCGACGCCGTCCAGGCCGCGGGTGGCGGCGAACCAGACCCGGTCGGCGTCGACGATGCTGACCGTGGCGATCGGGGTGCCGCACACCGCCGCAGCGGCGGCGGCGATCGTGTCGAACTGGCCGTCGGTGGGGGCGTCGAGGATTTCGTAGCGGCGTACCGCGGCCAGCCGGGCCGGATCAGTGAGGGCGATAGTGCTGTCAGTGGTGATCGACACGGTGCGGTGCTCGCTTTCCAAAAGAGGTGCTCAGGCCGGCGGGGTGGAGTTGGTCGGGTCGCCGGTGGACCCGTCGTTGCGGTTGGCGTCGCCGGGGCGCGGGGGAAGGGTGACGGTGTGGCCGTAAAAGCTACGGATCTGCGCCACCACCCGGTCGAACTGGTCCAGGTCGATGGGCTTGGTGATGTAGGCGTTGGCGTGGGCGCCATAGCTGGAGCTGACGTCGGCCGGGGCGGCGGAGGTGGTGAACACCACCACCGGGATCGCCTTGAGCTTCTCGTCGGCCTTGATCGCGGCGAGGACCTGGCGGCCGTCGACCCGGGGCATGTTCAGGTCGAGCAGGATCAGATCCGGCCGTGGCACGTCGGCGTATCTACCTTCGCGGCGCAGGAACGCCAGGGCGTCAGCGCCGTCGACGACGTGGTGCAGCTCGGTGGGTTCTTGATGCTCGGCGAAGGAGCTTTCCATCAAAGCCACGTCGGCCAGGTCGTCCTCGACGAGCAGCACCTGCAACAACGCGGTAGCAGCGGTCATGCCGCATCGGCCGTGGATGTCGTGGCGCCGGCGCGTTCGAGGACCCGGTAGACGGTCGGGCGGGACACCTCGAACAGCTCAGCCAGTTCGGCGATGGTGTGTTCGCCGGCGGCGTGCAGCTTGCGCAGGTGCGCCTGGCGGGTCGGTGACAGTTTCGGTGCCCGGCCTTTGAGCTTGCCCTTGGCCTTGGCGATGGCCATGCCTTCGCGGGTGCGCATGCGCAGCAAGTCGACTTCGAACTCGGCCAAGGTGGCCAGGATGTTGAAGAACATCTTGCCCATCGGGTCGGCCGGGTCGTAAGTCATCGTGCCGAGCTGCAGCCGGATGCGGCGCTCGACGAGGGAGTCGCCGATCTGCCGGGCGTCGGGCACGGAGCGGGCGAGCCGGTCGAGCTTCGGCACGACGAGGGTGTCGCCGGGCCGCACGGCGGCGAGGGCCTGGTCGAGGCCGGGCCGGGCGCGGTTGGTGCCGGAGTACGCGTGGTCGACGTAGATCCGGTCGTCGGGTACGCCGAGGTCGAGCAGGATCTGTCGGTTCGCCTCAAAGTCTTGCTTGTCGGTGGAGCATCGGGCGTATCCGATCGAGATGCCACTCATGATCTTAGTGTAACAGATAGCCCCCCATCACCGGACACACCTGCGGACACCCTATGTGAGACGGCTCGAGCGCTGGTAGCGGCGTCCGAAGCCGGTGGCCAGGTGTGTCCGTTGGGGGTTTGGCTAACGGACAGCGGCGTTAGGTGTCGGACAGTCCCTCGGAGAAGGCCATGCTGATGCCGGTCCCGACCGCGGTGGCGAGCCCGGCGAGAAACGCGTAGCGCGATTCGTGGGTGGCGAAGGCCAACGTGCTCGACATGACCCTCCGAGGCATCCAGCCGGGCACGGAGCTGTAGACACGACTGCCGCGAGCACCTCACCTGCGCCCGCCGTCCGTCAAGGTCACGCATCCAGATTTGCCGCGATCCGCTCGGCCAAACCGCCTATCGGTGACGCAGCGTAGTCCGCGACCGACCTCCTTGCCAAGGCCCGATCACCAAAGGATGGGACTGTGGATCTTTCGGCTCTGGCGTTCTTGCGGTGGTAACGCACCACATCGGCGTCCATGTTGGATAGTGGTGTTGGTGTGTAGCTGACGATCTTGCCGGCGTGGTGTTCGGCCGGGTTGGCGCCGCTGGCGATGGAGAAGGTTGAGGTACGCTGGCGGGTCGCCCACTTTGCGCCGGTGGTGCGCAGCACGGTTGTCCCTTGTCGGCTTGGTGACCGCGGCGATGATCGTGGCGCTCCTCGCCGTGGCTGGGGTCCTCGACGACCGTCCTGGCTCGGTCGCGACTGCCGCGCTGATACTCATCGTCGCCACGATCACCGGTTTCCTGATGGGCCGCCTCAGAGGGTGGCGCAATCAGACCGTTCTGTGGATCGATGGGCCGATACCGAAGCCCGGCTGGACAACATGGACCGTCGGGGAGCGGGTCGCCATGCTTGCCCTGTTGGTTGCTTTGTGTTCGCTGATCGTCAACATCCTCAAGTGACACGACGCGCCGCGCCGCTGGCCCAGCGCGGCTCGTCGGGTCATGTCCGCATCGGTCAGGCGGTGGACCAGGCGGCGAAGCTCGACCAGGCTCTCTGCTGCGAGCCATGCGGGCGGCTCGTCGAGCGGCTGAGGGTAACGGGCGGCGACTCGTCGCCGGTCTGGAGTGGCGCCGACGATCTATCCGTACCGTTACCAGCAGGCCGGGCGTGGGATTGTTGAAGCAAGCAACCGGCGTGATCTCAACTGCACCGCATCGATGACGGACGCGGCCCGGTGCCGCGGGTGCGCGGCCGCCGGATTATTTCCACCGGTGATGGGTGACGCCCTGATCAGGGTCGAAGGTCTGACCGAGGCTCGCCGACGGCGGGATCACTTCTTCGGCGGAGCTCTTCTCAGTTGTCCGACGGATACGTCGCGGGCAGGCAAGCTGAGCGCATGACTTCGAAGCCAGCGGAATGCCGGCCGCTCCGGATGCAGCTTGGACGGGCGAGTGGTGAGTGCGCCAAGCCGCCTGAAGAGGCGGTCGCATGAGGGCCAGAGTGCTCTTCGACGGGCCCCTGTTCGTGTCTTATCACCAGGCCCAACTCTGCGACGAGACGTATGAGTGGTCGGACGACGAACGGCTGCCGTGGCGTGGGCAGGTCAACGGGTTGTGTGGTGCGGCCTGCGCCGGCCGCTTGGACCTCTTCACCGGTCTGCACACCGGCGATGTCGGGTTCCGGGTTGAGCTTCACGACACCGAGCCCGCCATCGGCGAACGATGGGAAGAAGTGGTGGAGGCCTCCTTCGGGGCACCTACCGACTCATCGTTTCTCGCAGGTCTGATGGGTGACGGATGGCCGCTCGACCTGCCCGCGGGTGGATACCGCGTCAGGTACTGCGCCGACAAGATGCAGCAGGGCCATGACCAGGACAGCGGAGCGGACGAGATCATCGACTCCTACCTGCTGCAGTTCTGGCCCGCCGAATCGGGTCCGGATCGTATCGTTCGCCGAACCAGCCGGGCAGCCGCCTACTGGCATGACCACAACCCGGAGCCCGAACTGACAGCTGCCGACCTCGCGGCGCGAGAACAGCGCAAGCGCGCGGCTGCCGAGCTGGAAGAGGCCGAGTATCAGCGGCTGATCGACCCGGAGGTCTGGGGCGATCGGACTCCCAGCGACCGCCTTCGCGCGGCAGCCGAGTTCGCGAACCCCCTGCAGGAACTGGATCCCGACCTACCCCACGTCTTAGCGGAGCAGAATCGGGACGTGCTGAAAGCGGTCTCGCTGTGGGCAGCCGAGCACGCCGCCGCGGTGTCCTCGATCGACCAACTGCCCTGGGTCGTCACGGCGCTGGCCGCGCTCCGCGAAGGCGAACCGCTGCCGCCGCCGTTCGATCACCGGGCCGCGGAGGACCACGAATACCAGGCCGAGGTCTGGGCCGAGCTCGACGCCATCGAGATCACCACGATCCAGATGCCTACCGTCGTGGCCGGGCCGGAAATCCCCGAGATATCTCAGCAGCATGTCGCCCTGCCGGCAATTCTCGCGAACGCGGAACCCGACCCCCTCACCGCAGCACTCAACGCCGTCAGCGCGGCCGCCTCAGCACACGGCGAGGCCGGATACCGGGCCTTCCTGACGGAACTCAAATTCACCTTTCCCCAGCTTGGTCTGAAGGGCTGAGCCGTTTACAGAGGGGCCGGTTCGGTGACGACGCGGTTACGGCCGTGTTGTTTGGCGCGGTAGAGGGCAGCGTCCGCGCGAGCGAGCAGGTCGTCGAGGTCCTCGTCGACGACGGCAAGGTGCGCGACACCGACGCTGATCGTGACGTCCAGCGGTCCGGCCTGGGTGAGAATCGGCTGGGCGGCGATCGCGCTCCGCAGCCGTTCCCCCGCGCTCGCGGCCTGCGCCCCGTCCTCGGGTGTGAGCATGGCGAACTCCTCCCCGCCGAGGCGGCCCAGCACATCGGAGGTGCGGGCGACCTCGCGCAACCGTGCAGCCACGGTGCGGATCACCTCGTCTCCGACGGCGTGCCCATGAGTGTCGTTGATGCGCTTGAAGTGGTCGATGTCGATCATGATTCCCCCGACCTGCCGGCGGCGCCGCTGCGCCACCCTCACCTGCTGGCGGGCCAGGTCGAAGAACTGCCGCCGGTTCGACAACCCGGTCAGCTCATCGATGGTGGCCAGCCGCTGTACCTGGGTGAACAACCGGGCGTTGTCGTAGGCGATCACTCCCTGGCCGGCCAGCGCCGCCGCGATCTCGACCTGCGCGTCCTCGAACGGCCCCGGCTGCTGTGAAGCAACCAACAGCACCCCGGCGGCTTGACCACGGGTGGCCAACGGGATCGCCAGCCAACGGCCGACCTGCCCCAACAATCCTCCGAGGGCCATCTCCCGGCCGCCGGCCCCGCCCGGGGCGGCGCCGACGAGGGGGGTGGTGGCGTCCAGCAGTGCGGAGACCGCCGAATCACCGGTGTCCAGGCGCCGGCCGGCGGTGGCCGCGGCGGGTCCGGTGCCGGCACCGAGGGCGGCGACGACCACTGCCTCCGCCCCATCGCGGCGCAGCAGGCACGCCGCGTCCGCAGGCAGGGTGTGAGTGACCACCGCCAGCAACTGTGCTATCACCGTGTCCGGATCCAGCGTGGTCGACAGCTCGGTCATCGCCGCCCGCAGCGTCTCGGCGATGTCCCGCTGCTGCCGGGCGGCGGCCACCGCCACCTCCAGCTGGGCCGCCCGCGCAGTCTCCAGCGACACCGCCACGTGATTGGTGATCGCCACGAGAATGTCCACATCGTCCGCGGTGAAAATGCCCTTCGCCACCCGACTGTCCAGATACACCACCCCCAAGAGGCGGCCATCCAGCAGCAGCGGGGCGATCATGATGCTGCGCAGTCCGTGCACCAGCGCACTTCGTGACCCGAGCGCCGCGCCCTCTTCGCTCCCGGTCACCACGACCGCCTCCCGAGCCTCCCGCACCCGTTCCACCAAGGTGGAGCTGTACCCGGTCAACTCCGCCACATCGGTACCCGAGGCGTCCCTCCCCAGGTGCGGCACCAGCACCTCCGCACCGTCGCGCACGTCGAGCAGGAACAGAAACGCCCGCTCCGCCCCCAGGATCTGCACCGTCTCGTCCAACGCCACCCGCGCCAACCGGCCGGGATCCACCACGCTCGCCGCCGCCAACCCCACCTGCTGCAGCGCCTCCAACCGCCGCCGATGCAACGCGTTGCCCCCGCCGCTGCCGGCGGCACGACTCACCCCGTGCGGGGCGCCGTGCGCGCCGAACTCGGACCGGATCCAGCGCGCCCTGTACACCCATCCCTGCTCGGAGGCGATCAACGAGGCATACCGCGCCTGCCGCTCTGCTTGGGCTCCCTGCCCCAACATGCGTAGCGCCCGCGCCCGCACTCGCGCGGCCTCGTACGCGAGCAGCGGCACATTGATCCGCCGGCTCAGCAGATCTACCCGACCGAGCCGGTCAAGCGCCGTCTCCGGCCGGCCACTCAACAGTTCGAACGACGCGGCGCCAAGGTCGTGAAACGCCCGCAGGAGGGGCCTGTTGGCCGTCCTGCGCAGGTCGGCGAGGGCCTTCTCCGCCGCGGCGAGACCGGCCCGCCGCGCGTCCTCCGATGTCGCCAGCCGGCACTGCTCCAGCCGTCCGGCGGCGAGATAGACGTAGATCGCCCGGTGCTCCGGCATCAGCGCAGACGGCTTCAGGGCAAGCCGCGTGAACTCCGCGGCCGGCTCGTCGAACGCCGAACCCAGATCGCCCTGCTCCAGGGCGCACTCGATGCTGGCCATCAGGACGTTGAGGTGCTGGAGGATGTTGCTCGGGTTCGCCGCGCCGCCCAGGTGGGAGGCGAGCGCGCTGCGGGCGGCAGCCAACCGCTCGGCGGCTTCCGTCGCCAGGCCCAACTGCGCCGGGATGATGACGCCCGGCACCATGAAGCCGGTGCTGTCGGTCTGCGCATCCTTGCCCAAGCGCGCCCGCCCACGCTCGTAGAGGGCCTGTGCCTCCCTGGTGCAGCCCCGGAGGACCAGCCCCGCGCACCGGCTGGCCACGCCGGTGAGGTAGTCGCCGAGCTCCATCCAGCGCTCGTGCTCTGCGAGGGCCTGGGCCCACGTCTCGCCGTTGTCCACGGAACCCATGAGCTTTCCGGCGCCGCGCTTCCAGGCGACGTGGGCCACCAGCGCCGGGTCGCCGATCCGGGCCGCGGTCGTCGCCGCGCGGGCGAAGATCCGATCAGCCAGCTCGGGCCGGTGGTACAGGCTCGCGACCATCCCGAATCCGGACAGGTGACGGGCGTACTCCGGCGAGGGACCGAGTCGGTTGATCGGGTAGAGCGCGCGAAACGACAGGATCGCCCGCAGCGACGGCCGCATGGTCAGCGTCGCCGCATGGCCACCCAGATCGCAGAGGGTCGCCTCGAGCCGATAGCGCTCGGCGCGCTCAGCGGAGGCAGTGCCGAAGCCCACATTGAGCTTGCCCACGAACAGACCGGCCAGGAAGGACAGCAACGTCGAGGCGAGGAGCAGCACCTTGGAGCGCGGGAGCGGACGGCCGATCTCGGCCAGGCCCCGGCTGACGGTCGCCAGAGCCTGGTCCGGCTGCCACACGGCCAGACGCACGTGAGCGGCCAGGGCGAGGATCCCGGCTCGCCGGAGCGGGTTGGCTTCGGTGCTCAGGGCCGTGTCCAGGTGCGCCAGCGACTCGGCGAACCGTCCGGCGCGTGCGCAGCCCAGCCCCAGCGTCTGATGGAACGCGGCATCGGGAACGATGCCCGCGGTCTCGGCGGCGGCCGCTGCCCGCCCCAGGAAGGCAAGCGCCTCGAACGGGGCGTGCTCGGTCAGGGCAAGCCGCCCGGCCGCCCAGCTGGTCATGAACACCCGCTCGGGGGTCCGGTCGCTCTCACCGAGCGCGTAGTGGCGGGCCGCCGCGTAGACGCGCTCGGGGTCGCCGGAGACGCTCGCCTGCTCCGCATCGAGGACCTCGGCGATGCGCTGGTGGACCCCGCGTAGCGCGGCCGCGTCGAGCTCGGCCAGCAGCGCCTCCCGGATCCGGTCGTGCAGGAACGCGTACTCGCCGCCGTCGCGTGGCTCCACCAGCCGCCGCCCGACCGCGTCGCCGATCGCCTCGAACGCCTCGCCGGGCTCTACCCCGGCGACCTCGGCGAGCAGCGCCGGACGGAATCGCGCCCCGATCGTGGCCGCGGTCACGAGCAGGCGGCGGGTCCGCGGACCGAGCCCGTCGATGCGCCGCAGCACCAGCTCCACCACATCGCCTGAGAGCTCCAGGGCCGCCAAGCCCTCGGTGTCCAACAGCCAGCTGCCCCACGACGGACGGAGGAGGCCGGCGTCGATGACCGCGTGCATGTATTCCAGCGCGGTGAAGGGGTTGCCGCCGCTGCGCCGGGCGAGTTGAGTGATCAGCTCGGCGCTGACCGTGGCGCCGGGCAGCTGCGCCCGTACCAGGGCGGCGATCCCCTGCTCACCCAACGGGCCCACGCCCACCTGTACGTCCAGCACGGAACCCAGGTCGCCGCGGAAGGCTTCCGTCGCGTCGATGCTGTCCACGTCGTCACGGGCGGTCGCCACGACCAGCAGCGGGGCGTCGGAGAGCCCGCCGGGGAAGTGCTGGAACACCCGCCGGGTGGCGCTGTCCAGCCACTGCACGTCGTCGATGTGCAGCACCGCGCCGCCGGACAACCTGGCCAGCTCCACCAGGAACACCGCCACCGCCCTGGTGAACTGCTCGTGCCGGTTGGCCTGCCGCGCCAGCTCGGGGGCGGCCAATAGCTCCGCCAACGCCGGGGACAATCCCCGCAGCAGCGACGCGGCGTTGCCGGCCGCCGCCCGCAATCGCTCGACCGCCGCCGCCCGCTCGGCGTCCGGGAGCCCGTTCACCAGCTGCAGGTGGTGTTCGACCGCCACCCGCAGCGGCGCCAGCGGCACCGGGTCGTCCGCGGAGCACTTGCCGTGCAGCACCAGTCCACCCCCGGCCCGGACCGCGGTCGTCAGCTCGCGGGCCAGCCGGCTCTTTCCACCGCCGGGCGCGCCGGTCACGAGAGCGACACCACCGTGCCCGGCTCGCGCCCGGTGCCAGCGGGCGGTGAGCTCGGCCACCTCCCGGTCCCGACCCACCAGGGGGAGCTTCGTAAGACTCCCCGTCGGCTCGTCCCGTTCACCGAGCGGGAACGGTTCCTCGCCGTGCCCGGCAAGCCGGAGCAGGTCGGCGAGCAGGCCCTCACCGCTCTGGTACCGGTCGTCGGGGTCCTTGGCCAGCAGCTTGCCGATGATCGCGGCCATGACCGGCGACAGGTCCGGGCGCAGCGTCGCCGGGTCCGGTGCCGGCGTGGTGGCGTGCAGCCTCAGCAGCTCTCCCACGTCCGACGCGGCGAACGGTGGTCTACCGGTCGCGCACTCGAACAACACCACGCCCAGCGCGTAGAGGTCGGCACGCCCATCCACCGCCCGCTTGAGCATCCCGGTCTGCTCCGGCGCGGCATACGCCGGCGTCCCGGCCAGTACGTTCTCGTCCTCGGCGCCGTCGCGGGTCGCCAATCCCAGGTCGATCACGCGGGCCCGGCCGTCCGGCAACACCATGATGTTGTCCGGCTTCACATCCCGGTGCACCAGACCCGCGCGATGCGCCGCCGCCAACGCCCCGGCGACGTCGAGGCCCAGCCGCACCAGCTGCGATTCCGCCATCGGCCCGGCCTGGATCGCCTCCGTCAGCGCCCGCCCGTCCACCAGGTCCAACACAAGATAGGGCCGACCCCCGACCTGACCCACCTCGAAGATCCGCGACAGCCCGGGATGATCTACACAGGCGAGCATCGCCGCTTCCCGGCGGAAGGCCACCAGGGCCCGATCGTCGTCACGCCCCGATCCCTGCAGCACCTTCAGGGCATACTGCGAGCCGCCCCGACGCACCCGGTACACCACCGTCTGCGCCCCATGCCCCAGTTCCTCCAGCACCTCCAGCCCGGGAACCCGCCCGAGCTCGACCGGCGGACTCACCCCGGCCCCGGGCGACCGGTGGCCCGCAGGTCGCGGCGGTCGGTGTTGATGCTCACATCCCATGTTCGGCAGGTCGGGGTGCCAATGAAGGCTGAAGTACGGAACCGCACGCCGGCGCCGGGGTGCCGCACCGCCTGCTCGTCGCGTCTTGCGGACGACCAGGTCCCGGACCAGTAAAGCCGCGGGGTCCCCGCCCCCGGTGCCGCGGCGGCGGTGGGAGGAACCGTACTCATGTCCGTTTCCCGGTAACGCCCACAGAGCCTGTGAGCTGCGCAAATGGTCCACGATCATGATCGTGGACCATTTGTCCGTTCGCGGGACGTTTTCCCGAGGACGAGCGCGAGAGGGCCCCGTGGTCGTTGCGCGGTGGACCGTCACAGCGCGGACTCGCCTGCCATGATCGATGGCATGCGACTTCCCCGCCGGGCGACGCCGGAGGATGACTTCTGGCAGCTGATCGCCGTGCTGGAGGGCTCGACGGACGATGAAGCCGTCGGGCGCCTGACGCAAGCCCTGCGTGCGGCCGGTCAACGGAAGTCCGTCGCCTTCGCCGAGCGTCTAGCGGCGACGCTGTACGAACTGGATCGTGAGGTGCTTTTCCGCCAGCCGGTTCGCTGGTCGGACGACCCGGACGACGCCGAGCCGATTCCCCTGTCCGGCGACACGTTCCTGTACTTGCGCGCCGAGATCGTCGCGAAGGGCCGGGCTGTCGTGGAACAGGTCCTCGACGATCCTGCGGTGCTGCTGGAGCATCGGTGGGACGACGGGGAAGCGCTGCTGTACGCGGCGGAGCAAGCGACGGGCCGCGAGATCGAGACGAAGCGCTCCTACGAGACAGGCTCGAACGAACAGCACTGGGCCCCGGTCGAGCGCGACTCGTCGACGCACCGGACACCGATCGTCGCAGTGCTGCTGTCCGACCTGCTGAACCCCGTCGAGGTGTACGCCGACGAGTCGATGACGACGTTGATCGAGCCCCCGTTCTATGCCTGGCCCGTCTGGTTCCCGATGGACATCCTGGGGGCGGTCAGCAACCAGGTCGACTCGCTGGTACGGGAAGCCGGCGGCATCCCGGCGTCGCTCGAGGCGGCACAGATCCAGATCTTCGCGGGGTTCGGTCATTCGTGGCAGGTGGTGCCGGCGGTCGAGTGGAAGGCGATGGACGACACCGGCCTTGGGAAGGTCGTCAAGGTCCATGTCGAGCTGCGCCAGGCCGAGGTCCGCGGTTGGAAGGTCGCACATCAGCAGGCGGCGCTCCTGTCGCTGATCGCCACGTGCTGCTTGGCGGTGCTGCCGGAGGACCATGGGAGTCGAAGCGCGCTGCACCACGCTGCCGCCGAGGGGTCATACCTCCTGCCGCCACCCGGATAGCTGACGGCTATGCCGTCTGGGAGTCACCCGTGCCTTGTCTCGTTCCCGACAGAACCCTGACCACTCGGCCACTACAATTCGTTACCTCCCAACTGCGAGGGGTCAACATTGTGAGTGGTGTCGACGTGATCGTGGCAGCGTTGGCAGCCGGGGCCACAGCCGGTACGACGAACGTGGCGACCGCAGCCGTACAGGAAATCTATGCAACGTTGCGCGAGAAGCTGCGCCGGTTGCTGTCCGGTCAGACGCACGTGTCACTGGAGACCGACGGCACGGATCTGGAAACTTTGCGCACTCACCTCACCGAGGCGGGTGCCGACCGCGACGAGGACATCATGGCCACCGCCCACCGTCTCCTCGAGCACGTGCGAACCGGCCCGGTTATCTTGCACGTCGGCACCAATTACGGGGCAGTCGCCCACACCATGACCGCCCCCGTGGCAATCAATTACGGGCGGTTACCCGACCCCCCGACGCCGCCGGCGGCGGATTAGGGTCACCCGTCCCCGGCGGTCCCTTCACCGGACCCACCACCGCTGTCGGCACAAGCTACGGTCTTTCCGGAACTTTCCACGGACCCATCACCGTCACCACCGCTCGACCGATGGCCTGGCCCGTGCTGATCGGCCGGGTTCCGCCTTTGGCCGACCACCGCCAGGACCGGCCGGCCGACCGCGACCTGCGCGCTGCCGCCAGAACCGTGGTGGTGTGCCAGGTGCTGTCCGGGCTGGGCGGCGTGGGCAAGACCCAACTCGCCGCCGGCCTGGCGCACCGGTTGTGGCGCTTACGCGCCGTGGATCTGCTGATATGGGTGTCGGCCAGCTCCCGCACCGGCATTTTGACCTCGTACGGGGAGGCAGCCGCGGCGGTCACCGGCGCAGCGGACATCGACCCCGAGGTCGCCGCTGTCCGGCTGCTCGCCTGGTTGGGCACCACGAACCGGCGATGGCTGGTGGTCCTCGACGACGTGGTGGAACCGCAGGATCTGGCCGGGCTATGGCCACCGGACGGGCCGCACGGGCGAACGGTGGTCACAACACGCCGACGTGACGCCGGCCTGGTCGGCGGCCGACAGTTGATCGACGTCGACGTGTTCACACCGGAAGAGGCCCTGCTCTACCTTCGCAAGAAACTCTCCAAACACCCCGACCGTCTCGACCAGGCTGCTGCGCTTGCCGCCGACCTCAGCTACCTGCCCCTGGCACTGGCACAGGCCAGCGCCTATCTGATCGACCAAGGGCTGACCTGCGCCGACTATCGTCGCAGGCTTGCCGACCAACGTCGCCGCCTGGCTGATCTCGCCCCGCATGCCCTGCCGGATGAGCATCGGGCGACAGTCGCCGCTACATGGTCACTTTCGATCGGGCAGGCCGATCGACTCGCGCCGCGCAGTGTGGGACGTCCGGTGCTGGAATTGGCCTCCCTGCTGCACCCCAACTCCATCCCCACGGGCCTGTTCACCACCGCCGCGATGGTGCGCTACTGCACTTCCCGACTCGGTAGCTCGGTGGACGCCGATGACTTGCACGATGCGGTATGGCTGCTGCACCGCTTCAACTTGGCCACCATCGACCCGGCCACCAGCACAGTCCGCGTCCACGCTCTGGTGCAACGCGCCGTACGCGAAGCGACCGAACCCGGCCGTACCCATGACCTGGTGATCACGGCTGCCGACGCACTCCTCGCGATATGGCCGGACTCGGAACGCGATCCCGCCACGAACGAAGTCCTCAGGGCGAATGCTGACGCCTTATGCGCAAACGCGGAATTTCCTCTGTGGAACCGCCATGGCTGCCACGCCGTGCTGCGGAGAGCGGGCGAGAGCCTGGAGCATTCCGGGATCGTCGGCGCAACGCTCACCTATTGGCAGCAGATGCACGCCACCGGAGCCCGCTTACTCAACCAGACGGACCCTACCCTGTTGTTCTTCCGCTACAAGGTCGCCCATGCCCGAGGGGAAGCCGGCGAGCACCTGGCCGCCGCAGTCGCCATGGAGCACGTCCTCTCCGACCAAGTGAAAGTTCTGGGTCGGGATGATCCCGCGGTCCTGCTGAGCAGAGGAGGCATCGCCTGGTGGCGGCGGATGGCAGGCGACACCGCGGGTGCTGTCGCGGCGTTCGAGACCCTGTTCGCGGAACGTACCCGGGTGCTCGGCCCCGATCATTATCTGACCCTGTCGGCCCGTACGAACCTCGTCGCCTGGCACGCCGACCCTGACGATCCAGCCAGTGCGGTGGCGGAGTTCAGCCGGCTGCTGACCGACCTGACGAGAGTTCTGGGCCCTCGACATCCGACGACTCTCGGAGCTCGGGGCGATCTGTTGCGGTGGAAGGGCATGAGGAATGTAGAAGCCGCGAAGACGTTGGTCGAAATGCGGAAGCTGCTCCAGGAGACGGTGGAGACGCTGGGTCCGAGCCATCAAGTGTCTCTCGCCACTCACTGCGATCTCGCCGACCTGACCGGAAAGGTGCTGGGACCCGAGTCGGCGGTCGCTGTCTATGACGATGTCCTCGCTCACCAGATCCCGGCCCTCGGCCCGGACCATCCCAAGACCCTGGCCGCTCGCGGCGCCCGCGCCGACTGGTGGGGAAAGGCCGGTCACGCCGTCCGCGCCGCCGAAGGGCTCCGCGACGTCATGGCCGATCAGATCAGGGTGCTCAGTGCGGAACATCCCGACACCGTGGCCACCAGCCGCGCCCTCGACTTGTGGCAGCGCGTTGCGGGCCTGCGGTGATGGGGATTACGTATTGCCATGGTGCTATGGCCGGCAATGAGCGAACCAGTGGTGCAGCGACGGTAGGACGGTGGCCACTTCCCAGCGGCGCTCGTCCAGCTAGCAGGCCAGAGGCTTCGCGCCGCCTCCTCGAGTGTGCCCGACTCGGCCTTCGATGGAGCCGATTCAGGTTCGTCCCGCGTCCACGGCTCGTCAAGTCGCCGGCGACCATGACGGGCCACCGGCCGGCTACGGGCACGAGGTCACAGGCCGTCTGCCAGACGGGCAGCACCTCGGCGGCCGGGACCGCGTCAACCACGACCGTGCCGCGTGGTCGGTGCCCAACCGGCAATCCCGCCAACGACGTGCCTGCCAGAGCAGCCTTGTCTCGGCGATCCCGGCGATTGAACGTTCCGCCATGCCCCATGATCAGGCAGCAGAGGCGCGCTCGTCAGCTCTTCCCTGAACCGGAGCGATGCGCCAACGCGGAACCTGCGACTTTCTGGTGGCACCGGGGGCGAAGGGGGCGGTATGGGTACCGACATCTATGGTGGCGTGGAGGTACGCAAGGGCGGGGTATGGGTGGCGGCGGGCGTCGACGTCGGTTCATGGCGGGACTACGACGCGTACGGCTTGCTGTTCGGCGTGCGGAATTATGCGGGGTTCGAGCCGGTCGCGGCGTCGCGTGGGTTCCCGGCGGATGCCGTGTTGCGGCCGATGACGCGGTACCCCGAAGTTCACGACCACAGCTGGGTGACCTGGGGGGAATTGGCCCAAGTGGACTGGACCGGGCCCGCGCCCCGGGTCGACGACCGGATCCATGAATACGAGGTCACCGAAGACGGGCCGGTGTACCGAAGCAAAGCCAGAAGTCACGGCGTCCGATGGAGGGCAGTAGCCGGCGAGGACGCTGATCCGCGCGGCAGCGCCTATTCCGAAGGGACCGAGTGGCGGTGCGGTAACACGGTCTGGCGGGTGGAACGCCTCGACCGCTCCGAGGTTTTGCGACGTAACGCGGAGCTGCGAGAGTTGTTGGCGACGATGCGCTCTCTGGCCGGCGAGTACGGCGAGGACAACGTCCGACTGGTCGTATGGTTCGACAGCTAGCGCCGTGACCAAGACCGTAGAGCTGTTAAGGCCATGCCGCCGTGTGATGAGCCGACGGGCAGGCCGACGAAACGGCACTGACCACGGAGCTGTGGGGTCCAGGGCTGCTCCGGTTTGCTGACGGATGGCAAGATCATGGCCCGTGATCGATGCTCTCGCGAAGGACTACCTGCACGGCCGGCTCAGGTCGATACGTCAGTCGCTGGTGTGGAAGCTCGATGGACTGTCGGAGCCGGATCTCGTGGAGGCTCGCCCGTGAGGGCGGTCGTCGTCGCGGCGGCGGTCGCATTCGTCATCTCCCTGTTCGGCACACCGGTGGCGATCCGAGTTTTTACCGCGCTCAAGGCCGGACAACCGATCCGTTCCCTTGGGCTCGCCTCGAACGAGGGCAAGAGGGGCACTCCGGCGATGGGCGGCGTCGTGTTCATCGTGGCGACCCTCTTCGCCTACGTCGCCGGGCACGTAGCGCTGACCACGCTGCCCGAACGGCAGATCGCCCAGGAAAAGCCGACCATGACGGCCCTCGTCCTGCTCGGACTCTTCGTCTTCTGCGGTGCGGTCGGCTTCGTCGACGACTTCCTCAAGGTCCGCAAGCGCAACTCCGACGGCGTATCGGCCAAGGGCAAACTGCTCGGCCAGGCGATTATCGGCACCGGGTTCGGCATCGCCGCCCTTTACATGGCGAGCACCAACGGCCAGACCGTGGCCAGCGAGCACATCTCGTTCATCCGCGACATCAGCTGGCTGAACGTCGGCAAGGTCGGCTCGGTGATCGTGTTCGTCTTCGTGATCACGGCGATGTCCAACGGCGTGAACCTCACCGACGGCCTCGACGGCCTGGCCACCGGTGCGTCGACCCTGGTGCTCGGCGCTTACGCGCTGATCGGGTACTGGCAATACCGGCACTGGTGCGCCGACGAAACGTACGCCCGCGCGCACGACTACTGCTACCAGGTCCGCGATCCCCTCGAGATCGCCATGATCGCAGCGGCGGCGGCCGGCGCCTGCGTGGGCTTCCTGTGGTGGAACACGTCCCCAGCGCGGATCTTCATGGGTGACGTGGGCTCGCTCGGGCTCGGCGCCCTGATCGGCGGGCTCGCGGTGGCAACCCGCACCACGCTGCTCTCGATCCTGATCGGCGGGCTCTTCTTCATCATCACTGTCACCTGGGTGATCCAGATCGTCTCCTTCCGGACCACCGGCAGACGTGTCTTCCGGATGGTGCCGCTGCACCACCACTTCGAACTGGCCGGGTGGAGCGAGGTCAACATCGTGGTCCGGTTCTGGACCGTGGCCGGTGTCTGCGTGGCGGCCGGCCTGGGCCTGTTCTACTCGGATTTCTTGGCGGGCGTCGGATAGAGCCACGTGACACGCCTGGGTCGTGCCACAGACGGTGATCCGCAGGAGCAGCCGGGTTCCACGGCGGGGTGCCAGGATGATGGGTTCGGTGCAGGGGCCCGACCGGCCCAGCCCAAGGCGTGGCCGCCAATCTCTAAGCTCTGACGCGTCCCTGCCGATGTGGCGGTTCGCCACCGGCCTATGTCGCGCAGCCTGCGTTCGCGAATCAGCGCATCAGGTTGAATGAGGATGCGGTCAACGAATACTTCCGCCAACACGTGCCCTTCATCGATCCGGTTCCGCTCAGCGATCCGGTGGCGGTGACCGGTGATCCCGGCCTCGCGGCGCTGCTCCGGGCCGGCCCAGGCGCCGGCCCGACGGCGTTCACCGTCCTGATCGAAAACACTGGGGACAAGCCAATCGATGGTTCGTTCTCTTCCGGCGGCGCGTGGCTGGAGTCCGAACGGGGTGAAAGATTCTATCCTCCGCAAGTCCGACTCCTCTCCTCCGGGAGTGTTTCGCCGGCCGCGATCGGTTCAAGGGCCGAGGTCCTCCTCGAACTCGTATTCACGATGCCGGCGCACGTCCGGCCCGCCCGGCTGATACTTTCCTTGGAACTCGGGTTGTATTACCCGTACGCGCAATGGGATTTGCCTCTCCCGAGCAGCGAATAGCGCGGACAGACAGAAGGCGAGCGGGACCGGGAGGCCACGCACGCGCCCGCGCTGGTCGCCCAATGCGGCCAGGTAGCGCTCCATCGCGGCGCCCACCGAGTCCGGGAACTGCTCGGGACTCGTCGACAGCCTCGGGCCGGCACCCGCATCGGTCGCCGAACGGCGCGGCCGTGCGGTATCTGGTGCCACGGATCGCAGCCTGCCCGGCGGCCTTGGTGTCACGCAGATCTTGAGACCGATCTGTCGCGCCGCGCGAAGAGGGCAGCGGCGAGGAGGAGTTCTGCGATGTCGCCGCCGTAGTACATCAGCTCGGCTGCGCCCTGCCGCTCGGCGGCGGGTGCCGGCACGTCGACGAGGATTCCCGCGTACATGAGCTGGGACAGCGTGGAGTGGAACGCGATGGCGATGCCGAGAATGACCAATCGCATGGGTACGGCGGGACGCCGCGGTGCCGGGTCGGGGCCGGCGACGACCCACGCGAACAGGTAGCCGCTCAGCAGAAAATGCAGGTGGACGAGCAGATGCAGGGCAGGGTCACGGGTGCTTGCCGCGTACAGGGGAGTGAAGAAGAGCGCGGTCGATCCGCTCAGGGTGACCGTGAGCGCGAAGATCGGATGGGCGATGGTGTGCAGGATCCGGCTACGCAGTAGCCGGCCGATGCCGCGGCCGGTGCGGCGCGGCGCGACCGACAGCAGCAGGCTGATCGGCGCCCCCAGGACGAGTGCCAGGGGAGCGAACATGCCCACGAGAAGGTGCTGCACCATGTGGGTGCGGAAGTCGGCCGCGGGCCAGGGCAGCGGGTCCGGGGTCAGTCCCGCGGCGAGCAGTGCGCAGCCGGTGAGGAACAGGACGGTGCGCCGCCATGGCCAGGGCCGCTCGCGGACCGTAGCCGCCGCCTCGTACATGAGGGCGGCGATGGCTACGGCCAGCAGGACCAGGCCGCCGTCGGGGGAGTGGCGGTGGTTCACCGCCGGCCAGGGTCGTCGCCGGGGTACGCGGCGCCGTGTTGCCACAGCCACCCACCCGCGACCAGGGCAGCGCCCAAGGCGAGGAAGCCGAGGTCCCACCACAGCTGTACGGGGCCGCCGCGGACGTGGTGGATGCCGAGGATGTGGTGGTCGATGATGCCTTCGACGAGGTTGAACAAGCCCCAGCCGACCAGGATCCAGCCCCACAACACGCGCGATCCCCACACTCTGCCGCGGTGTGAGCTGACCCGGGAATACAGCAGGCCGAGCCCGCCGAGGACCGACAGCCAGGTGATGGTGTGGAACAGCCCGTCCCAAAGGGTGTTCATCTGAATTCCGGATACCGTGTCGGCCGGGTAGTACCTGATGCCGATGTTGTCCGTGTCCGTGCTGGTCAGCATGTGATGCCACTGCAGGACTTGATGCAGCAGGATGCCGTCGAGGAATCCGCCCAGGCCGACGCCGAGCACGATGCCCGGCGCGGTGATCGACACCGGTTTCCCAGCAGTCATCGATGTCCTCCTATTGTCGCCGCGCTCGAGCGCAGCGGCGCGGGTATACCCGGTGCCGCCGATCGCATGCGCAACCGTCTGGTGCGGAGGCCGACAAGCCAGCCCCGTGCCGGGGGATCACCTCGGCGAGAGGGCCACCGCGGTGAGCGCCGCGAGGATGTCGCCGTCCTCCGCGCGGGCTCTGATCCGCGGCGCTCAGCCGACCGGCTCCGTCATCGCGTGCGCCGCACTGCCGGTTCGAGCAGCGACAACGTCCGCTGAGACGTATCGAGGCCGACACGGATGCCGACCGGCATCGGCAGGTTCGGGCCCGCATGTCCGAACTCGACGTTGCCCAGGACTGCAATGTCACGGTCGCCGAGAACGTCAAGGACGATTTCGGACAGCGTCGGGGACGCCTCGGGCGAGTCGAGTCCGCCGATCTCGCGCGGAACGCCCACGACCATGCCGGAAATCCGATCGAGGATGCCGCAGTGCCGCATCACCTGCAGATAGCTCCACACGTGCGACGTGTGGCCGCCCATCTCCTCCCAGAACAACACGGCACCGTCGAACCACTCGAGTGGCATCGCGAAGCGCGTCGCCTGCACCAGCGCGATTCGATTGACCACCCCACCGATCAGCCGGCCTTCGGCACGCCCGGCGCGCCAGCACTCCCACGACGAGCTCGCAGGTAACGCACCGATCGCCTCGGTATCGGTCAGCAACCTTGAGTACAGCTTCTCGAGTTCCGCTCGGCGCGTCGCCGGCACAGTCTGCCAGTGCCCGCCGAAGCCAGGCACGGCCATGTCGGCATGGAACCCGACCAGGCCCGTGCGTGCATAGAGCACCAGATGCAGCAAGGAAATGTCGCTGTAGCCAAGGATCGGCTTCGGATCGGCCCTGATCGCCTCGATGTCGATCAAGTCGAGGTAGCCGAACGCCGTCTGGCCGCCGTCACTCGCGATGATCGCCCGAACCTCAGGATCACGAAGAAGCCCGTTGAGCTCCGCGGCGATCTCCGCCGGCGTCGCCGCGCTCCACCACCGGTGCCGCCCTACTTCCAGCAGCGGTGCCCGACGCACGCAGAATCCCATCCGCTCGAGCACGACCACCGCCTGCTCAACGTTGCGCTCGTATGCCGCAGGCAGCGGTCCCGACAGCGAAGCGATAACGACGAGGTCTCCGGGCCTCAGCGCAGGAGGTCGAAGCAGCTGAGGCAACGCAGAACCAGTCACCGGCGCAGTATCCGCACACGCGCCACAGCACGCTACACATTTCCAACAGACCAGCCAGCACAGAGGAATTACGTGAGCGCCTACATGATGTCGACGGCCAGGACCTCGGCATCGACATTGCACATCTCCAGTTTCGGCTTCCCTGCCCCGGGTAGTCAGCAGCGTCGAAGCGAAGGAGTGACCCATGGCCTCGGATGCCGTAGCCCTGATCAAGGACGACCACCGCCGGATGGAACAACTTTTCGCCCGTCTCAAGACCGGCGACGGTGACCGGCGAGCCCTGGTGGCCGAGGTTGAGGTCCGGCTCATTGCGCATGCCCGTGCCGAGGAGTCCGAGGTCTACCCGACTATCGCCAAGAAGGCCGGCGAGCAGGATGAGGTCGAACACGGCAACCACGAGCATTTCGAGGCCGAACACCATCTCCGCAAAGTCATCAACCTGATCGACTCCCCACATTTCGATCAGGCGCTCGAAGAATTCGTCGCCGCGGTCGACCACCACGTGCAGGAGGAAGAGTCCGAGCTGCTACCGGCCCTGCAGAAAGCTGTCGGCAAACAGGCCCTCGCCGAGCTGGGAACGGCCTTCGAGCGCGCCCGTCTGGACCACCTCCGAGCCGCCGGGCACGAAGAAAGCACCACTTCTGCCGAGCTCGAGCTGACTGATGCCACCCGCGACGAACTCTACGAGAAAGCCAAGGAGGCCGACGTTCCCGGACGCTCACACATGAAGAAGGACGAGCTGATCGAGGCACTCCGCGAGCAGCCCTCACACGGAAAGTAAGCATCGACGTATCGCTCGCCTCAGCGTCAGCCCGCGGTGGTTTGTTCGGCGACGGCGGCGAGGACGGCGAACAAGTTTCCGGTACGCGAGTAGATGTCGCGTTGCCGGGTGGCGCCGCCACCGTGTTCGCGCAGCCGGGCCAGCTCGTCGACGACGAGATCGAGGTCGCCGCTCGACAGCAGGGCGGGGCTGACCGTGGCGAAGAACTCGTTGACCAGTTCCCAAGCCGGCCGGGCGCGGCCCAGCCGCAGGTCGACCAAGGTCCGGGTGAGGCCATCACGGGCGGCGCGCCAGTGGGCAGCGGCGATCAGGCAGTCCCGCAGCCGGGGAGCCGGATGCCCGGCGGCGATATCGGTGACAGCGGTGGCGACGGCCGCGCGGATCAATGCGGCGGCGAGGACGGTGTCGCCGAGGTCGGCGCAGACGTCGCTGACCCGGATCTCCACCCTTGGAGCGGTCGGCGACACCCGGGCGTACCACCGGATCATCGAGGGGTCGAAGAGCACGCCGGCTGTCTGCAGGTCGGCGACGGTGTGGTCGTACTCGTCGGCCGAGTCGAACCACGGCGTCGGGCCGACGCCCGGCCAGCGCAGCAGTTGCACGTAGCGCCAGCTGGCGTGTCCCGTGTCCGTGCCGGTGAACACGGGCGAGTTGCCGCTCAATGCGCGGATGACCGGCAGCCAGGGTTGCAGGTGATTGCAGACGTGCACAGCGAGGTCGCGATCCGCGACGCCGACGTATACGTGCAGGCCGCAGGCGGCGGGTTCGAGCGCGACCGGGCCGTACCGCTCGGCCATCGCCTGGTAGCGGGGATGCGGCGCGAGGTCCCGCTCGGGTTCCCCGACGGGCGTGGCGCCGATGGCGATCAGCCGGGCTCCGGCGCCCGCGGCTGCGTCCGCGGCGGCCCGCCGCCGGACCGCCAGATTAGTACGCAGCTCACGCAACTGCGTGCATACGCCGGTGGTCATCCCGAGGACACTGCGGTGCACATCGAGCCGGCTATGGCCCTGCAGCGTGTCGGGCAGCGCCGCCTGAACCTGGTCGGCAACCGGTTGGTTGGCGCCGGAAAGCGGGTCCACCAGCAGGAACTCCTCCTCGACCTCGAGGGTGAGCGCCGTCGGGGACCCAGCCGGAAGGCCGCCGGTGGCCGTAGCGTGAGTGATTGCCATCGCAAGCTCGTCCTCTCTCCCGTGTCCGCACCGGCGAGGCGGACGCGGGACGGGGTGGCTACCCCACGCGGGACGCAGCAAACTTGCCGCGGTGACTAGCCCGCCCCCGGAGGACGACCGCGGGGCGGGCTGGCCGGGCGCACAGACGTGATCAGGAGGCGGCTTTTCGGGCTGCCTCTCGTACCAGGTCGCGGATCCGGTCGATGGCGGCCAGCGCCGGGCCGGTGAGCAAGTTCGCCGTCGCCGACTCGACACCCGGATGCGGTCGCGTCGGCGCGGCCGCTTCCGCGGCGCGCACCACCGACGCCAACGCCCGAAGGCGTTCGCTCGGGACCTTGGCGCGTAGCTGCGTGAACTCGTACCGTTCCTCATGCCGTGCGTGGGTGAGCACGGCGGTGCGCAACATCAGTAGTGACGCCTCGAATCCCTTGCTGTCGACGTCTGCGTCGAGCAGGGCGGTGAGCATCTCCTTCGCTTGACGCTCCTCCGCGAGACGGTCGTCGACGATGCCGTCGGCGCCGTCGGCGATGGTGCGGCTGAGGGGATGGATGACCTCCTCTTCCGCGGCCTCGTGCACCGCGAGCATGCGGACGAGGTCGTCGAAGGCCTCCTGCCGCTTTGCGCCGGAGGCGCCGACCACAAGCAGGAATTGTTCCTCGATCCGGGCGTGCTGGGTCAGCAGCAAGTCCACCACGTCGACGTCGGAACCCTGCGGGAGCGCGGTATCGGCGGTCGAGGGCTCAGGCACGGCGGGAACCCTCCTGAGCCCGCAGGGACTCCACCGGATGCGGGCCTTCTGTCTCCGACCGGTACTCGTCGCCGAACATCTCCCGGTGCGCGTCGATCACGGCCTCGCTGGGTGGCTTCTCGCCGCCATGGATCTGCTCCTGCATCTGCTCGAAGCGCTCGTGCGCCTCCCGGACGTAGCCGGCGCCCAACTTCGTGAGGTCGATCTGGGTGGCGAGCAGATGGCGCAGGTACTCTTTGTTGGGTTCGAACTTCAATGGCTCCGGTAGTCCGGTATTACCGACGATCTGCTCGGGTTCGCGGCCGTCGTAGCGGCGCAGCAGGTCGGCCGCCTGTTGCAGGTGCGCCAGTTCCATCTGCAGGTGTAGTTCCCAGACCGCTTTGATCCGCGGGTCGGTCTCCTGCTCCATGAAGGACCAGTACAGCCAGCACTCGTTGTACTCGTGCGTGACGAGCCGCTCCCACCATGTCTCTCCCGGGTCGACCAGCGACTCGTAGTGGGTGACGTGCTCCTCCTCGATGAGGCTGATCTCCTGGTAGAGCTGACGCGCGATCGGCTCCATGTACTGCGGGCCGGTGTTCATGTAGTACATCAGGACTTGCTGCTCGGCGGACAGGATCGTCAACGCGTGCAGCTTGGATCTGGGGTCGACGGCGTCTTTGGCGTAGGGGTCGTTGACGTTGTCGAACGGGTGCCGGAACTCCGCCACAGTGGGACGGCCGGGCATTACTTCGGTCACCCCATTGACGATCTTCTCGGCCTTGCGGCGCTCGACCATCTCGTACAGGTTCGCGTAACGGTAGAGGTGATCGAAGTCCTCCAGCACACCGAACTCGTACGCCTGCTTGAGGTAGGGGTCCGGCTCGTGCCGGGCCACCCACGCGGTCAGATCCACCGCGACCTGCTCGTACCCCAGAGTGGTCTCCAGCACGCTCGACAGGCCGGGCAGCAGCCAGTTCACGGTGCGCTGCTGCTGGCTCTCCACGAATCGTGTGTACGCCAGCTGCCGTTTCACGTCGGCATCTCTGCAGTTGCGCGTGAACTGGTGCGAGAACATGATGGCCTCGACTTCGATGCCGTTCATCGTGATGATCCGGCACCGGGTGTACGGGTCCACGGCCTCTGGATCGATCGGTTCAACGTTCAGCTCACCCCAGTTTCGGATCTGCTGATCCAGGGGAATCCCCTTGTGGTCAAGCGGGTTGAACATCACCACTCCTTGCGTCCAGACGATGGGACCCGGCGTACCCGCGGCCTTCCACGGCAAACTTCGATGTCGTCGCTGAGAAGGAACAGTCATGGCGTCGGGTTTGTCACGGCGTCAAGAACGGCCACCGTTGATGTCCGGCTGGAGTGCGTGCCGACCGCCAGCAGCGTGCGACGTTTGGATCGGGGCGTGGTAGGTATCTCCCAGGGATGCGACGTACTGGACAAATTTTGATCGTGGCGGGCGCCGTGGGCGCCGTCGTCACCTCTCTCATGACGAGGCGCTCACGGGCCCGTCAACGGGATGTCGGACGGCGGCATGTCGTTACCGTGTTCCGGCCGTTCGAGGAGTTGACCACGACCCAGCTTCCCGGCTCGCTCACCGAGCTCGGCGACGCCGTGGAGGTGACCCTGCGTCCCGCGCCGGGAAGCCGGGGCACCGAGGTCGTGGTCTCCGCCCGTGACGACACCGTTCCCGCCGGGCGCATCCGGCGCGCTCTGCGCGAGACCCGGTCCCTGCTCGAAACGGGCGACGTCCTGCTCCCCGCCGGACCGCCCACCACCACACCGACACCGCTGAACCGGCCGTTGCGCGCCGCGACCCGGCACGGCCGGGAAGGAGGTCTGCTGTGAAAGCCCTGCAATGGCAAGGGATCAACAAACTCGCAGTCGGCGAGGTGCCGGATCCGCAGCTGCGCAACCCCGGTGACATCATCGTGAAAGTAACCCGGACCGTCACGTGCGGCTCGGATCTGCACCTGCTCGGCGGCTACATCCCCTTCTTGGAGAAAGGCGATGTGCTGGGTCACGAGTTCCTCGGTGAGGTCGTCGAGATCGGCCCGGACGTCCGCCGGCACCGGGTCGGCGACCGGGTCGTCGTGTCGTCCTTCATCGCCTGCGGTAAGTGCTGGTTCTGCGACCAGGACCTGTACTCGCTCTGCGACAACGGCAACACCAACCCGGCGATCACGGAGACGATGTGGGGGCAGGCGCCCGGCGGCTGTTTCGGTTACTCGCACGCCATGGGCGGCAACGCAGGCAGCCACGCCGAGTACATCCGGGTCCCGTTCGCCGACGTCGGCGCGTTCACCGTGCCCGAGGCAGTCAGCGACGAGCGGGCACTGTTCGCCTCGGACTCGGCCGCGACCGGCTGGATGGGCGCCGATCTGGGCGGGGTGCAGCCCGGCGACGTGGTCGCGGTCTGGGGCGCCGGCGCGGTCGGGCAGATGGCGGCGCGCGCCGCGGTCCTGCTCGGCGCCGACCGGGTCATCGTCATCGACCGCTACGACAACCGGCTGGACCAGGCTTCGAAGCACGCCGGCGCGGAGACCCTGAACTACACCCGCGACGACGTGGCGGGGGAGCTGCGCGAGCGGAGCGGCGGCCGGGGACCGGACGTGTGCATCGAGGCCGTCGGGATGGAGGCGCACACGACCGGGCCGCAATTCGTCTACGACCAGCTCAAACAGCAGCTGCGCCTGCAGACCGACCGGCCCGCCGCGGTCCGCGACGCCATCCATGCCTGCCGCAAGGGCGGATCGGTGTTCGTGCTGGGCGTCTACGCCGGCTTCGTCGACAAGTTCCCGCTGGGTGCGCTGATGAACAAGGGCCTGACCGTACGCGGAGCGCAGATGCACGGTCAGCGCTACATCCCGATGCTGCTGGAGCGCATGGCCCGCGACGAACTGGTGACCGAACACCTGGCGACCCACGTCCTGCCACTGGCTCAGGCGCCCGAAGGGTACCGGCTCTTCAAGGACAAGGAAGACGATTGCGTACGGGCGGTATTCCTGCCCCATGAGACGGCGGCCGGGGCGTGACTCTCTGCCGGTGTGAAACGCGGTCCCGAGGGTAGACGGCCGGTATGGCACGTACGGTGACGGCGTCGGTGGCGGCATCCAGCGAATGGGTGGACGCGGCCGGTGTCCGGCAGCCCGGCGGCGAGGTGCACGCCTGGCAACCGGGCCTCAACCAGACGGTGTGCGGTCTGCCGCTGAGCCGCGCCCGGCTGCGGCGCTTCCCGCACGTACCGTTCGACTTCCGCCGCACCGACGTGGTCACGCCCGAGGAGCAAGTCCGCCACATCTGTCCCCGCTGCGTCGCCGCGACCGGCCGGCGCGGGGAGCGGTCCTGGACCCGGATCGCTCCCCGCCCCTGATCTTGCGAAACCGTGGGCGTGGGCGACCAGCACCCACCACCAGGTCGATCGCTGGAATCGGCCGGGCCTCTCGGACGGGCTCTCAGGTGGGACCGTCACCCACTACCTGTCGCTCGGGCCGGTAGTGACCGGTTTCCAGCGCAGGTGGACGTGCTGGTCGGGCTGATGCCGCAGCAGGGCCAGGCGTGGGGGGATCTTGTCGGTGCGGGACGTCGGGGGTTTGCGGCTGCCGGCCTGGAACTGGATCGGCCAGCCGGCTCCTTCGCCGCGGTAGTTCTGCTCCGCCGCGGCGTGCAGTGTCCACTGCGGGTCGTAGAGGTGGGTTCGGCCCAGGGCGCACAGGTCCGCCCGTCCCGCGAGCAGGATGGAGTTCACGTCGTCGTACGAGGAGATGGCGCCTACGGCGATCACCTTCACTCCCGCCGGTGCGGCGACGAGCTGGCGGATGCGGTCGGCGAACGGGGTCTGGTACGAGCGGCCGTACGCCGGCTGTTCCTCCTCGGTGACCTGCCCGGAGGAGACGTCGATGGCCGCCGCCCCGTGGTCGACGAAGGCTCGGGCGATCTCCACGGCGTCGTGCTCGGTGTTGCCGTCGGGCATCCAGTCTGTCGCAGAGATGCGCACCGTCACCGGGATCTCGGCGGGTACGGCCGCGCGGACGGCGTCGAACACCTCGAGGGGGAATCGCAGCCGGTTGGGCAGCGGGCCGCCGTACTCGTCGGTGCGTTTGTTGGCGATCGGTGAGAGGAACGAGGACAGCAGGTAGCCGTGCGCGGCGTGGACCTCGACCAGGTCGAAGCCCGCGGCGACGGCGCGTTGCGCGGCGGCGGTGAAGTCCGCCACCACCTTGTCCAGGTCGGTGCGGTCGGCCTCTCGGGGCAGGTGGCAGGTCTGACCGTACGGGAGTGCCGATGGGCCGATGACCTCCCAGTTGTCCTGCGCGAGGGGCTTGTCCATGCCCTCCCACATGAGCCGGGTGGAGCCCTTGCGCCCGGAGTGGCCGAGCTGGATCCCTATTCTTCCCGTCGTCCGCGAGTGCACGAAGTCGGTCACCCGCCGGTACGCGTCGCGCTGCTCGTCGGTCCAGAGGCCGGTGCAGCCGGGGGTGATCCTGCCCTCCGGGGAGACGCAGACCATCTCGGTCATGACGAGCCCCGCGCCGCCGAGGGCCTTGGAGCCCAGGTGCACGAGATGGAAGTCATCGGGTACGCCGTCAGTCGCCGAATACATGTCCATCGGCGACACGATGACCCGGTTCTTCAGGCGCAGGGGCCCGATGTCGACGGGTTGGAACATCGCGGGTACGGCCTCCGGAGCCCCCGCCACCTCGGCGAACGCGGACTCGATGCGGCGCGCGAAGTCGGCGTCGCGTTCCTTGAGGTTCTCGAACGTGACGCGGCGGGAACGGGTCAGGAGGTTGAAGCAGAACTGGGCGGGGTCCTGGCCGGCGTACATCCCGATGTTCTCGAACCATTCGAGGGAGGCCTGCGCCGCGCGCTGGGTGGACTCCACCACCGGCTTCCGCTCGGTCTCGTACGCCTGCAGCGCGTCCGCGAGTGACGGCTGCTCGTGCAGGCACGCCGCGAGGGCCAGGGCGTCCTCCATCGCGAGCTTCGTGCCCGACCCGATGGAGAAGTGCGCGGTGTGTGCGGCGTCCCCGAGGAGGACGACGTTGCGGTCGTGCCAGCGCTGGTTGCGTACCGTCGTGAAGTTGAGCCATTTGGAATTGTTGGTCTGCACCTCGTGCCCGGCCAGCTCGGCGGCGAACGTAGCCTTGATCTTCTCGACGGCGTGATCGATGTCAATCGCGTCGAATCCCGCGCGACGCCAGACGTCCTCGTGCATCTCGACGATGAAAGTCGAGCCGGCCGCCGAGTACGGATACCCGTGAATCTGCATGGTGCCCCACTCCGTCTGTCTGACGAAGAACTGGAACGCCTCGAAGACCAGGTCGGTGCCCAGCCAGATGTACTTGTTCGCCCGGTGGTCGAGCGTCGGTGTGAAGGTGTCCGCGTACTTGGTCCGGATCTTCGAGTTGATGCCGTCCGCGGCCACCACGAGGTCGCACGCCGTGCGCAGCTCGTCGGCATCGGGAGCCTCGCTGCGATAGTGGACGGACACGCCGAGGTCGGCGGCACGCTGCTGGAGCAGGCGCAGGAGATCCTTGCGGCTCATCGCGGCGAACCCCTGCCCGCCGACCGTGAATGTGTGCCCGTCGACGTCGATGTCGATGTCGGTCCAGCGGGCGAAGCGGCGGGCCATCTCGTCATGGATGTACGTGTCCGCGTTCCCGATACCGCCCAGCGTCTCGTCGGAGAAGACGACGCCGAAGCCGAAGGTGTCGTCGGGGGCGTTGCGTTCCCAGACGGTGATGTCGTGGCGCGGGTCCAGCTGTTTCATCAGCGCGGCGAAGTAGAGACCTCCGGGGCCGCCGCCGGCAATGGCGATTCTCACGCGGGTTCCTGCTCTCGTTCGACGTGCTGCCGCAGGACGTAGCGCTGCAGCTTGCCGCTGGCGTTACGCGGAAGCGACTCGCAGAAACGGACCTCGCGGGGATATTTGTACGGCGCCAGCTGCTGCTTGACGTAGTCCTGGAGTTCCTTGGCCTTCGCCACGTCACCCTCGACGCCGTCGACCAGCACGACGAAGGCGCACACGATGGATCCCCGGTCGGCGTCGGGCTTGGCCACGACCGCAGACTCCGCCACGTCCGGGTGGGTGTTCAGGGCCGACTCGACCTCCGGCCCGCCGATGTTGTACCCCGAGGAGACGATCATGTCGTCGGTCCGCGAGCAGTAGTAGAAGTAGCCGTCCTCGTCGGTGTAGAACGTGTCCCCGGTGACGTTCCAGCCGTCGACGACGTAACCGGCCTGGCGTTCGTCGTCGAGGTAGCGGCAGCCGACCGGGCCGATCACGGCCAGCCGGCCCTCGGCGCCCGGCGGCAGTTCCTCGCCCTCCGGCCCGAGGATCGTCGCCCGGAACCCCGGCACCGGCCGGCCGGTCGCGCCGGGACGGATGTCGTCCCCGGCCGCGGAGATGAAGATGTGCAGTAACTCCGTGGCGCCGATGCCGTCGATGATTCTCAGCCCGATGGCGGCCTCGGTCTCGTCCCGGACGCTGCGCGGGATGTGCTCACCCGCGCTCACCGCGACGCGCAGGCCGCGCAGCTTGTCGATCTTGCCGGACTTCAGGATCTGCCGGTACGCCGTGGGCGCGGTCGCCAGCGCGGTGATCCCGTGTTTCTCGACGAGATCGGCGAGCTGCGTCGGCGTCGCGCTCTCCACGAGGAACACGCAGGCGCCCGCGCGGAGGGGGAAGACGACGAGCATGCCGAGCCCGAAGGTGAACCCGAGCGGCGCCGTACATGTCACGACGTCTTCGGGGGTGAGCTTGAGGACCTCCTGGCCGAACGTGGCGTCGATGGCCAGGAGGTCGCGGTGGAAGTGCGTAGTGATCTTGGGTGTGCCGGTGCTGCCCGAAGTGGGTCCGAACAGGGCGACGTCGTCGGCCGCGGTCCGGACGTCGGTGAACTCGCCCGGCTTGGCGGCGCAGAGCGCGATGAGGTCGCCGTCGCCGTTGCCGCCGAACGGCACCACCGCGACGGATTCCACCTCCGCGGTGAACCGGTGGTCGACGAGCGCGATCGTCGGCCGCGCCTTGGTGACCACCGGGCCGAGGTCGCGGGCGCGCAGCGCCGCCATCGTCGTGACGGCGATGCCGCCTGCCTTCAGCACCCCGAGCCAGCAGGCCACCATCCAGGGGTTGTTGGGGCCCCGGAGCAGGACCCGGTTGCCCGGTACGAGCCCCAGGTCCTCGACGAGCACCTGCGCCACCTGGTTGGCACGCCGACGGAGCTCGCCGTACGTCCAGGTCTCGCCCGAGTCGGTGCGCAGCGCCGGCCGATCGGGGCCGAACGTCGCGATGGCGACGTCGATGAGCTCCGTGGCCGCGTTGAGGCGGTCCGGGTAGCGCAGGCGGTCGGTCGTGAACTCCAGCCGCGGCCACTGGTCGGCGGGCGGCAGGTGGTCGCGGGCGAAGGTGTCGGTGTGGGAGGTGGGTGAGAGCTGCATCGAGGGTCCTTTCCAGGGGGTCAGGACGCGCGGATCATGCCTTCCTGCACGACCGTCGCCAGGTGTCCACCGTCGCGGGTGAAGAAGCAGCCCTGGCCGAGTCCGCGCCCGGACCCGGCCGACCCCGCCTGCTGCGCGTAGAGCAGCCAATCGTCGAGTACGCCCTCGCCCGGGGCGCGGTGGAACCACATCGCGTGGTCCAGGCTCGCGGTGACCAGCCCGGGCCTGGCCCAGGGCAGGTCGAGCACGCGCAGCACGGGTTCGAGGATGGTGTAGTCGCAGACGTAGGCCAGCGCCGCCAGGTCGCGCTGGGTACGGGTCAGGCCCTCGACCGGCCGCAGGGTGTCGTACGGCTTGACCCACACGGCCTGGTACGGCGCCCGCTCCCCGTCGACGGTCAGGTAGACCGGCCCGGGAAGGTGCCGCATGTCGAAGCTGCGCCCGTCGCTCCAGTACGCCTTCGACTCCTCGGTCATCGTCCCGCCGTCGCGCGGGGCGAGGTACTCCGCCGAGGTGGGCAGCGTCTCGGGGCCGGGGACCTCGGGGGGCCGTACGGCGAAGGCCCCGCCGGGCTCTCCCTTGGCGAAGGAGGCGAGGGCCACGTACACCGGTTTTCCGGACTGGAAGGCGCGGACCTGCCGGGTCCCGTAGCCGCGGCCGTCGCGCAGCACCTCCACCTCGTAGCGGACCTCGGCCCCGATGTCGGCCGGCCGCATGAAGTAGGAGTGCATCGAGTGCAGCGTCTTGCCGTCGTCCGCCCCCTCGGGCACCGTCCGCATGGCGGCCGCGGCGGCCGCCGCCACCAGGTCGCCGCCGTACGCCTTCGGCCACGGGCAGGGCTGGGTGACCGCGGTGAAGGCCACGTCGTAGTGCTGCGGCTCGGTCGCCTTCAGCGTGATGGCGGACGTGAACGTCGCCGAGGTCGCGGTCACGGGCGCTCGCTCCAGTCGATCAGCGCCTCGTCCGCGACGTCGTCGAGGTTGACGACGATGTTGTCGGGCGTCCGCGTGGTCATCCACGTGAGGGGCCGGTTGCGGTCGAGGTTGCATTCGACGTGCGGCATGAAGGGCGGGACGAAGACCCAGTCGCCCTCCTCCATGTCGATGTAGTCCTGGAACTTCACTCCGAAGTAGATGCGCGCGCGACCGGACAGGACGAATCCGCCGGTCTCGGCCTCGCCGTGGTGGTGGGGGACCGACCGGAAACCGGGTTCGTTGCTGACCTTGCCGAACCAGAGGCGTCGCGCCGGCGTGTGCTGGGGGCTCACGCCCGCGATGCGCGTGGCGCCCGACGACTGACCGGTCAGGCCGGACTCGAGTCCTCCCCGGGTGACCACCGGCACGACCAGGCCGCCCTCGGTGGCGTACATCGAATTGTCGGTCGGCTGCATGCTCGACTCCTAGTCCTTGTGGAAGACGATCCGGTTACGCAGGGTGCCGATCCCGGTGATCTCGGTTTCCAGCACAGCATCGTCGGCGAGGAAGGCCGGAGGCGTCATCCCCATACCGACGCCGCCGGGCGTGCCGGTCAGGATCAGGTCGCCGGGGCGCAGGCGGGTGAAGGCCGACGTGTACACGACCAGCGCGGCGGCGTCGAAGACCAGCGAGCTCGTGTCGCCCCGCTGGCGTTCCACGCCGTCGACCCGGCAGACGACCTCGACGCCCGCGACCGGATCGATCTCGTCGGCGGTGACGACGACCGGGCCGATCGGCGTGCTCCGGTCCCACGCCTTGCCCTGGAACCACTGCAGGGTCCGCTTCTGCCAGTCCCGGACCGACACGTCGTTGGCGACCGTGTAACCCCGGATGGCCGCCTCCGCCTCGGCCCGGCCGCCGCCGTGGATCTCCGCGCCGATCACCACGGCCAGTTCGGCCTCCCAGTCCACCTGCAGGCCGGGTGGAAGTTCGATGTCGTCGGTCGGCCCGGTCAGCGTGTCGGCGTACTTGGCGAAGAGGGTCGGATGGGTGGGCAGCTCACGGCCGGTCTCGAGGATGTGGTCGGCGTAGTTCAGGCCGCAGCAGATCACCTTGCGCGGCGAGGGAAGTGGCAGCGCCATGCCGGTCGGCCGCACCGGCTCACCGATCAGATCGGTCACGGCCCGGCCGGGGAACTCGTCGAGGTAGGCGGAGAGGTGCGGTGCGGGCAGCCGTCGCCAGCCGTCGCCCGGGTCCGCCGCGGCCGTCGTACGGCCGTCCGGCCCGATCAGCGTCGCGAGCCTCATGCGTCGCACTCCTCTCGGCCCGGGTATGCAGTTTTTTTCACGCCCGTCAGCTAAAGTCAATAGTCTAGAGCTGACGGAGGCCCGATGACCCCCATTCCTGTCAATCCCGCCGCGCTGCCGACTCCCAGCGGCTACTCGCACGGCACCCTGGTCGGCACCACGCTGTACCTGGGCGGCCAGACCGCCCTGGACAAGGACATGAAGATCGTCGAAGGCGGGATCGTCGAGCAGTTCCGTCAGGCCTTCGGCAACGTCCTCACCACGCTGCGGGCGGCGGGCGGGCGGCCGGAGGACCTGGTCAACGTCACGATCTACCTCACCGACATCCCCGACTACCAGGCGCACGGCAAAGAGATCGGCAAGGTCTGGCGTGAGCTCGCCGGGCCGGTCTATCCGGCCATGGCCGGCATCGGCTGCACCGCGCTGTGGCAGCCGGAGGCGATGATCGAGATCCTGGGCGTCGCCGTCATCCCCGAGGAGCGGCTCGTCAGGTCGTGACGTCGCCCATCACCGAGCCGGCGAAACGATGCGCGGGCTCGGTGAGTCTGTCTTTCAGCTCGTCGAACAGGGCGGCCGCGCGGACCCCGTTCCAGTCGCGCGGCAGCAGCTCCGGCGGCAGTCCCGGGTCCAGGAAGGGGAGCCGCCGCCACGCGGTCAGCGCCCGGACGTAGTCGTCGAACGCCTCCGCGTCGCCACCCGCGTCGCCGCGCTCCCAGCGCGCCGAGACCGGATCGAACGAGTCCAGGAACTCGCCGTAGAGCTGCTGCAGCCCGTCCAGGTCCCACCAGCGGCCCGCCAGCTCGGCGACGTCCCCGAAGGCCAGATAGTCGGCGTCGAACAGGTCCACGTACGCCGACAGCTCGTAGCGCTCCAGCACCTCGCGGGTCTCCTGGCGCAGATGACGGGGTGCGATCCACACCCCCGAGGCCACCGTGCCGAACCCCAGCCAGCTCAGCCGCGAGCGCAGCACGTGCCGCTGCTGACGTTGGGACTCGGGAACGCTGAAGACCGCGAGCAGCCACCCGTCCGCCAGCTCGGCCCGCTGCCGGCCGAAGATGCGCTGGTCACCCTCGTCCAGGATGCCCCGGGCCTGCTCGGACAGGCTGTATCCGGCCGAGGCGCCCACCTTGCGCGCCTCCAGCAGCCCGCGCCGCTTCAGCCGGGAGATCGCCGAGCGTGCCGACGAGGCGTCGATCCTGAGGCGCTCCATCAGCTGGATCAGCGCGGAGACGCTGATCCAACCGCCGGCCTCACGCGCGTACAGCCCGTAGATCGTGACGATGAAGGCGCGGGGCCGCGTCGATCTGGGCTCCGCGTCCTCGGTCGCTCCGTTCACCATCGTCACGAGGACACGATAGGGGCCGTCGGTCGCCGCTGTGGCGGCCCCTGGCAAACCGGCCCCGTCGTGGGCGATCGACACCGACCGTCCACGACGAGAACGTCCGGTCAGGCAGCGGCGCCGAAGACGCCGACCTCGACCGTGTCGACGAAGGCGCAGCCGCCGGCCTGGCTCGGGCAGGTGCCGCCGTCGTCGGCCACCTGCGTGCCGAGCATCGTGTAGCGCACGAACTGCACGCCCGCGGTGCCGGCGGTCAGGCTCACCGGATTCATCTTGTCCCGGTTGGCCGGCCCGAAGTGGCCGGTGGCCGCCACGGTCCAGGCGGTCCCGTCGGGCGACGTCTCCACCCGGTAGTCGCCGGTCGACGCGCTCGGATCGTCGCCGCAGTTGCCGGTGGGGTTGATCTCGACCGACGACACGGTGATCTTCGCCGGCAGCTGGATGGTGATGAACCGGGGCTCGATCGCCGTACCGCTGGTGATGACCGCGTCGGTGCTCCAGCCGGTGCCCTGCGACATGTCGATCGCCTGCGCCGGACCGCAGCCGAAGCTGCTGTTGTCCACGCCGTTGAAGTCGGTCGGCTGGGCGCCGCCCTGCGACGCGGCCCAGTCCCGGCGGACGGTCCAGTTGACGGTGGTCGGCGTCCTGGTCACCTTGACGGTCTTGACCTGCCGGTCGAACCCGGCTCCACCGGCCGCGACCTTCTGGTACGTACCGACGAAGACGTTCTTGATCCGGTAGTGGCCCTTGGCGTCGGAGACAGCGGCGTAGGAACCGGCGAAGCCCGAGCTGTGCCCGCCGAAGGTGATCGCGACCCCGGCCGCCGGCCGTCCGCTGTCCCGCTCGGTGACCGTGCCGGAGACGGAGCTCTTCGCCGAGTGCCGCGTGGGCGGTAGCGAGAAGTCCTCCACCGGCGCGGTGTCCGAGCCGTCCACCACGGCGGCGAAGAAGCCCATGCCGCGGTGCGCGAAGGTCTTCCAGATGTCCTTCTGGTGCCGGCCACCGGCCACCACCCGGTCGGCGATCAGGATCGCGTTGCGCATGTCCAGGAACGACGGGTCGGCGGGGGAGAGCTCCATCGCCCGGGTCACCAGCGACTCGGACAGCTTGGAACCGAGCGCGGCGCGCAGGTCCCACAGGGTCTGCGCCCAGATCTCACCGTCGGCGTGCACCTCGGGCCCGCGGCGCGAGATGTGGCCGAAGTCGCCGAACGTGTAGCCGCCCGGACCTGCCGTCGGCGTGCCCGGGCACACCGTGGCGGAGGCGCCCACCGTGCAGTCCAGCGGCTGCGTACGGATCGTGTTCGCCCCGGCCGTGGAGTACTCGAAGACCACCAGTTCACCGGGCTTGCGGGTGTCCTTCTCCAGGCCGGCGTTCTGCAGGTAGTCGTACGCGTACCAGTCGCTCCACGCCTCTCCCATCGCCCCGGAGTGCGGGCCGTTGAGGGTGGATACACCCGCCGCGTCGACGACGAGCCGGTTGGACAGCCCGTGGGTGTACTCGTGGTAGACCGAGGACGCCTCGTTGCCGGTGTCGGACGGCACGTACGGGTCCTCCTCCGGCGTCGAGTTCGCCGCCGGCTGCAGGTACAGCTGCATCGTCGGCGCGGTCCCGTCCGGCGGGGTCGACATGTT
This sequence comes from Actinoplanes sp. NPDC051475, assembly GCF_040689425.1. Lineage (NCBI taxonomy): Bacteria > Bacillati > Actinomycetota > Actinomycetes > Micromonosporales > Micromonosporaceae > Actinoplanes > Actinoplanes sp. NPDC051475. The sequence goes on from NZ_JBFAZZ010000027.1 coordinate 63,229, forward strand.
GGCGTTGTCGACGTGGGCATCGTCCGGCAGGCCGTTGGCGGTGTTCGCCCCGTCCAGGTCGTTGACCTGCACCGGGTCGCCGTCGCGGGTCTCGAAGTTGCCCGCGGCACGAGTGAACCCGATCGGCGCGGCCCGCAGGTGATCGTGGAAGACCGAGGTGAAGTACAGGGCCTGGGTGGCGTCCATGGCACGGTTCGCCTGCCACGAGAACGGCGTCTTCGGATCCCAGGTGCACCGGAACTGGGCCGAGCACAGGCCGCCGACCTGCTGCGTGTAGTCCTTCATCGGATACCGGAAGTGACCCGGCGAGCTCGGACCGACCTCCTCGCCGGCGTCGGCCAGGTTGTTGTCGTTCAGGTCGGTGAACACGTGCGACGAGTTGCCGGTGAGGGTCGTCGCGTACGGGGACACCCACTTGCGCAGCGAGACCCGCCGCTGCTTACCGCCGGCGGGGGCACCGGGGTAGTTGTCCCAGACCAGAGCGTCCGGGCCGGCGTCCTTCTGCGTGAGGCTCTGCCGGTAGAGGATGCGGCCGGTTCGCGCGTCGACGACGTGCAGGTAGCCGGACTGCATGGTCAGGGTCTGATACCCCAGGCGCAGGCCCGAGGGGGTCGGGAAGGCGACCAGCTGAGCCTTGTCCCTGGTCGTCGACCGGGCCTCCCGCGCGTCCTGGCGGGCCGTGTCCAACGCCTGCTTGCCGGTCAGCTCGGCTCCGGCCAGCTCGGCCGGCACCTGCCGCACCGGTGAGCCGGTCATCTGGATCAGCTCGCCGTTGCGGGCGACGTCGGCCCGGATGCCGTTGCCGAACACCGGCACGGACCCGACCCGCTGCAGGAAGCTCAGGTGGTGGGTGCCGGCGATATCCACATAGTCGCGACGCAGTCGCAGCGTCGCCGGGTCGACGCCGAACAGATCGGCATGTGCCTTGAGGTAGGCGCGGGCGACCTGCACGGCCGGCTTCCGCGACGGCCCGGTGAGGAAGCCGTCGAGCTTCGCCACCTGCCGCGGCGTGCCGGTCAGCGGGTCCAGGTCGACGATGCCCTGGTCACCCAGCTCCGCACGCATGCCGCGCAGCGACGCCGGCGGCTTCGCGGCGAGCATCGCCGCCCTTTGCTGGAGCGGGCCGGTGAGCGCGGGATCATGCCGCGCGTCGTAGTTCTCCGGAGCCGCGGTGTCCGCCGCGGTCCGGTCCGGATGCGGTGCTGCCGACGGGGGTGCCGGGGCAGCCGACGCGGAGGTGGCGGTGACTGCACCCGGCATGATTGCCACGGCCAGAGTCACGCCTATGGCGAGGGTACGTCTTGTGTACGTCTTCACCCGGTCAGCCTGGCAAAGCGAACGATCTAAATCAACGGATCTATCGGTCAGTGTTGATCACGACCCGACGGCAGTCCGCCCCCTGCGTCGTCACCACCAGTAGTTCTCCTGCGGGCAGGAGACCACCGGCTTGGACAACACCCGGGCCAGGGCCACTTGAGCCATCGGTACGCCGCGGGCCTCGGCGACCGCCTGGACGGCATCGACGACCGGGTTGTCAACGTCCCGGTCGAATGCCTTGGCGACGTTGTCCGCGGACGAGCGTGCGGTCTGTTCGCCCCATGGCCGGGTGGCCCGGCCCTTCGCCGGCGGCGAGTACGGGGTCGCTACCATCTCGCGAGTCAGCTCGCAGCCAGAGGCGGGGTCTCCGATGAAGATCGATCGAGCAACGGCCACCGGCTGGCTCCGCGATGTGGCCGCAGGCCGGTGGGATGCGGCGTTGTCCGACCGCGGAGGCTTCCGCCGGGCGGCCAACTCCACGGTCTTCGCGCGCAAGGTCGCCGACGGCGGTCGTCAGCGCATCCATCTGGATCTCATCGTAAGACCGCCTCACGCGCGGGACTCCTTCCATCTGTCGCCCCGGTGTTCGGTCGCTTTCCCCGCGATCGCGAAAGTCGCCGCGCAGATGCTCGGGAGAAACGTTGGTGGTTTCGGCAAGTCCGGTGTCGTGGAAATGGGACTTCTGGATCTGATCGCCCCCGAATCACCGATGATGCTGTTCGACTCGGCCGAGCGGCTCGCGGCGTTCGCTCCGGAGATCGAGCGCTATCTGACGGAGGCGTTGGTGCCCTTCTTGGACCAGCGGACCAGCGTCGCGGCCTTCACCGAGACGAAATGGCGGGAATGGGTCGACAACGGAGTATCTCCCTATGGTGCCGGCAGGTATCCGCTCCTCGTCGCGGCCGGGCATCTGGTGATGGGAGACGCACGCCAGGCGCTGCGCACGCTGGAGACCGCTTATCCGGAAGGCAGCGACGACCGGAAGGAATACGAGGACGCCTTTCTCGTGGTGCAGGCCTTTTGACGTCAGACGTCCCGGCTCCAGCCGCCGCACGTGCGGTGACAGCACTCGTCTCCCAGCGCCCAGGTGGAGCGGGCGTGGCAGACGTGCGACGGCCAGCACGCCGAACCGGGGACGCGCCGAGGCGGTGGTCGTCCAATCGGACGGCGGGATCGTGGTGGGCGGCATGGCGGCGGTGCCGGGCAAGCCGCCCTTCGGCTGGGACACCGACTTCACGCTGGTGAGGTATCGCCAGGATGGTACGGCGGACACGTCGTTCGGCAGCGACGGCAGCGTCTGGACCGACTTCGCCGGCGACGGCGGCCGCGACGAGATCAACGCCATGGCGGTGCAGCCGGGTGGCCGCATCGTCGTCGCGGGCGAGACCGGCTCCGCGGGTGGCGACGCCGACTTCGGCCTGGCCGGTTACCTACCGTAGCCCTTCAGTGGCTCCGGTAGTGGTCACGCGCGCGTTCGAGCGCGGTCACGGCATCGCTCGGCTTGGTGGCGGCGATGCTGAGCCGGTTCATAGCGATCTTGTAGGGGTCCAGGTCGTCCGGGTTCTCGAGGAAGTAGGCGCTGCCGATGTGTTCCAGGTAGACCACGTCGGAGAGGCAGCTCATGCGCAGACGCAGCATGGAGAACGAGTCTCCGATGCCGACGCGTCCGGCGGCGCCGGACGGCAGGACCTGGAGGTGCACCTGGGGCAACGTCGCCGCGTGGAGCAGGAAGTTGATCTGTTCGCGCATGATGGCCGGGTCAGCGATGTGCTCGTAGAGCGCCGCCTCGTCCACGACTGCCCACAGTCTCGGCCGGCCCTGGGTGAGCAGCTTGCGCTGGCGGTGCATCCGGGCGTCGACCCGTCGGCCGATCTCCGTCTCGTCGGTGTAGTGCAACCTCACGACGGCGTCGGCATAGGCGCGCGTCTGCAGCAGGCCCGGGATGAAACGCACCTCGTACGTGCGGATGTACTCGGCGATGGATTCCAGGACGAGGTACGAGCAGAACCAGCCGCGCAGGATGTCGGAGTAGGCGTACCACCACTGCCGGTTGTTGAGGTGGCAGGTCAGCTCCAGCATCGCGCGGCGCTCCCGGGCGTCCGTCACCCCGTACAGCGTGAGGAGGCGCTCGAGGTCGGTCTCCTTGACACCCGTGTGCCCGGACTCCATGCGGCTGATCTTCGACGGTGATCCGCCGATGTGGCGGCCGGCGGTCTCCCGGCTGACGTCTCTGGATTCTCGCAGTACACGGAGCTGACGTCCGAGCATCGCGTGCGCGTGATCCGGCCGGCCCTTGGTGCCGGGCCGTGGCGTACGGGTGGTGAGCACTTTGTCTCCGATGGGGAATGGATGGTCGGGTCCGGCCTCAGGGGCGCAGATGCCTGGCTGTGCGAAGGGACACGCTCACGCAGGCGGTTCCGGCGATCGTGGCCACCGCCGGCTGATCCAGCAGTGCTGCCGCGATGAACACCGCCACCATCAGCCCGTCCACAATGATCAGGAGCGCGGCGGTGTGCCCGGGGGAAAGGCGGTCGCGGCGCTGGTCTCTCGGCCTCGTCACGCGGCGTATCGTGCCGGGCCCTCCATCATCCATGCAAGTGACGATGCACTTGTGCATGCACGTGCACGCGGGCCGAGGCGGAACGCCGCTCAGCGTTTCCTCGGTCGCTTACCATCACCCGGTGTCTGATGACCGGTTTGATGACGTAAGGCGGGATGCGACCCTCCGCGATATTGCTGAGCTGCTCCGCGAACGCTACGTGATGCCCGGGGCTGTGCCCGGCATCGTCGAGCGGCTCGAGGCGGGGGCGCGGGCGCGCCGGTACGACGTCGGGGAGCCGGCGTTGTTCGCCGAGATCGTGGGATCGGATCTGCGCGAGACCTCGCGGGACAAGCATCTCGGGGTGCGCTTCGATCCGGCGGCCAACGCGGCGCTGCGGGCGCCGGGGCGGCGGCCGGGGCAGCTCGACGAGGCCGCGCTGGAGGCGGTCAGGCGCATCCACTACGGGCTCGTCGAGCAGCGGCTGCTGGAAGGCAACGTCCGGTATCTGCGGATCACCGACTTCGACTGGGTGCCCGGCTCGACCGATGTGGCCTATGACAGTGCGGTGCGGTTCCTGCGTGATGCCGATGCCGTGGTGATCGACCTGCGGGGGAACGTCGGTGGAGAGCCGCTCGCGGTGCAGTATCTGGTGAGTCATTTCCTGGAACCGGATGTGCCGGTGATGACGTTCGTCGAGGCGGGATCCGAGACTGAGGACCGTTCCCTGACGTCATTGCCGGCGGGGAGGCTCGTCGGCATGCCGCTGTACGTGTTGATCGACGGGCACACGTACTCGGCCGGCGAGGCCTTCGCCTATCACGTGCGGGAGTTCGGGCTGGGCGAGGTCGTGGGCGAGACCACGGCCGGGGCCGCGCACGTCAATGAGCGGCTGCCGGTGGGGTCCGAGTTCGTGCTCAGTGTTTCCTACGGCCGTCCGGTGCATCCGGTGACGGGCACGAGCTGGGAGGGTACGGGGGTGACGCCCACGGTCGAGGCCCCGGCGGGCGAGGCGCTCGACGTGGCGCACGCGTTGGCGTTGGAGCGGCTGGCCGCGGGGGCGCCGAGCGAGGAGCTGCGGGCCGAATACCTGTGGGCCCGGGTCGCGGTCGAGGCGCGCCGCAGTCCGCCGGCGCCGCCCGACGAGGCGACGCTTGCTTCTCATGCGGGGTTCTACGGGCCGGCCGATGTGGTGCTCAAGGACGGGCGGCTGTGGTTGCTGCGGCCCGGGCGGCACGACTTCTGCCTGGATCCGTTGAGCGACGACGGGTTGTACGGCGCGCGGGGCAACGGTCGGCTGCGCGTACGGTTCGAGCCGGGCCGGATGCTGCTCTATCCCGGACCGGGAGCGCAGCCGCTGGAGTATCGGCGGACCGAGGGCTGACCCGGGTGCACGTGCGTGCCGGCGGCGGCACGCACGTGCGGCCCGGCTACAGGTAGTCCTCGGCACCGCCCGTGCGCACGGTGTCGAGGGTGAAGCAGTGGAAGCCGCCGCCGAAGAGGCGGCGGTGGCGGTGCTGGACCGGGACCACCGTGAACCGGTGCTCTTCGAGGGTCCGGATGAGCGTCTTGCACGCGTCGTTCACCAGGACGGTGTTCTCGTCGATCGACAGCAGGTTCAGGTCGATGTACGGGCTGGCCGGGATCGGGTTGTCGGCCTCGTACTGCGGGTAGTCGTGGATCTCCGGTGTCGGGGACACGATGGTGTCCCAGTGCCGCAGCTTCTCCGGGAGGAAGTCGAGGACCCGCTCGGAGCGGATGAGCAGGGTGCCCGGACGCAGCGGGATGACGACGCTGTCGATGTGGCTCTGCGTCAGGCGGTGCATCCGGTGCACCCGGAACCGGCCCTCGAGGTGGCGCTCCAGCCAGTCGCAGGCCAGGGCGTGGTTGGCGTTGGAGATGTTCACGATCAGGTCGCGGCCGAGCCGGAGGCAGTTGGCGCCGTCGATCATGATTTCGACGCCCACGTCGTACGGGGAGGGCCGGGGGTTGTCCGGGGCCTCGATGTTGGGTGCCGCGTTGGGCAGGTTCTCCGGGTCGAACGAGGCGTCCGTCATCATCGGGCGGGGCATCGTGGTCCAGCGCGCGCCCTGGCGGAAGTAGTCCATGAAGATGGGCTTGAGGAACTGGGTCTCGAAGTAGCGCGCGCGCAGGGTCGGCGGGGTCTCGATGATCTCGTCGCCGAGGATCAGCGTGTTGTCGCGGACGTTCAGCGGCGGCGTGATCGGGGCGGACCAGCCGGGTGCGGTGGCGTCGCTGTGCGCGGGGTCGAGGGCCATCGGCCGGTGCACCGTCACGCCCAGCTGGACGAGCTGGGTGCTCAGTCCCTCGACGTCCTGGATCAGTTCGTTCAGGAACCGTTCCTTGAGCGCCATCCGGTCCGGCTCGTTGCGGCGGCTGCGGTCCTCGCCGGGCCGCCAGTCGGTGATGCTCGGGTAGTAGCCGCGGGCGCCGGTCAGGTTGTCGCTGATGAACATGTCGAACGAGAGGTCGTTCAGGCGCTCCAGGTAGCTCGTGGCCGAACCGAGTACGACCTCCTTGAGCGGCGTGAAGTCGTCGTAGCTGTTGAGGCGCATGGGTATGGGATCTCCTGTCTATTCGCCGGATGGGGTGATGGCGCTGACCGGGCACCTGCTCGCGGCGTCCCGTACCTCTTCGTGGAGGCCGGGCGGGGCGGTGTCCGTGCGGAGCACCACCACGCCGTCCTCGTCCTGGTCGAAGACCTCCGGCACCGCGAGGGCGCACTGGCCCGAGCCGATACAGCGGTCCGCGTCGACGGTTACCTGCATGCTGGTTCCCTCCGGGGGTTGCGCGGTGTCACCAGGTCACCGGCAGTCGGTGGACGCCGTAGACGCTCATGTCGGTGGACAGCGGCACCTCCTCGGCCGGCACGGCGAGCGCGAGCGTGGGGAACCGCCGGAACAGGGCGGGAAGTGCGGCACGCATCTCCATCCGGACCAGGTTCTGGCCCAGGCACTGGTGGATGCCGTACCCGAAGGCGAGGTGACCGGTGGTCCGCCGTTCGATGTCGAGCCGGTCGGGCTGGTCGGCGAACCAGTCCGGGTCGCGGTTCGCCGACGGCAGGGACACGGTGATGGACTCGCCCGCCTTGAGCAGGCGCCCCCCGAACTCGACGTCCTCGAGCGGCGTACGCGGAACGCCGAAATGGAAGACCGAGAGATAGCGCAGCAGCTCCTCCACCGCGTTGTCGGTCAGCTCGGGGTCGGCCACCAGCTTCGCCCGCTGGTCCGGATGGGACAGCAGGGCGAACGTGCTGAGCGCCAGCGAGCTGGAGGTGGACTCGTGACCGGCGGTGAGCAGCAGCACCCCCACCCCGGCGATCTCGTCCGCGTCGAGGGTGCCGTCGTCGGCGAGCATGGCGAGCAGCCCGTCTCGGTCGCCGGCCCGGCCGGGCAGGGCCCGCAGCAGCTCGTAGAGCCGGTCCATCGCGGCCGAGGCCTCTGTGGCGGTCACGTCGAGGCTGAAGAGCGTCTCGCTGTTGCGCTGGAACTCGGCGCGGTCCGCGTACGGTACGCCGAGCATCTCGCAGATCATGATCGACGGAACCGGCAACGCGAAGGCCTCGACGAGGTCGACGGGCGGCTTCCGGCGCTCCATGGCGGTGAGCAGCTCGTGGACGATCACGTCGATGCGCGGCCGCAGGTCCTTCATCCGGCGGGCGGTGAACTTGCCGGCGAGGCGCTGGCGGATCCGGGTGTGCTCCGGCGCGTCCATGTCGACCAGCCAGCCGGGCAGGGCGGGCGCGCCGTAGAAGGGATCGGCGCCCGGCCGGGACACCGGCGGACGCTTGAACTCGGAGCGGGCGCTGAAGCGGGGATCGCTGAGCATGGCGCGCGCCAGGCCGTGGCTGGTGACGAGCCAGCCGACGTGGCCGTCCGGGTAGACCATCCGGCGGATCGGCTCGGTCTCGCGGTAGCGGGCCAGGTCCGGCGGCGGATCGAACGGGTTGGGCCGGCCGACCGGATGCGGCGCGAGGTCGCTGGACATCACTCAGAACCCTTCCTTGAGGAACGCGGCAAGCCGGGCCACGCCCTCATCGATGTGGTCGGCGTCGAGGTAGCTGCAGGACAACCGCAGCCGGCGAGCGCCGCCTCCGTTCAGGTAGAACTGCGCCATCGGCGTCCACAGCACCCCGAACTTGGCCGCCGACAGTTCCAGCAGCTCGGTGGTCACGGGTACGGGCACCTCGACGCGCACGAAGAAGCCGCCGCCCGGCCGGTTCCAGCGGACGCCGGGCCGGCCGGCCGGGCCGAGCGTGCGGCTGAGCCCGTCCAGCAGCCGGTCGAGGTTGCGCTGGTACCGCGCCGCCCGCAGCCGGCCCGACGCCGCGAGGGAGCCGCCGTTCTCCAGCAGGATCCCGCCGATCACGGCCTGGCTCAGCGGCGGCGTGTTGACGGTGACCATGCTCTTCAGGGCGGCGAGGTCGTCGGCGAGCAGCCGGTGCCCGCCCGCCGGATCGGCGACCAGCTGGTCGGCCAGGACGAAGCCCACCCGGGCGCCCGGGAAGCACACCTTGGCGAAGGTGCCGATATGGACCACCCGCCGGGACCGGTCGAGCGCCTTCAGCACCGGACGCCGGTCACCCGGCGCCGCGGTGAATCCGTACGTGTTGTCCTCCAGCACGAGGAAGTCGTGCCGCGCGGCGAGTTCGAGCAACCGGTGCCGCGCCGCCAGGGACATGCGGGACCCGCCCGGGTTGGCGAAGTCCGGGGCGACGTAGCAGGCACGCACGCGCCGCCCGTCCCGCCGGGCCGCGACGCACGCCTCGGCGAGCGCGGCGAGGTCCGGGCCGTCCTCGGTCTCGTCGATGCCGACGACCGGGATGTCCAGGAGCCGGGCCGCGCCTAGCAGGCCGACGAAGGACGGGTCCGCCACGGCGAGGACGTCGCCGCCCGGCGGGTACAGGGCGCGCAGGACGAGCAGCATCGCCTCCTGCGCGCCGACCGTGATGACCAGCGACTCCGGCGCGGCGTCGATGCCCTCGTCGCGGCGCAGCAGGCCGGCCACCAGGTCGTTGATCAGCCCGCGGCTGGGGCCGTACTCGAACAGCCGCCGCCGCGCGGCGCTGCGGGACAGGCCGCGGCCGGACTCGAGGTGGCCGAGCCAGCGCTCGATGTGGCGCGCCGGGTCGACACCGTCGTAGAACTCGGGGTGCGGGGCCCCGGGCGCGAAGGAGATCGCCTGCGGATACCGCTCCATCACCTCGTTGAGGAAGCCGATGGACCCGAGGAGGGGATCCTGCAGCGAGCCGTGCAGGTCGGTCATCAGCGCGTCGGCCACGGTCACGCGCCTTCCGCCACGGACCGCTGCCAGCGGCGTTCCACCTTGTCCAGCACGTCGTCGCTGTACGCGCGTACGGACTGCGCCACCGCGAACTCCGCCAGGTATTCCCGGTAATGGTCGAGCGGTTCCTCGGCGAGGGTGAGCATCCGCCGGTTGGCCACGACGGCCGGTGCGGACAGGTCGGCCGCGGCCCGCTCGATCGCGGCCTGCATCTCGGCCGGCGCCACCACCTCGTCGCATACGGTCGAGGACTCGGGCGCACCGGCGTCGAGGCGCTCACCGCCGAGGATGATCCGTCGCGCCAGCCGGCTGCCGGCCGCGCGGGCCAGGCGCAGGTTGCCGAGCCCCGGCACGATGCCCTCCTCGGCCGCGGGCAGGCTGAAGTAGGACCCGGTCTCCGCGACGACCCGGTCCATGACCAGCAGCAGCTGCATCCCGCCGCCGATGGCGAACGAGTCCACCGCGCCGATCCACGGCTTCTGCACCGTACGGTCGGACCAGGCCGCCGCGGCGGGATCCGTCAGCAGCCCCCGGACGATCTTGTTGATGGGCCCGAGCTCCCGCTCCATCAGGAACGCGACGAACGAGATCCGGCCGTTGCGCAGGTCCTTGAGGTTGATGCCGGCGCTGAACACCCGCCGGCCGGCGTACCGGGGATGGTCCACCGGGCCGCCGCGCAGCACGCCCACGCGGACCTGATCGTCGAGCAGGACCAGGTCGACCGCCGTCTCGAGGTCCGCGACGAGCCGGCCGTCCTCGGCGTTGAGCGCCCCGCCGTTGTGGAAGGTCACGTGCGCGGTCCCGTCCCGGCGCTCCACCTCCACCGAGGACAGCCGGATCCGGCCGGTGCGCCGGAACTCCTGCCGCAGCTGGATCGCCCGCCCGGTGGGCCGCAGCATCGCGTCGATCAGGTGGGTGCCCGCGGACGGCGATCGCAGCACGGCGGCGCAGAAGATGCCCTGGTCGATCTCGCGGCCCTCGCGCTGGGCCTGGATGAGAGACAGCTCGCCGGCCATCGCCGCCTGGTCGGGCACGAGACCGGGGAAGCGCTCCGCCGCGGCGAGGACCAGGTCACTCAGGCGCAGGTGGCGGGTCCGTGCGTCGGTCAGCTCGTCGTACACGCCCTCGGCGTGCCCCGCCAGGAACGCCCGGCGCGCGGCCCGGGCGTCGGCCAGCAGGGCGTCCGCGGCCCGCCGGTCCGCCTCGTCGCGCTCCGGCCGGCGGGGCAGGCGGGCCAGCCGCTTCTCGAGGTCCGCGACGTACGCGGCCAGCCGCGCCGCGTCGCCGTCGAGGTCGTCGCTCGCCGGGCCGGCGAAATCCGGCCGGGCCGGCGGGGAGCCGAGTGACGGCGCGGCGGTCATGGTTGTCCGTCTTCCGGAACGGCGCCGGATGCCGCGCGCAGCCGGCGCAGCTCGCGGTCGCAGGCGGCGAGGTGGGTGCCCAGCGCCTCGTCGAACTCCACCGAGCCGGCCTCGAGCAGGAGCTGGCGGCGCACCGCCAGCTCGCGGTCGGAGATGCGGCCGGTGAGCACCGTGGCGGTGTGAACGGCCTCGTCGACGTCGTCGTAGACCTGGTCCACCAGGCCGAGTTCGGTGGCCTTCGCCACCGGGACGTCGATGCCCCACAGGACGATCTGCCGGGCCCGGGCCACGCCGAGGTGCTGCACCAGCCGGTACATCGACATGCCGGGCCAGAAGTGGCCGTCGTTGACCGGCAGCATCAGCTGCAGGTCGCTGCCGGCGATACGCAGGTCCGCCGCGAGCAGGATGTCCAGGGCGGGGCCACCGCAGGCGCCGGTGGCCACGGCGATGTTGACCGCGTCGAGCCGCTCCAGCCGCCGGATCGCCCGCTCCCAGCGGTTGACCTCAGGCACCCGGACGTCACCGGGCCATTCGCGGCCGGACGCGGGCGTACCGCGCAGCCGCAGGACGGTCACCGTGCGATCCACGCGCGACTCGACCCGCGCGCAGAGGCCGTTGATCATCTCGGTCAGCTCGCGCAGGGAACGCGCGCAGTCGATGTCGAGGATCAGCGACAGTCCGTCGGTGTCCGGCGCGAGATCGACGTTCGTGGTCATGGCCTGACGCTCCATTCGTTGTCGTTACCAGCGGACGAGGGCCATCTCGATGGTCGAGCCGGGGCCCATCGTCATGAGGACCCCGTACTCGCCGGGGTGCGTGCACCTCTCGGCGCGCAGCCGCTCGAGGGAGAAGAGGAACGAGCCGCTCGACACGTTGCCGTGGTCGCGCAGCACGCCGGTGGTGTGCCGGACGTCGTGGCGGCTCAGCGTGAGGTTCGCCCGTACCGAGTCGATGACCTTCTTGCCGCCGGAGTGGACGATCCAGTGCGTGATGTCGTTGCGGCGTACGCCGGTGCCCTCGAGCAGGCGCCCGAGGGCCACCTCCGCGTTCGCACCGACCACATAGGGCACCTCGGGGTCGAGGAAGAAGCTGAACTTGCCCTGCTCGTCGTCCCAGTCGTAGCGCATGGCGTGGACCGCGTCGGTGATGATGCAGCTGGAGAAGCGCAGCACCTCCGGACCGGCCGCGGGCTCCTCGCCAGCCCGTACGCACACCGCCGCGGCCCCGTCGCCGAACAGGCTGTTGACCACCGACGTCCGCATCGTCCCGTCGATGACGTACGCCGCGGAACACACCTCGATGCACACCATCAGCGCCAGCCGGCCGGGGTGCGAGTTGGCCCAGGAGGCGACCGCGGTCAGGCCGTTGAGGCCGGCGTTGCAGCCCATGCCCACCACGTCGAGCCGTGAACAGTGCCGGTCGATCCCCAGGTCCCTGATGAGCAGCGCCGAGAAGCCGGGGGTGAGGAAGCCCGTGGTGGTGACGCAGCACAGGTATCCCACGTCGGCCAGGCCGGCGCCCGCGTCGGTCAGGGACGCCGCGATGGCGTCGCGGGCCATCGCCATGCCCTGCTCGGTGTGCTTGCGTAGCAGCTCGCCCTGGGTCTCGATGCGATAGGTGCCGTCCGGCTGCTTGGGCGGCAGGACCAGTCCGCGGCGCTCGATGGCGCTGTTGAGGAAGACCGACCGCACCTTCGGGTCGGAGATGGCGAACTCGTCGAGCACCTCCCGCTGGGCGTACGAGGTGCCCGGCACGGCGGTGCCCACACCGATGATGCGCGTGTCGCGCAGGAGGGCCGGCCCGCTGCGGGAGCGCTGCTCTTCCTCGACCTGCATCGTTATTTCTCCCGATATTTGCATGAATTAAGATCGTCGCGTGTCGAGAGTCCGCTACACCAAGGCCGGGCACGTAGCCCGCATCACCCTGGACCGCCCCGAGGTCCTCAACGCGATGGACCTGCGGATGCACGAGGAGCTCGGCGAGGTCTGGGACGACGTGGAGGCCGACGACGACGTGTGGGTCGCCGTCCTCACCGGCGCCGGCGACCGGGCCTTCTCCGTGGGTCAGGACCTCAAGGAGCTGGCCGCCCGGACCCGCACCGGAGAGGCCGCGCCCGCCACCTTCGGCAGCCGGGGCAGGCCCGGCTTTCCTCGGCTCACGGAGCGCTTCGGGATGTGCAAGCCCGTGATCGCCAAGGTCCGGGGGTACGCCCTGGGCGGTGGCTTCGAGCTGGCGCTGGCGTGCGACATCGTGGTGGCCTCGAGCGACGCGACGTTCGCGCTGCCCGAGGCCAAGCTGGGCCTGGTGGCCGGGGCCGGCGGCGTGTTCCGGCTGACCCGCCAGATCCCGGTGAAGGCGGCGATGGGCTTCCTGCTCACCGGACGCCCGATGGACGCCCACCGGGCGTTCGACCTCGGCCTGGTGAACGAGGTGGTGCCGGCGGCCGAGCTCGACGACTGCGCCGAGCGGTGGGTGGCCGACGTGCTCCGGTGCGCGCCGCTGGCCGTACGGGCGGTCAAGGAGGTGGTGAGCAGGTCCGCCCACCTGCCGCTCGAGTCCGCATTCGCCGAGCGGTACGTGTGGGAGGAGCGCCGCATGCACAGCCGGGATGCGCGTGAAGGCCCGGCGGCCTTCGCCGAGAAGCGGGAGCCGCGGTGGGAGGCGCGCTGAGTCGTCGCCACCGTCAGTCCAGGTAGTTCTCGGGACCACCGTCGCGCACCGTGTCGAGCGTGAAGCAGTGGAAGCCGCCGCCGAACAGCCGTCGGTGGCGGTGGCGGACCGGCACGACGGTGAACTTGTGCGCCTCCAGCTCCCGGATGAGCTCTGGGCAGGCCTCGTTCACGAGCACCGTGTCGGGGTCGACGGACAGCACGTTCAGGTCGATGAACCTGCTGGTGAGCACCAGGTCGTCGTCGGCGTACCGGGGGAAGTTGTCGTTCTGCGGGACCGGCGGCACGATGATGTCCCACTTCCGCAGTGCCTCGGGCAGCAGCTCGAGCACCGCGGGGGAGCGCACCAGCAGCGTGCCGGGCCGCAGCGCCAGAACCATGCTGTCGATGTGGCTGTCGCTCAGCCGGTGCACGCGATGGATCCGGACCCGGCCCTCGAGGTGACGTTCGAGCCAGTCACAGGCGAGCGCGTGGTTGGCCGTCGAGACGTTCGCGACGATGTCGCGGCCGAGCCGCAGGCACTGCGCGGCGTCGAACATCATCTCGTGGCCCACGTCGTACGGCGACGGCTCCGGTGCCTCGATGACCTCGGTCGGTCCTCCGGCGGAGGCGTCGCGGACGTAGGAGAGGTCGAACGACGCGTCGGTCATGAACGGCCGTGGCATGACCGTCCATCGCGCCCCGCGGCGGAAGTACTCCTGGAAGACCGGTTTCAGCAGCTGCGTCTCGAAGTAGCGCGAGCGGATCATCGGCGGCGTCTCGATGATCTCGTCGCCGACGATCAGCGTGTTGTCGCGGACGTTCAGCGGCGGGACGACCGGGGCGGACCACGCCGGCGTGCTCACGCGGGTGGTGGACTCGTGCACGTCCATGGGTCGCAGCACCGTGACGGACAGGGACCGCAGGGCCCCCGCGATGCCGTCGAGGTCCTCGTTCAGCTCGTCGACGTACCGCTGCTTGATCGGCACGGCGCGCGGCGTCGTGTCGTCGCGGACCGCCAGTCGTGGGTAGTACCACTCGGTCCGGAACTCGTTGTCGTTGACGATGTTGTCGTGGAAGAACAGGTCGAACGACAGTTCCCGTTCGTGCGACAGATAGTTGCGCGCGGAACCGACGATCACCTCCCGTAGAGGTGACCATTCATCCCAGCTATTCAGATGCATATTTCCCCCGTTGTCGGAATAGCGGATCCCGGATCCGCCGCCTTCCGAAATGTGCGCCGCCGTGGACCCGGCCCGTCCCGCGAGGGGGTCCTGCCCCGACGGCGTCCACATCGAAGCACATGCCTGCCGCGATCCGCAATGCTCATCGAACCGCGCGGGTCGGCAGTGGACGATCGTCCGATGTCCCGGCGGCCCGGTCTGCGAAGTCCGTTGTGGAGGATGCCGCGAACGCGTGGTGGCACAAGAGGATCAGGAGTGCCTCGATCCCCGGCGGCGACTGTCGTCATCGGTCAAGGTCGATTCCGGCCCAGAGGGGCCCGCCGTGCACCCGCCGGCCTGTCGCGACCGCGTTCACCTCCCCTTTTGCCATCAATCGACCGCTCTGATGCACCGCCAAGGTGTGACCTATGTCATATTGGACCGGCCTTGTCGGCACCGTCCACATGCGGTTGAGTCCACGTGGTGCCGAACAGCTAAACAGGCATTCAACACGGGGAGATGGACGAATAATGGAGTCGTTGCGCGGCGACGATAAAATCCGCGAGCAGTTCAACCTGCTCGTGAATGCGCCCGCTTTGTTCAATGCGATAACCACCGCGGCCGAGTTCCGCATCTTTCACTTCCTGGCCGAGCGGCCGGATTCCGGTTTCGAGGAGATACGGGCGTTCACCGGCGTGCCCGCACACCAGCTTCGCGTTCTGCTGCAGGCGGTGTGCGCGACCGGGCTCCTGCAGCGCTCCGCCGGGGCGTACCGCAATTCGTCGGTCGCCGCGGAGCTGCTGGCCACCGACGCCGACGACAGCTGGTCGCACATCCTCATCGGCTGGAAAGAGGTGTACTACCCGGCCTTCGCCCAGATGACGACGGCGCTGCGGGCCGGTCGTAACACCGCCCTGGACATGTATCCCGGCGACGAGCCGACGCTGTACCAGCGGCTGGCCCGCGACCCGGACCTGGAGCGGGTCTTCCACAAGGCGATGAGCGCGTTCACCCTCCGCTCGGTCGACGCGCTGGTCGAACGGCCCGAGTTCGAGAACGTCCGCCACCTGCTCGACATCGGCGGCGGCGACGGCACGACGTCGGTCCGGCTGGCGAGCCGGCACCCGGAGCTGCAGTGCACGGTCGTGGACATGCCCAGCGTGGCCCGGCTCGGCGACGAGACCACTGTGGCCCTTCCGGACCGGGTCCGGCTGCATCCGGCGGACATCTTCGCCGACGACTTCCCGACCGGCTCGGACGCCGTCCTGTTCAGCCACGTGCTGGAGATCTTCGACGAGGACCGGATCGTCGGCCAGCTGAAGAAGGCGTACGACGTGCTGCCCGACGGCGGCACGGTGTTCGTGTACGGCTACAACGTCTCCGACGACGAGACCGAGGGCCTGTTCGGCGCCCGTCTGGGCCTCTACTTCAACGTGCTGGCCAGTGGCCAGGGCATGGCGTACCCGGCCCGCGACTACGAGAACTGGCTGCGCAGCGTCGGCTTCCGCGACGTACGCACCGTCGCCGGGATGCCGTACGAGCACGGCCTCACCGTCGGCATCAAGTAAACGCCCGAGCGGCCGGTGAAGCGCCCGGTCGCGCGCTCAACCCGCATCCGCCGCACCGGACCGGGCGCCCCGGGCACGGTGCTGCCCGTCGACAAGTGAGGACCGAACGATGTCCACCAACCCCTTCGATGACACCGATGCCGGCTTCCGCGTGCTCGTGAACGACGAGGGCCAGCACTCGCTGTGGCCCGAGTTCGCCGCCGCCCCGGACGGCTGGACCGTGGCGTTCGGCGTGGCCGACCGGGCCGCCTGCGTCGCGTACATCAACGAGCACTGGGTCGACATGCGGCCCCGCAGCCTCGTCACCGAGCTCGAGAACGCACGCTGACCGGCGGCGGCGCGGTCCCCGCCGGCCGCGCCGCCGCTACCAGCCCGGACCGGCCGACCGCAACCGGCCGTCACTCGCCTCTCTCGCCCGGCTCCGGCCGCCCGTCATGGCCGGGCGGCTCCGGGATCATCGCCCGCGCCATCGGCGCACCGGCAGGCGTTCGACACGCCTCACCCTCCGCGGCCCCCGCCCGGCGGCGGCCGGTTCGAGCTGTACCGCTGAGAGCGACGGCGTCCGCCGAGGGGCGACACCATCTCTAGGAGCAATGACCAAATGATCGTGGGTCCTGTACAGGAGTCCTTCCGGGCGCAGGCGCGCCGGACGCCGGACCGGATCGCGGTGCGGTCGGCCGGCCGTGGCCTCACCTACCGCGAGCTGGACGACCGGTCGGACCGGCTGGCCCGCCGCCTGGTCGCTGCGGGTGCCGGCGCGGACCGGGCGGTCCTGGTGCTCATCGATCCCGGCGTCGACCTCGTGGTCTGCCTGCTGGCGGTGCTTCGGGCCGGGTCGCGCTACGAGCTGCTCCGCAGGGATCTGAGCACCCGTCGGGCGCGTGCCATCGCGGAGGAGGCCGGGCCGGTGGTGCTCCTGACCACCTCGACGGTCGCCGCGCGGAGTGTGCCCCCCGTACAGACGATCGTCATGGCGGACGAGACCGGCGAGGAAAGTGACCGTCCCGGTGCTGACGAGCGAGTCCTGCTCGTGGCCCCGCACGCCGACGACGCCGCACTTCTGGCGCTCTGGTCATGCCTGCTCGGTGGCGGCACCGTGGTCGTGGCGGGGGACGCCGACCGGGGCCTGGACCGGCTGGCCGGGCTGATCAGGTCGGAGGAGGTCACCTGCGCGATCATCCCGCCCGACGTGCTGCGCGTGTTCGCCGCGGAGGCGCCGCGCGGCCTGGCCGGCCTGCGCGAGATCATCACCGGCACCGGGCCGGACGTGGCCGACGCCGTTCGCCGCATCCTGGCCGAGTGCCCCGGCGTGTCGGTGCGGACCGGGGTGGACGCCGCCGCCGAGCCGGCAGCCGTGCCGGCCGGATGGAACGACACCGCGACCGCACTGCCGCACGGCCTGCGCTCGATGGCGGCGCTGTTCGAGGCTCAGGTGGCCGCGACCCCGGACGCGCCCGCCGTGCACGCCGGCGGCGTCGTGGTCACATACGCCGAGCTGAACCGCCGCGCCAACCGCCTGGCGCACCTGCTGATCCGGCGCGGGGCCGGCCCGGACGACCTGGTCGCGCTCTCGCTCCCGCGCGACGAGCGCCTGGTGACGGCGACCCTGGCGGTGCTCAAGGCGGGCGCCGGCTACCTGCCGCTGGACGCGACGTACCCGGTCGATCGTCTGGCGTACATGGTCGAGGACGCCCGGCCGGCCCTGGCCATCGGCGCGGGTGCGGACGGGCCGGTGGCGGTTACCTGCCGCGCGGCCGGCGTGAGCTGGGTCGACCTCCAGTCGGCCGGCGCTGCGGCGGAGCTGGCGGCGCAGCCCGACCGCGACCCCACGGACTCGGACCGCGCCGTCGCGCTCGACCGGCGCCACCTGGCGTACACGATTTACACCTCGGGCTCGACCGGACGCCCCAAGGGCGTCATGATCACCCAGCTGAACATGGCGAACCTGGTGCTGTGGGGGATCCGGGAGTTCGGCCGGAGCGGGCTCGCCCACGTGCTGTTCACGACGTCGCTCAACTTCGACGTGTCTGTGTTCGAACTGTTCTGTCCCCTGATCTGCGGCGGCACCGTGGAGGTCCTGCCGGACGCGCTCGCGCTGGCGCGGCGTCCCGCCGACGCGCCGCACGCCACGATCATCAGTGGGGTTCCGTCCGTGCTCTCCTCGCTCGCCGCCGAGGGTGAGCTCCGGACCACTTCGGACGTTGTGATCGTCTGCGGTGAGCGGGTGACCGCCGACGCGGCTCGATCGATCAAGTCCGCCACCCGCGCGTCGCGGCTCATGAACATCTACGGTCCCACCGAGGACACCGTCTATGCCACCTGGTGGAGCGACCACGAGCCCGTGACCGGCGCCCCGCCGATCGGCGCGCCGATCGACAACAATTCCGCCTACGTGCTGGACGACGCGCTGCGTCCGGTGCCGCCGGGTGTGGTGGGCGAGCTCTACCTCGCGGGTACGGGCCTGGCGCGCGGCTACCTGAACCGGCCGGACCTGACCGCCGAGCGGTTCGTGGCGGACCCGTTCGGCGGGCCCGGCGCGCGGATGTACCGCACGGGTGACCGGGTGCGGTGGACCCGCGACGGCCTGCTCGACTACCTGGGTCGCTCGGACTCCCAGGTCAAGGTGCGCGGCTTCCGGATCGAGCTGCCGGAGATCGAGTCGGTGCTGGCCGGTTGCCCGGGTGTGCGCCAGGTCGCGGTGCTCGCGCGCGAGGACCGGCCCGGGGACACGCGGCTCGTGGCGTACGTCGTGGGCGATGCGGGTCTGGACCGGGCCGCTCTGGACCGGCATGCCCGGGAGGCGCTGCCGGAGTACATGGTGCCGTCGGCGGTGGTGGCGCTCGAGCGGCTGCCGCTCACGTCCAACGGCAAGCTGGACCGCAAGGCGCTGCCGGCACCCGACTACGCCGGGGGAGTGGGCGGTGCGCCGCGTACGCCCGCCGAGGAGCGCCTCTGTGAGCTGTTCACCGACGTGCTCGGTGTGCCGCAGGTCGGGGTGGACGACAGCTTCTTCGACCTCGGTGGACATTCCCTGCTGGCGACCCGCCTGGTGTCGCGGGTACGGACCACCTTCGGCGCGGAGCTGTCCGTCGGCACGATCTTCCAGGCCCCCACGGTGGCGCAGCTGGCGTCCCGCCTGGATGGTGCCGAGTCCGCCCGTCCGGCGTTGGTGCCGATGCGGCGTGCCGGTGCGGTGCCGATGTCGTTCGCGCAGCAGCGGTTGTGGTTCATCGACCGGTTGGAGGGTGCGAGCAGCACCTACAACCTGCCGGTGAGCTACCGCCTGACCGGCAGCCTGGATGTCGAAGCGTTGCAGGCAGCGTTGTCGGACGTGGTCGCGCGGCACGAGAGCTTGCGGACCCTGCTGCGGGAGGTGGACGGGCAGCCGGTGCAGGTGATCCTGCCGGCCGAGCCGGTCGTCCTGCACCGGGTCGCGCTCGACGGCGGAGACCTGGACGGGGTGCTGGACTGGCTGGCGGGGCACGTCTTCGACCTTGCGGCCGAGACGCCGTTGCGGGCGACGCTGGTCGAGGCCGGCCCGGACGATCACGTGCTGATGATGCTGTTCCATCACAGCGGCAGCGACGGTGAGTCCGAGGGCCCGCTGCGCCGGGACCTCGCCCACGCCTATCGGGCCCGTCTCGAAGGCCGAGCCCCGGACTGGCTGCCATTGCCGGTGCAGTACGCCGACTACGCGCTGTGGCAGCACCAGCTGCCGATCGAGGCGCAGGTGGAGTTCTGGCGGTCGGCGCTGGCGGATCTGCCGGTGGAGTTGGAGTATCCGACCGATCGGCCCCGCCCGGCGGTGGCCAGCGGACGCGGTCAGGGCTTCACTGTGGAGCTGGATGCCGGGCTGCACGCGGCGATGCTGGAGTTGTGCCGGCGTACCGGCACGACCATGTTGATGGTTGCGCATGCGGCGTTGGCGACTGTGTTGACTCGGCTGGGTGCCGGGACGGACATTCCTATCGGTACGCCGGCGGCGGGGCGTAGCGATGAGCAGCTCGACGGCCTGATCGGGTTCTTCGTCAACACGCTGGTTTTGCGGACCGACACGAGTGGTGATCCGACGTTCGTCGAGTTGCTGGAGCGGGTGCGGGAGAGCAGTCTGGCGGCGTACAACCATCAGGACGTGCCGTTCGACCGGATCGTCGAGGCGGTCAATCCGCCCCGGTCGCCGGCGCGGAACCCGCTGTTCCAGGTCATGCTCCAGGTCGACCTCGGCGCCGCGGAGGACGACGTCCTCGAGCTGCCCGGGGTCGCGGCGCGCGAGGTGCTGACCGCTCGCCGGAACGAGAAGTTCGACTTCTCGATGATCATCCGCGCCGCCGTCGCGGCGGACGGGCGCCCGCAGCCGATGCTGGCCCAGGTCGGCTTCGCCACCGATCTGTTCGACGAGGCCTCCGTCCGGCGGATGTTCGACCACCTCGTCCGGGTGCTGCAGGCCGTGACCGCCGAGCCGGGGCAGCGCCTCGGCGCCATCGACATCCTCGGCCCCGCGCAGCGCGCCGACCTGCTCCGCCTGGGTGCCGGTCCGGCCCCCGACCGCGGGAAGTTCGCGGAGACGTCGCTGCAGGAGGCGTTCCGCCGGCAGGTGGAGCGTACGCCGGACGCGGTGGCCGTGCGCTGCGCCGGCCGCAGCCTCACCTACGCCGAGCTCGACGTCCGGTCCAACCGGCTCGCCCAGCGGCTGATCGCCGCCGGCGCGGGCCCGGAGCGGCCGGTGGCGACGCTGCTCGACCGCACGGTGGACCTCGTGGTCGCGCTGACCGCCATCCTGAAGGCGGGCTCCTACTACGTGCCCCTGCACAACGCGTCGCCGCTCGACCGCATGCAGGTCGTGGTCGAGGAGTGCCGTGCCCGGATCCTGCTGACCGACACCACCATGGCGAAGCGCGGCCTGCCCGCCGCGGACGTGCTCGTGTTCACCGACGATCCGGCGGTGAGCGCGTTGCCGCCGGCCGACCCCCTTCCCGGTGCCCGAGAGCAGCTCGCCTACGTGATGTACACGTCCGGCTCGACCGGCCGTCCCAAGGGCGTGGCGATCACGCACCAGGACGTGTTCGAGCTGGTCAGCGACTCCCTCTTCACCCCCGGCGACCACGACCGGGTGCTGCTGCTCACGCCGTACGAGTTCGACCCGTCGACGTACTCGTTCTGGTACCCGTTGCTGCACGGCGGCACCGCGGTCATCGCCCCGGAGGCGGATCTGACCGTCGAGCGGCTGGCCCGGCTCATGCAGCGGGAGCGCATCACCGGCGTGGACATCACCGCCGGCCTGTTCCGGGTGATGGCCGAGGAGTATCCGGAGTGCTTCGCCGGCGTCCACGTCGTCATCACCGGCGGTGACATCGTGTCGCCGGTCGCGGTCCGTCGAGCCCTGGAGCACTGCCCGGGCCTGCTGGTGCGCAGCAACTACGGCCCCACCGAGACGACGTTGTTCGCGACCTCGGCGCCGTGGTACCGGGCCGAGGACGTCCCGGCTCCGACGCCGATCGGCCGGCCGCTGGATGGGATGTCGGCGTACGTGCTGGACGATGCGCTGGGTCTGGTGCCGCCGGGTGTGGTGGGCGACTTGTATTTGGCGGGTACGGGCCTGG
>NZ_JBFAZZ010000028.1:0-70713 GCF_040689425.1 Actinoplanes sp. NPDC051475
ACATCACTACAATCACCACCGGCCCCACTCAGCAATCGGCGGCCTACCACCCATCACCAGGTTGACCAACGTCCCTGGACAGCACACCTAGGCCGGCGGCATGCGCTCTTTGGACGGCCGGGACGTCGATGCCGCCGTGGCCGAGATGGTGCGGGTGCTCAGCCCGTACACATCGATGGACTGGCAGTGCCGGGCCGGAACCCTCGAATGGAGCTGCTGGACGACGGCCGCCCATGTCGCCCACGACCTGCTGGCCTACGCCGGGCAGGTCGCGAGCCGGCCGGACGACTCCTACCTGCCCTTCGACCTCGTGATCCGGGACGGCACCGCACCCCGTGACGTGCTGCGGACGGTTACGGCGTGCGGGCGCCTGCTCAGCGACGCGGTGGCCGCGGCGGATCCGGCGGCCCGGGCGTGGCACTGGGGACCGACCGATCCGAGCGGCTTCGCGGCGCTGGGCGTGAACGAGACGCTTCTGCACACCCACGACATCGCCCGAGGCCTCGGAATCGACTGGCGTCCACCCGGGTCGCTCTGCGCGGCAGTGCTGGAGCGCCTCTTCCCGGACGCGACGGCGGGTGATCCGGTCCGGGTGCTGCTCTGGTCGACCGGGCGTGCCGACCTCGACGGCCGGCCTCGGGTCACCTCGTGGGTCATGAAGGCCGCGACCGGATGAGGCGCCCCGGCGGCCGTGCGCGCTAGTGGGCGACCCGGAACCGTACCGATTGGCCCAGGTAGTCGATCCGGTACAGCACCCGGTACGGCATGCCGTCCGGTACGCCGGTGGCCAGCACCGTCCGGCGGCCGGGCGAGCACGCCTCCACCGGGTCGGTGTAGGTGGTCTCGCCCTCGGCGGGCAGGAACTGCACCAGGAACGTCTGGCACCGGTCGGCGGGGTTCGCCAAGTCGCGGATGTTCAGCACACTGATCGTGGTGCACCGGCCGTTGTCCGGCACGATGAGCAGCTCGGAGGCGACGGTGCCGGCCTCGTAGTAGCCGGGCCCGGGACGGACGACGTCGCATCGGTGCGCCGTCGCGGCGTTCGCCTGCGCCGGGGCGACGGTAAATGCCGCGGCGAACGCGGCGAGGGGTAACAGGAGCTTCTGCATGGTGACACCCTTCGGGTCGGAAAGCTGAGCGCGCTGAGACCACAGTGTGGCACCAGTCCGCTACTCAGGGTGATCATGAGGGGTCAGGCCGGTGCGGGCGCGGGCCTGGTCCGGCTGCCCGGCGGCGCGCAGAGTCTCGCCGAGGCCGTTCAGTGCCGCACTCTCGCCGGCACGATTCCCGATCCTCCGGTAGAGGTCGACGGCGCGCCGGTGGTGATCGGCCGCGGCGGCGAACCGGTTCTGCTGCCGGTGGACGAGACCCAGCTCGTTCAGGACGTCGGCCTCGCCGAGGCGGTTGCCGATCTCCCGGTCCAGGCGGAGGGCCTGCTGGAGATGGTCGAGGGCCTGCTCGTGGTGACCCTGCCGCCCGTGGATCCCGCCCAGTCGCTCGATCTGCATCGCCTCGCCGAGCGGGTCACCGACCTCGCGATAGCGGCGGAGAGCCTCGCGACAGTGGTCCATGGCCTCCTCGTACCGGCCCTGTCGAAGGTGGACGATGCCGAGCGTGTCCAGGGCGTCGGCCTGGGCGAGGCGGTTGCCGGTCTCCCGGAGGATGGCGAGTCCTTGCCGCGTGTGGTCGACGGCCTGCTCGTAGTGGCCCCACCGGCAGTAGACGTAGCCGAGGTTGTTCAGGGCGCGGGCCTCGCCGGCCCGGTGCCCGATCGCGCGGCAGAGGTGGAGCGCCTGATGCAGGTGAGTGGCGGCCTCGGCGTGCCGGCTCAGTCCCTCCAGGCTGGTGCCGAGGTTGATCATCGCGTACGCCTCGGCGGGCCAGTCGCCGCAGCGGGCGGCGGCTTCACGGGCGCGGGCGTGGACGGTCAGCGCGTCGGCGAAGTGGCCACCGAAGTCCAGGTAGAGGGCGAGGGTGGCGGAGAGGCGGCGCGCGTGGCCCGGCCGGCCGTGGTCGGCGGCGTGAAGACAGGAGGCGACCAGGTTGGGGCGTTCGGCGTCCAGCCAGGCGCGGGCTGTGGGCGTACCGGAGACCGGCGGGGACGGCGAGCCCGTGGGAGGCATGCGGGGGCGCTGGAACATCCCGGCGGGGAACAGCGTGTCCATCGCGGCGGCGGCGGTGGTCAGATAGTGGTCGTACAGGCCGTTCAGGGCCCTACGGCGGGTGTCGTCGGAGTCGTGGGCGGCGGCCAGGTGGGCGGCGTAGGCCCGCATCAGGTCGTGGAACCCGTACCGGCCCGGGACGGCCTGGCTCAGCAGGTGGGCGTCGAGGAGGTGTTCGAGGACCCGGCCGGCCCGCGCCAGGGGAAGGCCGGTCAGCGCGGCCGCGGCGTACGAGTCGGTGTCGGTGCCCGGGTGCAGACCCAGCAGCCGGAACGTGCGCTGCTGCTCATCCGTGAGGTCCTGATAGGACAGCGTGAAGGCCAGGGCGACGCCCCGGTCGCCGTCGTCGAGCTCCCCGAGCCGGGTGTGCTGGTCGGTCAGCCGGTCGGCCAGGTGTGCGGCGGTCCAGGCCGGGCGGGCCCGCAGCCGCGCGGCGGCGACGCGGACGGCCAGCGGGAGCCGCCCGCAGAGTGCGACGACCTGTTCGACCGCGCCGGGGGATTCGGTGCTGCTCCGGGGCCCGGCGATGCGGGTGAACAGGGCGACCGCGTCAGCAAGGGGCAGCAGGTCGAGGGACAGGGTCAAGGCCTCGTCCAGGGTGGTCAGCCGCCGCCGGCTGGTGACTATCACCAGGGAGCCGGGGGCGGCCGGCAGGAGTGGACGGACCTGCTCGGCGGACCGGGCGTTGTCGAGCAGGATGAGGACGCGGCGCCCGGCCAGGCGGCTGCGGTAGAGCGCGGCCTGGTCCTCGGGCTCGGCCGGGATCTGCTCCCCTGGTACGCCCAGGGCACGCAGCAGCCGTGGCAGCGCCTGTCCGGGGTCGACCGGGGCGATGGCGTGGGTGTATCCGTGCAGGTCCAGGAAGAGACACCCGTCGGGATACCGGTCGGCGAGGCGATGGGCCGCGTGCACCGCGAGGGTGGTCTTGCCGATGCCGCCCATGCCGTCCACGGCACAGATCGCCACCACTCCCGGCGGTTCCGTGCCGGAGCCGGGGACGACGCGGAGCAGTTCGGCGAGTTCGTCGTGGCGGCCGGTGAAGGCGGTGGTGTCGGCGGGGAGCTGTGCGGGCCGGACCGGGTCCACCGGCGGCGCCGGCTCGGGCGGCCGGTCGTGCAGGACGCCGCGGTAGGCCTCCTCGAGGACGGCGGTGGGATCCACTCCGAGGTGGCCGGTCAGGTGCGCGCGGGTGCGCTGGTAGACGGCCACCGCGTCGTCGCGGCGGCCGGTGGCGTGCAGGACCCGGACGAGCATCGCGGCCAGCCGTTCCCGGCCCGGATGTCCCGCGGCCAGGTCGGTGAGCAGGTCGACCATCCCGGCGCCGTCGCCGCGGGCGAGCGCGCAGGCGGCGAGGTCCTCGGCGGCGACCAGTCTCAGGTCGGCCATGCGGGTGCGCAGCGGGTCCAGCGATCCGCTGACGAGATCCGCCAGGGCCGGCCCCTGCCACACCTTCAGGGCGCGGCGCAGCAGGTCGGCCCCGTCGTCCCCGGCGCCGGCCAGCCGGGCCGCCCGGGCCTGGCCCACCAGGCCGCGGAACCGGTGCCAGTCCACCGCGGCGGTGTCCACCTCGAGCAGGTACCCGGGCGGCCGGGTCAGCAGGCGCGCCTGTGCACCCACCCCTGCCTGGCGGAACGCGGTCCGCAGCCGGGAGACGTAGTCGGTGACCAGCCGGTCGATGGTCGGCGGGGGCCCGTTCGCGGCATCGCCCCAGGCCAGCCTGATCAGGTCCGGCCGGCTCACCACGCGGTTGGCGTGGAAGGCCAGCACTGCGAGGACCGCGCGCTGCTGTGCTGACAGCCCGATCGGCCGGCCGCCGTACCAGGCGCCGACGTCGCCCAGCAGCCGCAGTTCGAACACGATCACTCCCGCGGAGGGCAGCCTCCCGGTGCACAAGGCTACGGGATTGCTACGGTCCGCTTCGGACCCTGTGCCCCGACGCTCGGGCGATGACCACGTACTACGACCGCGGCACCGTACGGATCACTGATCGGTGGCTGCTCGTCGGCTCCGACCGGTACCGGATCGAGCATCTGCACAACCTCCGCCGGGCGCGGGGTCCGGCCGATCGCCTCGCCCGGAGGGCCGGTCGCACGGCCGTCCTGTCGGTGGCGGCGCTCGCCGCGACCGGCCCGCTCCTGCCGCTCGCCGCCGGGCTGATCCTCGCCGGGATCCTCGTCGTCCTGCCGGCCACCGTGGCCGGCGTACGGGCCCGGTGGCACCGGGCCGCATACCAGCTCTGGGCCGACTATCGGGGCGCTCCGGTACGGCTCTACCAGACCCGGGACGACATCGAGTTCGGCCGGGTCAGCCGTGCGCTGGTGCGCGCGTCTGCCCTATCCGAGTGCCGGTCGCGCCGCTAATCTGAGCCGAACTCATCTTTCGAGGAGGTCGTAGCGTGGCTGCCCTTCCGAGTTTTCCGCCCGGCTTTCTGTGGGGCGTCTCCACCGCGGCGTACCAGATCGAGGGTGCCGTGCGCGAGGACGGCCGCGGGCCCTCCATCTGGGACACCTTCAGCCATACCCCGGGCCGGATCCGCGACGGCGACACCGGCGACGTGGCCTGCGACCACTACCACCGCTGGGCGCAGGACGTGGAGCTCCTCGCCGAGCTGGGCGTCTCGGCGTACCGTTTCTCGATCGCCTGGCCGAGGGTGCAGCCCGCCGGCGCCGGCCCGGTCAACGGCGCCGGCCTGGATTTCTATGACCGGCTCGTAGACGCGCTGCTGGCGCGCGGCATCGCCCCGGTGCCGACGCTCTTCCACTGGGACCTGCCGCAGGCGCTCGAGGACGCCGGCGGCTGGCTGTCGCGGGACACCAGTCACCGGTTCGCCGACTACGCGGCTGTGGTGGCGGATCGGATCGGGGACCGGGTTTCGCGCTGGATCACCCTCAACGAGCCGGTCGTGCACATGGCCCAGGGGTACGCGTTCGGGACCCACGCGCCCGGCCGCATGCTGATGATGGACGCCCTGCCCGTGGCGCACCACCAGTTGCTCGGGCACGGGCTGGCGGTGCGGGCGCTGCGGGCCCGGGGCGGCGCCGAGGTGATGATCACGAACAACTGCACGCCGGTGTGGCCGGCCGGGGACGATCTCGATGCCGCCGAGGTCTACGACGCCTTCCACAACAGGCTGTTCCTGGATCCCGTCCTGCGCGGCGAGTATCCGTCGTTCGCCGCCGAGGCGGGTTTCGTGCAGGACGGCGACATGGATGTCATCGCGACGCCGATGGACGCGCTGGGCATCAACTACTACAACCCCACCCGGGTCAAGGCAGCGCCGGAGGGGGCGCCGCTGCCGTTCGAGACCGTCGACATCGAGGGCGTGCCGAAGACGGCGTTCGGCTGGCCGGTGGTCCCGGACGGCCTCCGCGAGCTGCTCGTCGGCCTGCGGGAGCGGTACGACGAGCTGCTGCCGCCGGTCTACGTCACCGAGAACGGCTGTTCCACCGACGGCTCGGTGCACGACGGCGATCGCATCGACTACCTCGACGGCCACCTGCGCGCCCTGCACGCCGCGATCGAGGCCGGTGCCGACGTACGGGGGTACTTCGTCTGGTCGCTGCTGGACAACTTCGAGTGGGCGGAGGGGTACAGCCAGCGGTTCGGGCTGGTCCACGTCGACTACGAGACCCAGCGGCGTACGCCCAGGGACTCCTTCGCCTGGATGCGCGCCGCCCTCGCCGAGCAGCGGTGACCGCGTACGCAGGCCCGGCCGACCCGCCCCGGGTAGGCAGCCGCTGGATCGGGTTGCTGGCGCTGGCGAACCTGGGGCTCTGGGTGGGCTACTACGGCCCGCTGCAGGTGTTGCTGCCGAACCAGGTCGAAGACGTGGCCGGTGCGGACAAGACCACCGTCCTCGGCATCATCACCGGCGCGGGTGCGCTCGTGGCGGTCGTCGCCGGGCCGGTCGCCGGCGCGCTCTCCGACGCCACGACGGCCCGGACCGGGCGGCGGCACACCTGGACGGCGATCGGCGCCGTGACCGGCCTCGCGGGGCTGACCCTGCTGGCCGGCCAGCGCACTGTGCTCGGGCTGGCGCTGTGCTGG
The DNA here is from genome assembly GCF_040689425.1 of Actinoplanes sp. NPDC051475. Classification (NCBI taxonomy): domain Bacteria; kingdom Bacillati; phylum Actinomycetota; class Actinomycetes; order Micromonosporales; family Micromonosporaceae; genus Actinoplanes; species Actinoplanes sp. NPDC051475. The sequence goes on from NZ_JBFAZZ010000028.1 coordinate 6,210, forward strand.
TGCCTGGCGCAGGCCGGGCTCAACATGCTCCAGGCGGGGATCACGGCGATCGTCCCGGACCGTACGCCGGTGCGCCAGCGCGGGCTGGTGTCCGGCTGGGTGGGACTGGCCCAGTCGTTCGGGGTGGTGCTGGGCGTCGTCCTGGTCACCGCCGTGGTCACCGGAAGCACCGGCGGCTACCTGCTGACCGGGGTCGTCGTGGTGCTCGCCGCCGCCCCCTTCGTCCTGTTCACCCGGGACCCGGCGGTCGGGCCGGACGATGCGCCGCGGTTCTCCTTACGCTCGGTGCCGGACGCGTTCCGGCTGCGCCACCGCGAGGCGCCCGACTTCGCCTGGGCGTGGGCCACCCGGTTCCTGGTGCAGCTCGGCAACGCGATGGCGACGCTGTACCTGCTCTACTTCCTGCGCGACCGGGTCCACCATCCCGACGCCGAGCAGGGGCTGCTGGTGCTGGTCCTGGTGAACACGGCCGCGACGCTGCTCACGGTGGTGGCCGGGGGAGTAATCTCGGACCGTACCGGCCGGCGCAAGCCGTCGGTCATCGTGTCCGGCTACGTGATGGCGGCCGCAGCCGCGCTGCTGGCGCTCTGGCCGACGTGGACCGGGGCGCTCGTCGCGGCCGCCGTGCTGGGCCTGGGCTTCGGCGTCTACCTCTCGGTCGATCAGGCGCTGATCACCCAGGTCCTGCCGGCCGAGCGGGACCGGGCGCGGGACCTGGGGATCATCAACATCGCCAACTCCGCGCCGCAGGTGCTCGGCCCGGCGCTGGCCTTCCCGATCGTCTCCTGTCTCGGCGGCTATCCGGCGCTGTACCTCGCTGTTGCCGCCGTCACGGTGCTCGGCTCGGTGCTGGTGACCCGGATCCGCTCGGTGCCCTGAGATCAGTGCGCGTAGAGCTCCACCTCGTAGGCCGAGATTCCGTACGGGGTGCCCCTGGTCTCGCCGGTCAGCCGCACGAAGCGCGCCTCGGTCCGGGGGAAGGCCACGGTGTCCACGCCGCCGTTCCCGCCGGTCACGGCCGCGACCCTGGTCCAGGTCGTGCCGTCCGGTGAGGTCTCTATCCGGTACGCGGACGCGTACGCGGTCTCCCAGCGGATCACCATGCGGGCCACCGGCCGGCCGGCACCCAGATCGATGCGCAGCCACTGACCGTCCGCCCAGGAGCTCGCCCAGCGCGTGCCCAGGTCGCCGTCCACGGCGTGCGAGGCGGGATGCCCCCACTGCGTGCTCGACGCGGTCGCCGGCCGTCCCGCCGCCAGGTTGCTCAGGTCGTCGCCGCGCTTCGCCGGGAAGGAGACGACCTGCTGGTAGGTGGGCCGGTTCTGCCAGCTGATGAGGTCGTGGGTGATGCCGCCGAGCGGTGACTGCAGGATCGCGTCGGCGCACCACTGGTCGCCCGCGGCGCAGTGCGAGTCGCCGGGGTAGGTGGTGGTGGCCGGCTGTGCCAGCGCCGCGCCGAGACTGCTCAGCAACGCGGTACGGCAGGCGGCCACGTCACCGCCGCCGCAGTACGTGCGCGGCCAGTTCGCCACGGCGTCGCCGAGCACCGCGCGCAGGTCCTTGTCGACGTAGCCCCACCAGCCGGTCTGGAAGGACGAGCCCTTGTGCGCCTGCCCGGCAGACGGCGACTCGTCGATCGGCAGCGTGCTCGCCAGGGCCCGGTACAGGTCGTCGCCGAGCGGGGCCTGGAACTCCGCCGCGACCATCATCGGCCACCAGGCGTCGAAGACGCGGATGGCCTCGGCGTCCTGGTAGACCTTGCTGCCCTCGGCGGACTCGACCCGGTGCGCGCCGCGCTGCCGCCACGCGCGCAGTTCGGCCACGGCAGCGGCCTGCGCGGGGTCGGTGACCGTCGCGGTGTCGATGACGCGCAGCAGCTCGTCGAGGACCTCGGCGCCGCGCAGGTCGGTGGTCCCGGCGGACTCGACGACGCTGACGAGCCCGGCCCGGTCGAACCTGCGGCCCGCGGCCAGCGCCGCCTTGATCGGCTTGTCCAGCAGGTCGCCGCGGTGCACCGAGCCGAAGCTGAAGTTGCCGTCCGCGGCGGAGAAACCGGCCGCCTGCTTGTTGTTCCAACTGACGAAGTAGTCCTGGTTCACCGCCTGCGGATGCGCGGCGGCCGGGTACGAGCCGGTCCACTCGTACGCGGGCCGCCCCCACGTCGGCAGGTTCGGGTCGGCACCGGACGGCCGGACCGGGTTCGTGCCCGAGTTGAAGTACGCCGTGTCGGTGGAGTTGACGTAGAACCAGTTGAACGCGAACGCGATCTGCGAGGCCGAGGCGGTGAACGCGGCGGGCGTACCCATCTGATCGGGTTCGTTGAACATCTGGAAGCCGAGCGCCGAGTCGGCCTCGTGCCGATACGTCGACCGCAGGCTCGTGAACGCGACCGGCTTGCCGCCGACCAGGCCCCGCCACGACACCAGGCCGTAGTTCGTGCGCAGCATGGTGAGCCGGTACGAGCCCGCCGGCGTGGGGTCGGCGGTGGTGGGTTTCCACGCGTTGGTCTTCGTCAGCGCCTCCATCGCGAGGCACTGGCCGTGGTAGAGGTAGTGGGTCGACGCGGTGGTGGGGGTGCGGCCGTCGGGTTCACAAAGCTCGGCCGCGTACGTGTCGGTGATGTCCTGGCCCGCCGACGTGGCGCTCCACGCGTAGTCCGGCCCGCGGCCGAGAAGCGTGTAGAGGTTCAGCCCGGCGAAGGCGGCGCCCCGGCTGCTGATCCCCGGTCCCTGCAGCTCCTGGAGCATGAGCAGTTGCGGGGCGAAGTAGCCGGTCTGCGGCCCGAAGACGGCGACCGGGTGGCCGGTCGCCGAGTGCGGCGCCGAGATCACGGCGGCGTTGGACATGCCCCGGTGGTTGGTGCCGAGGGTGAGCTTGCCCAGCGACTCGGCGATGGCGCTCTTCCCCGTGGCCTTCCGGGACGCCGCCGATCCGGACTTGTCGTAGACGAGGGGCTCGGGCGCCGCCGTACCGGGGTCGGGCATGGCGACCCCCGGGGCGTTGCGGTTGTCCGCCCCGTACGGGAAGACCTGTCCGTCGTGGACCGTCAGCACCGCCTCGGGATCGTTCTGGGAGCGGAAGGTCGTCCAGACCGCGTCCCCGGCGGCGTCGCCGTACTTCGCCCGCGCGGCGATCCGCACCAGCGCCGACTGCATCTCGCCGCCGCCGCCCCCGCCGAACAGCCCGCCGATGACCCCGGCGGTGGCGATGAGGTCGGTGAGCCCGAAGTTCCCCGGGCCGCCCTTGTTGGTGATCGCGTCCAGGTGGCCGGTGAGCACGTACTCGCCGGGGCAGTCCCGGGCCGCCATGCAGTCCGCGATGTACTCGTTGATCCCGGCGACGTAGGCCTGCACGTCGGCGTAGAGCTGGGCGCCGCGCGGGCCAGAGGCCTTCAGCGTGTCGATCTGCGCCTGCAGGTCCGCCTCGGTGTACGGGGAGTTGCGCCAGACGCTCTGCTCCAGCGCCTGGTTCCCCTCGGCGCCGCCGGCGAACGGGGTCAGCTCGCCGCGCGCCACGTGCCGCATCAGGTCCATCAGGAAGAGGCGGTCCTCGGCGCCCGCGTACCCGGCCCCGAACATGGTGCCGGCCCGGGTCGTGCCGGTGACGTGCGGGATGCCCAGGGCCTTGTCTCGGACGACGGTGACGTCCGGGCGGGGCTGGTAGCTGCGCGCCACGTCGCCGGGAGCGACGCCGAACGAGCCGTCGTTGAAGAAGGTGGAGATCTGCTGGTCGGTCAGGCCGGTGTAGTGCTGCACGAGCCCGGCGTAGCGACCCAGCTGGTCGTCCGAGTGCGGGGGCATGGTGCCCAAGGTCTGGTGGGCGATGATCTGCAGCAGGTCCGCGTCGCCGTTCTCACCCGGCGGCAGGATGTCGGAGCACTCGCCGAGGCAGTAGTCGTTGCCGGCGTAGGCGGCGCTCGCCGGGACGGCGGTGAGCGGGTTGACGGAGACGGCGACGGTCAGCAGGAGGGAGATGGTCAGGGCCGCGGTGAGGCGGGGGAGGCGTCGGTGCATGGGCGGAGTCCCTTCCGGGGCGCACGAACGCGAGAAGGATTCATAATGCTAACCACCGGTGAACGCCCAGGGCCAGAGCGTGACGAGTATCGATGGGAACGACCTTCCGCCCGTAAGGTCGAATGATGACCGAGCCAGACCGGTACGCCAGCGTTCGCTACCTCGTCGACGACGTCCAGGCCGCCGTCGACTTCTACACCAGCCACCTGGGCTTCTCCCTGCTCACCAGCGCCGCTCCGGCCTTCGCCGACGTTGTCCGCGGCTCGCTGCGGCTGCTGCTGTCCGGGCCCGCGAGCTCGGGCGCCCGCGCCACCCCCGCCGACGCCGCCGGGCCGGGCCACAACCGGATCCATCTCGTCGTCGGCGACCTCGGCGCCGAGATCGAGCGGCTCCGGACCGAGGGCGTGCCGTTCCGCAGCGAACTGATCTCCGGTCCGGGCGGCCGGCAGATCCTTCTCGCCGATCCCGCCCGCAAGAACTAACGCACCGACCAGCGCTGGGCGCCCGTGCCGTTGCACTCGTAGAGCTGCACGAGGGTCCCGTTCGCCGTGCCGCCCGCGGTCACGTCGACGCACTTGCCCGAGTTCGCCCCGGCGATGGTGCCGTCGGCGCGGAAGGTGAACCGCTGGGCCGTCGTACCGTTGCAGGTCCAGATCTGGATCCTGGTGCCGTCGGCGGTCGCGTTGCCGCTGACGTCCAGGCAGCGGTCGCCGTAGACCCGCAGCTCGCCGGCGGCGGTGCGGGTCCAGGTCTGGATGGTGCTGCCCAGACAGTCGTAGATGTGCAGCTGGGTGCCGTCCGCCGTGGCCGTCCCGGGTACGTCGAGACACTTGCCCGACTGCGGGTTGGCCACCATGACGGCGGCGCCGACCGGGGGCAGGACGGTGGCCTCGAGGCTCGCCGGCGCCGACCGGAGGGCGCTGAACCACTGCGCGGCCATCTTGTCGTAGCCGGCCGCGGTGGGATGGGTGCCGTCGGCCAGGTCCGCCACGGCGACGACCGGGTGCATGTCGACGAGATGGGTGAGCGGGCCCTTGCCGGCGACGATGCCGGGGATCTGCGCGTTGAGGGCCTGGATCCTGGACTCCAGCACCGGATCCGACTCCGGGATGAGCGTGGAGACGAACAGCTCCACCGTCGGCGCGTTCGCCCGGATCTTGTCGATCAGCGCCGACAGCCGCGCGGGGGCGTGGGGGAGGTCGTAGTTCTGGTTCACGTCGTTGGTGCCGACGTGCAGCAGGATGGTGCGGGGCGCGTACGTGCGCAGCCACCCCGCGATGGAGGCGTCGATCTGGTCGATGCGCCATCCACTGTGGCCCTCGTGGTCGTGGTCGCCGAGCGAGGCGGGGCCGTTGGAGCCGGAGCCGACGAAGTCCACGCGGTAGCCGGCACCGGTGAACAGCTCCCACATCTTGATGCGGTAACCACCGGGCACGTTGTAGCCGTCGGTGATGGACGCGCCGAGCGGCATGATGCGGACGCCGCCGTTGGACTCGGCCGCCTCGGCCGGTGCGCCACCGGAAAGGGCCGAGCCGACGGCAAGCAGGACGCCCACGAGGGCGGCCACCCCTCTACGCATGTGCGGTCCCTCCGACTCGGCATGACAACGTTGTCGTCATGCCGAGTCAATAATGAGGACCGTCGATGTGTCAAACGAGCGCGAGCGGCGTCCGCCAGATGCCGCGCCCGTGAGTCGCGGCGTAGAGGAACCCGTCCTGGCTCACGTGCAGGTCGAACGCGGCCGTGAGCGGCAGCGACCAGGGCTTGGCTCCGGGTGGCGGCCCGACCCGCCGCCACTTGACGGTCGCCGCGGTGGCGCGGCGATCGGCGACCAGGACGCCGAGATCGGTGCTGACCACGAGCCGGTTGCCGACGACGACCACATCGGTGGCCGGCACGTCCGGGAAGCCGACGGACAGGTCCGTCCAGCTCACCGACACGCCGCTCGCGGTCTTGCGGAGCTTGCCGCGGTAGACGTGCTTCACGCCCGCGCCGGGGCCCTCGATGAAGCGCCGGTTGAACCCGTTGAAGACCAGGTAGATCGTCGAGTTCGTGCGGTCGTACGGGTCGAGGACGACGTTGTTGGGGAAGCGGTCGGGCAGGCCGGTGAGGTCGAGCTCGGTCCACGTACCGCCCCAGTTGGTGGCGACGCCGCGGGTGAAGCCGGCACTGTTGCAGTTGGTCTGGCCGCACCAGGAGGCGATGTAGGTGTCGCGGGCCGGGTCCGCCGGCGCGGCGGGATCGGCGACCGCGTCCATACCGACGATCAGGCGCAGGCCGGTGGCGTCCAGGGTGTACTGCGGCTTCCAGCCCCGGCTCGGGTCCGCCGCGGCCTGCGCGGGCGTGTAGCTGAACCCGTAGTCGTGCCGCCAGAACGAGTTTCCGCCGGCGACCCACCGCTCGCTCGCGCCGTCGCCGATGTTGCGCGAGCCGCGGACGACCCGGAACGGCGCGGTGAAGCGGGCGTTGACGTCGGGCACGGTGACATCGAAGATCGCGCTTGTCGTGCCGTCGCTGACGCCGCAGTTCTTGGTCAGCCACAGGATCAGGTACGTGTACTCGTTGAGGATCTGGCAGCCGTTGCGCGGGTTGACGATGATGTCCCCGCCGTCGCCGCCGAACGGGCTGACCTGCTTGCGGGCTCCCGCGCGCAGCAGCGAGCCGCCGTTGTCCTGCAGGCCGCCGGCGACCGTGTACCCCCGGCGGTCCGGGTCGCGCCCGGTGCCCACCGAGTAGTACTGGAGGGTGCGCAGGCCGGCGTTCTGGTTGGTCCAGTCGGTGGCGTGCCCGGCCGCGTCCTCCGAACTGCGGGCCGGGGCCAGCGGTCGGGTGTAGACGCCGCCGTCGTCGCCGACGAGCAGCTTGCCGCCGGAGACGGCGATCGAGTGCTGGTCGGGGTGGGTGGTGGCCGGGCAACCGCCGTCGGGCAGTGCCGGGTCGTAGCAGTCGAACCCGAAGTTCCAGTACGGCCCGATGGTCTTCCAGGTGGCGCCGCCGTCCTCGGTCTCGTAGACCTCCTCGAGGCCGACGTAGAAGTGCCGCGCATCGGACGGATCGACCTCGATGAAGTTGTTGTACCAGGCCTGCACGCCGACCGGATAGTCCTGGTCGGCGCCGATCGCCGAGCCCGAGCGCTCCAGCTCCGGCGAGTCGGCGACCAGCGTCCACGGGCCCCGGACGTCGGTGGCGGTGAAGACGCCCTTGAGCGCGCTGACCCCGGCCGCGAGCCCGGCCGGACTCTCCTGCACCAGATAGAAGTGGCCGCCGTCGCGGGAGACCGCGAACTCGGCGTTGCCGACATCGGCGTCGTCAAGCCCGGTCAGCGGCGTACGGGCGAAGGTCCCGGGTGCTCCGCCGGCGGTCGACAGGTAGTAGCCGTTGTACGCGGCGCCCGAGCGCCAGGCGGCGTTGGCGAGCACGGTACGGCCGCGATCGCGGGGCGGGATCAGGACGTCGTTGACGATGTTGTCGTACGGCTTGGTGACGTCGCTGTCCGAGGCGGGATTGGGCATGAGCACGAGCTGCCACGGCTGACGGTGCCGTGCGGGATCGGTGGAGTGGCGCCAGAGGCCGCGGGTGGTGGCCGCGTACACCATGCCGCGCCCGTCGAACTTCAGCTGGTTGATGCTGCGGGACTCGAGTTCGTCCCCGCCGACCCGGTCGGCGTCGGTGAAGCTCCCGGTACGGGGGTGGCGGAGCCGATAGACGCCGGCGCCGGTGTACGTCGTCCCGCCGGTGTTGGCCTCGCCGGTGGCGTACCAGAGGGTGTCGGCGTGTCCGTCGTAGACGAGGTCTCCGGTGGACAGGGCGAGGATCCGGTCGGAGATCGGCTTCCAGGTGGCGTGCCCCGAGGTCAGGCTCTTGCGGAAGACGCCGCCGTCCGCCCCGCCGGCCCAGACGTAGCCGCGGCCGGCGGCCAGCCCGGTGACGCGTCCGGCGACGTTGCCCCATCCGCCGCCCGAGTTCGAGTACACCGGATCGCGGTACCTGGGGTCGTCGGCGTCGTACGGCTGGTTCGTCACCTCCTGCCAGGGACTCGCGGTGCCGGGCAGCCCCCGGAGGTCGGCGAGCGCGTCCGAGTACTCACCCGGGGCGACCGAGCCGTACGGCGCCATCCGGGCCTGGCTGAGCTGGGCGGCGAAGGTCTTCACGCCGCCGGTGTCCTCGGGTTCGTCGGGTTCGTCGGCCGACGAACGGGTTTCCCCGACGAGGCGGTCGGCGGGTTTGACCGGGCGGTTGGCGTGGGCCGGCGTGCTCACCGCGGCGAGGGTCGCCAGCGCGGTCAGTCCGGCAAGGACGGCGCGCGGCCCCGCGCGCCGGGTAGAGAGGACAGAGGTCATCATCGCTCCTCCCGCAATGGGCCATCATGCGGCCCCGCCGTTGGAGCCGCTGCCCAACTCCGGAAGGTATCCATCTGATCGACGCAGGGATACCAGCCGAGTGGGCAGCGGTCATCGATGATCGTCGAGGGTCAGTCCCCGGCCTCACCCTCCTCGAGGCCGCTGACGTGCTGCTCGGTGCTGGCACCGGCGATGTCGTCGCCGGCTGGTGGCCGTTCGCTGCCGCTCATCGGGTGTCCCTCTCTCGTCGTCGGAGCAGGTGAGTACCCACTACCGCACGGCTGATACCGGGCGAGCCGGGCCGTACGTGGTGCCGGCGCGGTCGCGTTCCAGCCAGCCGGTGTCGACGAGCATCCGGCGCACGGCGGCCACGTCGTCGGTGACCTCGGCCAGCCGGTGGTTGATCTCGTCCTCGGAATAGAGCCCGTCCAGCGCCAGGAACCGGACGAGCAGCTCACCGAGCAGCTGGTAGCGCTCGCTCAGAGTCGGCGGCAGGGCGGTCAGCCGCCCGTGCGAGAAGTTGCCGCGCAGCTGCGGATACTCACCGAGAAGCCGGGAGATGGGCTGCTGCTGGTCCACCGCCACGGCGGCCTCGCGCAGCCCCTCGAGGCGGGCCCGGTAGTAGCCGTCGCCGGAGCCGGTGGCCACGCCCAGGGCGACGAGCCGGGCGCACGCATCCCCGACCTTGGCCAGCGGCAGGTCCAGGGCCCATCGGAGCTCGCCGACGCTGGCCCCTTCGCGGCCGCGGCGTACCAGCTCCGCCAGGGTGAGCAGGCGGACCTCCCCGGAGAGCTGGGTCAGGACATCGGCGGCGCGGGCTGCTTCGACGGACATCCCGCCACCGTAGGAACCTTGTCCCGTGGCCGCATCCGGTTTTCCGGAGCCGGACCGGCGTCAAGCGCATTGACGACACCCGAGTGCAATGTGGCCGATCATTCAGAGCCGGTGGTACGAAGGGGCAACGATCTCGTCGATCTCGATCCGCCGGAGCGCGTCCTCCGTGTCCCCCGATTGTGGACGGCAGGTCCCTGCCGCACAAAACGGAGGAGATCGAAATGCTCAGCACGTCGCGTTCCCGCATCCGTGCACTCGCGGCCGTCGGCATGGCCGGCGTCGTGGCGGCAGTCGGGGCGGTGTCCTTCCACGCGTCCGCCGCGGAGGTGGCCGCACCCGCCGCGAGCGGTCCCGATGCCCGGCAGGTCGCCATCCCCGGCATCCCCGACGCGATCAAGCCGCCCGCGGGCGCGCGGCCGCTGGGCGCGTACCTGGTCACGACCGGAACGCAGACCTACAAATGCACCGGCGGGATCTTCACCGGCGCGTCGACGCCGGAGGCGCAGCTGATCGGTACCGGCGGGAAGATTCACCACTTCGCGGGCCCCAGCTGGCAGTCGGAGCGGGACGGCTCGCTGGTCACGGCGACGAAGACGGCCGACAGCCCGCGGTCGGGCACGATCCCCGAGCTGCTGCTCACCGTGAACAGCCACTCCGGCAAGGGCATCCTGAGCAAGGCCGCCTACATCAACCGGCTCTACACCTCGGGCGGCGTCGCCCCGGCGGGCTCGTGCACGGACGGTTCCACGACCGCGGTGCCCTACGGCGCCGTCTACGTGTTCTGGGCGAAGTAGCGCCCGGTCATTCGGCCACCACCAGCGCTTGGGGGGCCGCCTGCTTCATTCTGGTACGCACCCACGCCAGCTGGACGGCGGTCTCCCCCTCGCACGCGCGCACCACGTCCATCAGCTCCCGGTCCCGGACGCCCTGCGCGGCCTGACCGATGACCGTCCAGCAGATGTCGCACTCGGTGGCCATCAGATACAGGTCCTGCAGGTCACGCAGGAGCCCGATGCCCCCGGTACGCGTGCCCCGGAACAGGTCGGAGTGCAGCCGGTCGGGCTCCTCGGGGGCCTCCTCGGCGTACCGCTGCGCGAACGGGTGCAGCCGCGCGGCGTGCTCGTCGCACAGTTTCGCCTGCTGCCGGCACAGGTGGAGGATGTCGGGCTCGTCCCCGTGCGCGCTTGCGACCTCCCGGAACGCCTCCGCGAGGTTGAGCTGCGCCTTGTGCAGCAGCCCGAGGTAGTGGGCGAGGTGCATGGTCAGTCCATTCGAGCGACGCGGACGGCGGCGACCTTGAACAGCGGCTGCTTCGAGACCGGATCCCAGGCGGTGAGCGTCAGCTCGTTGGCGGCGCGCGGGGTCCGGTCCCCGGGGCTGACGTCGAAGTAGCCGTAGTGGAACGGCACGAAGACGACGCCGGGGCGGATGCCGGTGATCCGGGCGCGGGCCTCGATCCCGCCGCGCCGCGAGGCGATACCGACGAGATCTCCCTCCGCGATGTCCAGCCGGGCGGCGTCCTCGGGATGAAGTTCGACCCACACGTCCGGCGCGGCGGCGTCGAGCTGCGGCGCGCGGGCGGTCTTCGTCCGGGTGTGGAAGTGGTACACGGTACGGCCCGTGGTCAGCAGCAGCGGGTAGTCCTCATCGGGCACCTCGGGGGAGGGCCGGTAGTCGGTGATGTGCAGGAACGCCCGGCCGCCCGGCTGCTTGGCGCGGTAGTCGCTCTCCGTGAACTCCGCGCCGGTGTTCAGGTCGTGGCCGTACGTCTCGCAGTAGTCCGGGTCCGTCGGAAACGTCGCGTCGGTGTAGAGGCGCTCGGTGCCTTCCGGGGCGTCCTCGGTGCACGGCCACTGGATGCCGCTGCCGCCGCGAAGCTTGCCGTACGTGATACCCGTGTAGTCGCAGGGGCGGCCGGCGGAGCACTTCTTCCACGCCTCGAAGACCTCCTCGGGGCCGGTCCACGGGATCAGCAGCGCGCCGTCACGGTCGCGGAAGTCCATCCGGCGCGCGTAGTCGAGGAAGATCTCGAGGTCGGCGCGGGCCTCCCCGGGCGGCTCGACGGCCTTCTCGCTCAGGTGCACGGTCCGGTCGGCGTTGGTGAACGTGCCCAGCTTCTCGCCCCAGGTCGCGCCCGGCAGGACCACGTCGGCCAGTTCGGCGGTCTCGGTCAGGTAGAGATCCTGCACCACGACGAACAGGTTTTCCTGGGCGAGGATCCGCCGGATGCGCGCCAGGTCGGGCAGCGACACCGCCGGGTTCGTCGCCGAGATCCACAGCAGCTTGATCGAGCCCTGTTCGGCGTACCGCCAGATCTGCATGGCGTGGGTCGGCGGCGCCCAGTGCGGGATGGTCGTCCCGTCGACGTTCCACAGCTCGGCGAGCTCGCGGATGTGCTCGGCGTTGTCCCAGTTGCGGAAGCCGGGCAGGTCCCCGTCGGCGCCGGCCTCGCGGGTGTTCTCCGCGGTCGGCTGGCCGTTCATCTGCAGGACCCCGGCGCCCGGCCGGCCGATCATGCCGCGGATCAGGTGGATGTCGTTCACCCCGCACGCCGCGGCGGTGGCCTGGTTCGACTGGTAGAAGCCCTGCAGGACGGTGGAGAACAATCGCTCGGAGGTGCCGAGCAGCTCCGCCGCGCGGGCCACGTCGGCGGCCTTGACGTCACAGATCCCGGCCACCCGGTCGAGGGGATAGGCGTCGACGGTGCGCTCCAGCTCCTCGAAGCCCAGCGTGTGGGCGCCGACGTACGCCTCGTCGTACCAGCCGCGGTGGATGAGCTCGCGCAGCAGCCCGTTGACCAGGGCCAGGTTGGTGCCCGCGCGGACGGCCAGGTGCACGTCCGCCTCCCGGGCGACCGGTGTCGTGCGCGGGTCGACGGCGAGCAGGGCGGGCGGGTTCGGCCCGCGCCGCCGGTCGAGCATCCGCATCCACAGCACGGTCTGCGTCTCGGCGACGTTGTGGCCCCACAGCGCGAGGGCGTCGCAGTGGTCGACGTCGGCGTACGACCCCGGCTGCCCGTCCGTGCCGAAGTTCGCCTTCAGCGCCGCGGCGGCGGTGGCGGTGCACAGCCGGGTGTTGCCGTCCATGTGGGGCGTGCCGATGCCGGCCTTGCCGATGACCCCGAGGGCGTAGTACTCCTCCAGGAACAGCTGGCCGCTGGTGTAGAAGCCGAAGTGACCCCAGCCGCCGGGGCCTTCCAGCAGCTCCCGCGACCGGGCCACGATCCGGCCCATCGCCGTGTCCCAGTCCGTCTCGACCAGACGGCCCTCCTGCCGGACCAGCGGCCGGGTGAGCCGGTCCGGGCTGGCGTTGGCCTGCCAGCCGTACAGGTCCTTGGGGTCGAGCCGGCCCCGGTTCACCCGGTCCGCCGCGCGGCCGCGGACGCCGACGATGCGCCCGTCCGCGACGGCGATGTCCATCGCGTCGCCGTTCGAGTGCAGCAGCGACGCCGACTGCACCCATCGGTCGGCATGCGGCGCCTCGACGTGCTCGTCGACGCGTACAGGCCACTGCTCGCCCGGCCCGTACGGCGTGCGAGCGCCCCACGGGTCGGCGATCCGGTCAGCCATGCCGAAGGTATTACCCGGCGGTGATCGCCGTACTCCGGCACTTTACTAATTGATGTTGACCGATTTTAATGATCGCGTGGAGGGACTGATGCCGGCCGAGTCGCTGGTTGAACACGTCACGGGGCAGCTGCTCCGCCTCTGCCGGGTCACCGGGACGGACGCCGCGGAGCCCGCCCGACTGGTCGCCGACCTGCTCGGCGAGGCGGGCCGTAGGGCGCTCGCGGCCGGGCCCGCCTGGTCCTCCGACGTCGCCGACGACCACAGCCCGGTCGAGTTCTCGGTCGCGTTCGACCGGGGCGGCCCACCCGCGCTGCGCCTGCTCGCCGAGGCCGCGGTCGCCGACCCGGCCGTGCCGGCGGATCTGACGCCCGCCCTGGCGTTCCTGCACCGGCAGGCCGGCCGGCACAGGCTCGACCTGGCGCGCCTCGAGCAGGTGCGTGACCTCTTCACCACCGACCGGCCGCAGGGCCTGTTCGGCATGTGGCACTCGCTGATCCTGCGCGACGTGCCCGAGTTCAAGGTGTACCTCAACCCGGAGATCCACGGCGTCGCCCGCTCCGGCCCGCTGGTCCGGGAAGCCCTCGGCCGGCTCGGCGCCGGACCGGCGTACCGCGGCGTCCGGGAACGGGCCCTGCGGCCGGCCGACCGCCTGACCTTCTTCGCCCTGGACCTGACCGACTGCGACACGGCCCGGATCAAGCTGTACGTGTCGCAGCACGACGCCGGCCTCGACGACGTGGCCCGGGCCGCCGCGGTCGTGCCGGGCGTCGACCCTGCCGAGGTGACCGCCTTCTGCGAGCTGGCCACCGGTTCCGCCGGCCCGTACGACCGCCGGCCGATCATCGCCAGCTACACCTTCGCGCCCGGGGCGGCAGCACCCATCGGCTACAGCGTGTACGTGCCGATCCGCAGCTACGTCGCCGACGACCGGGAGGCGCACGACCGGGCCGGTGCCCTGCTGGTGCGGCACGGCTTCGACCCGGGCGCGCTCGAGGCCGCCGTGTCCGCCGTGTCCCGGCGGCCGCTCGGGGACGGCGCCGGGCTGATCGCGCACGTGTCGTTGCGGGTCGGGCCGCCCCGGCCGGGCCTCAGCGTCTACCTGTCGTCCGAGGCGTATAGCGTGGGCGCCCCGCAGCCACTGCGGATCCCCGCTGCCTCCTAGGAGAGAGTCGTGCCCGTGGATTCGTATGCGTTGCTGCCCCCGTACCGGATCAAGGTCGTGGAACCGATTCCCTTCCTGGATGCCGGGCAGCGCCGCAAGGCCTACGCGGCCGCGGGATGCAACCCGTTCGAGCTGCGCGCCGACCAGATCACGGTCGACCTGCTCAGCGACTCGGGCACCGGCGCGACGTCGTCCGCACAGGAGGCCGGCGCGGCCCGCGGCGACGAGTCGTACGCCGGCGCCCGCTCCTGGTTCCGCTTCCGCGACGAGGTCCGCGACCTGACCGGATTCGACCACGTCCTGCCGGTGCACCAGGGGCGGGCCGCCGAGCGCATCGTCTTCTCCACGCTGCTGCGCCCGGGACAGATCTGCCTGAGCAACACCCACTTCGACACCACCCACGCCAACGTGGAGCTCGCCGGCGCGGAGGCCCGCGACCTGCCCTGCGCGCAGGCGCTGGACCTGGACAGCGACGAGCCGTTCAAGGGCGACATCGACCTGGGCGAGCTGGAGCGCACGCTGACCGGCCCCGAGGGGGACCGGGTCGGCATGGTGCTGATGACGATCACCAATAACGGGCTCGGCGCGCAACCGGTGTCGATGGCCAACCTCACCGCGGTGGCCGCGCTCTGCGAGCAGCACGGAGTGCCGTTCTGGCTGGACGCCGCCCGCTTCGCCGAGAACGCCTGGCTGGTCCGCGAGCGCGAGCCCGGGTACGGCGACTGGACCCCGCGACAGATCGCCAACCACGCCTTCCAGCTGGCCGACGGCTGCATGATCAGCCTCAAGAAGGACGGGCTCGCCCCGGTCGGCGGCCTCATCGCCGTGCGCGACCCCGGGGTGTACACCGCCTGCGAGGCGAACCTGATCGCGACGGAGGGCTTCTCCACGTACGGGGGCCTGGCCGGGCACGACCTCGAGCGGATCGCCCAGGGCCTGCGCGAGGTGGTCGACCCCGCCTACCTGCGCTCCCGGGCGGCCGCCACCGAGCGGCTGGCCCGGCTGATCAACGAGGCCGGGGTGGACACCGTGCAACCGGCCGGCGTCCACGCGCTCTACCTCAACGCCGGCCGCCTGCTGACCCATCTCGAGCCGGCGCTGTTCCCCGGCCACGCCCTGGCGAGCGAGCTGTACCTGCGCGGCGGGATCCGCTGCGCCGAGCTGGGCTCGCTGTACCTGGGGGAGCTCGACGACGAGCAGCGGCTGGTCCGCCCGGCGCCGTTCGAGCTGGTGCGGCTGGCGATCCCGCGCCGGGTCTACACCGACGCGCACCTCGACCACGTGGCCGCGACGCTGGCGCGGATCGCGAAGGAACCCGGCCGGGTCCCCGGCTACCGGATCCTCTCGGCGCCGAAGCTGCTCCGGCATTTCAAGGTACGGCTCGAGCCGGCGGTGTAGCGGGCAACCCGGCCAGGACGTGCCGCAGGAGACGGATCAGCACCTCCACGGCCGAGCTTCGCCGGCGCGCATCGCAGCGGACGAGCGGCACGTCCGGTCCCAGCTGCAGCGCCGAGCGGATCTCGTGGTCGGGATAGGCGCACTCGCCGAAGAACGCGTTCACCGCCACGACGAACGGGATGCCACGCCGCTCGAAGTAGTCCACCGCGGCGAAGCTGGCGGGCAGCCGGCGTGTGTCGACCAGCACGACCGCGCCGAGCGCACCCTGCGCCAGCTCGTCCCACATGAACCAGAACCGGTCCTGCCCCGGCGTGCCGAACAGGTAGAGGATCACCTCGCGGCTGATGGTGATCCGGCCGAAGTCCAGGGCGACCGTGGTGCGCGTCTTCTCGTCCAGCCCGGCGAGGTCGTCCACGCCCACGCTGGCCTCCGTCATGACCTCCTCGGTGGTCAGCGGGGGGATCTCGCTGACGGAGCCGACCAGGGTGGTCTTGCCGGCACCGAAGCCGCCTGCGATGACCACCTTGGCGGATGTGCGTTTCATGTGTCTCTCAGTTCTCGGTCAGAGCTGCTGGAGGCCGCCGAGCAGCGACTCCAGCAGCGCGCGGTCGTAGACGGTGCGCTGGGCGGCGGAGCCGAGGGTGACGTAGCGCTGCTCGAGCAGGATGTCGACCAGCACCTTGACCACGGTCAGCGGCCTGCGCAGGTACGCGGAGATCTCCGCGATGGACATCCAGTCCTCGCACTGCCGCAGGATCTCCCTGTATTCGGGCTCCAGCGCGGTCGTGTCGGCCGGCAGCGCGACCACCTGCGTGGCCAGGTCCAGCGCCGCGTTGCGCGGCGTGGTGCGCCCGTTCACCAGGACATAGAGGGGTACGAGCTGACCGGGCTCGTCGAAGTCCATCCTCAGAGCCCGGCATGCCCGTTGACCGAGGGTTTCAGGATGTGGGGGTCCGCCCCGTTCGTGGCGGTACGCCGCTGCGCGCCGAGGTACTGGCCGATGCGGGTGACGAGCCGGCCCATCTCGTACGCGACCGTGCCCATGTCCACGTCCTGGTCGCCGATGACCGCGAGCCGTGCGTTCTCGCCCGCGGAGGCGATGAAGAGGGTGCGGTCGTGGAACTCGACGACGATCTGGTCGACCGGCCCGCCGTCGAACCGGCGTCCCACGCCGGCGCCGACGCTGTACAACGAGGACGCGGCGGCGGCCAGCAACTCGGCCGCGTCCTGCGCCAGCGACCTCGACTTCTGCACGACGAGGCCGTCGATGGACAGCACGAGCGCGTGCAGCACCTGGTCCACGGCGGTCAGCTCGTCGAGCATCCAGGTGAGATCGTTGTGCGCGGTCGGTTCCATGGCTGTTCCCGTCTCTGTCGGTTGCGGTGGGGGCGTGATCATTCGCTGTGGCCGGGCAGGTCGTCGCCGGCCGCCGGGGCCGGCGGGCGGATCTCGCCGCTGCGGTGGCCCGGCGGGGTGACGTCGCCCGTGCGGTGGCCCGGCGGGGTGATGCTGCCGCTGCGGTGGCCGGGCGGGGTGATGTCGCCGGTGCGACCGGCGCGCCAGCCGTGCTGGTAGCCGGCGAGGCGGTTGCGGGCCGTCTCCGGGGTGTGCGCCGGCCCGGCGGCCTGGGCCGGCGTGCCGGACTCCTCCTTGAGCTGGTGCGCCAAGTGCTCCTGCGGGCGGCGCTGGGGCAGCGGCGGCCGGGCGGTCGCCACCGCGCTGCCGGTCGCCGGGGCCGGCGGCGACGCAGCGGGGGAGATCTCCGGCAGGGGCCAGGTCGGCTGCTGGAGGGCCGGGACCGGGGTCGCCGGGCGCCGCGCGGGCGGCCTGCCGGCCCCGGGCTGCGACCGTTCGTGGTCGTCGCCCGGCTCGGTCGCCGCCGGGCGCGGTTCCTCGCCGGGCGCCAGCGCGCTCGCCGGCAGCAGTACCACGGCCAGCACCCCTCCGTACGCCGAGGGGCGGAGCGTGACCTGCATGTTCCCGCGCTTGGCGAGCTCCGCGACGACCCAGAGGCCGATCTGGGCGCCGCCCCTGAGCCCGCTCAGATCGGGGACCGGGGCGGTGGCCAGCAGCGTGTTCGCCCGGTCCATGGCCTCCGGCGTCATCCCGACGCCCGCGTCCTCGATCTCGATCACGACGCCGTTGTGCGCCTGCGTGCAGCTCAGCCACACCTCGGACTCCGGCGGGGAGAAGACCAGGGCGTTGTCCAGCAGCTCGGCCAGCAGGTGCGTGATGCCGGCGATGGCGGGGCCGCTGATCGCGACCTCCGGGGCCCGGCGCAGGGTGACGCGCTGGTACTGCCTCGTCTCGGCGACCGCACCCAGCAGCACCCGGCGGATCGGGACCGGGCGCGGGAACCGGCGTCCGGCCTGGCCGCCGGCGAGGATGATGAGGTTCTCCAGGAACCGGCGGGTCTGGGTGAGCTGGTGGTTGATGTCGAACAGCTCGCCGAGGATCTTCTCGTCGCCGATCCGGTTCTGCAGCTCCTCGATGACCTTGAGCCCGTGCTGCAGCGGGCGCTGGGGGCGCCGCGCCACGCCCATCAGCATCGCCATGCCGGCGGCCCGCGTGGTGGCCTCCTCGACGGCCGCGTCCACGGCGGCGCGCAGCGAGCGGTTCAGCACGGTGGCGAGGTGACCGATCTCGTCCCGGCCGTAGTCGCGATGGGGCAGCTCGAGCGCCACGTCCACTTTCTCCCGGCGGCGCAGCTTCTCGATGATGGACGGCAGGCGCTCGTCGACGACGGTCACCGCGTCCTGGCCCAGCTGCGCGAGGCGTACGGACAGCGCCCGGTTGACCAGGATCTGCGACTGCCGGACCGCCGAGACGATCGCGCCGACCGCGATGAGCAGGGCGACGGCGCTGCCGAGGGCCGCCGCGAGGAGCTGGTTGTTGCCGGTGTCCAGGGCGTCCTGGGAGACCCGGTCAGCCTGGGTGACGGTGAGTGCCACGAGCTGGTCGGCGATGGCGTTCGTGACGGTGTCCCACTGCTGCGCGTCCAGGGCGAGTTCGCCGGGCGGGCGGCTCTTCCACGGCCCCGCGGCGATCAGCGTGTTCTCCGCCGCGCTCAGCGAGCTCCACTCGGGCATGGCCATGATCCGGTCGTACTGCACCCGGGCGTCCGGGTGCAGGTGCGGCACCGCGGCGTCCAGTGTGGCGTGATAGGCGCCGACCATCTTCACGAACTGGAGGTGGTCCTGCCGGTTCAGCCCGTTGGAGCCGAAGGCGCTGGAGATCACCGATCCGGCCCGGGACATCAGGTCGCCGGCGCGGAACGTGTCGGTAGCGGTGATGGCGCCCTGGGTCGCGGTGGCGTCCGGCACGACCCGCGCCTGCGTGTCGAACAGGTCGATCGCCGCGTCCACCAGATCGTCGTAGAACACTGTGGTCTCCAGCCGCCCGGCGCGCCCGGAGTCGATGGTGCTCCGGATCCCGGGCAGCCGGTCCAGGCGGTCGGAGAACGCCTGCCACCGTACGTCGATGCGCCGGGGCGCGCGGCTCAGGACCGAACCCGCGGCCGTACGCAGCTTCTCCACCAGCGTGTCCGTCTCCTGGCGCTGGGCGATGAGCTGCGGCAGGTCCTTGGCCGCGTGCGAGAGGTAGTTGATGCTCTCGCGCCGCTCGCGCTGGATGGCGGCGAGGGTGCTGACCGCGGGGATCGACACCTTCCGGACGCCGTTGGCGACCTCGCGATCGTAGTAGCCGTTGAAGACCAGATAGGCGGAGGTGGCCAGCCACAGCACGAGCGCGGCCACGCCGGGCACGAGGATGAGGCGGGCGATGCGGCGCTTGATGGACTTCTCCGGGCCGCGGGCGGTCGCGTCGGATTCGCTGGTGTCGGTCACTGTGCTCGCGATCTGCGTCGGGGAGGGGTTCGATCCGAGTGCATAGGCCTGCGTCGATAGCAGAGGTCATCTTAGCGTTCCGTCGCGCGGGTGTGCCGCACCGTAGGCATCGACGAAGATCGGTCGTCGTGACGCCGGGCCGAGCCTGACGTCAGGCGCCGGACCGCGGGTCGGTGTGGCACGGGAGGGCGACGGTGAACCGGGTGCCGCCCCCCGGGGCGGGTTCGGCCGTGACGGTGCCACCGTGGGCCTCGACGACCGCCTTGGCCACGGCCAGGCCGAGACCGGTGCCCTTGATGCCGCGCTGGGTGGCGGTGCTGGCGCGGAAGAAGCGCGTGAACAGCCGGGGGTACTGGTCGGCGGGGATGCCGATGCCGGAGTCCGCGACGACGATCTCGACCCGGTCGCCGCCGGCCGCCTCGGCGGTGACGGTCACCGTGCCGCCGGGCGGCGTGTACTTGATCGCGTTGGACAGCAGGTTGTCCAGCACCTGCCGCAGCCGCGACGCGTCGGCGTGGATCACCGGGAGCCGGCCGACGGCGGCTTCGAGGTGCACCTGGGCGGCCTCCGCGGCGTGCCCGTGGGCCTGCACCACGTCGCGGATCAGCCGGGCGGCCGGCAGCGGCTTGACGTCGATGCCGGCGTGCCCGGTGTCCAGCCGGGCCAGGTCGAGCAGGTCCTCGACCAGGTGCAGCAGGTGGGCGCTGGTGCGGTCGATGACGGCGATCTCGCGGCGGTAGCCGGCGTTCAGGTCGGGGTCGTCGAGCAGCAGCTCGGTGTAGCCGCGGATGACGCCGATCGGGTTGCGCAGCTCGTGGCTGACCACGGCGACGAGCTCGTCCTTCGTCCGGTCGACCTCCCGCAGCCGGCTCACCTGCTGCTGCTGGGCGGCGAGCAGCTGTTCGCGCTGTTCGGCGAGCTCCCGGCGTTCGGTGATGTTGGTCGAGATGCCGTCGACGAACAGCCGGCCGTCGTCCTGGCGGCTCACCGCGCGGGTCCACACCCAGCGGGTGACCCCGTCGTATCCCAGTACGCGCACCTCGACCTCCGCCGGCAGTCCGGCCGAGACGGTGGCGTGGAAGCCCGCGAACAGGTGCCGGTCGTCGGGATGCACCCGGGCGGCCAGGGTGGTGGCCATGTCCGCGCCGGTGGGCAGCTCGGCGCCGAACACGCCGGTGCCGCTCGGGCTGGAGTACACCGAGCGAACCGTGCCGTCGGGTCGCATCTCGACGGTCCACAGGTAGTCGTTGACCTGGGCGATGATCCGGTTGAAGTCGCGGCGCGCCGCGGCCAGGGCGAGGGTGAGGTCCTCCGCGCGACGGCGTTCCACGAAGCGGCCAAGCTGCGCGCAGATCGTGTCCAGCACCGCGGCGATGTCGGCATCGCGGGGGACGTCGGTGGCGATGAAGAACGCGAGCACGCCCAGCACGCCGCGACCGGTGCCCACCGGCACGCCGACGCCCGTGCGCAGGCCCGCGGCGTGTCCGACGGCCGCCCGCCCGCCGGCGAGGACACCGTCCTGCCGGGTGGCGGTCCACACCTCGGCGTTGCGCGACCACACCAGTCCGGGCAGTCCCTCGCCGGCGGAGAAGGCCATCGGCTCGCCGCCGGTGAAGCCGCCGAGGTCGACGCCCGGGGCGGTCCACGAGCTCAGCCGGACGATCCGCTGCTCGTCGGCGTCGACCTGCCAGTACTCGCCGCAGGTCCAGCCGAGGCCGGCGGCGACGGTGGCGACTGCGCGGGCGGCGGCCTGCTCGGCGCTGGTCGCCTCGGACAACACCTGGGTGACGGCGTGGCGGCAGCGACGCAGCTGCTCGGTTCGGCGGCTCTCGGTGATGTCGTGCATGGCCACCACCGCGCCGAGGTGGCGGCCGTCGGCGGCGATGGGGTGGGCGTTGGTCACGAACCGGCGGGGTTCCGTCCCGGGTCGCCGTACGACGATCTCCTCGCCGCGCACCTGCTCACCGGCGTGCGCGCGGGCGAGCGGCACCTGCTCGGTCGTCATGAGGGTCTGCCCGTCCGCGGCGTACAGCCCGTAGGTCTGCGCCCACCGGTCGGGTGGCAGCGGTTGCTCGTCGGCGCCGAGCAGATCGCGCAGGGCCTGGTTGAACAGGGCCAGGGTGCCGGTGGCATCGCAGGCGGCCACGCCGGAGTCCAGGCTGTCGAGCAGCGCCTGCAGGAAGGCGCGCTCGTCGGCGAGCCGCTGGCGCTCCTGTTCCAGCTGGGCGCGGGCCTCGACGCGGGCGGTGATGTCGTGCAGGAACGCGTGGAACACCATGCCGTCGCGGCCGGTGCCGACCTGCAACGTCATCTCGATCGGGAACTCCCGGCCGGTGCGGTCGACCGCCGCCACCTCCAGCCGCTGTCCCGCGAGCGTCGACGTGCCGCCGGCCCGTACCCGTGCCATGCCCTGGTCGTGCGCGGCCCGGAGCCGGACCGGAACGATCAGGTCGGTGACCGGCCGGCCCAGGGCCTCGGCGATGGAGTAGCCGAACAGCCGCTCGGCGGCGGAGTTCCACGCGGTCACGCGCCCGTCGGCGTCCATCGACACGAAGGCGTCCGCGGCGCTGTCGAGGACGGCCTGCCACCGGGCCGAGGAGAGCAGCAGCTCACCGTGGGCCAGCCGCAGGGCGACCTCCGACTCCGCCGCCGCGGCGAGGTCCCGCAGGATCGCCACCTGCGCGTCGGTCCACTCGCGCGGCTCGGTGTCGACAACGCACAGCGAGCCGAGCACGTGGCCGTCGGGCGCGTGCAGCGGGATGCCGGCGTACGCGATCGCGGCGTGCTCGCTGATCGCCGGGTTGTCCCGCAGCCGCTCGTCGGCCCGCGCGTCCGGCACGATCAGCGGGGCATCGTCGGCCACCACGTACCGGCAGTAGGAGTGGGACAGCGGGGTCTGCCGGGAACCGTTCGGCCCGGAGCCGCTCGCGAACACCTGCCGGTCGGCGTCGACCAGCGAGACGAGTGCCGTCGGCACGTCCAGCAGCCGGGCGGCCAGGGCGGTGAGGCGGTCCAGGGCCGGCAGCTCACCGGCGTCGAGCAGGCCGGTGTCCCCGAGGACGCGCAGCCGGCGGGGATCACTCACCCGGTCCCCGACCCGTCCCCGTCCACCGTTCCCGGCCATCGTTGAACCCATCGGCGTCCCTGCCGCAGAGCTGAGCTGGCCCCGGCGTCCCGGCCGCGGAGCTGAGCCGGCCCCCCGGCCCCGTCCGAGCGGCCACTCCGGGCAGCCGGAAGAGCCGATGCGCTCCGCGTGCCGCGGCGATATGTTCGGCTTTTGGAAGTTTGTCCCATTGGAGTGACGCATGACACGTTCGTTCCGGCTCGCTGCGCTGACCGCGGTCACCTCGATGGCCGCGGGTCTCTTGTGCCTGCCCGGCACCGCGTACGCGGCGGACACCGAGGCCACCCTGACCGCGGCCGAGATGGTCTCGGCCCTGAAGGCGGTGGCGGGCTCCTCGACGGCGGCGGCCTCGGACGGCTGGAGGATCACGGAGAGCCTGAGCAGCCCGTCGGCGTCGGCGTCCGGCGAGTACGCG
Source organism: Actinoplanes sp. NPDC051475 (assembly GCF_040689425.1). Taxonomy (NCBI): domain Bacteria; kingdom Bacillati; phylum Actinomycetota; class Actinomycetes; order Micromonosporales; family Micromonosporaceae; genus Actinoplanes; species Actinoplanes sp. NPDC051475. The sequence goes on from NZ_JBFAZZ010000028.1 coordinate 28,910, forward strand.
GTCGACCCGGCGGCCGGTGTCGCGTACGAGCACGACAACTACGGCGGCGCGCTCAGGACGAAGTACGCCGTCCACCACCGGGGCACCTACGAGACGCTGAGCACCGCGGCGGCCAGGGCGGCGGTCACGATGATGAACCGCCCGGCGGTCCGGTACGTCGTCAAGCCGGACGCGGCCCTGGACCTGGACCGTTACGTCGACACGCGCGGCTTCCGACCGTCCGAGCTGCTCACCAAGGACGTCAGCTACGCCGGCACCCGCACCGCCCACGACGACGGCACGGCCGACTACACCTTCTCGCCGGAGACGGACACCACGATCACGTTCGTGGTCACCGCGGAGGGCGTCCTCTCCGGCGCCAGGGTCGCGGCCGGCGACGTGACGGGCGCGCTGGCCTTCACGTACGGCGCGCAGAACCTGACGGCGCCCGCGCCCTCCGCGACCATCACCTCGGTCGTCCTGGCCCGCGGTGAGGCGTACCTGAGCATGGCCGCCACGGTGAAGAAAGTCGTCGGCGACGGTGCCACCACGATCCGCCGGGCGGCGGCCGGCCACACCGTCAAGGCGACCTCGCTGCGCAAGGTCGTCCGGTCCCTCGCCGGCGCCGCGAACAAGCGGGCAGGCTCGGCGATGGTCCGGGTCGAGGACATCGGCAACGGCGCGCGGGTGTACGCCACCAACCCGTGGACGCACCAGACAGTCGCCTACACCGTCACGGCCTCCGGCTCGGAGGTCGTCGTCCAGAAGCGCTGAAGCAACAGGCCCGAGCCTAGAAGGTCAGGGTGACGGTGGTGCCGCCGGTGAGGTTGTCGGCGATCTCCACCGTGCCGCCGTGGGCGTCGGCGATGGCCGCCACGATGCTCAGCCCGAGCCCGCTGCCCTGCGCCTCGGCCCGCTCGGCGGCGCTCGCGCGGCGGAACGGGGCCAGTACGCGGTCCCGTTCGGCGGGGTCGATGCCGACGCCGGTGTCGCGTACCTCCAGCACCGGCCGCCCGGCCCGGGTCGTGGCGGCGACGGTCACGCTCCCGTGGTCGGTGAACTTGATCGCGTTGCGGACGAGCCGGTCGAGGGCCTGGCCGATGCGCCGCACGTCGACGTGGGCGGGTACCGCCTGCACGGCGTCGGTGACGACGGTCAGGCCCTTGCCGGCGGCCAGCGCCGTGTGCTGCGCGCCGGCCTCGCGGGCGAGGGCGGCGAGGTCGGCGCCGGCGCGCTCGAGGTCCACATGGCCGCCCGCCAGCCGGCTCGCCAGCAGCATGTCGTCGACCAGGGTGACCAGCCGCTCGGAATTGCGCCGGATGCGCGTCACGAACGCCGCGCCGGCGCCGGCCACCATGTCGGCGTCCTCGAGGATCTCCAGGTATCCGGTGATCGACGTGAGCGGGGTCCGCAGCTCGTGGGTGATGCGCGCCAGGAACTGGTCCTTGAGCTGGTCGGCCTCGGACAGCTGCCGGCGCACGTCCGCCATGCCGTGGGCGTACCGGCGCAGCTCCAGCTGGGTGACCACCTGGCGGGCCAGCGTCCGCAGGCCCCGGCGCTGGTCCGGGGTGAGCAGCCGGGGCTCGCGGTCGATCACGCTGAGGCTGCCCATCCGGTGCCCCGACGTGGCGATCAAGGGGGCGCCGGCGTAGAAGCGCACGAACGGCTCGCCGGTGACGAGCGCGTCGTCCCGGAACCGGGGATCGGCCCGGGCGTCGGCGACCTGCATGATCTCGTCGCTCCGCATCGCCTGGGCGCAGAGGGCACTGTCCCGGCCGGCCTCGCGGTCGACCAGGCTGACGAGCGCGATCGGCGTGCCGCACAGCTGCGCTGCGAGCGCGGCTACGTCGTCGTAATCGCTCTCGCGCGTCGGGTCCAAGACCGGAACGGACATGCTGGGCGGTCCTTCGCTCGTCTGAAGGGCGCATCCGTGTGCCCCGGTGAGGTCTGCGGTCTCCTCATCGGCGGCGCGGTCCTCGGCCCGCCGATTCCGCGAGGTGCAGGAGAAGTGCGAAGCGGGTCGCCCCGCCCGGGATCCCTCAGGGCAGGAACTTGAGGCCGATCACGCCGGCGACGACCAGCAGCAGGCAGAGCAGGCGGGGGAGGCTCGTCGACTCGCCCAGGGCGATCATGCCGACCAGCGCCGTGCCTACGGCGCCGATGCCGACCCAGACCGCGTAGCCGGTGCCCACCGGGATGCTGCGCAGCGCGTACCCGAGACCGGTCATGCTCAGCGCCAGCGCCGCGACGAACACGATCGACGGCAGCGGCCGCTGGAAGCCCCCGCTGCGGTCCAGGGCGACGGCCCAGACCGTCTCGAGCAGACCGGAGACGACAAGAACGAACCAGGCCATGACAGCTCACCTTCGCAGGCGGTCGTCTTTGCAGGCCGGGTACGACACGCGCTCGTCCGGGACGTCCGCAGCGCGGCATCACCGGCAAGGGTAGCAACCAGCCCCGGGACCATCCCTAGGTTCCTAGGACGGCGAACGCGGGGTGCGGCGCGTCACTAATTCTTGGCCGACTGCCTTCAAGACGGCGGTCGAAGTGACGATATTCGGGGGTATGAGCGGCTGTCGTGGCCGCCGTCCCGCCCGGAAGGCTCCCGATGACGAAAGCAGCCGCGCACGCCGCGACTCCCGTTCGTAAGCGACCGTTCCTCCGGTTCGGGGACCTGGCGACCGGTGTCAAGATCCTCGCTGCGGTCGGGGTAGCGGCGCTCGTGGCCCTCACCGTCGGGGTGGTCGGCATGGTGTCGCTGGCCCGGGCGAGCGGCGCGGCCCAGGGCATCTACGACCGCAACGTGCAGGCCGTGCTCGCGATCGGCCAGGTCCGCGCGGCGGTGCTCAAGGCCCGCCTCGACGTGTCCGACCAGGCCCTGGCGCTGTCCCCGGACAAGGCGGCGGCGTTCGGCGACGCCTTCAACGCGGACGTGCGGGCCCTCAACACGGCGCTCGCCACGTATCGGAACGGCCAGTCCGCCGGGGACACCCAGACCCTCACCGCCGTGCAGAACTGGTGGCAGGGCTACACCCGCCTGGTGCAGCAGTATCTGCTGCCCGCCGGGGCCCGCCACGACATCGAGACCTGGACGCAGATCCGCGACACCGACGTACTGCCGATCATGGACAAGATCTCGGCGAACGTCGACCAGCTCGTCGCCGAGGAGACCGCTGACGCGGCCGCGGCGGCCGCGTCGGCGCAGAACGAGTACCGCTCCAGCCGTACGCTCTCCCTGGTGCTGCTCGTCGGCGGCCTGGTGGCCGCCGTCCTGGCCGGAGTGCTCGTGTCGCGGGGCATCGTGCGGTCGCTGGCCCGCGTCGAGGAGGTCTGCAATGCGCTCGCGGAGGGCGACCTGACCCGCACCAGCGGCCTGACCCGCCGCGACGAGCCGGGCCGCATGGGCCGCGCCCTGGACACGGCCGTCGCCCATCTGCGGCAGGCCGTGTCGACCATCGACGGCTCGGCGGTGTCGCTCGCCGGTGCCTCCGAGGAGATGTCGGCCACCGCCCGGCAGATCGCCGGCTCCGCCGAAGAGGCCTCCCACCAGGCGCAGACGGTCTCGTCCGCCGCCGAGTACGTGTCCCTCAGCGTCAGCACCGTGTCCGCCGGCGGCCAGGAGATGGCCTCCTCCATCCGAGAGATCGCCGAGAACGCCGCGCAGGCGGCCCAGGTCGCGCAGGACGCGGTCACCACGGCGACGGCGACCTCGGCGATGATGAACCAGCTCGGCGCCTCCTCCGCGGAGATCGGCGACGTGGTCAAGGTGATCACCTCGATCGCGCAGCAGACCAACCTGCTGGCCCTGAACGCCACCATCGAGGCCGCCCGCGCCGGCGAGGCCGGCAAGGGTTTCGCGGTCGTCGCCAACGAGGTCAAGGATCTCGCCCAGGAGACCGCCCAGGCCACCGAGGAGATCTCGCGGCGGGTGCAGGCGATCCAGGCCGACGCCCGGGGTGCGGTCAAGGCCATCGAGGCGATCTCCGAGGTCATCGGCCGGATCAGCGACTTCCAGACCACCATCGCCTCGGCCGTCGAGGAGCAGACCGCGACCACCGCGGAGATGAACCGCAGCGTCGGCGAGGCAGCCTCCGGGACCGGGAACATCTCGCAGACGATTCACGGGGTCGCCGCTGCCGCGCGCCACACCAGCGAGGGCATCGCCGAGACGCAGCAGGCGACCGCCGAGCTGGCCCGGATGTCGGCGGAGCTGACCGGCCTGGTGGCGACCTTCCGCTACTGACGTCGTCCGGCCGGCCCGTCGTCCGCTCCACTTCTCCTTCGATGCCCGATCGGGCACACTCCCGTCGCCGGAGAACCGGAAGCCGCCACCGGCCGTCGTCGCGGGCATGAACGACGAGGTGCACCGGCCGAAGGTGGTGGAGGCGGCCCGTCTGCGCGAGCCCGGCCCGCCGCCGGCGTGGTTGCGGGCCCGCGCCGGGCAGGCCGACCAGCTGGCGGCCAAGGAGACCCTCGACGTCCTCCGCCCGGCCGTCGACGCCGGGCGGCGGATGGGCCAGGAGTACGACGAACGCAACTGGTCCCAGGCGGAACGCGGCCGGTACGCCGGCCTGCTGGCCACCGCGCGAGCCGACCGCAGCCGCACCGCCGCGGCGGCCGTCGAACACGGGCGGACGACCGGACCGGCACCACGCGGCCGCGGGTACGTGGCCGCGCCGCGACCGGTCAGAACCCTGCGCCGGTGACCGCTACGACGCGTGCCGGTGCTCCTCGGCCGCCGGCAGCCGCTGCCGGACCCGCGCCGCCTCAGCTCCGGTCCGGCGGCGGCCAGACGTGCAGCAGCGTGTCCGGCGACGTCCAGTCCGGCACCACGACCCGGTCGGCGATCACGGGTACGCGGAAGAGCAGGCTGACCGGTCCGTCGTGGGACAGCGCCGCGAGGAAATCCGCATTGCGGTCACGCAGCCGGGCGTCGGTGAGCGCCCGGACGGCGCCGTACGTGCCCGCGCCGTAGATGCCCTGGAAGATGATGACGGTGCGGCTCGTGTTCAAGGGATTCGGGCTCTGGAGGAAGTGGGCGACGTCCTCCCGGAGCTGGTCGTCCGTCAGCACCGGCGTGAAGGTCTCACTGCCGACGCGGAACCCGCCGGGGCTTTCCGGATCCCGTTGGATCGGCGTGACCGGCACCTCGATGTGGCGCATCAGCTGCCGGGTCATGGCGTTCCAGTCGACGCCACCGAGCAGCACCAGGTGGTTGGTCATGTCGTCCGGGGACATCTGGTCGGGCGTGGCGATCCTGACCTCGTTGTCGGGGTTGACGGCCCGCAGATGACCGTGGAGCTCGATCAGCGAGTCGAGATCGGCGTACCGGTAGCTCTCGACGTAGTCGGGGCTGCTCGGATCCGCCAGCGGCATGGTGCCTCTCAGGTCGGACGGCACCTGGCTGACCACCACCGTGATGGCCTCCCCGGCCGGATACCGCAGGGGCGCCGCCGGTTGTTCCGCGCCGCCGACGCGATGCCCCAACGCCTCCTCCCGCAGGCGCACGAGCTCTTGCAGCAAGGCCCGCCTTCGGGCTTGTTCGGAGCGGGTCAGCTGCTCCTCGCTCGGGGGCGACCGATACGGCCGCGGGGGTTGATCCAGGGCGAAGATCGTCGCGTACAGCGCCAAGCGGGGGAGCGGGGGAACGACGAACCCGTTCTCCCAGCTCGAGATCGAGGGAGCTGACACATCCATGAGGCTCGCCAGATGGCGCTGGGTGAGAGCGGCGCTCGCGCGCAGGTCGCGCAGGCGCCAGGCGAGGCTGAGCCCGCTTTGCGGAGGGCTCACGAGGACGGGCTGGACAGCCGGCAGCGTGTAGACCGTGCCGCGGGCCGTGGTGATGCGGACCGGACCGGTGCCGGGCCAGGCGACCGCGGTCTCGCCTCCCGTCACCGCCACCGTCCGTCCCGGGTCCGCGGACGCGGGATCGGTCAGCTCGATCAGGCGCGGGTCGGTGTCCGGCAGGGTCACGCGCATGGAGCCCCGCCGGGGCGGTTCGGTGATGACCAGCCCGCCGTCGTCGCGCTGCACGCCGATGACGGTGTCCGGCAGCTTCGCGGCGATGGCGGCGACGTCGGCCAGGGTGATCATCGCGAGGTGCCGCGGCGCGAAGGCCGTCAGCGCCTCCGCGCCGGTGCGGCGGGCCATCTGGCCGAGCTGCCAGGCCGTTGTCGTCGTTTGCGCAAGTGCCGGCAGTCGGTCCCACGCGCCGGCGAACCAGTCGGCGACACCGGTCCGGCCCTCGTGCACCAGGGCCCGCAGCGCCGGCCTCAGGAGCTCGTCGATCCGCTCCGGGTCGTCCGCTGCGGTGCTCACGGTCAGCCAGGCGATGCGCTCCTCCAGCAGGAGCGTCGGCGGCAGGTTCGTGTGTGCCGCGGCCACGGTCGGGCCCACGCGGCGCACCGGGTCGTCCGCGTCACTGGCCGCTATGCGTGCGGCCAGCGCCTGCCGCAGGGCCGGGAGCCGGGCCGGCTGGAAGCTCACCATGCGCGGGTTGCGCACGCCGATCACGTCGCTGAACCAGAGATCCCCCTCGGCGCCGGCATCGAGATGCGGGGCGGCCGTCAGCCGGACGGTACGCAGGAGGTGCGGCTCGATCCGCGTCGCCGTGCTCAGCAGCTCCGCCAGCTCGAGATAGCCGGGCGCGGTCACCGGCGTCTCCGCATCGCGGCGTCCACGCCGGCTGCCGTCGTACGCCGGTCCCAGTGCACGACCGGCATCGCGGCGACCGCCCAGGCCGGCCAGCGCCCCGGCGGGTAGGGCACGAAGGCGACCGGTTCCACACCGGACTGCCGTGCCTGCGTACCGAACCGCCGCCACTCGGCGGCACGGGCGCGGGTGGGGTCGAACGGGAACCCGCCGATGCCCAGGTCGGTCAGGAGCAGGACCCGGGTGCCCCGGGCCGGGGGAGTCCAGGGTCGCCAGCTCGCGTTTCCCGCCGGGCCGGCGCCCCGGACCGGGCAGTCCGCGAAGTACGACACCCGGATCCGGCTCGCCCCGAGGAGGCGGTCCAGCACGGCCAGGACGTCCTCGTGATCCTCCGCGAACGGCTGCATCCCGGTGCCGAGATCGACCAGGACCTGGACGCCGAACGCGGAGGTGGCCCGTTTCCTCCTCGGCATCGTGACCAGCGGCTGCGCCGTGGCGAGAATGCGGACGGCGGCGTCGACGTCGAACGCTCCGCCGGCGACGTGCCGCCGGACGGCCATCTGCAGGATCGACGGCGCGAACCGCGGATCGAGCAGGGGTTGCCGTGCGAGCGCGGGCGCCGGCTCCGGGCTGAACACCGGCAGCTCCTTCGCCTCGGCGAGAGCCTCGACGATGGTGTCGCGGACCGGCTGGGCGGGCCCGGCATGTACTGCCGGAGCCGGAGCGGGATGCTGGGGTGCCGGCGCGGGCACCGGGACCGGGGCGGCGGGCGGTGGGGGAGCGCTCTGCCGGACGGCGGCGAGACCGAGCATCGCGGCGATCCGTTTCCGCTGCGCCGCGGTACGGGCCCCGGCCGCCGCACAGGCACGGACCAGGTCACTCAGCCAGACGGTGGGTCGCATGTCTACTCCGGGTGGTCCGGCTTCACCATCAGCAGCTTGCGCAGCTGCGGCCAGGCCCTGCTCCGCACCGTGATGCCCAGGCCGCGGCAGGCGCGCAGGGCGTCAAGGAACTCCGCAGTGCTCGGCGCCCGCAGCGCGGCACGGTCCGCGTCCGCCTGGACCTCCATCAGCTGGTCGGCGATCGCGCGGGCCAGCTGGAGATCCTGCACGGTGTGGCCGCCGTCGTACGCGTCCAGATGCATCCGCGCGATCGTGACCAGCCGGTCGGCGTCGGGGCGCTTCAGCCAGGCGACCACGCAGCGGCGCAGGAACGCCCGGGGCAGCTCGCGCTCCTCGTTGGTGGTCAGCACGACGAGGTGCCGGGCCAGCGGGGTCGGATCGGGGCGCTCGGGTGGCTCGCGGCGTACCCGGGTTCCCGTGTGGGTGACGACGAACTCCTGGGACCCCAGGGGCACGAGCAGGTTGTTCGGCAGATCCGGCTCGGACTTGTCGATCTCGTCGATGAGGACCACCGCGTGGTCGGCGGACGGCGCTTCGTCACCGTGGATCCGGTGCGCCGGGTCCGCCGCAGGGGAGCCGTCCCCGTCGCCGGCCGGGCGCCCGCGGCGGGCGGCGGAGCGCGGGGCGAAGGCCCACCACAGCACCCTCGGCTCCACGTACGCGTATTCCTCCAGGACCCGGGAGGCCTGCGCGTCGGCCAGCTTGCGGACGGCGTCGAAGGTCCAGAGCAGATCGTGGGCCTCGGTCCGGGAGGTCACGACGTGTTCGTAGTACCGCCAGCCCCGTTCGCGGGCGACGTATGCCGCCAGGGAGGACTTGCCGGAGCCGGGGTCGCCGCGGAGCAGCAGGGGCCGGCCGGTCGCCAGGGCGACGTCCACCGCGAGGGACAGCTCATCGGTCATGGCGTACGCCCGGCCGTCGCGGTTGTCGACGCCGTCCGAACCGGTCACCGCTCCCGTCATCGCACGTCGCCCCGCATCCGCTCGGGTACCAGCTGCACGAGATCCTCCACGAGTTGATAGGCCACGAGTTCATCGTCCTTGGCCAGAGCGGGGAGCAACAGGTACGGCGCCTCGGGCAGCCACCGCCGTACCGTCGGCTCGTCGGGGTGCGCCCGGCCGACCAGCACGATGAGGTTCACCCAGGGGAAGTCCCGGCGGAGTGCTTCGATCGCCGGCCCGACCGCCGGCAGCGGAACGCCGCCCGGATCGACGACGAGAAAGGACAGACCCGGCGGCGGGACGATCTCCTCGATCGGTATCCGGGGCGGTAGCCGGGCCAGTTCCCGGACTGCCGCTTGCAGCGCCGCGGAGACGTCGGCGACGGACTGCTCGCCGACCAGCTCACCGGCCACCGCACAGCGGTATCCGGAGAAGGAGCGGCAGGTCGCCCGCTCGAAGTACTGGCGGGCCGTGCGATCGAGGCGGGCGTTGAGCAGGACGACCGGCCGGCGGTCGGCCGCGCCGTGGAGCAGCAGCCGGGCCGCGTCCCCGTCCACCCACGTCGGAATGATCTCCTCGATGAGATTGCGGCGCTGCTCGTCGCTGAACCCCCGCTTGATCCGCGCCAGGGTGTCGCACGCGCGCCGGTCGATTCCCTGGTGGAGGAGCTGGTGGGCGACGTAGTTCAGCTGAGCCGTCCGCCCCGGCAGCTCGGCGAGACCGTCCGCCGCGCCGAAGGCGTCCGCCGAGACGGCCAGGTGACCGTCGTCCAGGGTGGCCAGCGCCTCCACGACCCGCGACGTCCACTCCTGCATGGGATCGCTGCTCCGGCGTCCGCCGACCCGCAGGCGGCTCACGGCGCGAACCACCTCGGGCACCACCCCGCCACCGCCGGCCGGGCCGCGCCTCGCCGGCCGGGTGTGCTGGACCTCCAGCAGCTCAGCCAGTCCGGCCGCCTCGATGTCCGGCGCTGTGACCCCGTCCAGCAGCACCGGGATGATCATGACGGACGCACCCAGCGCGCGGCGCCAGAGGACGATGTTCGCCTCCTTGCGGACCCAGGGCGACTTCAGCGCGCCGGAGTCCAGGAGGAACACGACCGCGTGGCATTCCGCCAGCGCGTGGTAGATGCGGGCCCGCCAATCGTCGGCGAGCCGGACGCTCAGTTCGTCGATGAAAACCTTGTGCCCGGACAGGGCCGCGGCGATCTCGTTACGGAGCTGCCGGGTGGCGTCGCTTCCGTTGCAGTAGCTGATGAAGATACGCGCCGCCATGGTCGCCGCCCAGCATCCATCATGGTGGGCGGCGAGGCAACCGGGCACGGTGGCCGGCCCTTGACACCCACCCGAACGCGTCATTGGATGTTACCGGGAGGTAGCTGATGGTGACGTACCGAAAACCCGTCATTGCGGCGCTCGCTGTGGCCGTGGCCTGCGCGACGGCGCTCGTCGCCCCGCCGGCCGCCGCGGCGCCGGCCACCTGCGCCGCGCCCGTCCCCAGCACCACCCAACCCGGCTACCTCGTCGCCGACCCCGCCTGCGAACTCGACGGCAGGCCGTTCCTGCCGCTCACCGACTCCTCGGGAGCCACGCTCACGCGGATCCACACGGGCATCACGGCCGGGGCGGCCTACCGCATCGAAGTGCCGCTGCACTGGAACGGCGAGCTGGTCGTCTACGCCCACGGGTACCGCGGCACGGACACCACCGTCTATGTGGACAACCCCGGCCTGCGGTCCCACTACGTGGCCCGGGGCTTCGCCTGGGCGGCCTCCAGCTACAGCACCAACGGTTACGACGTGGGGCAGGGCGTACGGGACTCGTACGCGCTCATCGACGTCTTCCGCCAGGTCACCGGCACGGGCGCGAGAGCCGTCTACATGAGCGGTGCCTCGATGGGCGGCCACGTGACCGCCGTCGCCATCGAGAAGCACCCGCGGGCGTTCGTGGGCGCGATGCCGTACTGCGGTGTGCTGGGCGACACCGAGCTCTTCGACTACTTCCTCGACGCGAACGTGACCGCCGCGGCGCTGGCCGGCGTGGACATCGACTTCCCGCTGTCGCCGCCGGCCGACTACGAGCAGACGTGGCGTACCCGGGTCGCCGCCGTGCTGCCCGAGCTGGGCGTCACCGCCGGCGCCCCACCGGTCCTGACCGCCGCCGGGCACACCTGGTCCGACGTCGTGGAACGGCGCAGCGGCGGCGAGCGGCCCGGCTTCGACGGCGCGTTCTCGTACTGGAACGCGGCCCGTTCCCTCTCGCCCCTCGACGACCTGCCGTTCCTGTTCGGCGTCTGGCCCGGCCTGACCGGGGGCACCGGCGGGATCGCCGACGGCAACGTCACGGGCAACCGGTTCACCCTCTACCGCAGCACCGACCGCCGGTGGCCCACCGCCGCGGAGTGGCGCCTCAACGCCGACGTACTGCGCGTACGCCGTACCGCAGGGCCGGACCGCGGCCTCGACGGCATCCCCCGCGTCGACGGCCGGCCGCCGGTGCCGGTGCTGTCCCTGCACGACATAGGCGACCTGTTCGTACCGTTCTCGATGGAGCAGGTGTACGCCGGCCGCGCCGCCCTGCACGGCCGGTCCGGCCTGTTCGTGTCGCGCGCGATCCGCGGGGTGGGGCACTGCGACTTCACCCCCGCCGAGCTGCAGCAGGCCTTCGACGACCTGGTCGGCTGGGTGCGCCACGGCACCCGCCCGGGCGGCGACGCGATCCTCGACCGCCGTACGGTCGCGGCACCGGCGTTCGGCTGCCGGTGGACCGTCGGCGTGCACCCCACCTTCACCGCCCCGCCCTGTCCCGCCTGAGTCCGGCATGGCCGAGCCGCACCGTCACCGCGAGGTGGCGTCGTCCTTCGGGGTGGACGGACCCTGGTGGCGACCGCCTCACTGAGCGGGCGGCGTCCCCGCGGCGTGCAGGTCCTGCGGCCCCGGTGATGGACTTCCGCGGCGGCGGATGACAACCTGATCTCGATGGCACCGTCACCGGAAAGGGCTGCTCGATGCGGGTCTTGATGGTCGCGCCGCCCGGAGCGGGCAAGGGCACCCAGGGTGCGGTGATCGCAGCCCACTTCGACATCCCGCACATCGCCACCGGCGACCTGCTGCGCGACCACGTCGCCCGGCAGACCCCGCTCGGCCGGGCGGTGCGCGAGCACCTCGACCGCGGCGACCTGGTGCCGGACCACATCGTGCTGGACATGGTGCGCGACGCGCTGGTCGCGGCCAAGGAGGCCGGGACCGGCTACGTGCTGGACGGCATGCCCCGCAACATCACCCAGGCCCGCACGCTGTACCAGGTCGGGAAGTCCCTGGCCATGACGGCGGACGTGGCATTGCACCTCCAGGCGGACGACGGCGAGCTCATCCGCCGGCTGCTCGCCCGCGCCGCCCTGGAGCACCGCAGCGACGACACCGAAGACGTGATCCGGCGGCGCCTCGCGCTGTACCACGAGGTGACCCACCCGATCGTCACCTGGTACGCCGAACGCGGCATCCTGGTGTCCGTCGACGCCATGCAGCCGGTCGAACGGGTCGGGCGCCAGATTCTGACCGCGCTCGAGGCGATTCGTCCGCTGCTGGACCACGTACCCGAACACGCCCGCACGCCGATCGACCTGACCGGCCTCGGCGCGGCGTTCGGTGACGCCTGAGCGAACGGCTCAGAGGTGGACGAGGCCGGTGCCGGTCGTGTTGAGGCGCCGTCCGCCGTCCGCGGTGCAGACGACGATGTCCTCGATGCGGGCCCCGTGGCGCCCGGCCAGATAGATCCCCGGTTCGATGGAGAACGCCATCCCCTCGCGCAGGGGTTCGCTGTTGCCGGTGACGATGTACGGATCCTCGTGGGTGTCCAGCCCGATGCCGTGCCCGGTGCGGTGCAGGAACGCCTCGCCGTACCCGGCGGCGGTGATCGGTTCCCGTGCCGCCGCGTCGACCGCCTCGGCCGGCACGCCGGGCGCCACGGCCGCCACCGACGCCCGCTGGGCGGCCTGCAGAACCGCGTAGTAGTCGGCGAATTCCGGGGGAGCGGCCGGCCCGAGCACATACGTACGCGTGCAGTCGGAGCAGTATCCGCTCGGCATCGTGCCGCCGATGTCGACCACCACCGGATCGCCGGCCTCGAGCACCCGCGCGCCGCTGCTGTGGTGCGGGCTGGCGGCGTTCGGGCCGCCCGCCACGATGACGAAGTCCGTACGGGCGTGCCCGGCGTCGCGGATCGCCGTGGCGATGTCGCCGGCCACCTCCGCCTCGGTGCGTCCCGGCCGCAGCCAGCGGTGCATCTGCCGGTGCACCGCATCGATCGCGGCGCCGGCCTCGGCGAGGGCGGCGACCTCGGCCGGCGACTTGACCGCGCGCAGCCGTCCCAGCACCGGCGCGGCACGTTCCCAGCGCACCCCGGGCAGCCGTTCCTGCAGGGGCAGCAGGTGCGCGGCCGGCATCACGTCGACCACGCCGACGCGCCCCGCCGGCGGCAGGAGATCGGCGAGCAGCCCGTACGGGTCGGCGCCGTCCGGATAGTCGGCCAGCTGTACGCCGGGAGCACCGGCCGAAGCCGCCGCACGCTCCAGCCGGGGCACGATCAGCGTGGCCTCCCCGCCGGCCGGCAGGACCAGGCAGGTCAGCCGTTCCAGCGGCATCGCGTCGTAGCCGGTGAGGTGGCGCAGGTCGGAGCCGGGCGTGACGAGCAGGGCGGTCCAGCCCTGCCCGGCGGCCGCCCGGCGGGCGTCTTCCTGCCTGCGCTGCGATTCCTGCATGAGGCCACGGTATCCGGGGTAGTCGGCTGCTGTTCTCACCCGCCTCAGGAGGTTTCATGACCAGCAGAGACGTGATCGACGTCCTCACCAGCGACCACCGCGACGTCACCGCCCTGATCGGCGAGATCTGGACGATCAAGGACCCGATGATCCGGCGCGACCTCACCGACACGGCCATCAGCGAGCTGGTGCGCCATGCGGTCGCGGAGGAGATGTACGTCTACCCGGCGATGCGCAAGCACCTGCCCGACGGCGACAAGGCGGTCGAGCACGACGTCGAGGAGCACAAGGAGCTCGAGCAGGCGATGAAGAAGCTGGAGGCGCTCGACGTCACCGGCACGGAGTTCGACGAGGCGCTGCGCTCGCTCGAGGCCATCCTGGCCGACCACATCCAGGACGAGGAGTCGGAGCAGTTCCCCGAGCTGCGCCGCCGGATCCCCGAGGACGAGCTGGTCGAGCTCGCCGGCAAGGTGGAGACGGCGAAGAAGGTCGCCCCCACCCGCCCGCACCCCGGCGCCCCCAACAGCGAGCTGTTCCACAAGCTGGTCGGTCCCGGCGTCGGGCTCGTCGACCGCCTGCGCGACAAGCTCACCGGCCGCGCCACCCGCTGACGTCCGCCTACCTGGACTCGACCCGCCCGAGCGGGTCGGGTCCGGCCGTCAGCGCGTCGGCCTCCGCCTTCCACGCGGGGTCCCCGGGGTGCAGCTCGCTCCACAGGTACGCCCGGGTGAGGCGCTGCACCGCGGCCACCCGCCGCGGATTCTCGGCGACGTCGTATCCGGAGATCCCGCCGAGCCCGTGCTCCGCGCCGAACAGAGTGAGCAGCGTCTTCGGCCCGGGGGAGAGGTAGTACGGATCGGTGTGCCACTCCGCGCCGCGCACCGTCAGGTGGGCGGACGTGTCCTTGTCCCCGGCGACGACCAGCGTGGGTGTCGTCATCGCGGAGAAGTCGGTGGTCGAGAAGAAGGGATAGTTCTCGGCCACGACCTCGGTGAGGGCGTCGCCGCCGCGGCCGGGCGCGGCGAGCAGCACGCCGGCCTTGATCCGGGGCTCGACCAGGTTCACCTCGGTGCCGTCGTGCGGATCGGTGAGCCGGGCGCCCAGCAGCAGGCTCGCGGTGTGCCCGCCCATCGAGTGCCCGGCCACGGCGACGCCGGCGGGATCCAGGCGCCCGCGCAGGGTCGGGACGGCGGCTTCGATCGCGCCGAGCTGGTCGAGGATGCGGCTCATGTCCTCGGCGCGGGATCGCCAGTACAGCGGCGCCTCGGGGTCGTCGGAGCTCAGGGTCAGCGTGCTCGAGCTCAGGTGGGTCGGCTGGATGACGGCGAAGCCGTGCGCCGCCCAGTAGTTCGCGAGCGGGGCGTAGCCGTTGAGGGACGAGAGGTTGTTCGAGGGGCCGTGGCCGTGCGACAGCAGGATGATCGGCAATTCACCGCCGGTCACGGGGGCGGAGACCCGGACCTGCAATTCGACGGTACGGCCGGGAGCCGGCAGCACTACGGGACTGACGGACAGTACGGGGGTGGCCATGGGAGTGCCTCCATCGCGGGACAGGCAAACGGAACGTCGTTCCGGAACTATACGGAGCAACGTTCCGCTTCGTCAACCGCGGCGTCTCATCGACTGTCCGAGCGGTCCTCCTGGTAGCTCGCGCCGGTGTCGGACTCGCTGCTCAGCGGGCGGGCGCCGCCCTCCGGCGGTCCCGCCTCCGACTGCTCGCCGGCGGCCAGCTCCGGGAACTTGGTGTCGAAGGCCGGGCGCTCCGAGCGGATCCGCGGCATGCGGTCGAAGTTGCGCAGCGGCGGCGGCGAGGACGTGGCCCATTCCAGCGAGTTGCCGTGGCCCCACGGGTCGTCCACCGTGACGAGCGTGCCGGCCCGGTACGACTTCCAGACGTTGTAGATGAACGGCAGGGTCGCGGCGCCCAGCACGAAGGAACCGATCGTGGAGAACGTGTTGAGGAAGGTGAAGCCGTCGGTCTCCAGGTAGTCGGCGTAACGGCGGGGCATGCCCTCCGCGCCCAGCCAGTGCTGCACCAGGAAGGTGGCGTGGAAGCCGATGAACGTCAGCCAGAAGTGGACCTTGCCGAGGCGGTCGTCGAGCATCCGGCCGAACATCTTCGGGAACCAGAAGTAGATGCCGGAGAACACCGCGAACACGATCGTGCCGAACAGTACGTAGTGGAAGTGCGCGACCACGAAGTAGCTGTCGTGGACGTGGAAGTCGATGGGCGGCGAGGCGAGCAGCACCCCGGTCAGGCCGCCGAGCAGGAACGTGACCATGAACCCGAGGGCGAACATCATCGGTGTCTCGAAGCTGATCTGGCCGCGCCACATCGTGCCGATCCAGACGAAGAACTTCATGCCGGTCGGCACCGCGATGAGGAAGCTCAGGAAGCTGAAGAAGGGCAGCAGCACCTGGCCGGTGGCGAACATGTGGTGCGCCCAGACGCTGAACGACAGCATCCCGATGAGCAGCGTCGCGCCGACCAGTCCCTTGTAGCCGAACAGCGGCTTGCGGCTGAAGACGGGGATGACCTCGGTGATGATGCCGAAGAACGGCAGGGCCACCACGTACACCTCAGGGTGGCCGAAGAACCAGAAGAGGTGCTGCCACAGCATCGGCCCTGCGGTGTTCGCGTTGAAGACCTGCGCGTCGAGGATGCGGTCGGCGGCGAGCGCGAACAATGCCGCGGCCAGGAACGGGAAGATGGCGATCACCAGCAGGCTCGTGACCAGGATGTTCCAGGTGAAGATCGGCATCCGGAACATGGTCATGCCGGGCGCGCGCAGCGTCAGGATCGTGGTGATCATGTTGACGCCGCCGAGGATCGTCCCCAGGCCGGAGAGGGCCAGGCCGACCACCCACATGTTGCCGCCGATGCCGGGCGAGTTCACGGAGTCGCTCAGCGGGACGTAGGCGGTCCAGCCGAAGTCGGCGGCACCCCCGGGCATCGCGAAGCCGCCGAGCGCGATGAGCCCGCCGAAGAGATAGAGCCAGTACGCGAACGCGTTGAGCCGCGGGAACGACACGTCCGGCGCGCCGATCTGGAGCGGGACGACGAAGTTGGCGAAGGCGAACACGATCGGCGTCGCGAAGAACAGCAGCATGATCGTGCCGTGCATCGTGAACAGCTGGTTGTACTGCTCCGCCGACAGGAACTGCATGCCCGGCCGGGCCAGCTCGGCCCGCATGAGCAACGCCAGGAAGCCGCCCACCACGAAGAAGCCGAACGACGTGATCATGTACATGATCCCGATCTGCTTCGCATCCGTGGTGCGCAGGGTCCGGCCCAGCGCGGAGCCGCGCACCTGGCGTCTCACCGGCCAGGGGCGGCTGACGACCGGCTGCGGTGTGGCAGGCCGCGGAACGATCGTGGTCATGGCGCCCTCCCGGGAGGAGCGGGTAGCAGTCGACCAATGCCCCGACGCTACGCCGACGCGCCGATGATCGACAGCACCCGCCTCACACGACCGCCGACCGCCGTTCGATCAGGAGCACGTCGCGCCAGACACCGTGATGGCGGCCGATGCGTTCGCGGACGCCGATGTCGCGGAAGCCGCACCGCCGGTGCAGGGCCAGGCTGGCGGTGTTCTCGGGGAAGACGCCCGACTGGATCGTCCAGATCCCGGCCCGCTCGGTGGAGTCGATCAGCGTCTCGAGCAGCATGCGGCCGATGCCCCGGCCGCCGGACCGTGGATCGACGTAGACGGAATGCTCGACCACACCGGCGTAGGCGGCGCGCGCGGACACCCGGGAACAGGCGACCCAGCCGGCCACCTCGCCCCCGTCGAGGGCGGCGAACCGGTGCCCCGGCAGCCGGGCCGCGTCGAACTCCTCCCAGGACGGCGGCTCGGTCTCGAACGTGGCGTTACCGGTCGCGATGCCCGAGGCATAGACGGTCAGGACCCCGTACGCGTGTGCCGCTGTCATCGGCACCACCTCGAGGCCGTCGGCGCGAAGAGTCATCGTGAAACCTTTTCGGGTGAAAGGTGCCGTCCGTCAGCTAGTCGACACCAGCATGGTGATCATCATGGCGGTACCGGTGCAATCCCCGGATGCTCCGTCACGCCGCCAAGAACTCTCCCGCGTCCGGTCGTTACGACGCCTTCATCTCCTACAGCCGCGCGGCCGACGGACAGCTGGCCCCGAATCTCCAGCGTGAACTGCAGATCTTCGCCAAACCGTGGAACCGGCGCCGGATCCTCGCCGTGTTCCGCGACGCGGACAGCCTGTCGGCCAACCCCGGACTGTGGACGGCGATCGAGACGGCGCTGAGCGAGGCCCGGTACTTCGTCCTGCTGGCATCGCCCGGGTCCGCCGCGTCGCCGTGGGTACGCCGGGAGGTCACCTGGTGGCTGGAGAACCGTACGCCGCAACGGATCCTCATCGTCCTCACCGAGGGTGAGCTGGTCTGGCGGGGGAGCGGCTTCCACCCGTCGTCGTCCGCGCTGCCGCCCGAGCTCCGGCTCGCGTTCGACGAGGAACCCCGGTGGATCGACGCCCGCTGGGCCCGGCACGAGAGCCAGGTGACGCCCCGGGACCCGCGCTTCCGGGAGCTGACGGCCGACGTGGCGGCGCCGCTGCACGGCCGCTCCAAGGACGACCTGATCGGCGAGGACGTCCGCCAGCACCGGCGCACCAAGCGCCTCACGAGAGCGGCAGTGGCGTCGCTGGCGACCCTGCTCTGCGCCTCGGGCACGGCGGCCGTCGTCGCGTACCGGCAGAGCGTCGTCGCCACGGAGCAGGAGCGGCTCGCGGTGTCCCGGCAGATCGCCGCCACCAGCGTCCAGGACATTCCCCGGCGGCTCGACAAGGCGCTGCTCCTCGCCGTCGCGGCGCACCGGGAACAGCCCACGCCGCAGAGCCGGGCCGCGCTGCTCGAGGCGTCGTCCGCCAGCCCCGCCCTGGTCCGGTTCCTGCACCACGACGCCGAGGTGACGGCCGCCGCGGTGGCACCGGACGGCGCCTCCGTCGTCACCGGTACGCAGGCCGGAGCGGTCACCGTGTGGCCCACCCAGCCGGGTCCGCCCCGGGTCCTGCTGCGAGGCCGCGCGGCCGTGACGGCGGTGGCCTGGTCGTCCGACGGCAAGAAGATCGCGGTCGGCGACGGCGCCGGCGCCGTGGCCCTCTACGAGACGGCCGGGGGCCGGCGCCGGCAGGCGGCGAGCGTACGGGGTGCGGTGGCCGACGTCGCGGTCTCGCCGGACGGCCGGTGGGCAGCCGCGGCCGGCACCGAGGCGGTCGCGGTGCTGGACCTGAAGAAAGGCGGCGTCCGTTCGCTGCCGGTGAATGGTTCGCGGCCCGTCGTGGGCTTCACCGCGGACAGCGAACGGATCCGCGTCGGCAGCGCGTTCGAGGAGACCCTGTCCGTAGTGACACGATCCTGGCGGCTGCCCGCGTTGGCGCCGGCCGGGCAGCCGGTGACCATGCCGGTCCCTGCCAAGGACTATTCCTCGGCGTACTCGCCCGATCGCGGGTACTTCGGCTTCTTCAGGCTGGGCGACAGCACCGTCTACGGGAACGGCTCCGACAAGGAGCTCAGGTTCCCGGGCGTCGACTCCACCCAGGCCGAGAACTTCGCCGTGTCCGCGGACGGTCACCGGGTGGCGGTCGCGCAGTCCGGTGTGGTCACCGTGGCGCAGCGGGGTGACGACGCGCCGGCTCCCCGCCGGTTGACCGGCGCGCCGACCGGGCCGGCCCTGCTGCGCTTCGGCCCGGACGGGAACGTGCTGCTCAGCGGCGCGGGCACCGACGTGGCCGTCTTCGATCTCGGTCAGCAGTCCCGCCTGGGGCAGATCGTCGGCCCGGACGTGCCCGATCCCAACGAGGCCGGCATCCCGCCGGCGATGGCGGTGCGGCCGGACGGCCGTCAGGTCGCCTGGGTGGAGGGCGGCGCGGGAGAGCCCACCGCGCGGCTGCGGATCTGGGACAGCGGCGAGCGCCGGCTGATCGCCGACGCGCCGATCGCCGCGGACGTGACCGCGCTGGCCTACAGCCGGGACAGCCGGACCCTCGCCGCCGCCGGCAGCCCGGGGGTCGCGCTGTTCGACACCTCCGGCCCGCACCTGCCGAACCCGCGCGTGCTGACGCTCGACCCGCCCGCGGGCAACGTCACCGGCGTCGCGCTGAGCCCGGACGGCGCTTCGGCCGTCGTGGCGGCCACCTCGGACGACTACCAGCAGCTGGAGATTCACCGGCTGCGCACCGCCGACGGCACCGCCGAGGCGACCAGCCGGCAGAAGATCGGCAACGGCCTGAGCTTCCTGCTCTCGCCGGCCGGCGACGCCCTGATCATTCAGGGCAACGACCGCAGCCTCGTCCGGGTGGACACGAGAACCGGGGCCCGGCACCCGATCACGGGTCCGCTGCCGGCCGACGGACCCACGCCGGTCTCTCCGCGGACGGCGACGTGCTGACCTACGCCGCCGGGCTCGGGGCGGCCACGGTGCGGAGCATGCGCGACGACCACGAGGTAGGCCGGCTCGACGGTGTGGGACTGCTGGTTACCGCCGACGCGCGGGCCGGCCTGGCGGCGAGCCTCGACATGAACGGCACGCTGGGGCTGGTGGACCTGGCCACCGGCCGGCGGCTGGGCGAGGCCCCGTTGCAGGATCCCGCGCAGGCGGAACGGGGTGACACGGCGTACCAGACGGCCATGGCCTTCAGCCCCGGCAAAGCCGTGCTCTACTCGGTGACGATCGGCGGCGACGCGATCCGCTGGGACTTCGGCGAGGAGACGCTGCTGTCCCAGGCCTGCGCGGTGGCGGGCCGGGACCTGACCGAGGCCGAGTGGCGCGCCGACCTCGGCAGCGAGCCGCCCGCGGACCTGTCCTGCGAGCCCGGCGCGTCGTAAGCCGCCGGGCCGTGGCAGCCGGCCGATACGGTGCTGCGCATGCCGACCGGAACCCGGCCCATCGTGCGGCTCGCGGCCCTGGTCGCCGGCCTGCTGCTGCTCGCAGTGGGCGCGGTGCTCGGCGCGTACGCCGGCCACGGCCTGCGCTCGGCGTCGGCGACCGTGGACGGCGTACCGGTGGAGACGGTGCGTCCGGCCGGCGGCGGATCCGGGCGCCCCGCGGTCGTGGTCGCGCACGGGTTCGCGGGCTCGGGACGGCTGATGCGGCCGTTCGCCGACACGCTCGCCCGCCGCGGCTACGTGGTCGCCCTGCCTGACCTGGCGGGCCACGCCGCGAACACCCGGCCGCTGACCGGGCAGGACGAGGTCGACCGTGATCTCGCCGCGGTCATCCGATACGTGCGGGCGCTCCCCGACGTCGACTCCGAGCGGGTGGTGCTGGTCGGCCACTCGATGGGCGCGGCCGCGGTGGCCCGTGCCGGTTCCCGCGACCAGCGGATCGCCGCCACCGTCGCGATCTCGCTGGGGGACAGCGCCGCCGTCTCGTCGCCGGCCCCGCGCCGCCTGCTGCTGCTGGTCGGCGGGCTCGAACCCGCGGGCATCCGATCCGCCACGGAAGCGGCGGCCACCGGCGGAAGCAGGCTCGTCCGCGTACCGCTGGCCGAGCACGTCGGGGTGCTGTACGCCGACCGTACCCATCATGAGACGGCCCGGTGGCTCGACGACGCCGTGGGTCACCGGCCGGAGCGGCGGGTCATCGCCGCGAAGCAGCGGGTGGCCGCCGGCGGCCTGATCCTCGCCGGGTTGCTGCTGCTGGCGGCGGCGTTGCTGAGCCGCAGATCCCGCGCCACTGCGGTGGTGCTGCCCGCGCGCGAGGCGATGCGATGGATCGCCGTGGCGGTCGCGCTGGCGCCGCTCGCGGGCCTGGCCGGGGGAGCGCTGCTCTCTGCGACGCTGCGAGCCACGGTCTGCGGATATCTCATCGGCTACCTCGGCGGCGCCGGCGTCCTGCTCGCGGTCGCGGCGGCGGTGGCGCATCGCCGCGCTCGAATTCGCCTTCCGTCGTGGCGGGGCCTTGCCGCAGCGGCCGCGTTCGCCGTGGCGGGTGTCGCGATGGTCGTGCTGCCGATCCACGCCGGCCTCACGTCGGCGGTGCCCTACGGGCCGCACCGGTGGCTGGTCGCATTGCTCGCGCTGGCCACAGCCGTCCTGCTGGCCTCGGCGCACGCCCTCGCGGGCCCGCCGTGGAGCGTGGGCGTCCTGGCGGCGGTGCTCGTGCCGGTGCCGGTGGCGGCCGCGGTGGGCCTGGCGCCGGGCTTCCTCGCCCTCGTGGCGCCGCTGATCACGGGGCTGCTCGCGGTGCATCTCGTGGTGGCCGGTCTCGCCTGGCGGTCCGGTACGCCGTGGTGGCGGACGGTCCCGGCCGGCGCGCTGATGATCGCCCTGCCGGTCGCGACCGCCCTGCCGATCGCCTGAGCGGGCAGGCGCCTACTCGCGGACCCCGGCCCGCACGGTCAGCGTCCCCGCGGCGGTGTCGATCGTCGCCGGGGTGCCCAGCGGCACGGTCAGCTGCCCGGTGCCGTGCCCGACCCGCAGCCCGCCCAGCACCGGCACGCCCAGGTCGCCGACCCGGTCCTGCACCGCCTGCGCCGCCGTCCACTGTCCCGTCCCGCCGGACGCGTTGGTGAACTGGCCGATCGCGATGCCCGCGACCCGCTCGAGGATCCCCGCGCGGCGCAGCTGGGTGAGCATCCGGTCGTAGCTGTACGGCCCCTCGTCGGTGTCCTCGAACAGCAGGATCGCGTCGCGCAGATCCGGCAGGTCGCCGGTGCCCAGGCTGGTCTGGAGCATGGTGAGGTTGCCGCCCAGCAGGGTGCCGGTCGCCGTGCCCGGCACCTCGACGGCCGCGCTGGGCTCGGCCGGATCGCGGGTCAGCACGATCGGCGCCGTGGTCATGATCGCCGCGCGCAGCGACTCGATCTCCACCGGGCCGGTGCGCGAGTCCGTCCAGTTGACCATCGGGCCGTAGAAGCCGACCAGCCGGGCGTCGCGCCAGAGCCGGCCGATCAGCGCTGTGAGGTCGCTGAAGCCGACGAACACCCGCGGGTCCCGGCGTACGGCGGCCAGGTCGAGGCCGTCGAGGATGCGCTGGGTGCCGTAGCCGCCGCGGGCCGCGAAGACGCCCCGGACACCCGGGTCGGTGAAGGCGGCGTTGAGGTCGGCCAGGCGGGCCTCGTCGGTGCCCGCCAGGTAGCCGTACCGGTCGTACAGGTGCTCGCCGGGTTCGACGACGAGCCCGAAGCTCTCCAGGATCTCGATGCCGCGGGCCAGGCGGGTGTCGGGGACGCCGGCCGGGGCGATGACCCGTACCCGATCCCCGGGTCGCAGGGCCGGCGGCCGGACGGCGGCCCGGGGGCGGAAGGCTTGCGCGGGCGTCCCGGCGGCGAGCGAACCGGCACCGGCCACCGCGGCGCCGATGACGGTACGGCGAGTGAGCGTCATCCCGGGAGCCTTGCGGCGCGCCGGGCCGGGCGTCAACTTTTTCGGCGAATCGGCTGGCACTCTCCACGGAGGAGTGCTAAAAAATGACTTGTCGCTGCTGCACGCAGCGCCCTCGGCAGAACTGATCCTTAGCCGAGCGCCACGCGTCCGCCGGACCGGCCGGCGGACGGTCCGAAGGAGGTGTCCGTGGTGCTGACTTTCGATCCTTTCCGCGAACTCGACCGCCTCGCCGGTCAGATGTTCGGCACCGGTTCCGCTGTCGGCGGCGCCGCCACCCTGGCGATGCCGATGGACCTGTACCGCTCCGGTGAGCACTTCATCCTGCATTGCGACCTGGCCGGCATCGATCCGGGCTCCGTGCAGGTGGACGTCGACGGCCGGGTGCTGACGATCCGCGCGGAACGCTCGGCCCGCACCGACGACGAGGTGCAGTGGCTGCGCCGCGAGCGCGTAACCGGCACCTTCGAGCGGCGCCTGACACTGGGCGACGGCCTCGACCTCGACAAGATCGCGGCGACCTGGCAGGACGGCGTCCTGACCCTGACCATCCCGGTCGCCGAGGCCGCGAAGCCGCGCCGCATCGAGATCGCCACCGGCGGCGAACGACCCGTGATCGAGGCGGCGGCCGAGCAACAGCCGTCGGCGGTCACTCGATCCTGATCCCCGCGCACCGCAGCGGCCGGGCGGGAACGCTCCCGCCCGGCCCCCGTCGCCGGCGAAGGATCAGGCCAGAGCCCGCTTGAGGGCGTCGACCCGCAAAGCCCACGTCCGCCGCGCCAGGGCAGCCTCCATCGCGAACGTCTCCGCCGCGTGGTAGCTCCCCGGATGCACGTGCAGCTCGGTCGGCACCCCGGCCGCCATCAGCCGCTGGGCGAACGCGATGTCCTCGTCCCGGAACAGGTCCACCGTGCCCACGTCGATGAACGCGGGCGGCAACCCGGCCAGATCCTCGGCCCGGCTGGGCGCGGCGTACCGGTCGGCCGGTTTGCCGCCCAGGTACCAGGCCCACGCCTCGACGTTGCCGTCGCGATCCCAGATCCCGACGTCGGTGATCTCCCGGCTCGACGCGGTCTCGTTGCGATCATCGATCATCGGATAGATCGGCATCATGAACCGCACCGCCGGCCCACCTCGGTCCCGGGCCATCATCGCGGCCGCGATCGTCAGCCCCCCGCCGGCACTCCCGCCGTAGATCGCCAGCCGGTCCGGGTCGATGCCCAGCTCGGCAGCGTGCGCGGCGGTCCACTGCAGCCCGGCGTAACAGTCCTCGGCCGGCGCCGGATGCGGATTCTCCGGGGCGAGCCGATACTCGACCGACACCACGACCGCGCCGACCTGGTCGCACAGCAGAGTCGCGGTCGGATCCTCCCCGGCGACATTGCCGAGAATCATGCCGCCCCCATGGATGAAGAAGATGCCGGGCAGCGCGGTTGCGGCATGACGCGGCCGATAGATCCGTACCGAGATATCGGGCTCACCCTGCGGCCCGGGAACCGTGCGATCCTCCTTGACCACATCCGGATTCTCGGGCACCTCGATGGCACCCAGCATCGCCTCCACAGCGGCCCGGCGCTCGACGATATCGGCGATCGCATTGAAACCACCGGGCAGGGCTTGCACCAACAGATCCAGGGGTACGCGGACCTCAGGGTCGATCAGTTCACGGCGGGACATGGCAACTCCTCAGACAGTCAGCTCGAAACCCTCGTAGCCCTTGGCGGCCACCTCGTCGCACTTCTTGCGGTACTCGCCGACGCCACCCGCGTACGGCATGAAGACCCGCGGCTTGCCCGGCACGTTCGCGCCCATGTACCAGGAATTCGCCTTGGGATAGAGCGTGTGGCCGGCGATCTGATTGACGTGCTCGACCCAGGCGTCCTGAGCCGCCAACGCCGGCTCGATGACCCGCAACCCCTGCTCATCCAGGTGCGCTATGGCATCCACGACGAAGTCCACATGCTGCTCGATGGAAACGACCATGTTCGACAGTACGGACGGACTCCCCGGCCCAGTGATCATGAACAGATTGGGAAACCCCGCCGTCCCGATCCCCAAGTACGTCCGAGGCCCCGCGCTCCACGTCTCCTTGAGCGACAACCCGTCCCGCCCCCGGATGTCGACGTTGGTGAGAGCCCCGGTCATCGCGTCGAAACCGGTGGCATAGACGATCGCGTCCACCTCGTACTCGTGATCGGAGGTCCTGATGCCCTTCTCGGTGATCTCGACGAGAGGTGTGCGCTGCAGATTCACCAGGTGCACGTGGGGGAGGTTGTAGGTCTCGTAATACCCGGTGTCCAGGCAGGGCCGCTTGGTGCCGACGGGATACCCCGGGCAGAGGTCGGCGGCCACCCCCGGATCGGCGACGATCCCCTGAATCCTGCGATGGATCCACTCCCGGGCGGTGTCATTGGCGGCCCGGTCGGTGGCCAGATCCTTGTACGCCGTAAGCAGATTGACCAGGCTCCCGCTCTCCCAAGCGGTCTCGAAAGTCGCATCCCGCTCGTCATCGGACACCTCGAGCGCAGACCGGGTGGCCATCGGCACGGGAACCCCGAATCCCGACTCCCGCTGAGCCTGCCGGAACTTCGGATAATTCGCCTTCATCTCCCGGACCTCATCCGCCCGCAAAGCCCGATTCCGCGCTGGCAACGAGTACGCGGGCGTGCGCTGGAAAACGGTCAGATCGGCGGCCTGCCCGGCGATGACCGGAATGGACTGAACGCCGGAGGAACCGGTCCCGACGAGTCCGACCCGCATCCCACTGAAGTCGACGCCCTCATGCGGCCAATGCGCGGTGTGATAGGTCGCGCCCTTGAACGAGTCCAGGCCGGGGATCTCGGGAAGCTTCGAGGCGGAGAGGCAGCCGGTGGCCATGACGAGGAACCGGGCCGTGACGGCGTCCTGGTGCTCTGTGCGTACCAGCCAGGTCTTGGCCTCGTCATCCCAGGCCGCGCCGCTGACGCGGGTCCGGAAGACGATGTCCCTGCGAAGATCGAACCGGTCAGCGACGTGCTGCGCATAGCGCAGAATCTCCGGCTGAGTCGGGTAGCGCTCCTGCCATTCGTAATCCTGCTGGAGCTCGTCATCGAAGGAGTAGGAGTAGGCGAGGCTCTCGACATCGACATCGACATCGACATCGACATCGACATCGACGCGGGCGCCGGGGTAGCGATTCCAGTACCAGGTACCGCCGACATCCGTGCCGGCCTCGAAAACGACGGCCGTGAGGTGGTGCCGCCGGAGCTGATGAAGCAGATACATACCGGAGAACCCGGCACCGACGATGACGACGTCGACGGAACGGTTTTCGGTCATAGGGGTGCCTCCAAGAGTGACTGGTGGCGCTGGGGTTCTTCGTGCGGAGGTGGGGCCGCCGCTTGATCGCCGGTTGCGGCTTGCGTGAGGGCGGCGGGTTCGCTCAGGGGACGGCTTTGTTCCTGGGCGTCGGCTTGTTCGTTCCTGGGCGTCGGCTTGCGGTGAGGGCGGCCTTCGACCTTTGCTCTGGACGTCGGCTCTACTCGGGGCTTCGGCTTGCTGACGGCCCTTTTGCTTGGGACGTCGGCTTGCTCGCGGCGTCGGCCCTGTTCAGGGCTTCGGCTCGGCTCAGGGCTGCGGATTGCCGGTGGCCGTCTCTGGTGGGGGATGTCGGCTTGCTCGCGACACGGCTTTGTTGTGGGCTTCGGCTTGCTGCCGGCACGGCTTTGTTGTGGGCTTTGGCTTGCTCGCGGCACGGCTTTGGTGTGGGCTTCGGCTTGCTCGCGGCACGGCTTTGGTGTGGGCTTCGGCTTTGCGTCGGCGTCGGCGCCGAGCAGGTGCGTCGGTGGGCACCGCCATGGTTCGGTGCATCCGATCTCTCGGCCGTCGCCCTGGTCAGGAGCCGCGCGGCCGATGTGGTGACCAGAGCCACAATATAGGATGCATTCTGTACGCCGGTCAATGTCTCGCCTTATAAAAGCGCAGGTCAAGATCGGTTAAGCCGCGCCGGCCCGCAACCATGCCCCCGCACGCGACGCGCGGGGGTGGGGTCGATGCAAGGTCAGCGCCGGGCCGTGTAAAGTTCTCTCCTGTGCAGCCCACCGGGGCACACCGCACGCGGATGCCAGCCGCGTGCCGGCCCGGGCCAGGCTGGACAAGCAGGTCCGGGTGGCGGAATGGCAGACGCGCTAGCTTGAGGTGCTAGTGCCCTTTATCGGGCGTGGGGGTTCAAGTCCCCCCTCGGACACCACTTATCTCCACGATCGATGTTCTTCGATCGAACCTCCGCGAGCACCGTGCTGGTGCCTGGACGGTATGTCATCTCCAAGCCAAGCCGTGCGTAGATCTCTGTGCGGTCACGCGGATCCGCCTGCCTGAGCAGGCCGAGAAGTCCGCCGAAGGCGTCCACGATCGCGGCGATCTGCTCTTCGTTCATCCGTTCGGGCGGTGCCTCGGTCAGGCCGAGCCGCGCTTGGGCCGCCTTCTTGATCGCGGTCGTCTCGCTGATCCATTCCGCGACCAGTGAGGGGTCACCTCCGGCGTCTAGCGCCGCGCGGTATCGCGTGATCTTGGCGTCGCAGTCGCCGATCGTCTCGCGCAGGTTGGGGCGTCGTCTTGCTGGTGGTGTTTGGCGAGGGCGGCGCGGTGGCTGGCGTCGGCGATGCGCTGCAGCGTTTCGGTGAGCCTCGGTCCGCCGAGTTCCTCGGTGAGGAAGCGATCTACCGGTTCGGTGATTGCCTCCTGCCGGTGTACCGGGGAGCGGGCCGCGACGACGATTCTCGGGAGGTGTTGCTGGCTGGTGAGCGGCACCGACGCGAGACGCTTGTGTTGTCCGGGCGGGCCTGGGGGCGCCTTCAGGACTTCACCGTCGGGTACGGCTACCGCCCGGGGCGGGCAGTGGCCTGGCTCGCCGCTTTCCAGCTGATCGGTACCATCGTTTTCGGCCAGCTTCCGCCCCGCGCCGCCGAGCCGGCGAAGGCGCCGGACTTCGTCGCTTTCGCCTACACAGCCGACCTCATCCTGCCGGTTCTGGACCTCGGGCAGCAGTCGGCCTATCACGCCAGGGATTCCACGGTGTGGCTGGCGTACGTCCTCATCCTGGCCGGCTTGTTGTTTGCGACCACGATCGCCGCGGCGGCCGCGCGACGCTTGCGACGGAACTGATCGACGGCCACCGCGGCCACGACCACCAGGTCGAAGAACAGTTCCAGCCATTGAATCCGGTCCGGCGCGTCGCGACGGTCGGTCGGCTCGGACATGATGCGTCCATCCTGCACCGGCGCCCCGGGGCCCGTGCGGAGATTGGCGATGTGCCGGTCGGGCTTCCTGCTCTGGTGGCCGGCTGACCCTTTCGGGATGTCCTGCCCATGACGTGGCCCGGTGCCCATGGTTGGGCTCCGGTCACTGGAGGTTCGTGGATGTCTACCGGTGGGTGGCGGTGATTGCGGCGTCGGCCAGGCGGGTGCCGCGGCGCCAGACAGCGCGGGTGTTGAGGCTGTCGCTGATCGTGGTGGTGGGGTCGCCGTCGACCAGCAGCAGGTCGGCGCGTAGTCCTACGGCGATGCGGCCGCGGTCGGTGAGGTTGAATCGGCGGGCCGGGGTGCTGGTGGCAGCGCGGAGCGCTTCGACCGGGGTCAGGCCGGCCCGGATGAGGTATTGCAGTTCGTGATGGACACTGGCGCCGTGGGCGAGGCCGCCGAGGAATGGGAACGGGACCGAGGTGTCGGTGCCGACGAGGATGTCGACGCCAGCGTCGTGCAGGGCTTTGACGGAGGCGAGCACGTCGTTGAGGTTGCCTTGCGGGTAGTGGTTGAAGCTGGAGTGCAGGGTTTCCAGCCAGGCGTCGTCGAGGCGGGACGAGACGCGTGGGTCGGTGGCGAGTTCGGCGCCGGTGATGCCCATCATCGAGGCGTTGAGGACGACGCAGGGTACGACGAAGGCGCCGGAGGTGGCGACGCGTTGGATGATGTCGCTGGTGTGGGGGCGGTCCATGAATAGGTGGGCGAGGCCATCGACGCCGGCATCGATTGACATGCGGGTGGCGTCGATGGTCAGGGCGTGAGCGATGGTGAGCATGCCGTGGCGTTTGGCCTCGGCAACGCCGGCGTTGAGGGTGGCCTGGTCGAGCATGGGCAGGCCGGGGTGTCCTTCGACGCTGCCGTCGTCGACCATGAACTTGATGTAGTCCGAGCCGGAGTCGATTAGTTGCGGGATGAACGCGACGGCTTGCTCGGGGCTGGTGGAGAACGGCATGACCGGCGGGGCCTGTGGCGGTCCGGCTGGTGGCCGCGCGCCGGGCGGTGGGCCGGGCCGGAAGCCCTCGGGGAACAGTTCCGAGGGGTGTCCGCCGGGTGGGGTGATGCCGAAGCCGGAGGAGCGTACGTCGGCGAGGGTGTCGTCCTGCTCGATCGGCTGGCGGTTGGCGCGGGTGTTGGTGCCCTGCATTTCCAGGTGGGTAGTCACGCCGAAGCGCAGTGCCAGGGTGAGGCTCTGCCGGTTGGTGTGGACGTGGGCGTCGAACAGGCCGGGTAGCAGCGTCGCGCCGGTGGCGTCGATAATGTCGGCGTCGGCCGGCGGTTGACCGCCCACGACAGTGATGGTGGTGCCTTCGATGACGAGGGCGGTGGCGTCCAGCACGTCGTGTCCGTCGAAGATGCGTGCGTTGATGATTGCTGTGCTCATCGAAACTCCCTTCGATCCTCGGTGTGACGCCGTCGGCAACATCGTCTACGGCGGGCACGGGTCGAGGTGGTGGTTTGGTGGGATTGACGGGGCGCGGCCGGCGGCCCGTGAGGGTGCGGCGGGCAGGTCGTCAGCCCGGTACGCGTAGCGTGGCGAGCGCTGTCGACCAGGCGACGAGTTGGTCGAGGGTGGTGGTGAGCGCGCCGGCCTGGTGCTCGGCGGGGGTGAACTCGGTGAAGCCGGTGAAGTCGTGGTGCAGGCTGAGGGCGACCTGGGAGCCGACGTCGGCCAGTTGCAGGGTAGCCATGACCGGCCGGAGCGCTTCGACGGCGCGGACGCCGCCGTCGAAGCCGTAGGAGACGAACGCGGCGGCTTTGTTGTTCCATTCGGCGTAGACGCGGTCGAGGGCGTTTTTCAGCGCCCCGGGGTAGGAGTGGTTGTACTCGGGGGTGACGAACACGAAGCCGTCGTAGCCGGCGACGGTCGCGGCCCAGGCTTTGGTGTGCTCGTGGGTGTAGCGGCCGGTGGCCGGAGGCATCGGCTCGTCCAGCGGCGGCAGGTTGACCTGGGCGAGGTCGAGCAGTTCGAAGTGGGCGTCGGTGCGCTGGGCGGCGTGCTTGAGGACCCAGTCGGCGACGGGTTCGCCCCGGCGGCCGGGGCGGGTGCTGGCCAGGACGACAGCAATCTTGGTCATGGAGGGCTCCAGTTCTGCAGGTTCGTTCGAGTGGGTCGGAATTGGGCTCGTCTGGCATCGCGGCGTGCCAGCAGGCGGGGTTACTGCCCGGCGAGGAAGGCGTCGATGGCGGCGAACGTCGCCTGCGGGGCCTCGCGCATCGGCAGGTGCCCGCCGCCGGGGATCAGCGTGAACTGCGCGCCAGGGATGGCCTCGGCGTAGCGGCGGCCGAACTCCGGCGTGACGACCGTGTCGTTCTCGCCCCAGATCAACCGGGCCGGGACCGGCAGATCCGCGAAGCGCCCGAGCAGGCTCGGATCCTCCAGCCCGCCGGTGGTGTACGCGCGGAACGCGGCCATGTTGCCCGGCGGCGGCCCCTGCTGCGGCCCGCCGGGTGCCGGGCCGGTCGACGGTGGCGGGCCGGAGGGCATCGTCGGCGGGTGACCCTCGATCTGCGGGCCGACCGCGTCGATGATCACCAGTCGGCCGATCCGCTTGCCGCGATCGGTCACGGCCATCTCCGCGGCGACCCAGCCGCCGAACGAGACACCGAGAACGGTCACCCCGCTCAGCCCCTGCTGCTCGAGCAGGTCCAGGTAGACCCCAGCCAAGCCGGCGACGTCGGCCAGATCATCGGGACGCTCGCTGTCGTCCCACCCGGGATGGGTCGGGGCGATCACCCGATGTGCGCCGGCGAGGTGGCCGATCAGAGAGTTCATGCTGTCCGGGCCGGCGGCGCCGTGCAGCAGCAGGATCGGGTCGCCGTGCCCGGCCGCACGCACCGTCAACACGAGACCGGGACGCAGCGGCAGCACCGAAATCGAGGGGGAGGTCATGATGCGGGGATTCTTCCGTCAGTGGACTTCGGCGTCGGGGGGCGAAGGAGGCGAACATGTCGACCAGCGACTGCGGCGCGTTGTCGTCGAAGATCACCTCAAGGCTGTCGGCCGACTCCTTCGCGACGCCTTCGCTGCGCTCGAACAACTCCTTCTCGTACGCGGAAAGGGCCGTCTCGATGTCCCCCGGATGCGCCGCGATGGCCTTGCCGAGCTCGGAGCCGTCGAACATGGCCAGGTTCGCGCCCTCACCGGCGAACGGCGACATCACGTGCGCGGCGTCGCCGAGCAGCGTCACCCCGGGAATCCGGTCCCAGCGGTGCCCGACCGGCAGCGCGTTGATCGTCCGCGGGATCAGCGCGCTGCCCGCCTCGGTGATCAACGACTGGATCTCCGGCGCCCAGTCGGCGAACTGCTCCAGCAGCACCGCCTTGCCCTTGTCGCTGTCGGTCCAGTCGATCCCGTCCAGCCACTGCTTCGACGTCTTCACCGCGATGTAGATGTGCAGGCTGCCGTCGGTCTCCTTGTGCGCCAGGAAACCCTTGCCCGGCGCGAGCGCGAACAGCATGCCGCCACCGACCACCGCAGCCGGCGCCGGGTGCTTGCGGTCGGCGTCGAAGTGGTCGACCTCGATGAACGAGATTCCGGTGTACTCCGGCATGGCCTGCGACAGCAGCGGCCGGATCCGCGACCACGCGCCGTCCGCGCCGATCAGCACGTCGGTGGTGACCGTCTCGCCGTCGGCGAAGCTCAGCTCGTGCCGTCCGTCGCCGAGCGGTTTTGCGCCGGTGACCTTCTTACCCCACTTGATCGTGGCGTCGGGCAGCGAGTCGAGCAGGATCTGCCGCAAGTCGCCCCGGTCGACCCCCGGCCGGTCACCGGCGCTCTGCTCGTCGGACTCCTCCATCAGCACGGTGTTGTGCTTGTCGAGAATCCGCATGGCCTGGCCACCGGGGTGGATGATCGCCTGGAACTGCTCGAACAGACCGGCGTCACGCAGCGCGACCTGCCGTTGTAGTCGTGGATGTCGAGCATCCCGCCCTGCGTACGGGCGGCGGGCGATTCGTCCAGCTCGTAGATGGTGGCGGGGATGCCGTGCACGTGCAGGACCCGGGCCAGGGTCAAATCCGCCCAGGCCGGCTCCGACGATGGTGATGGTGGGCGTGCTCATGGCGCCTCCAGACGTTCAGACGAAGTTCGGCGAGGTCGGCGATCGTGAACGCGTTCGCAACGAACATGTTTTTTCAGGGTAAGTGCTGCCCCGGGGCGGGGCAGCGGAACGGCTTGTTCCCCCATCCCGGCCGGGGTCTTCGGCGAGGCGAAACCGGGCCGGGGCGGAGGGCGATCAGGTCAGGTGGTGAACAGGCCGTCGATGATCGTGGAGAACGTCCACCGCAGGCGCTGTTCGCCGGTGCCGGAGAAGATTTCCTCCCGGACGTCGACCAGGTGCGGGTAGGTGTCCGCGTTCGCCTCGGCCACCGCGAGCACGAGGTCTTGCTGCTCGCCCTCGGACTCGACGGACTCGTCGCGGCCGCTCTGCTCGGCGGCGATGCCGGTGGCGTGCTGCAGCAGCAGGTCGACACCCCACGCGGCCTGTCGGGCCGGCAGCCCACCGGCCAGCAGCAGCCCCACGATCGTGTCGAGCAGCCGCAGATAGTGCGGGCCGGACGGGCGCAGCGTCAGCACCGACCGCGCCAGGCTCGGCTGGGCGAACAACAGCTCGGTGTAGGAAAACAGCACACCGATCAGCTGCTCACGCCAGTCACCCGGCTGCCGCTGCGTATTGAGGTCCAGCTCGGCGACCAGCTCGTCGAGCATCGCGCCGTGCAGTTCCGCGGTGTTGCGCACGTAGACGTACAAGGACGCGGGGCCGGTGTCGAGTTCCGCAGCGAGCCGCCGCATCGTGAGTCGCTCCAGGCCCTCCTCCCGCATGACGCGCAAGGCGACCGTCACCACGCCTTCGCGGCTCAATGCCGGCTTGGCGGGCCGGTCACGGCGACTGACGGGGACACGACGTGGGCTCACAACACGATCGTAGCGAACACGTTCGACGATCGCGAACACCTGTGAGGTGGCGAACATGTTCGTTGTAAGTCTTGTTCGTAACGAACGAGTTCGTCATTGTTGAGGGCATGACCACGACCACCGCACCCGCTGGTGCTCCCGCGGCTGCTCCTGCTGCTGGTTTCACGGCGTCGACCAAGGCCATCTGGCTGACCCTGATCGTCGTCCTCATCGCCGACGCGCTCGACCTCATCGACGCCACCATCACCAACGTCGCGGCACCCAGCATCGTGCGCGACATCGGCGGCGGCGAATCGCTGGTCAAATGGCTCGGTGCCTCCTACGCCCTCGCTTTGGGCTCCCTGCTGGTGCTCGGCGGCCGTATCGGCGACCGGTTCGGCCAGCGCCGCACCTTCCTGATCGGCATGACCGGCTTCGTCGTCGCCTCGGCGCTTGCCGGACTCGCCCCCGCCCCGGCCGTCATGGTCGCCGCCCGCCTGCTGCAGGGCGCCTTCGGCGCGCTGCTGATCCCGCAGGGCATGGCCATCATGACCCGGACCTTCCCCCGCGAAGCCCTCACCAAGGCATTCGGCGCGTTCGGCCCGATGCTCGGCATCTTCGGCGTGGGCGGCCCCATCCTGGCCGGCTTCCTCATCGACGCGAACCTGTTCGGCCTCGGCTGGCGCCCGGTCTTCCTGATCAACGTCATCATCGGCGGCCTCGGCCTGCTCCTCGCGGTCAAGACCCTGCCGCACGTCGCGCCCGACCCCACCACCCGCATCGACTGGACCGCCGCCGCGCTGCTGACCGGCACCATGTTCACCCTGCTCTACGGACTGATCGAGGGCTCCAGCGCCGGCTGGACCGCGGTACCGGTCGGCTGCCTCGCCGCCGCGCTCGCGCTGTTCGCCGCCTTCGCCCGCCGCCAGCGCACCTCGACCAGCCCGCTGATCAAGCCGAGCCTGCTGCGCAACCGCAGCTTCGTCTCCGGCCTGGTCCTCGGCCTGCTGGTGTTCGCCGCCTTCAACGGCCTGATGTACGTGATCTCCCTGTTCTTCCAGTACGGCCTGCACTACACCCCCACCCACACCTCGCTGAGCCTGCTCCCGCTGACGATCGGCATCATCATCGGCTCCGGCACCTGCATGGCCCTGATCACCAAACTCGGCCGCATCCTCGTGCTCGCCGGCCTGCTCGTCACCGCCCTGGGCGCCGGCCTGTTCCTCGCCGCCGTCAACCAGTACGGCCTGCAGACCAACGGCTGGATCCTGACCACGATCACCCTCATCGTCGGCATCGGCGCCGGCACGTGCTTCGGCTCCATCTTCGACACCGCTCTCGGCGACATCGACCACGACGAAGCCGGCGCCGCCAGCGGATCGCTGAGCGCCGTGCAGCAGCTCGCCGCCGGCATCGGCTCCGCCGTCGTCACCACTGTCTACTTCCACACCGTCGGCGGCGGCCAAGCCCACGCCATGATCACCAGCCTGATCACGGTGCTCGGCCTGTGCCTGCTCTGCCTCACCGCCGTACCACTGCTACCCAAACGCGCCGCCGGCCTCGAACACCACTGACCACGCACTCACCGAATGCAGACGACGCGAGCGAGCCCGCTGCCAGCCGAAACAGCACGAAGCCTCGGCAGGCAGCGGGCCGACGCCGTCTGGGAACGGCGCACGGTCCACGTCCGTCCATCGGGCACGGTCCCGCACCCCAACGTGTTACGCGAGTAGCTCATCTCTTGCACACAGCTGTGGTGCTCGTAGAGTCGCTGCCTGCAGCCCCTGAGCTGGAGAAACACGCATTCAGGGCCATGGACCCCCCAGAGAACCCGCATATACGTCAACGGCGAGGCGTGGTGGTGGTACAGCGCGGTCGGCCTGGTCGCCACGCGGGGCACCCCGAAGCGGAGGCGGTCCGACGACAGGTCCGCCGAGCTCCGTGACTCGGGGAGGGCCAAGGCGACCGGTACGTGACCTGGCGCGCCGGCCGCGGCCTGCTGGCAGAGGCCCGGCACTATGATCGGTGGGCGCTACCGGCAACGCTGGTCAGCTCAGCGGCATCCGACGTGCGCCCCTCATCCGACGCAGGCGGCTGGTGCCCTACGCGACCGGCGCGATGTGGTCGCTGTGCCGGTGCTTCGCCGATGAGGCGAACAGGCCGCCGCAGGCCTCGCGGACCGTGCATGGCTCGCACTCGGGAAGGTACTGATTTTTCCAGTCGCTGATCGATCGCACCGCGAGTCGCCAGAGTCGACGATCCATGACGCAAAGCTGGTGGTTGTAGATGTCGGCACGCACGCCGGCGTGCATAAGAATGAATGCGGCCTCCGCGAGATCGGCGCGGTAGTCGTGCGGATCGACCCAGACGTCGGCCAGGTTGGCGCGGGCCAGGCCGGTCATCTCGAGGCCCATGAGCGCTACCTTCTCCACGAACGGGAGGTTCCGCCCGATGAACTCGGCGATCTCCACAAGCGCCGGCGCGGTGTGCTTCTGCACGACCACGCGGATCTCGATGCGCTGCCGCAGCCGGCCGAGGGCCAGGATGCCCGCGACTGTCTCGTCGAAGGCTCCGCGCGCCTGAACCACGTAGTCGTGCAGGGACGGCTCGGCCCCGAAAAGAGGGATTCCGACCATGAGGCGCGGGTTGCCGACGGTGGCGTATTCGGCAGCGAAGCGCGGGTCCGCGAACCTTCTGCCGTTCGAGAGCAGGTGGATTTCGGTGCCCGGCAGGCAATCGGTGGTGGTTCGCAGCAACGCGACCAGCCCGCTGCCGTACAGGGTGGGCTCGCCGCCCGTGAAGCCTAGTTCCGCCGCGGTGGACGGGAGCATTCGTACCAGCTCGGCCGCCCGGCGGAGGAGGCGCGAGTCGTCGCGTTCCTTGGGCGGCTGTGAACACATGAGGCAGTAGTTGTCGCAGCGCTCGGTCAACAGCACGCTGTTGTGCGGTGACTGCGAGCGCCACAGCACCTCGACGTGGGTACCGGTGGGGGAGCAGGCGATGATGTCGCCGGCGCGGAGGTAGTCCAGATGCGGTGGAAGCACGACGGCGTTCCGCGCCGGGCCGTCGGCCGAGCGACGCACGTGCAGCGCGCCGCCTGACTCAACCGTGCCGATGACTGCCTCGTTCGGGCCGACCGGCTGACCGTCGACGAGGCGCCGCCCGGCGCCCGCAAACATCGCAGATGACCAGGCCCGGTCAGCAGGTAGCGACGTTGAGCGGCGTCGAGCGGCTGGGCCCGGGCGGTGATCTTCTGCACGGCGACGAAGACCTGTTCGCTGACCAGGGCGGGATGCGCAAGATCGGTGGAGATCACCCACTGATCGCGGCGGTTGGGTCGCCGCACCGGAGGTCCGGCCGAGGTGCGGGCGCCCGGTAGGGATTCCTGGTGGTCGATGCGGTAGCGATTCCACACCTGCCGGCCGGTGTAACGCGGGTTCGCCAGGATCGTCGCCACCGCCCGCGGCGACCAGTGGCGGCCGTCGCGGTGCGGTTCCGGCCCGGATAATACGACGATGGGCTCGGAGCGCCGCGCTGGTTGAGGGCGGCGGTTATGGCCGCGACGCTGTGCCCGGCCAGGCGTTGCTCGAACATCCACCGCACGTGCGGTGCGGTGACCGGGTCGGGATCCAGGCGTAACAGCCGCCGCCCCGACGACGCCGGCCCGCGGCACTCGGGCGAGCCGGCAGCCCGGCCAAGCACCCAGACACATGCCGACGACTGAGAGTAACCCCCACCGAGAATTCCAACGATGCATAGGCCTGGACAGTGCTCGGTGAACGACCAGAACTGGTGCACAGGAACGGATAGAACTCCACCGACGACGGCCGCGCGCAGCGGCGCATACCGAACCTCGGGGAGAGCCTTGACCGACGGTGCACTGCCCTCATCCGACGCCGTCAACCGGACATATCCCCGACACTGTCGTCCGCCCGACGAAGGTCGGAACAACGCCGCAAAACGCTACGATATGTCGGGAGCCGGGCTTCTCGAGCGGCGGTAGTCAACCCAAGGGTTGCGCTCCTCTGCCAAGTGCACACTCATACGAGTCGGTTCCTCCATGGCCACAAGCAGCGCTGTTCGTAGCGTTGCAGCGCTCGCCAGGGAAGGCTCCGGACATGCCGAGTGGCGCCGCGGATGCCGGGGATGGCATGCCCGAGGCGGTGGGCTTGGGCTGCGACCGGGACCTGGTCGACCTCGGCCTGATTAGCAACATCTACGAGATCTGGAAACCTCAGGGCGCGCCTACGGCGCTGACCGCATCCACCAGCAGCTACGCCGCGACGGCATCGAAGGTGAGCTTCGCACGGTTCCCGGACCGTCCGTCCGGTTCGCGAGGAGCCTTGTGTCTCCCGTGGTCCGGCGTCGCTCATGGCGGTCTTGGACACCCGGCCGAGGGACTGGTGGGCCATCTTCAGGGAGCCTGGGTCGCGGGCTGTCCGGCGTACTCGCCGCAACTCGTCGGCGAGTTCTCGCGGCGCCGCTCTGGACGGTTGCGTGGTGTCGGGCGGCTCTGCCAGCGACACGCTGTCTCCTCAGCTCTGCCGATCCAGCCCGTCCCTCACGGCCTGGCCGTGGTGACAGCCGATTTGCGTGCACATCATCACGGTGGTGATGTCGGGAGTCGGTTGAGATTAGCCGGGTGGCGCGGGTTCCAGGGCGAGGATGAACAGTGAGCCGCCGGTCGGGTTGGGTTCGTGGTGGATTTCGCCGTGGTTGGCTTGGGCGAGGCCGCGGACGATGTACAGGCCGAGGCCGGTGCCCTTGACGGTGGTGGCGTCGCGGTCGGCGCGGGCGAGGCGGTGGAACAGCTGCGGCCGGAATTCTTGCGGCACGCCAGGTCCGTTGTCCTCGACCTGCACGCGCACGCGCCCGTCGCCGTCTGGGCCGGTGGGCGACAAGATGCGGATGGCCGTGGCGCCGCCGGCGTACTTGGCGGCGTTCGACAGCAGGTTCGTCAGCATCTGTAGCAGGTGTGCCGGGTTGACCAGCACGGTGGCGTCGTCGCCGAGCACGGGCAGGTGCTCCTTGTCTGTGGCGGTCAGCGCCTGCGCGATTTGTTTACGCAGCGAGACGGGTTGGCGTTTGGCGTGCAGGTTGCCGGCGTCGATGCTGACCATGGCGAGGACCTCGCGGACGATGTCGTCGAGTCGGCGGGCCTGGCGGTCGATGGTGTGCAGGATGCGGTCCCGGGCGTAGTCGTCGAGGCTGCTCGCGGGGTCGGTGAGGATTTCGGTGTAGCCGAGGATCGCTGCGAGCGGGTTGCTGATCTCGTGGCCGAGCATGCCGATGAGCTCAAGCTTGAGCTGGTTGGCGGCCTCGAGTTCGGTGTTGCGTGCGGCCAACGCGGCGGCGGCCTCGTCGCGGGCGCGTTCGGCGGCACGGCGTGCCGAGACGTCGGTCACCACGCAGATGAGGTGTTTCGGGTGGCCGACGGTGTCGCGGACCACGGAGATGGTCCCCTCGGTGTCGACCCAGTGGCCGGCGGCGTGCCGCAGCCGGGCCTGGTCGGTGTAGGCGTCGACAGCACCGGCGAACAGGGCAGCGGTCTCATGGCGGCTGGTGTCCAGGTCATCGGGGTGGATCAAGTCGCGGGCGCGGGCGCCGACGATCTGCTCCCTGGGGCGCCCGAGCATGGCGGCGTATGCGGGGTTGACTTCGATGAAGGTGCCGTCGAGGGCCAGGACGACCTGCCCGGCCGCGGAGTAGGTGAACTGGGCGCGGAAACGCTGGTCGCTCTCGGCCAGGGCCTGGTCGGCGGCGCGGGCTGCGGTGACATCGCTGTTGATCTCCAGGACCCGGCAGGTCCCCGGGTCGCCGCCTTCGTCGGGCTCGGCCTGGTGCAGCACCTGGCGGCTGAACACGGTGACGGTCCGCCCGTCCGCGGTGAGGTGTTGCAGCTGGCCCTCCCAGTGCCCGTCGCGGCGCAGCCGCTCGGTCAGCTCGCTGACGCTGCCGCCGTCGGGGAACGTGGTGCGCAGCAGGCGGTGGGTGGTCTTGCCGGTCGCCGCCGTGAGCGGCCAACCGTAGAGGGCTTCGGCGCCGGCGTTGCACCACAGGATCTCCCCGTCCAGGGACCGGACGATGAGGCCTGCGGGGATCAGCTCCAGCAGCCGGGCCTGTTCCTGCAATTGAGCGTTCGCGGCGCGTCTGGCGGTGATGTCCTCGCTCTGGACCAGCCGGTGCCGCTCACCGGCCGGCCCGCTGATCGCCGTCAGTTTCAACCGGGCCCAGACCACCGACCCGTCCGGGCGCACGTAGCGTTTGTCGAACCCGGCCACGGCGCCGGGGTTCTGCCCTACCTGTTGTCGTTGCCGCTCGTTGTCGACGCGATCGTCCGGGTGGGTGAACTCGGCGAAGCCACAGCCGAGGATCTCGGCCGATGGGCGGCCGAGCAGCGCCTCGAACGCGGCGTTCACCCGGATGAACCGGCCGTGCTCATCGGCGATCGCCATGCCCAGCGGGCTCGCCTCGAACGCCTCCCGTGACTGCTCCTCGCGGTGGCGGAGCGCCTCCGGCGTGACAACCGACTCAGACCCGTCTCGGGCCAGCGCCGCCAGCCGCTCCTGGCTGCGCCTTTGCGCCGTGACATCGACGATCTGCCACAGCATTTGCAGGGGCACACCGTAGGCGTCTCGTACCACGGTGGCGGTCACCGTGCACCAGATCACCTGCCCGTCGCTGCACACGTACTGCTGGTCTCGTTGGACACTGGGCAGGTCACCGGCGAGCAGCCGGTCTCCGGCGTCGCGGTCGGCGTCGCGGTCGTCGGGGTGGATCACCGACGGTAGGCCGATCGCGGCGAGTTCGTCGGGCGGGTAGCCGAGCATCGCCGCCAACGCCGCGTTCACGTGCAGGCCACGTCCGTCCGGGTATGCCTCGGCCATACCGATCGGCGAGGCGTCGAACAGCGACCGGAAGCGCGCCTCGCTGTCGGCCATCACCCCGTGGTCGCTTCGGCTCACCGCCGGTTCACCGCCGTCCCTGCGCAGCCGTTGCGGCGCCAGCATGGCCGTGGGTGCCTGCGGCGCCGCCAATCCTCAGAACATTCACCACCGCCACGATGTGCGGCAGGATGCCCACACATCGTAATGTCGTGGTGAGGAAGAAGAGCGTGCCCCGCGGAACACGTGCACCGGGTCGTCGCAAGCTCTGAGAATTCCGAAATGCCGGGTTCCGGGCTTAACGGAATCGTCAACGCGCCCGAACGTGGGCACTCCCCAAGTGGCGACACGTGCTCGCGCGCACGCGCTACCGGGCCGCGCCCGGCGAGGATTTCGACGGCGCGGGACAATGAGTCAGACGGTGCCGCTGAGTTCGGTGTCGGAATGCGCATCGGTGGCGTCGGTCTTGCGGCCCTGGCCGGTGGCGAACACTCGGGCCCGCGCGGACAGCTTCGGCGGGACGTCGACGACCAACTCGCCGTCGGCGAGGAGCCGGGTGGCGATGTGCCGGCCGATGCCCTGGCATCCTTCGACAGCCCAGACCCGTTCCGGCCACTGTTTGGCGTACTTGAGCATCGCTGTGTAGCCGGCGCGGTCGGTGTTGAAGCGGCCGGTGCCGAGGATGCTCTCGTCGCGGGTCATCACCTCGATGGTGGCGGAGCGTTTGCGTGGATCCATGCCGATGACCACACGCTGCGAAGGATTCATGTGCCCTCCGTTGCTCGATGCGACAAGTTCGTCGAGCGGGGAGGGCATCGCTACTTTGAGCTGTGCAAGCCTCTCTTGAGCCTCTCCCTGCCCTGTAGCGACGCCCGGGCCTGCGCAGGCCAAATGTGAGCCACACCAAGGTGGGCAGCCGAAAAGAGAGCGACAGCCCGGACGTCTAGACCGAAGCCTGGCCGGGCCGCGGTCCTAGAGCAATGAAACAAGTAGCCGATGACAGGGCGCGTCCGCTGGGTCGCGGGTCACGTCTTCGCCGAGAAGTGGCTCCGTCCGCGCCGGCTCCGCTGCTCCTGTCTGGGCCCCCGATGTTCGATAAGACGCCGACCTTCTGTGTTAGCGATACCGCGGACGGCGGCGCTTTGACACACTGCAGTTGTGAAGCTCCCCATTATTGGCGTCCGCCAGATCAAGTTGCCTGTGAGTGACCTGGCGATCAGCGCCCGGTGGTACGCAGATCTCTTCGATCTGGAACTGGCCAACGAGTTCTTTGAGGACGACGCAGTCAGAGGTGTCGTCCTTGCCAATCACGAAGCGGGGTTCGTGATCGGGCTGCGTGAGCGCGAATATTGTGCGAGCAGTCCGGTCCTAGACGGCTTCGATGTATGTGCCTTCATGCTCCGGACAGCAGAGGAAATGTCGACCGTAGTTGATCGCTGCGCCGAGCTCGGTATTGAACATGGCGACGTCCACGACCGCGGAGACTTCGGGATTGCGATGGACATCGCCGACCCGGACGGGACGGTACTGCGCTTCGTGGCCGGCCCGCACACCGGGCCTCCAGGCGCATTCGCCGGAATCGAGTTCGGTTCCGGGCCGCCGATCCTCTATGACCAGCCCCGACTCCGCTTCTAGCTCGAGTGCCCTACGGTCGGAACGACCTCAACTGCCGCCGAGCGGGCGTCAGGGAGGGTGGCCGGGCTGTGACCGAGGTGGTGTCCCGTCGTGCCGAGTTGAGTGCACTCAACTCGGTACTGAAAAGGCAATGATGTTGCATTTTTCGCGCGCCATTATAACGCGTGCGCAGTATCCCGCCCATTTCGTCGCGTGCGATGTGTTACGCGACGCGCGCGGCCGGGAACTTCTTGATCAGCCCTTGGCGGGGAGGCGGCGTCGGCTTAAGCGTCTGCTGGCTTCAGCGTGCTCGCAGCTGACCCTGTGCCCGCAGACGCGCGACGAGAAGATCGCGAGGTCCTGGCTGGCGGATTGGTCGGCATCCGGTATCGAAGGCCTGCTGGTCAAGCCCTCGTTCGAAGCCGTCCTCGCTTTCGAGGAGTCGTTCGGCGCTGCGCGGCGAGCGCGAGGAGGACGCCGCGCTGCCGGTGAGCTGGCGGCGATGGCCTCCGGCGATTCAGCGCGCGCGGCGGTAGTGCATGGCCAC
>NZ_JBFAZZ010000029.1:0-64871 GCF_040689425.1 Actinoplanes sp. NPDC051475
TCTGATCTCCCCCACGTTGTCCGGCTCGTTGTCGGCCGGGCATGTGAAAGAGATTCCAGGGCGCACGGTGCACCACCAGTGCCCACCCGGGTGCCACCCGGTTGTACGACAGACCGGCCCGCC
Source organism: Actinoplanes sp. NPDC051475 (assembly GCF_040689425.1). NCBI lineage: Bacteria > Bacillati > Actinomycetota > Actinomycetes > Micromonosporales > Micromonosporaceae > Actinoplanes > Actinoplanes sp. NPDC051475. Next base: position 124 of record NZ_JBFAZZ010000029.1, read on the forward strand.
TCGGTGTGCGCTTGAATCGGTCGCCCGACGCCCCACTTGAGGACTCCCATAGGTTCACGATGCAGGTCACGTGGACTGAATGGCTCGGGCAATACTGTCCACCGACACCGTGGTGACGAGGTTCGCCCACGGTCAGCGTGCGTGCAGTGGGACCCGATCAGCTTTCCCAGCCTCGGCGCGGACGACTGCGTGGATGGGTGATCGTGCCGTGGGCGGGGACCACCATGCCCGGTCCGGCGTCGCCGTACCGCGGCGGGCGTACTCTGCTGCTCGGTGATCCGGGGGCGGGACCGGGCGGCGGAGATCTGCGACCTGTTCGGATTCGCGCCGTTCGCGCAGCGGGTGATAAAGCTCCGCTACCCCGCCGAATGGCGTGATCTGCCGGACAAGTGAGAAGTAGCAGGCCGGCCGCGGGGTCGGCGCCTGCGCCGGACCGGCTCTGGAAACCTGGAGAAACTCCTACCAGCCCGTTTGCGCCGCCGGGGCAGGTCACGCGCCCCTGGGACCGGGACCCGAAACTAACGATCAATGCAAGTTGCAACGCACTGCAACTGGGTGACTACGGTACGACACTGCGGGGCAGGAAGTATCCGCCACCAGGAGGGTCCTCATGAACCGCGGTGAGCGACAACTGCAGCACACCCTCGGCACCCGGCAGCAGGCCGACGCCTTTCAGACGCGCCAGGTCCTGCCCCACCTCAACAACAGGATGCAGTCCTTCATCGGACGGCAGACGATGATGTTCCTCGCCACGGCCGATCTGAGCGGCAGCTGCGACAACTCGTTCCGGGCCGGGCCGCCCGGGTTCGTCCGGGTGCTCGACGAGGAACACCTCAGCTGGCCGGAATACCGCGGCAACGGAGTCATGGCGAGCCTCGGCAACATCACCGAGAGCCCCCGCGTCGGCCTGTTGTTCGTCGACTTCGACGAGGTCATCGGATTGCACGTCAACGGTACGGCGGAGATCATCCAGGATCCCGGGCACCAGGCGGACACCCCGCCGGGACAACGCGCCCGGCTCTGGATCGTCGCCAGGGTTCAGGAGGCCTACATCCACTGCGCGAAGAACATCCCGCGCATGGTCGAGATTCCGCGCCAGCGCGGGCCTCGATCCCCGGTGGAGCAACCGAAGAAGAGCGACTACTTCGGCACCGCACCGGTGAACCGGGCCGGTCCCATGCCTCCTGCCCGCGCCGGCCGGGGGCGGAACGAGTGATACGGCAGAAACGGGACGGGTCGCTATCCGCCGCTACATCAGTACAGGGACGATGCGACCGAACCCTACAAGAGCAGCGCGGAAGCAGATCAGCGGCTCCCACGTGCAATGGGCGATCCCAACACGAGTCCTCCCCTTGACCCGGACGGCTTGGGGATAGCAAACAGCCACATCGCCGTGGTCGCGAGCGGCGCCGCTGAAGCGGCCCAGCCCATGGCCGCCCGTGAGGCTTCAGGCTGTTCGCCGATTCTCCGGGTCCCGCGTCGCCGACCTCGCCGACACCAGCACCCTCAAGGGCTCAATGCGGCAGATCAGGCCCTGGCCGCCGCGCTTCATGACGGCCCAGAACTCAGCGGGCTGCCCGGCGAAGGTAGGCGACCTGGCCGCCCTCAAGAACGTGCAAGAACTCCGGTGATTGCGGAAGGGCCATTGCCGATGCTCGTTTCTAATTGAGGCCTGCCTGGCATCCCTTCGGTCGCTTGCATCGGCTCGCCGACGTGATAGCCGCCACGTCCAGGCTTGGCACCGCTTGGTTCACAGCTCGGTTCGGCGTGATTGCGATGACACCCGTCGTGATGAACTTGCCACCGCGACCGACGCGCGCGGCGCCAGGAGATGAGTCCAGGGTGGCCAGCAGCAGCGACCGGGACGGTGATGCAGACCGACGCTGCCGTCAACTAGGCACACTGCCGCGGGTCGCATCCGACATCACATCAAGAGTGCAAAACCGTCCGAGGCCAGATCCACGACCTCACAGGAGCTGCCTCTTCCTGTCGGGATGGCAGACGCGAAGAACCCGTGCCGGCACCTGGTCCCCCACCCCGCGCTGCAGGCACGATGCCAGCGGTGCGTCGTCGTGCGTGCGGCAGCCCAGCCTTCCGCACGAGTAGGCGGAAAGTAGGGCGTTGATACCACGATCCGTCATCATGATCGATGTCCCGGAGAATGCAATCGATACTTACGCGGTACTCACCCGCGCCTAAGGCACTGGAAAGGATGGCAAGCATCGTCATAGTCGGTATTGGGAACGCCTTCGCGTCAACCGAACTGATCCCCAACCCTGACTGAGAGGTAGGGGTCACCGCAGTCGGCATGCCGCCCCTCCTTCTCCGGAGTGCTTGGCATACGCGTAACCACATTGCTTTTGGGTCCGGGATATTTGCTAGGGCCAATCTGGCCGGTTCGGCCCGCAAGCTGAGAAACTTCCGCCATCGAGGAGTTCATCATGACGACCGCCATCGAACATCTCGCACAGGACGTGTCACCCCAGATCGAGCGGATCAAGCGCAGGATCCAGATTCACGGCGACGAGGAGAGCCTCCAGAAGGCAGCTCGGCTGATTGCGGAGAATCTTGAGGGGCACGGGATCACCTTCGAGGGGAAAGACCTTCCCGTCTCACTGATGCCTACAGTGGTGCTCGCTGAGGATGCGGCAAACCTCGAACGGTCCGGGGCGTGCGTCCGCAACGTCCTCAACCGCGCCCTCGACCTCTTCGTTGCGGAGCACCGGAAGGGCAAGCTCGACGGTCCGATGCACCGATTCTTCACGCCCTACTACAAGTTCTGGGACCTGATAGCTTCGGAACGGCGCCAGTTGGATCACATTCAGCTGATGCGCTACGACGCTGTCTCCGGCGCGCAGGGCAAGTGGAGCTTCATGGAGACCAATACCGGATGCCCTGGCGGCGTGATCCACTGCGCCAGGATCCGGGACGCATGGATGGCCACGCCCTTCGGCGAAGAAGTGTGCGCCGGCGAGGACATCGCGGAGTTCGCTGTCGACCGACCGGAGGGATTCGTCACGTTCCTGGCGGCCAAGGCAACTGAGATCGACTGCGATAACCCAAATATCGCCATCCTGAACTCCCATGGTGTGCACACGAACGAGCTGGAGTCCCTGCGCCGGCGCCATGCGGAGCTACGTGATCAGGGTGTGCTCCCGGCAGGAGAGTTGTTCCTCGGCGATATCCGCGACATCTCGGTCGAGGGTGATCGCGGCTACCTCCGGGGGAAGCCTATTGCGCTGATCTACAACAAGCTACCGGCTCGCCTGATTGATCCCAGCAACCCGGATCTCCGCGGCTGGATCGAAGCGTCGCTGTGCAGCAGGACGGAGTTCCTCAACTCGTGGGGTGCCACCTTCCTCACCGAGGCGAAGCGAGCCTTGGCTCTGGTTTCGGATCCTGGGTGGAACACGTTCCTGGAACTCACGGACGAAGAGATTGCGATCATCCAGGAATCGGTCCCGTACACGCGTCTCATCGAGGACGCCGCCGCCGCAGGTGAGGGACACACTTCTCTATTGACAGGGGCCCAGAACTCCATGGTTCTGAAGGCTGACCTGCTGACGAGGGGCAGTGGCGTCTACATCGGCGACGGCACGAGCAAGTACGACTGGGCAAAGGCCGTGGAGGACACGCGGGCAAAGCATGGCGTACTTCAGGTGAAGTGTGACCTGCCGACCCGTCCGGCCCTGGGAGTGCTCGATTCCACTGGCGCTGAGGCCTCCGAGTACTTCGGAGTGGACGCCTTCTTCTTCGGCTCGCAGTTCGCGGGGCTGGTGAGCAGGTCGCACACCAACCAGGTTTTCAATGTGGGCAACGGCGGAAAGGAATCTCCCGTCCTCATCGTGAACCCCACGGAGTCCTCCTGAGCCTGAAGGCCTGAGGCTGCCCCGGATCTCTGGTGCTTCTGCTGCTCTGCATGATGCACAGTGCGTGCAGAGCAGCAGGAGCGTCGCGCCGTAAGACCGCCTATCTGCCAACTCAGAATCGGGACAGCAAAGTGTCAATCACCGGGTCGGAATCCACATTGTCATCCCTATGGCCGGATGTTCCGGATCGCCAGCACTTGAGTCGAGATCACATCCTATTGCTGGTGTCGGACTTTATTCTTCGATTCATCGGCATCGCCTGCTTCACGATCTTCATCGCAGGTATCTACACCGTCACGGGAAAAGCATCCAGCATCGGGTTCATCAGCTTGGCCACGGTAGGCCCTAGCCTCCTGGTTCTCCTCTTCGCCGGCACGTACACGCGCTTCCTCTCACCCCTGGGTGCGATTCGGTGGTTCATGAGTATGCGGGCTCTGGTCTTCCTGGTCGCGATTCCGCTGGCTGACGAATCGGTCGTACTGTTCATCGCGGCCGCGTTGCAGGGTCTGGCGCACCAGTCATCCGTCAGCGCCAAAATGGTGCTGGATGCCGAGTATCTGAACGACGCTAATCGAGTGAACTTCAACGCGAAGAAGACGATGTTGAAGAACATGGCTGTGATCACCGCTCCGGCACTCGGCGGCGTATGTGGGCGATGGCGTGTGCCTTCGCTGCCGAACCGGCCGCCGCCGTCGCTGCCGGTGAGGAGTTCTGCGCAAGGCCAACGAGTCCGGGGCGCCCTGGGCGATCAGCTGGGCACTGTGGGTCGCCGCCCTGGCCGCGCTGCGCAACCACGACCATCCGCGCGCCGCCGACTTCATCAACCAGGCGCTGCGCCTGCAACGCGACATGGACGACCAATGGGGTCAGACGTGGAGCCTTGAGCTATGCGCATGGATCATCGCTGCGCGGCTCAACAGCGCGGACAACGCCCAGCAGGAGGCGCAGCGCGCCGCGTGGCTGCTCGGCGCGGCCCGCGCCCGCCAACGCAAAGTCGGTGTCTCCCTTGGCGGGATGCGACCCCTCGCCGATCGGCACGCCCACGCCCACACCCTGATCGCAGCGTGGCTGAGTGACGAGCAGATTTCCGCGCAGATGGAGGCCGGCTCACGCGGCCACGGCCAAGCGGTACGGATCGCCCTGGGTGAGCCCACCACCCGCCGGGTCACCGCCGCAGGCCCCGAAGGCCTCACCGACCGTGAACGCGAGGTCGCCCGGCTCGTCGCCGAAGGACTCACCAGCGCCGAAATCGGCGCGCAGCTACGCATCGGGCACCGCACCGTGGACGTCCACGTCCGCAACATCATGAGGAAGTTGGGTGTGCGTCGACGTGTCGCCATCGCGACCTGGGTGGCGGCACAGCCCGACTCGTCGTACCCGACCAGTTGAGCAACGGCCGAAGCACATCATGTGATGACGAACGTCGGCCGGCCCGGGCGTCGAGGGCGCCGCCCGGCCGACGCGCCATCGGCACGGCCGACGCCGGCGCCGAGGGGCAACAGGCCGCACCGAAGATCACCGAGGCGTTAATACACCTCCACCTCGTAGATGCGGGCCGCGCCGCCGCCGGACTGCTCGGCCGCCAGGACGGTGAGCTTGACGTACCGGGCGGTGGCTGACACTTGGTGAGTGGTCAGGTCGGAGGTGTTGCCGCGTTGCTGCACCAGGGTTTGCCAGGTGCTGCCGTCGCTGGAGACCTGGATGTCGTAGTCGCGGGTATCCCACGACGCCGACTCGCCGCCGGCTCCAGCGTGTTTGATCGTGATCGTGTTGATGGCTGTCGCCGATCCGAGGTCGACCTGCCACCACTTGTTGGCCGCGCCGGAGCACCACTTGTCGCTCGGGCCGCCGGAGACGCTGCCGTTGACCGCCTTGCCCGCCGTCTCATTGCTGTTGCAGCTGGAGTCGGCGGTGGCCGGCTTGTTCAGCGCCTTGTCGGTCGGTGGCGGTTGGGTGCCGCCGTCCGGCTTCGGGCAGGTGGTGATGCCTGGGGTCGCCGGGCAGATCACCGACACGAACCCGCCGTTCGCCGCCTCGGACACCGACAGGGTGCTGCCGGACGTGACTGTCGCCGTGTCCCGGGTCAGGGAGCTGCCGCTGTCGCGCACCGTCTCGGCGAAGTACTGCTTCGAACCGAGGAAGTTCAGCGCCGTGGTGAACGTTTTGGCGCCGACGGCCGACAGGCCGCCGATGAACCACGTGTCGCCGTACCGCCGGGCCAGATAAACCTCGTGGCCGGGGGTACCGCCGAGCAGCAGGGTCTCGTCCCAGGCCGTGGGCGTCTTGTTGAGGATGGCCAGGGCGAGCGGCTGGCTGCGGTATGTCTGCGGGTTGTCCGAGTAGTGCTGCCAGCCGGACTCGAACGCCACCGCCATGCCGACCTGGTGGCCCTTGGTGGTGTTGCCCATGGCCGTGCTGAAGTCCACCGGGGTGAAGTCCATGCTGGAAACTTGGTTACGGGTATACGGCAGGATCGTGTCGAACGCCGCATTGTCCTGCTTCTGTTCGGCGCCGAACACCGCCTCTGAGCTCATCACGTGCGGCCAGGTGCGCTGCATGCCGCGGGTCATCTCGGTGCCGTGAAAGTTGACCATGAGGTGCAGGTTCGCCGTCAGGTTCAGCACCTTGTCGTACCACTGCATTGTCGACTGGGTGTGCTCCCACACGTAGTCGATCTTGACGCCGGCGACGCCCCAGCTCTTGGCCGTGTTCAGCTGTTGCAGCTGGCTGTCCGACTGCAGGTCGCTGGAGTCGTACCAGATGATGACGCCGACGCCGTAAGCCTTGGCGTAGTTGACCAGGTCGGGGATCCAGCTCGGGGACCAGCCGGCGTCGATGAGCACGTACGGCCAGCCGTTCTGCTGGGCGAAGTCGACGTACTTCTTGCCCATGTTTTCGTCGCCGGTGCCCTCGGTCATCCAGGACCAGGCCACCTGGCCCGGCTTGATCCACGAGGTGTCGGAGATCTTCGACGGCGCCGCCATATCGTCGACGATCCGGCTCACGGTGACCGCGGCGAGGTCGCCGATGGCTGCTGTGCGCCACGCCGTCGAAAGCGGGCCGCTGGAGGACACCTGGCTCTCGAGGCTCACCGAGTAGCTGCCCGAACCGCTGCCGTGGCTGAGCGTGCTGGCGGTGTACCGGCCGTCGATGTCCGTCTCGGCGATGCTTACGTATGTACCGCCGACGTTGAACAGCGCCGGGTAGTCGTAGTCCCGGGCAGCCGCGCCGCCGGCGGTCGTGGTCCGCCACTGGCCCTGCTGGTCGGAGGTCGCGTCGTTGAGCCATGCCGGCGCATTCGTCGGCACGCTGAACGACGACGTCTCGCCGGTGACCCGGATCGTGCCGGTCTCCGGCAGGACGTAGCGGAAGGCGACGCCGTCCGTGCCGGCCCGCACGATCAGGTTCATGGCCTGCCCGTTCGAGCCGGTGAAGGGGATCGTGGCCTGGTTGTAGGTGACTGAGCGGCTGCGCTGCTTGCCCGTCGTCATCGTGTACGTCTGCGTCACGACCGTGTCCGAGCGCGTGCCCGAGTTGAGCCCGCTCGTGAAGTCGCCGACGCTGGTGCTGATGCCGATCGGCGCCGGGGAGAGCACCGTGGCGTCGCCGCGCGTGGCCGCGAACGTGAGCCTGCCGTTCGTCAGCGTGATGACGGCCGCGTTGCCCCCGGACGGCGCGCTGACCGTCCAGGTGCCGCTGGTGGCGGCGAACGCTGCCGGGACGGCGATCGCCGTTGCGACCAGGGTGCCGATGACGCCGCCGGCCTGCAGGCAACGTCTCATCGGTACACCTCGACTTCGTAGACTCGGGCTGCGCCGCCGCCGGACTGCTCGGCGGCAAGGACGTTCAGCCGGACGTACCGCGCGGTGGCCGACACGGCGTGGGTGCTCACGGTCGCGGTGTTGCCGCGCTGCTGCACCACCGTCTGCCAGGAGCTGCCGTTCGTGGAGACCTGGATGTCGTAGTCGCGCGTGTTCCACGCCGTCGACTCACCGCCGGCTCCCGCGTGCGAGATCTTGACGGTCTTTATCGGTACGGCCGCCCCGAGGTCCACCTGCCACCACTTGGTCGCCCCGCCGGAGCACCACTTGTCGCTGAGGCCGCCGGAGACGCTGCCGTTCACGACCTTGTCCGGTGTTTCGCTGCTGGCGCAGCTGGAGTCCGCGGTGGCGGGCTTGTTCAGCGCCAGGTCGGTCGGCGGTGGAGCCGAGCCGGTGTCGAACGACGGTGGCGCGTCGGCCGCGGCCGACCCCCAGGACGTGTTGGCGCTGGTCCCGAGCACGACGTCCAGCGTGCCGCCGGACGAGACGAACGACTCGGGCAGCCACGGCTTCGTCGAGGCGGTCCCGTTGACGTTCAGGCTCTGGATGTACGGGGTGTTGGTGGCCGCCGCGGGCGCGTTGATCGTGAGGATCGCGCCGTTACTGCGGTGGATGACCACCTGGGTGAAGAGCGGGGACGCAAGCAACAGCTCGGCCCGGCCCGGGGCCAGCGGGTACAGGCCCACGGCGGCCCAGACGTACCAGGCGGACATGGCGCCGAGGTCGTCCTGGCCCGGGATGCCGCCGGGGGTGTTCGACCACAGCGTGTTCACGGTCTGCCGCACGGTCGCCTGCGTCTTGTACGGCTGTCCCGCGAAGTTGTACAGCCACGGCGAACCGATGGACGGCTCGTTGCTGACGTCGGCGGTGCTGCCGTCGCCGCCGGACAGCGCCCAGTTGCCGTTCGCGTCGTGGAAGAACCGGTCCAGCCGCGACGCCGCGGTGGCGTTGCCACCCATCGCGGTGAACAGCCCTTTGGCGTTGTACGGGACCATCCACGTGTACTGGGCGGCGCTGCCCTCGGCGAAGCCGTCGTCGCTCCGCGGGTCGAAGGACGGCCAGCTGCCGTTGGTGTTGCGTTCCTGGATGTAGCCGCCGTTGCCGGGGTTGAAGACCTTCTTCCAGCCCTGCGCCCGGCCCAGGAACGTGGCCTGGTTAGAGCTGTCGCCCAGCCGACCGGCCAGCGTGGAGATGCCGAAGTCGGCCGCGCCGTCCTCCAGCGTCTCCCCCGCGCCGCCCCACGCGTTGCCTTCGGCGGGGACGTAGCCCAGTCGCAGGTACTGGTCCAGCGAGGGCCGTTCGCCGACCACCATGACGTTCCAGCCGTCGCGGCTGAGGTCGTCCGCGGTGACCGTGGTGGCGGCGTGCACCATGGAGGCCAGCGCGCCCTGGGCGTCGAACCCGGTGCCGCCGAACGCGTAGATGCTGGACACCGCCGCGTGCCCGGGGTCGCCGGCCATCACGTGAGTGCCGCCCTGGTTGTGCGTCCAGCGGTCCCAGACGCCGTTGTTCTGCTTCGCCTGGTTGTACAGCGACTGGGAGATGTCGGCGCCGACGTCGGGTTGCAGCAGCGTGATGAGCTGGACCTGGTCGCGGTACACGTCCCAGCCGGAGAAGTTGGCGTACTGCGCCTTCTGGCTGCCACTGACGGTGTAGGTGTTCTGGTCCATTCCCTTGTACTGGCCGTTGCTGTCACTGAACACGTTGGGGTGCAGCAGCGAGTGGTAGAGCGCGGTGTAGAAGGTGCCCTGCTGGGCGCTCGTGCCGCCGCTGGTGCTGATCCGGTTCAGCGCGGTGTTCCAGGCGTCGTGAGCCTTCTGCTTCACCGTGTCGAAGCTGGTGCCGGCCGGGTTCTCGACGTCGAGGTTCGCCTGGGCGTTGGCCAGGCTGACGTACGAGATGCCGACGCGCACGCCGACGGCGCTGCCGCCGCTGGTGTCGAACGTGACGTAGCCGCCGGAGCCCTGCTTGGCGACCGGCCAGCCGCCGGAGTCCAAGCCGGTACCGCCGCCGGCGCTGGTGCTGCCGGCGTTGACCGTGCTGTTCGTCCAGGTGCCAGTGCTGGTGAAGGCGTGGTCGAACGCGGCGACGAAGTACAGCGTGTAGTAGCTGCGCCGGCCGATCTGGTTGATGTAGCCGCAGAAGTTACCGCTGGTCACCGAGCCGCTGATCGTACGGGCGGAGGTGTTGATCATGGTGCTCGCCGCAGTGCTGCCCACCTCCGAGTTGGACGTGCGCACGAGCAGGGTCGCCGGCTTGCCGGATGGGTACGTGAACCGGCCGGCACCAGTGCGGGTGGTGGCGCTGAGCTCCACGTTGACGCCGGAGTCCAGGCCCACCCGGTAATAGCCTGCGGTGCCCGTCTCGTTGCTGTGCGAGAACGTGCTGGCGTACGTGGCGTCGGAGCTGTCCGCACTGGGCGAGCCGGAGACCGAGCCGGGGTACGGCAGGAACGGGATGTCGCCGGAGGCGCCGGCGCAGCCGGTGCCGGAGAGGTGGGTGAGCGCGAAGCCGCGGATCTTCGTGTTGTTGTAGCCGTAACCGCCGGGCTCGACGGTCCGCGTCTGGTTGCCCGCCGTGTTCTCGGGGCTCCATTGGACCATGCCGAACGGCGTGTCGGCGCCGGGCCACGTCTCGCCGTTGTTGTTCGTGCCGATGAGGGTGTTGACGGCGGCGGCCGGGTCGGCGACCGCACGCGGGGCCACGGCGGCCGAGGCCGCAGCAGTGGGCACCGCCGAGCCGACGACCGCGACGGCCAGCGCGCAGGACAGGAGGAGGGGACGTCGTGCCATGGTCACCGCCGTGGGGACGAGGAGGATGCGGGGTGCTGACAGCGTTGTCACCGTAGGCATCGACTCGACTCTATGTAAAGCTTACATTCATTATTATCAATTATTTATTTGAGCGGCGTTCTGGAGCGGTATCGCGGGTGAGCAGGGCCGCCGCCTCTCGACCATCAGCTGCGAGATCAAGCGCAAACCCGGCCAGGCCATCGCCATAAGCGGCGCTTATGGTCCAGTAGGCAATCGGTCTTGGACACCGCCGACCGGCATCGTCTTCGCTGGAGCCATGACCGACAAAGCAACCCTCGGCGGTGCTTCTGCGAACGGCTCTGGTCTGGCGGGCACGCCGCGTGTCGGCGTAGCCCTCGCACGAGGCTGCGCCGGCGTCACGGCCACCGCAGCGGTAGGCGGATGACCGCGACGCACCGCCGCACCGAGCCAGGCACACCCGCCCCCGTGCCGGTGCTCGGCTGGTCCCTGATCGGCATGCTGCTGATTCTCGCGCTTTGCGCCGGGTTCGGCATGAAGTCCTGCGACGACAGGGACTGGCCGGACCGGCACCGCGACGCCCGCGAACGGGCGGCCTCAGCCCTGATCCGCGGATGCACAGTAGGCGGTGCTCGGCAAGTGCCGGCCATCCCGTCTACCGAGACGACCATGCCATCGATCCGCCCGTCCACCGCTACAACCGCCGGGCCCAACTCCGACCTCATCGCCGTCGCCGTGGCCGTCGACCTCGCCGCCGCCCCTGCACCCGTCACCGGCATCGACGCGACGCGGCACATCGTCGCCGCCAACTCGGCGTACCCGCTCGGTCGGGCCCCCGTCAACCGGTCGAACACGACCGCGGTGCCCGACGCCGGCGGCCGGGTCGAGCCGGTCGTCGCTCTGCGGGTACCGGGCGGCCGCGACGGGACCGTCACGGTCGAGGTCACCGCGACGGCGGTGGTCCGCTCCCCCGGAACCTCGTCGGACACGGTGGTGACGACCACCCTCTCGTCGTCCTGCGGCACCGTTACCCTGCACATGGGTGACGGGCAGATCACGGCGGCGTCGGTGACGCAACCCCCGCCCGACCGGCCGCAGAGCGAGACCACCGTCTCGCGACCGCCACGCCCGGCCTACGGCTGACCGGCCCGGCGTCGGCGCCCATGCGGAGGACCTGCTGGGAACCCGGCGTCGACCGCCCGGTCTCGAACTCCGGCGGCCCGCCCGAGAGCGACGCACGGCGTTGCAGCGAGTGTTGTCTGGAAGAAGTACCCGCTTCCAGACAACTTCTGCCCCTGGTCTGCTGACGGCATAGCCCGCGCTGGGCAGTCCATAGATCAGCCGGGAACGATGCGCTCGAAGGGAAGTCCCATGACGAGTAATGCACGGCTCCGTACCAACGTTCTGGGGGTGACGCTCGCCGTCGGCAGTGTCGCGGCGGCCCTCGCCCCCGCTGCAGCCGCGTCCGGCTCCACCACCGAGGCGGCGACCCCCACCTTGGCCGACCGGTCGCCGGGGGCGTCGGCGGGTGTCCTGGCGTCCTTCGAGGGTCGCCGGATCGATCTGAGCCGGGACTGGGATGGCGCACGATCGTGCGCCGTCGTGTCACCCGAGGACGTGCGCTGCTACGTGTCGAATGAGCAGGCCGACGCCGCCCTGGCCGCGGCGGGGCTCACCAGCAACGTCACGGGCGAGACGTTCGACGACCAGTGCGCCAATGGCTGGCTGTGCCTGTTCGACCTGCCGAACTTCGGTGGGCGTCGGCTGATCTTCCAGGACGAGGGCTGGCAATCTCTGGCCGGTTACGGCTTCCAGTACAAGACCTCCTCATGGATCAACAACCAGGCCTGCGACGACCTCGGTGGCCTCGGTGACGGCGTCGGCGGCGCCATCTACATCTCAGGTTGTGGCGCACGGGCAAGTGAGTTGGGCGACTGGGACAACCGGGCGGTCGACGTCGGCCCCTGACATCCGGTCGTGTCGCATCTGCCATCGTGACACGATGAGGGGTGCGCACTGATTGATCGAAGGTTCTGCATCGTGACGTGCAGCCGGGCCCGCAGGAGCGGCCCGGCTGTCGTTTGTGCGCGTGACTCGGTCGCGTCTGCCAGAGTGGTCAGGACGTCACGAACACGTACCGCCGGTGAAGTCGGCCGCGCAGGCCCGGCCGATCCGGATGGATCCGATGACCGTCCCGTTCGGCAGGGTCAGGTCGTTCTGCGGGCGATAGCTGAAGTACATCCACTGGTCGTGGTCGAGTTCGGGATGCAGCACGACCGCATAGCAGCCTTTCCGCTCGACGGGCGCACAGTGTTCCGCCGGCAGGACTGCACGATTCGGAACACCGAAGATTCCATTGCCGTCGTCCGTGCGTACGGCTGCGTGGTCGACATTCACCGTGCCGGTCCCGGGCTCGGGACCGGGTCGATAGGCGATGATCACGTGCGAGCCGACGTTCACCGCCGAGGGGACCGCCCAGACCTGCGACAGCGGATCAGTATCTGCCTTGAGGACCGCAGTGGCGGGCGGGTATGCCGTGCCGCACCCCTCGAAGGAGGTCGGGGTGCAGTCGTCATCGGGCTTGGCGTCGGCCGGTGGCAATGCCGTCCATACATCGTCGGCATGAGACCCGGATGGGCCGTCGGCTCGGTAGCTCCAGTTCGCCCGCAGCGCGACGCTGGTCAGGTTCGCTTGCACCGGTTGCCGTGCGTCGTAGAACCAACGCGCCGACGTGCAGTCCGAGGCTGACCCGCACTGTGCGACCCTCAGCTCGCCGGTGCCCGGGACGAAGTACGGCGCGCTGCCATAGACGCCGCTCCGCGTCAGGCCGGCCGGCCACCATTGGTTGACGAACCTTCCCGGCACGAACAGCCGATCGTTGAGCACGGTCGCTGTCGGGGCGATGTCCGGCGTCTCGGCGTCCCAGTTCATGCGCGCAACGCCGCCGTCGAAGAAGCGGTACGACTGCGGGCTGAGGCTCACACACATGTTCTGGTAAAAAACGAGCACGGTCTCGCGGCGCGGGTCGCCGTCCGGCAGCCGGATGACGCCCTTGACCCACTCTGCCGCGTACTCGCCCTGGCCACAGGTGGGGTAGGCGTTTCCGCCGATGATGAAACGGGCGAACGCGAGCGGCCGTCCCGTGGAGTCCTTGACCACCTTGCTCGGCAACGGTGGCAGCGTGCCCGGTACCGGTGCGACGAGCGAAGCGGTGTTGGTGGGGAACCCGGGCCCCCCGAAAGGCGTTCCGGCTGAGTCGAAGCCGCCACTGTCGCAGAAGACCCAGAGGTCGCGGGTCACGGAACCGGCCGTACGACTGTCCACTCCGGTGATGCGAGCGCTGAAGCCGCAGTCTCGGTTGCTGTAGTAGACGGTGCCGGGACTGTCCAGGTCGCGGGTTTCCACGCCTTGCACGTCCACCGCGTACACCGGGGAGCATCCGGCGGGCAGCAGGCCGGCGACGACAACCGCGCCGATGGCGAGCAACGTGCGCCATCGGGGGCGCCCAGCCCCAGAGGTGGCCCGGTGTGTCTCTCTCCTGATCTTGCGCATGCGGACCCTCCAGTGCGGAACTGCGGATTACAACGGGTGGCCGGCCTCGTGGCCGGAGCAGGTGCTTCGATAGGGCAGCCCGGGAAGGTGGTGCGCCCATTCGTCGCGATCCAGGCCGCGGCCGGCGACGGCGCAGGCGTATCCGGCCGGATCATCGAGGAGATCGTCGAGGTCCGCCAGGTCCCACAACATGACCGTCCGGTCCCAGCTGCCGGTGGCCAGCGTCCGGCCGTCGCGGCTGAAGGCCATCGCGCTGATGAAGCTGTCGTGGCCGGTCAGCGGAGCCCCCAGCCGCACCGGCCGGCGCGGGTCGGAGATGTCCCACAACTGCACCGTCCGGTCCCAGCCGCCGGAGGCCAGGATCCGGCCGTCGGGGCTGATGGCGACGGTGGTGACCTTGTCGCGGTGGCCGGTCAGCGGAGCCCCCAGCCGCACCGGCCGGCGCGGGTCGGAGATGTCCCACAACTGCACCGTCCGGTCCCAGCTACCGGAGGCCAGAATCCGGCCGTCCGGGCTGAACGCCACCGACCTGACCGTACTGTCGTGCCCAGTCAGCGGTGTGCCCGTGGGGATCGGGCCGCCGCGGTCGGTGGTGTCCCAGAGAAGCACCGTGCCGTCCTCACTGCCGGTGGCCAGGATCCGGCTGTCCGGGCGGAACTCAGCGGCGGTGACCTTGCTGTGGTGGCCGGCCGGCGAGACGCCCAGCCGGACCGGCCGGCGCCGGTCGGTGACGTCCCAGAGCTGCACCGACCGGTCCTCGCCGCCGGTGGCGAGGGTTCGCCCGTCGGGGCTGAACGCCGCCGAGGCGACCGTACCGTGGTGCCCTGTCAGGGATGTGTCGATCCGGCTGGGGCGGCCCGGCTCGGTGACATCCCCCACCAGCACCGTGCCGTCCTTGCCGCCGGTGGCCAGCGCACGGGTGTCCGGGCCGATGGCCACGGCGGTCACCGCGCCCTGGCGGCGGGGCGGCAGCATGCCCTGCCGGACCGGGCGGCTGCGGTCGGTGGTGTTCCACCACAGCACTGTGCCGTCCACGCTGCCGGTGGCCAGCGTGTGGGAATCCGGGCCGAACCTCAGCGTGGTGAGCAGGTCCGGATGGCCGGTCAGCGGAACCCCGAGCCGCACCGGGTGGCCCCGGGCCGCTACGGTCCACAACATCACCGTGTGGTCCCAGCTACCGGAGGCCAGCGTCCGGCCGTCCGGGCTGAACGCCACCGCGTCGATCCCGTCGTGGTGACCGGTCAGGGGCGTGCCGAGCCGCACCGGCCGGACTGGATCCGTCACGTCCCACAGCACAACCGTGCGGTCCCAGCTACCGGTGGCCAGAGTCCGGCCGTCCGGGCTGAATGCCACCGAGGCAACGGGGAAGCTGTGCCCGGTCAGCGGGGCGCCGATCCGGACCGGCCGGGCCCGGTCCACCACGTTCCACAACACCACCGTGCGGTCCCAGCTACCGGAGGCCAGCGTCCGGCTGTCCGCGGTGAACGCCAGGGTGACGACGAAGCCGTCGTGGCCGATCAACGGGGCGCCCAGACGCATCGGCCGGTGGGGGTCCGTGACGTCCCAGAGCAGCACAGTCCGGTCCTGAGCACCCGTGGCGAGTGTCCGCCCGTCCGGGCTGAACGCGACCGTGCCGACCTTGTCCCGGTGCCCGGTCAACGGCACGCCCACCCGCACCGGCCGTTGGCGGTCGGTGACGTCCCACAGCAACACCGTCCGATCCTCACCACCGGCGGCCAGCGTCCGGCCGTCCGGACTGATCGCGACCGTGCTGACCTTGTCCCGGTGGCCGGTCAGCGGGGCGCCCAACCGCACCGGCCGCTGGCGGTCGGTGACGTCCCACAGCAACACCGTCCGATCCTCACCACCCGTGATCAGCGTTCGCCCGTCCGGACTGAAGGAAACCGCGCTGACCTTGTCCCGGTGCCCGGTCAACGGCACGCCCACCCGCACCGGCCGTTGACGGTCGGTGACGTCCCACAGCAACACCGTCCGATCCTCACCACCGGCGGCCAACGTCCGGCCGTCCGGACTGAACGCCACGGATCGCACCGCGCGATGATGGCCCGGCACGGTTCCGGCATAGTGGGTGCCGGTCAGCAGGCGGGTCAGGCTGCTCCGGGTTTCCCGGTCGGGGCGCACGCGCTCGGCGGCGATGGCCAGCGTGAGCGCGGTACGCGGATCGTCGTCGATGGACGCCTCGGCCACCAGTTGACGGGACATCGCGAGATCGCGTTCGTTCTCGGCACGGCCCGCTTGGACGCGCGCCACGCCGGCAAGCAGGCTCAGCGCCACCACAGCGGCGGACAGGGCGATGACGGCCAGTCGGGCGCGGCGACGGCGGGTGGCTCGTTCGTGGGCACGCTGGCCGCGGCCGGCGATCAGGAACGCCCGTTCCAGCCCGCTGAGGTGTCCGAGGTCGCGGTCGTCCCAGGCGAACAGCCGGGCACCCCGGTACAACGCGCCGGGGTCGCGGTGCAGATCGCGCCACAGATGGGCGGCCTCGGTGAGTTGACGGTGGAGCATCAACGTCTCCCGGTCGGCGATCAGCCAGCCGGACAGCCGTGGCCAGGCGCGGATCAGTGCCTCGTGGGCGAGCTCGACGGTGTCCTCGCCCAGCACGACCAACCGGGCCGCGGCGAGCCGGTCGAGTACCACCTCGACGTTCGGAAAGTCCAGTTCGGCGCGGCTCACCCGACGGCGGACGTCGTCCACGCCGTCGGCGAGGGCGACCAGCCGTACCAGCACCTGCCGGGCAGCCTCCCGCTGCCCGGCGTCGAAACGGGCGTACACGCTCTCCGCGGTCTGCGCGATCGCCCCGGCAACGCCGCCTGCGGCGTCGTATCCGGCCGCGGTCAGGACGCTGCCGCGGCGTTGCCGCCAGGTCTCCAGCATGGCGTGGGACACCAGCGGCAGGGCACCCGGCTGTCCGGCCGCATCAGCGAGGATCTTGGCGACCAGCGCCCGCTCCACGGTCACCCCCGTCCGGCGCGCCGGACCCGTGACGACCTCCCGTAGCTCATCGGCGTCGAGCGGCCCGACCGGCACGTTGGCCCCGGCCAGCAGCGGCGCCAGTCCTGGCAACGCGGCGCACCTGGCGTAGAAATCTGCTCGCACTCCCAGCACCACCCGGGCCCGGCCGCCGGACCCGTCGATCAGCGACGCCAGCTCGTCCACGAACTCCGTACGCTCGGCCGGGTCGGTGCAGAGGGTGAACACCTCCTCGAACTGGTCCACCACGACCAGCGCAGTCATCCCTGCCGGCACCGCGGCGAGCCGTTCGCGCAGGGTGACGACGGGCCGGGCGCCAGGGGTCAGCACGACCGGCACGGCACCACAGTGATCGAAAGATCCATCCGAGGCTGCCGCGCCCGTCAGCGCGGGCAGTACCCCGGCGCGCAACAGCGAGGACTTGCCCGCTCCGGAAACCCCGAAAACCGCCACGAACCGGTGCTGTTCCAGCAGCCGGACGATCTGGGCGACAAGACCGCCGCGCCCGAAGAACAGACCGGCATCGCGCTCCTGGTAGGCGGCTAGTCCCAGGTATGGCGCTTCGGCATCGCCGTACCCGTCCCGGCCCGACGCGGCGACCTGCGCCGCGACCACCCGCCACGTGCGCTCCCACTGCACCGGATCGCTGTCGCATGCGCGCACGAACGCCAAGGTCACCGCCAGGCTGGGCAACTGCCGCCCGTCCGCCGCATGGGCCAAGGTGGCGGCGGAGTAGCCGGCCGACTCAGCCAGCTGCCGGTACCCGGGGGTTCCCGCCCGGCGCCGCAATTCCCGCAGCCGCGCGGCGAACGACGCGACCGGACCGTCGCCGGCGTCCAGGACCCGCTCAGGGCGTGGCATGCGACCTCCCGGCGTCCGCGCTGCCGAGAAGTCGCACCTCCCGCTCCGTCGGCGCGCCTGGTGGCAGTTGTCCGGCAGGAAAGCCCCCTACCAGACAACTCCCGCTGCTGGTCTGCTCACCGCAGAACGCCGTTCCGGCACCGCCGTGCCACCGACGCCGGACGCGGTCCCATCCGGCCGGAGCGGAGAAGAGAACGGAACTGATCATGAGCTGATCCGATCTGTGCTGGCCCATCTCCGGGACCCGAGGCCGACGGGCCGGCGGCGCCCTTAAAGGAATGACCCTGTCGGTGAGCGCCCCACTGCCCACTGAGGACCGAACCACCGTAGACCCACGGCCCGCGAGGTCGTCAGTACCCGTGCGCCATCTGCCTGCCGAGCCGAAAGGGAGTCACACATGCGAACCATCGTCGACGCCATCGTTGGGCACCGTGGTGGTCCGGGCACGCTCACGGTGCTCGGGGCGGACGGCTCAGCGCGTACGGTGGGCTGGGCGGCCGTCCACGACCAGGCCCGGAGAGTCGCCACCCGGCTGCGGGGCCACGGCGTGGGACAGGGGTCGCGCGTGGGTCTGCTCGCGGACACCGGCATCGACCTCGTCACTACCCTGCAAGCGGCGTGGCTCACCGGCTCCGCGATTACCATGCTGCCGCTGCCACGACGCGACGAACCCGCACCGGCCGGCCCCGCAGGACCCGGGGACGGGTACCTGCGCCGCATCCGGGGCATGGTCGACGACGCCGGGCTGGATCTGGTCGTGATCGGCCACCCCGCGCAGCACCTGCGGCGGTTCTTCACCACGTGGGTTCCGACCGCGGCGCTGAGCTCGCTGACGGAGAACGCTCGAACGACCGAGCCGGCGACGCCGGTGGCGCCGAACCCGTCGGACCTCGCCATCCTGCAATACACCAGTGGATCGACACGGGAGCCCCGCGGTGTGCGGGTGACCCACGGCCGGCTCGCCGCGAACCTCGCGTCGATCGCGGCGGCGACGCAGCATGATCGAGTGCACGGCTGCGCGTTCAGCTGGCTGCCGCTGTACCACGACATGGGGCTCATCGGCTGCATGGCTCTGCCGATGTCATGCGGTTGCGCACTGGTACTGCAGTCCCCGGCGGCGTTCACACGCCACCCGATCAGCTGGCTTGAAGCGATCACCCGGTACCGTGCCACCGCCACCGTGGCGCCCAACTTCGCCTGGTCCCTCATGGAGCGCCTGTTGCGCGACCGTGCCGCCGCGGAACCGGCGATCGAGCTCGGCTCGCTGCGACTGGCGCTGACCGGCGGGGAGCCGGTCGATCCCCGGGCGATGCGACGGTTCCTTGCCGCCGCGGCGCGGCACGGCCTGGATCCGGACGTCTTCACCTGCGCGTACGGGCTGGCCGAGGCAACCCTCGCGGTCACCGTGAGTACGCCCGGACGGGGATTGCGCCTCGACGTCGTCGAACCCGACGCGTTGGAGCGGCACGGTACCGCGCGAGCGGTGGCCGGCGGCCGACCGGGCCGGGCACTGGCTCGCCTCGGCAGGCCGGTGCCCAATACCCGCATCCGGATCATGGACCGGCTCGGCGGCCATGAGCTGGGCGAACGGCTGGTCGGACACATCGAGGTGAGCGGACCAGGCGTGTGCGACAGCCACGGAGGCGGCCCGCCGGCGGCGCCCGACCGGTGGCTTCGCACCGGCGATCTGGGGTATGTCACGGATGGCGAGCTCGTGGTGTGCGGCCGCGAGAAGGACCTGCTGTTCGCCGCGGGCCGCAACGTGTTCCCCCAGGACGTGGAGATCGCCGCCGGCGGCGTGCCTGGGGTCCACGCGGGCAACGTGGCGGCGTTCGGCATCCCCGGGAACGGCGGTGACCGGCTCGCGGTAGCAGTCGAGTCGCGGGCCTGGGCGGATGAAGCCGCTGCTACGGCAATCCGGCAGGCGGTGGCCACGGTGGTCGCCGACGAGGTCGGGCTCACGCGCCGGGTCGTGGTGGTGCTCGCGCCGGGCCGGCTGCTCAAGACGTCCTCGGGCAAGCTGCGCCGCGCTGACACCCGGCTGCAATACCTGGCCGGAGGACTCGTCGCAGCCGCGGGCGTGACCGGCGGGCTCGCCGCTGCCGGGACGGAGGCGTCGCGATGACGGCCGGGACGACCGCGAACTCCGACGGCGCGGTCACCGGCCGGCGCGACGCGTGGCGGCGCGAGATCGCTCAGGTGCTCGACGTGCCGGTGGCCGCGCTGGGCGACGATGCCCGCCTCATCGACGACCTCGCCCTGGACAGCCTCGCGATGATGAGCCTGCTGGGCTGGCTGGACAGCCGAGGAATCCGCGCGGCCGGCCAAGACGCGCTGCGGCGGATCGGCGACATCCTCGCCCTGCTCGAACACCTGCCCGCCGGCGGCGGGGTCTCCATCGTCATCCGCGGAGCGGGTACCGCACCGGACCCGAGCGCTCCCTGGCGGCCGGACGAATTCCGTTCTGCGCAACCGCCGACATCCGAAGCGGGAAACTTCCCACTCGCGCCCGTGCTGGGCAACCAAACGTACCGGCTGACCCCGCTCAGCAGCGGCGATGTGGACTTCCTGTACGCACTCGCGGTACATCCGGCAAACGGCTACCGCTGGCGCTACCGGGGTGTTCCTCCATCGCCCGACCGGTTCGCCGCAGAGCTTTGGGGCCAGGTCCTGGTCCAGTACGTCGTCCGCACCCGTGCCACCGGCGAGCCGGTCGGGCTGGTCGTCGCCTACAGCGCCGACCTCGCCCAGGGATACGCCTCGGTCGCCGCCGTCTTCCTGCCAGAGCACGCCGGCACCGGACTGGCCGCCGACATCACGGCCCTGTTCGTGCGGTACCTGTTCCACACCTTCCGACTGCGCAAGCTCTACCTGGAGATTCCCGGCTTCAACTGGCCGCAGCTGCGCAGCGGCGCCGGCCGCCAGTTCCAGGTCGAGGGAGTGCTGCGCGACCACGACTTCTACGCCGGACGATTCTGGAACAAATACCTCTGCGCCATCTACCCGACCGACGCCGACTCGCACAGCGCGGCCGGCCCGTCCGTCGCCCGCCCATCCATCCCCTCCGAAAGGAGCAGCACATGACCATGCGCGTTCTGTACCCGATGGCCGTCGCCGCGGCGGCAGCCGGCCGTACCGGCGGCACCTTCCCCGGACGACCGGACGCGGGGCGCGAAGACCCAGCCGCCCGCCTCGTGGTTGTTCGTGAGTCTCGGGTTCTGGTCGCGAACCCCGTGACTGATGGCCCCGATCGGGTGTCCGTCGCCCGGGCCTGACAGGCAATGGTCGTAGAGTGGCCGGGAAGAAGAATGGATGACGCGCGCTTGAGGAGCGGATGCAGACCCGCCCATCGAGAAGGGGAGGCTGCCGTGGCCGATCAGCGGTTGGACACCACGCGCGCACATCCCGCCCGGCGCTATGACTACTGGCTCGGCGGCAAGGACAACTTCGCCGCCGACCGACAGTCCGGTGATCTGGTCGCCGCGCAGTTCCCCGCCATCCGCATCGCCGTCGTGGAGAACCGCAAGTTCCTGCGCCGCGCCGTCACCTACCTCGCCGAGCAGGGCATACGACAGTTCCTCGACATCGGTACGGGCCTGCCCACCGCCGAGAACGTCCATCAGGTCGCACAGCACATCGCCCCTGAGTCGCGCGTCGTCTACGTTGACAACGACCCGCTGGTGCTCGCGCACGCCCGCGCGCTGCTGACCAGCACCCCCGAAGGAAAAACCGCCTACCTTGATGCGGACCTGAGAGACGCGGGCGCCATCCTGGCCGATCCGGTGCTGCACGACACCCTCAACCTCACCCAGCCAGTCGCGCTGATGCTGGTATCGGTGCTGCACTTCGTCACCGACGACACTCTCGCGAATGAAGCGGTCAGCACCCTGCTCGACGCCGTGCCGCCTGGTAGCTACCTGGTGCTCTCGCACGCCACCAACGACTTCATGCCGCCCGAGGCCGTGGACGGCATCGCCGCGGCTGATCGAGCCACCCGAGTCGACTTCGCGTTCCGCACCCGCGAGCAGATCGCTTCGTTCCCCAGCGGCCTGCAGCTGATCGAGCCTGGGATCGTCTCCACTGCTGAATGGCGACCGGATCCCGGAGACCAACCGCTTCCGGATCGTGAGGACACCGCCGGCTGGTGCCTGGTCGCACACAAACCACCCCTCGGATAACCCTCCCGCACGCCACCCTGTCCCAGGCTGCACTGCCGACGCTGCTGGCACCAGCGTGGCCGACGTCGCGATGCCCACCCGGACGTTCGCCACCCGCCGGCAACCGCCTGACGTCGACTTGACCGACCTGAACATGCCGCACCTCGATGGGCTGCAGCTGTGCCAAGCGATCCGTCAGGATCCGGCCTTGCGCGACATCCCGGTGGCCATTCTCAGCGGAGGTATCCAGCCTGGCGATTCCCGCTTCGCCCAAGGGCAGGTGTGCGGTGTGCAACACCTCGTCGAGACGGCCACCACCAGCACAACGACGACCCTTCCACCTGCCCGAACCAGGCCGCTTGAGCGCCTTCAGGCCGGAATCGGGCGGCCGTTGCCTCTACCGGACACCGCCTCTCGGACCGTCCATGGTCATTCGTCTGACGGTTTCGCCTGTGAGGGCCTCGAGGCGGTCAGCTGCACCCCCGCAAGCGCTGAGCCTCGGCTGCCAGTTCGCAACATGACGAGCCCGCATCAATCCCGTCAGCCGGTCCCTGAACGGCGCTCAAGTTCCGCCGCGGCCCGGTGAAATAGTCGGCCATCCACCTCAGTAGCTCAATATCGCCAAGCAACATGCCAGCCACCTCGCCGTTCCGAAAGCCTTGAATGCACGCCGGGGAAGCCGGGCACGGCGTTGTGGTTCGTGTGCCCCATGAGGATCCACGGCCACCACCCCTCGAGCTCGATGTGATGCTCGGCGGTATTTCTGGGACACCAAATCGGTCAGTGGGCGAGCCTACGCGCGCCGCCCAGCCCCAAGGCTGGACTCGACACTCCTAGGCGTTCCACCGGATGGGCACTGTTACCGGCTGCGAGGCGAGCCCATCGGGCCTGGATGCTGGGACTTGTCGCACTTACGGGCAGCCGCCGTCGACATGAGACGAGGACCCGCGGCGGCAATGGTGTTGAGCGATCTGCCCAACCTCAAATCGCTGTACCTATTCGACGAGGCGCGTGGCTTTCCGATAGGTCGCCGGTCGTTGGAAGTACAGATCCGATCGGCTCGTCAGCGATTCATGGTGTGCAGGGTGAGGGCGAGAATGGCGACGTCGTCGCTGCGGGGGTTCGGGCCGACGTTGGCGGTGAGGATGTGTTCGACCAGCTGCTCTGGATCGGTGGTGGGTGCGGACCGGATCGCTCGGCAGAGTTCGGTCAGCCCGCGGTGCAAGGTGTAGCGGCGGTCTTCGATGAGCCCGTCCGTGTAGAGAACGAGGCTGCATCCAGTCGGCAGGGGGAAGACCTGATCGCGGTAGGTCGCCTTGCGGGTGCCCAGCGGCGGCCCAGGTTTCGCGTGCAGCGGTGCAGCGTGGCGGTCGGCGCGGAGGATGGGTGGTGGGTGCCCGGCGAGTACGGCCGTCGCTGTGTGCTCGCGGAGATTGACTTCGAGGTAGCAGCAGGTGGCCATGGCCTGCGGTTCATAACGCAAGAGGTGTTCGTTCGCTCGGCGCATCACCTCCGACGGCGAGCAGTCGTCGGCGGCGTAGGCGCGTACTGCGCTGCGTATCTGTCCCATGGTCGCCGCGGCCTGGGCGCTGTGGCCGGCGACGTCGCCGATGACGAGGGCGGCCCGGTCGGCGTCGATGTGAATGACGTCGTACCAGTCGCCACCGACGTCGGCGCCGTGCGTCCACGGTAGGTAGCGCACCGCGTGCCGGGCGCCGGAAACGCTGGGTAGGGCCGCGGGCAGCAGCGCTCGTTGCAGGTCCGCGGCGATGGACCGTTGGGCTTGGTAGAGCAGGGCCCGTTGCAGCGCCTGGGCGGCCAGCCGACTGAAGGCTGTCAGGTTGGCGCGTTCGTCGTCGTCGAAGTGGCGGGGCCGCCGATAGCCGACCACGAGGGTGCCGATGACCTGTCCGGCCGTGGTCAGCGGTAGGAAGGCCCACGCCTTCCGCCCGCCACCGGAGATGGCGCTGCCGGGGTCGGGTTGGGCGGCCACAAACTCCTGCGGTGAGCTGAGGTAGCGGGCTTGCCCGGTGAGGGCGACGCCGGCTGCCGGGTACGGGTGCGACATCGGCACCTGCCTCAGCTGCTCGACGACGTGATCCTCGTAGCCGGCGGAGTACCGCAACGCCAGCCGGCCCTGCTCCGTGAGAAGCACGGCGAGTCCGTGCCCGCCTGCGGAGGGTCGTACCACGGCGCCCATGGCTAGGTAGACCTCGTCAGGGGTATTGGCGGCGACCAGCGCCGCCGTGACGGTCTGCAGTGCTGTGGTCCGTTGCGCCGCGGCGTGGGCCCGCTGGGCACTGTGCTCGAGCTGCCGTTGGTGATCGGCCTGCTCCGTGACGTCGCGGTAGGAGAGGGCGACGAACCCGGTGTCGACACGGACGGCCTTGAGTTCCCACACCTGCGATGTGTTCGGCGAGGACATCTGGTGATGCCAAGAGTCGCCGGTCTCGGCGACTGTGCGCAGGTGTGGCAGCAGGTCGACGTCGGCGGCGCCGGACGGCTGCTCGACGATCCGCTGACCGATGAGATCCTCGACGCTGCGGCCGGCGAGTTTCGCGCCGACCTGGTTGACGTACTCGCGGGTGAAGTTCACGATGGCGCCGTCATCGTCGCGGACCGCGCGCAGCAGCGCGAACCCGTCGAAGGCCGCATCGAGCGCGTCATAGAGCCGGGCGCCGCCCTCGCTCTCGGATCCCATCGTGAGCTTGGAGAGATCGACGAACCGGGCCACGAAACCGTCACCGAACGGTATGACGCGGATTTCGAAGTGACCGGTCACGGTATCGCGGTCGTAGTAGACGGTGCGCACTGCCGGTTCCCGGTCCTGCACGACCTGCCGGTACAACGGCAGCGTCCCGTCGGTGACCGTTTCGGGCCACAGTTCCCGATATGTACGGCCGGTGAGTTCATCCCGAAGTCGTCCGAGGAACCGGCTACCGGCATCGTTGAGGTAGGCGAGCGTGAAATCCACGATGTCGCCATTCTCGGCACGGACCGCTGTCGCCAGCGCGCATCCGTGCGGATCACCTTCCAGCAGCATCACGAGATCCGCCGACGGCTGTGCGCTCATGGCATCCTCACCCCATCGGCGCTGCCCGCGTAGCCCGCACCAGCGTAACCGTGCAGCCCGCTCACCGCCCCGACAGGTTGGTCGTCGGCCTGTGCGCTCGGTGTGCACCCCAGAACCCGTCGGAATCGATCCGCGCTCTGCGAGCGTACCTGGTTGCGTGGCGCTGATCTCGTCCCTCGAGCCGTGTAGGGGCGTCGCTACGTCGTCGACGCCGGTGGGGCCGCCGCCGATGATGGCGCAGGTCAGCTATTGACGGCGGGTCTTCGGGTCGTTGGTGACGGCAGCGGCCTCGAAGGCGCGCAGCAGACGTCCGCGCAGGTCGATGGCCTGCTGGAGGGTGCCGGCCGCGACGGCGCCAGCCGGCCCGGCCGCGGTCAGGCAGCCGACCCGGCATGGCTCAAACGGCTCGGCCCGACCGCGTCGTTTTGTGACTGCCAGCGTTCAACTCCGCCACCGGCGCCGATCGAAGACGCGGAGCACTGACGAGACCGGCGCCGGGAGACCGGCGCCGTCCTCCGTCTAGTTGCGGTACCGGAAGAGGATCCGGCCCCTCGTCAGGTCGTACTGGCTGAGTTCGACCAGCACGCGGTCAAACGGCAGAATCTTGATGTAGTTCTTGCGGATCTTGCCGCTGATGTGGGCCAGGACGACGTGGCCGTTGGCAAGTTCGACGCGGAACTTGGCGTCACGCAGGCACTCCAGCACGGTGCCCTCGAGCTGGATGCCGTCGGTTGCCTTGGGCATCAGTGGATCACCAGCTCGAGGTTGCTGCCGGTGCAACGCGCGCCGGCGGCCTCAAAGAGGGCGATAGCCGCGGTGTTGGCCTCGTGCACGTCCGCGGAGACCGTCGCGACGCCGCGGACGTGGGTGGCCGTCAGGATCTCCGCGAGCAGGGCGCGGGCGATGCCGCGGCGACGGTGGTCGGACCGGACCGCGATGAGGCCGATCCTCGTATGCCTCGGCAGCAGCGCCAGACGGGCCAGGCCCACGTAGGCGTCGAGCTCGGCGGCGACCGCGTAATAGGTGGGGTCGAGCGGTCGGGACAGTACCGCCGGGGGCATCTGAGCCCAGCCGATCGTGGCCTCGACCTCGGCGCGGATCGTGCGGTCCAGGTGACGCAGCGGGTCCAGCTCGGCGGTGCCGATGGGCAAGAGTCTCAGGCCCGGCGGTGGTTCTGCACCATCGCCGCCGCTCGACATGACGTACTCCCATTCGCGGCGGCGGGTGGTCAGGCCGGCCTGCACCCACCGGGTTCGCAA
The DNA here is from genome assembly GCF_040689425.1 of Actinoplanes sp. NPDC051475. NCBI lineage: Bacteria > Bacillati > Actinomycetota > Actinomycetes > Micromonosporales > Micromonosporaceae > Actinoplanes > Actinoplanes sp. NPDC051475. Next base: position 26,478 of record NZ_JBFAZZ010000029.1, read on the forward strand.
GTTGAGGTCGGCCTCGTCCACGACGGTGTACAGCGGCCGCGGCAGGGCGGCCAGCATGACCTCGGCGAGGTAGAGGAAGACGTCGTCGTGCCAGGCGTCGATGCTGAGGAAGAGGCGGCCGTCCGGGCGGGGCGAGGCGTCGCCGCGGCCGACCACGAGGTCGTCGTCGAGGGCATGCCAATGCCGCTCGGCGACGCGCGTGATGACGAGTGTATTCATCGGTGTCACCTTTCGAGAGATCCCAAAGGGACGCTCCCGGCGGCGCCTACTGCAGTCGCCCGACCGTGACGGGGATGGGGAGCACCCACATCGCTACAACGTTCACGGTGCTCACCCCCTCAGGCCGGACCACGGTCGGTGGCACGCTACCGCCACCGCCCCCCGTCCGTCCAGCGATTAAGCGATCTCAGGCGGCCCGGCGTTCGGCGCGTTGCCGGACGAACTCTTCGACCGCGGTGGGCAGGGGTGGCCTGCACAAGGTGGAATGGCACGGCAGCAGCACCCGCGGCTCGTCCGACCAGCGCTCGGCTTCGGGTGCCAGCACCGTGAAAGTGCCGTTCAGCACCCCGAGCGTGACACTGAACTACCGGATCCGGCTGGACCTACGCCTGGTATCCAACCGGCCTACAAGAAGCAATCGATACCGGTAAGCCGACACCCCGACGCCAATAGATCAACTCGACCGTCGACCGATAGCCGCGATCGCAGGCCTTGCACCCGACGTTGCGTCAGGTTCTAGCGTCGGACGCGTACCCCGGACCTGGAGGTTGCGTGCAGAAGTCCCAACGTGAGTGGCGTGTCGGCGAGCTGGCCAGGGCGACCGGCGTGACTGTCCGCGCGCTGCACCACTACGACCGGCTTGGTCTGCTTGTGCCATCGGCCCGCACTGCCGCCGGCCACCGCTGCTACACCGGAGACGATGTCCGCCGGTTGCACGTCATCTTGGCGTTACGCAGCTTCGGGCTGAGCCTGGCGCAGATCCGCGACACGCTGGGCGAGGCGGTCGGTGACCCAGCCGGGCTGCTGCGTCGCCAACTCGCCGAGACCGAGGAACGGATCCGCCGCGGGATCAGCCTGCGCAGCCGCCTGCTCGGAGTACTCGGCGCGCTCGACCGAATGGCCGAGCTCTCCACGCCGGAATTTCTTCAGTTGATCGAGGAGATGGTCACCATGAACCAGCCACTTACCCCGGAACAGCTCGCCGAGATGCAACGCAAACGTGCCGAATACGCGGCGTCACTGACGCCGGAAGAGCTGGCCGCGATGGGTCGGCGTCGTTCGGAAGCCTTCGCGGCGATGAACCCGGAGCAGGTAGCGACGATGCAGGCACATCGCGCCCGTTGCCTGCCTCCGGCCGGCTGACACCGATCCCTGGCCGGAGGCGTCCCACAGCGTCTTCGGCTGGGACCGCTCCGCTGCGAGTTCGCGCTGCCGACCGGCAGTTCGCCCGCGCGGCGCGCTCCGACGTGGCCTGCGACGACTTTGCCCGGTAGGCCGGGTCCAATGCTTTTTTTCCTGTCCGTGAAGGAAGGAAACGCTGCGTGCCTGACGTCGTCGTGACCTCGGGAAACCCCCGATCGGGAGTCACACAGCCGTCGTTCTCGTCGATGTCGCCGCGCTCGGCCCCGGCGTGCTCACGCCGGGCGACAGGGCCACCGGGGAGGCCCTTCTGGATGTACAGGATGCAACGTCGTTGATCGTGGCATCCCCAGCGTGCAAGGGCACCTACGCCGGCGCCCTGAAGGCGCTCCTCGACCAGCTGCCGCCCAATGCCCTGGCCGGCGTCCTGGGGGTTCCGGTCGTGACCGCGGATGTCCAGTCGAAGGCCGACATCGCGGAGATCCGCCTGGCCGGTCTGCTCGGCGACCTCGGTGCCGACGTCGTCGACTTCGGCCTCACCGCGACCGGATGCGAATTGAGCGACCTCCCCGCCGTCGCGGATCAGTACGTAGCGGCTGCACCCCTGACGAACATCAACGGTCGAAACCTGTCTCATCACAGTGTGCAAACCTAGTTTTCCTACAGATACAGTAGGTATTAGGCTGAGCGGCATGACCGTGATGCATGAAGCGAAACGCGTCGATGACGTGGCGTTCCGCCGGCTGATGAATCGTCACGACTTCTGGGAGCGGATGATCGGCGCCGGCGCCCGGCTGCCGATCCGACCGCTCATCGAGGTCGACCTGGGCCCGATCCACCTTGATCGGATGATGGGAACCGGCCCGGTGGTGCTCGTCTTCGTGCGGCACGCCGGGTCGGCGGCCTGCAATGCGGCGATGGTCGACTTCCGGACCAACCTGGCGCCCGCGCTGAGCGACCTCGACGCACACCTCGTCGCGGTCAGCCCGCAGGCACCCCAGCGGCTGGCCGCTCTCAAGCGGCGACACGACCTGCAGTTCTTCGTCGCCGCCGATCCGCGGTGCGCGCTGATCGATGCCCTCAACATCGGGTTCGCCAGTCCCGGCGCGGACGCGATCCTCGGAACGAACCGCTCGGTACTGCCCCTCGCGTCAGTGGTCGTCGCGGATCGGGCCGGCACGGTGCGCTTCGTCGACGTCCGCGCCAGCTGGGCCACTCCCCCGGAGGCCGGCCGCATCGTGTCCGCGGTCGCGTCGCTCGACAAGCCGCACAGAAAGGAGCCGCGGGGTTACGCAGCACCGGTGCTCGACCTCGGCCGGGAAAAGCTTCGGCGTGACAGAGAAGCGGCCGCTTGAGCGGTGGGCCCGATGGGCCGGGGCGCGGTTCGGTACCAGATGCGACAAATCCCATAGAGCAACCAAACTTCAGGAGCCGCGTTCCTCGTCGCCCTGGCGGCCGGCGGCGTGGATGTGGGGTTCAATGTGGTAGCCGTGCTCCAGCCGGCCAGCACCAGTGGGAATGTCCCGCGGCTGGGAGCCCTAGAGAAGGTTGGCGGGTTTTCGGCATCAAGTCACAGTATGCCGGTGGACGTCGGCTGTTGCAGGTAGGACAGTGGCCCTCACGAACGCCGACACCCAGGCGCGCATCACATGAGGCGGGATAGCGATGACACCGGCGCGCCAGCCACGCGGTAGATGACATGGATCCCACCGGACGGCGTCCGCTCCCAGTAGCCGCCAGCGGTGAGACCGACCTAAAGAGACGACGTTCCCGCTGGGTGAGCGGGCGCCGTTGTTCCCGCCGCTGTTGCCACTGCCGTTGCCCTTGCCGTTGTTGCCCCATACCGCCGGAGTTGGTTCCGCTGCCACTGCTTTCGTTGCCCGCACAGGCGACGCCGCCGCCTTCCGCACATGCGGCCGAACCGAGGGTGAGGCCAGACGGGTCGGTGAAGCTGATCGGCGTGTTGTCCGCGTAGGAGTACGGATTCCACTGCTGCGGGTCGGTCAAATCCATGATCGGGTCGACGGAGATGAACCGGCCCAAAGATGGATCGTATTCGCGGGCGCCGAGGTGGGTCAGGCCGGTGTTGTCGCAGGCGCCTCTGTCGAAGCCTTTGTCGCCGGCCCAGCTGGTGGGCTTGGTGCCGCGGTCCTCGCCGAACGGCAACGTGCGTCGCCTGGTCGCTTTCAGGCTCGCGTCGCTGGAGACGGTGGCTGTGGCGGTGGCGGTTCCTTGGTGGTCGTTGACCAGCCACGTAAGGGCCGTCGGGGTACGGACCGCGTTGGTGGAGCCGCCGTGGCTGTAGTAGCGGATGCCTACCGCGTTGCCGGTCTCGGGCTTGCGGATCTCCAGGCCGCCGGGCAGGTAGAGGATGGCGCCGGTGGGGTCGCGGCGAATGAGCCGGTCGCCGTTGGGTCCGTGGGTGTAGCTGGTGGCGTCAGCGGTGGTGGCGGGTTTGCCCGGCAACAACCGACGTACCTTGTGACCTGGCCGCTATGTTCCCCTTGGGTGTAAGCCTTGGGCAAAGTGCAATGCAGGAGTTGATGGATGCCAATCGATTGGGCTGCCGTGGCGGCACGGCTCGACGGTGCACGAATCTACTGGCTTGCCGTCCTTGACCGGAGGGGCGCGCCGCGGACATTCCCGAGATGGGGCGTCGTTCTGAACGGTGCACTATACTTTTACGTTGATGGAGCGACGGGGGCTGCTCTGGACTTGTGGCGCGACCCGCGAATAGCTATCAATCTTGAAGATGGCGAGAATCCCGTTCTTGTCCGGGGTACGGCTAAGCCCGTTGGCAGGCCGACCGAGCTTCCCGAAATAGTCGCGGCCTTCTCGGCGAAATACGTTGATGCCGACGATTCTCGCTTCCCGAACACAACACCCGGGCCCGCCGACTACATATACATGGTTACGCCAACTTGGGCGCTATTTACCGAGGAGGCCGAGGCGAGGGCGGCGCACCAGATAAGTCGATTGAAACGTGATCCCAGGGTTCGTATCTGGAACCCGAAAGAGACATCCGCCACTCACAGTTTGGAATCTTGAGTCCTGATGTCATGGGATATCTGTGATCGCCTGACCCAGTCAAGCGGCCCACCCGGAGCCAGGCAAGGGCGGTCCGCCTACCTGCATGGCCAAGAGCACCGTCGAGGGCGTGGATTTGCAGCCAGGCGATGAGGTCAGCGGCGATCGTGGCGGCGACGCACCAGGCCTGGTTATGGCGAACTCGCGGGACGGTAACCGGCGCAGGCCGGCGCCTCTGGCGCAGCGGATCCGGCCTCAGCGCGGGCGTGGCGTGCAGGGGTGACGGGCATCCGAGCTCCCCGAGATCCGGAGATCCGATGCCGGCCGGCATCGGCCCGGCTCGGCACTTGGCCTGCCTTGAAGCGACCCGAATACGACTTCACGGCGGCGGGGGCACGGCGGCAAACCTGCTGGCTGCGACGACCTGGCGAATCGCCGCGAATGCTGGGATCGCCTAACCGCCTGCACCCTCACGGCATGGGTGGTTCCGCAGTGGTACCGCGATGCTGCGCCAACCGGCTCACCATCATCATGTTCTTACTGATCACTCCCGTCACGCCGAGCCGTGCGGCGTGCGCAAGTTCGGCCTCGGACTCGACGGGCCAGGCCAAGACCAGGTCGGTGGCTTGACGGAGCTCGGCCACCACAGGGGCAGTCAGCAGCCGCAGCCGGATCGAGACGCCGCCCACCCGTTCGCGGCGGAGCCGGACGCGCAGCCGGGCGAGTTGGATTGAGCTGGCGACGGACATGATTCGCCGCACGTTCATCTCCGGTGGGAAGGCCTCGAGCATCGCCCACTCTTTCGTGCACACCGCAACCGGTACGCCGGGACACCGGGTCCGCAGTGTCTCAGCGACGCGAACCGCGACCGTACGGGACCGACCTTTGAGGTCGAGCAAAAGCCGCGGGTCTCCGGCCGCGACTGTGAGGATCTCGTCGAGCTCCGGCACAATGACGTTGCGCCGCCGGGTGATGCCGCTTGATCTGTCCCAATACAGGTGGCGCCCGAGCGCGCGGCTGTGCCGCATCTCGAGGGCGTCACGGTAAAGGTGCACGTCCGCCTCGACGAGGTCTGCCCCGGACTTGAACGCGGCCCGCAGGCCAGCCACGGTGTTGCCGGCTCGGTGGGCGACGGCGAGCATCCGGTGATCAGCCACGCTCGCAGGCTATCCGTGATCACGTGCCCGTCGCGCGGCCCCCGGGCGGTCTCGACCCGGCGGCCGGGAGTTCGGCGACGGAGGTGTGGCACGGTTGCCGCCTCCTGTCAACGTTTCTCTGCGCCGAGTTGGGTCGCCAAGCCGAGCTAGTCATTTGGCTCAACTGGGGCTGGCGCCCGCCGATACCGAATCCAGAGAAGGGGCAGCGTCGACACACCGTGGGGGCCGGCCATGCGGGGCATCCGAACCGGTCGTCCGGCAAGCGCAGACACCTTTGCGACGTGGGTCGCCACCCTTCCCCGGGTCAGCACCGGCGCCGTCGTAGGCCGCGAGAGCATCGTGCAGTCGCCTTCGCATGTGCGCCCCGGCGATCTGATCATCTCCGGCGCGGAACGCTACCGAGTCGCCAGCGTTGACGCGTCCGTACGCGACGTCGTCCAGGTGCACTTGGCCCACAGCGAGCGACGCCGCAGCCTCTACCTGCATTCTTCCACCCCGGTTCGGGTCGTACGCGCCAGGCGGCGCAAGCAGAAGGCACCAACCCCGGCACCCTGAACATCTCCCCCGCCGCGACCGAGCGCCACTTCTCAGGCGCGGGCGCCGAGCCCGTCACCATCAAGAGCTCGAGGTGGCGAATCAATAGTCGGACTGACGGATCCGGCGGTGCGGTCGGCACGGCTCAGCGGGGAGTTGAATGTCATGCCCGTAGCCCTAGGAAGTGGCGGCACGCCTCCTCGGCGCCGGGGATTAGCGGGGTGCGCCTCGTCGGGGCACACGGACGCGGCACTCGCCCCGGTCTCCGTCGGGCAGGCGAAGGCCGTCCAGAGCTTCTCCCAGCTGAGCGACCTGCGCAGGTCCAGCGACCTCGTGGTGGTCGCGGAGGCGACCGGTGCGGAGACCGTCGAGCAGGTCAGTGATCTGGCTTTCACCTCGACCACGATGACCGTGACGAGCTGCTGCACGGTGCTTCGCCGGGACCCACCGTCAAGGTCCGGCAGACGGGCAGCGCCACGGAGCTCAACGCCGACGATCCGCTCCTCGAGCCCGGCGAGGTCGACCTGCTTTTCCTGACCCGGTTCGTCGGCCCGGACGGGAAGGCGACTGACGAGTACGTCACCGCGTCGGCTACTGGCAAGGGCCGGTACCGGCGCAGCGGCGACAAGTTCGTCCACCTTCCCGGACCCGACGACGAGTCGCCGCTGCACGCGTCCACGACCTCGAAGCCCAGCACCAAACATGGACCGGCTGGTACACCGACGCCCTGGCCACCCGCTACGCCGGACAAGTTCGGGCCGCTTCACATCAGGTGGACCTCGACACTGAAGCTTGGTGCCAGGACGTTGTTGAGGTGGGCGGCATGTGCGCCGAGGTACTGCACTGCACTGCTCGGCGCAGCGGTCACCTGAAGCACGACGTAGTCCTCGGCGCCGTCCGTCGCGTCGCCGCAGATGCAGCAGCGCAGGCGTTCACTGACCGGTCCGGTCCAGTCGGCGCTCTCCACACTCAGCCCCACTTCTCACTATCGATCTTGTTCCGCACGTACTTGTCGGTGGCGTCCTTGATCACCGTGGTCGGCTTCCCTGTCGGGTTGCCCATGTCGCGCACGACGACATCGTACGTGCCATTGCCGTTGTCCAGGATCTTGACGATCTGGCCGTCGTCCTGGATATACATCTCGCCGTTGTCCCAGACGTGGTCGACGTCCACGCCTCGCATGGCGGTGCGGTCGCCGCCGTGAACGTCACGGAAGTTCGTGCCACCGGAGCCCGTGTGGTCGGTGCGGGCCGGAGAGACATGATCGTCACCCTGCGCGTTCATCATGAGGTCGCCGACGCCGGCGGCCAGCATGCCGCCGCCGGCCACGACCCCAGCCGTCGACACCACGTTGATCGGCACGCCGGCGATGGCGCCCACACCGGTCGCATCGAGCACCGCGCCGCCAGCATCCGCTGTGCCGCTGACCAACATCAACCCGGCGCCGGCCGCTGCCAGCGCGACATCGCCAGGGTGGTGCGCCACCGCGTTACCGAAAGACGCCACGCCGTTGACGGCATGTGCGCCGGCGTTCTCGAGGCCCGCGCCGACATCGGAGAAAAAGTCACCCGCCTTGCTCCAGAAGCCGGGCTTCTGAGGTGCTTTGTCCAGGGCGTGCCCCACCGTCGCCGCCGCGGAGTCGCCGTCTGCCTCGAGTCGCTGACGGGCCTGGTTCAGCATCTGCTGAGCCGACGTGCGGCTGGCCTCACCGGGATCCTGGAACGGATCAGTGCCGCCCGATGCCCGGTATTGCTGATATCGGGTCTGCGCTTCGTTGGTCGTGGCCTGACCGGCGCTCCACTGCTGGATCGCCTCGTATGCCTGCGACTGAGCCCAGGTCACGGTCTTGGCGTACGTATCAATTGCCGACGCCGCGCTGTGGAAGCAGTCGCCCGCCTCCATCCACTTGCCCGGCTGCCCCTGGAACTTCTGCCGGAACGCGTCCGCAGCCGCGCCGCTCCAGCCGTCGCTCGTGTCGATGCGCTGCAGGCCCTTGCCTGCCAGCGTCAGTTCGTCGCCGCGCGAGCGCAGCGACGCCGCGATGCCAAGGAGAGCGCCCGCGTCGCCGGGCACGAGTTGCCTGGGATCATCGGTTTGTCCTAGCTCGGCCATTAGTGCGCGGCCGGATCGAGACCCGTGGTGCGCTGCAGGATGCCGTTGAGCCGATCGGCCGCGCCCGTATCGGCTCTCCGATAGTCCTGGACGCTCTGCGAAAGCCGCTCGGCGACCTCCTGGCCGTCGGTGGCGAGATGCTCGACGCCAATCTCCCAGCGGTCACAAAAGTCCCGGACGGCGGAGGCGAGACCGTCATGTCCGTATGCGGAAGACTCTCCCTGGAGCGTGTCGATCTTGGCGCGAGAGAGATCTTCGAGCGTCATGTTGATCCCCGCGGAGGCCTTCTCCAACGCAGGAAGATCGACCCGGAAACCGTCCGACATCGTGCCTCCGTCTTCGCCCAGGAACTCAGGTCGCTTCGCCGGCGGCCTGCCAGGCAAGACGACGAGCCTCCCGCCCGAGACGGGCCACTTCTCGCCCCGCCAGCCGCATCGCCGCGCAGGTCTCTGGCCGCACGATACCTCAGCGTTACCAAGCCGGGTCTGTCGAAGACCCGCCCCTCGCCCCGGAACTACATCGACACTCGCCAACTCGCAGCGGTCGCCGTCATACGCGGCGCAGACCCGCGTACAAGGCGAAGCTGTACAGCCCATCGGCCTGGGAATGACCTACATACCGGGCGCAAAGACGCTGAAGGCCGAACTCGTCACTGACGATCTCAGCCGTGTGCTTAATTGCTGAGTAGATATTGCCGCTGCTCGTCCGCAGCACCGCGGCGTGTCGGGCCAGCCAGAGCCCGAGTTTGCGTGGCGGTTGAGCCTGCGGACCTGATGGAAAAGCCATCCTTCGTGATGAAGGAGGGCGTACGTCTGCGGACTCGGCGTTCGCGATCGTTTCCATCTCGGCTGTTGCGCGAACGATGACCAAACACCCGCAGGGGGGATTGGAGCATGCTGTCCGTCAGGACATGATGACGGAGAGCAGAGGGCAACGAAGGTGGTTGCGGACGATGCGCGCGAACCCCCAGCATTTCGACGCATTCATCTCCTATAGCCACGCGCAGGACCGGTTGATGGCCGAGGCGCTTCAATCGGAGCTGCAACGCTTCGCGCGGCCGTGGTATCGGCCGCGGGCTCTTCGGGTCTTCCGCGACACCACCAGCCTGGCGGCTACTCCCGAGCTGTGGCCGAGCATCGAGCGTGCCCTGGCCGCCTCCGAGTGGTTCATCCTCATGGCGTCACCCCAGTCGGCCGGCTCGCGGTGGGTCGCTCGGGAGATTGATTGGTGGAAGGCCAACCGTAAGCCGGAAAAGATGCTGGTAGCGCTGGTCAGCGGATCAATCGTCTGGGGCGGCCGGGACTTCGACTGGCCAAAGACCAACGCATTGCCGCGCAACCTGAGTGGCGCGTTCAGCCATGAACCGCTTTGGGTCGACCTCCGTGCGTTGCCTCGAAGCGGTCCCACCCCGGAGACCCGCCCTCGACTCGGTGACCTGGTGTCCGCGTTCGCCGCCCCGATCCGGGGCATGGACAAGGACGCGATGGTCGGGGAGCACGTGGTGCAGCAGCGCCGGACTCGCCGGATCGTCCGCGCCACGATCGCCGCGCTGAGCGTCCTACTCCTGGCCGTTTCGGTCGCGACGGTGTTCGCAGTCCGACAGCGCAACGAAGCGATCACTCAGTCGCGTATCGCCACGGCCCGTCAGCTCGCCGCGACCGCGGTCGGTCTCGAGTCCAGCCGGATGGACCTCGCCCAGCTGTTTGCCGTCGAAGCCCATCGGATGCACGACGACCAGCAGACCCGAGCCGCCCTGTTCGGGGCGGTTACGGCGAGCCCGGCGCTGGTGCGCTACCTCCCGGCCGGGTCGCCGGTGCTCACCCTGGCCGGCTCGAGCGACGGCCAGGTCGTGGTTGCCGGCACCAGCACCGGCCGGGTGCTGCGCTGGTCGGTTGCCGGTGGCCCACCGACCACGGTGGCCGAGCTCGGCGGCCCGGTATTCGGCGTCGCTGCCAGCGCCGACGGCAGCACAATCGTTGCCGATGGCCGGTCATCGGTGGTGCGCTGGACCGCTGCCGACGGAACTCGACCGCTGGGGATTTCGACCGAGACCAACGGTGCCGTCGCACTTTCACCCTCGGGCCGCTTCGTGATGCTGGCCGGGAGTCCCCGGGCTGCTAGTAAAGACGGCCACGCTACGCAGATCACGGTGTTGGACACCCGAAACGGGCGCAAGACAAGGCGTGACCTCGAGTTCGCTCCGGCCCGCATCGAGTTTCGCAGCGACGCCGAGCTCGTGGCGTTGTCGGAGGACGGCCGCTGGGACCGGATGACCGTGCCGACGCTGACCAGCACCGTACACTCGGCCGACTCACTCATGGGCGTCCACGGGTTCGAGCCAACCTTGTCCGTCGGCGGCGACTGGTTCACGTTTACCAACAGTGGCGGTGACCTACCGGTCTGGTCCACAGGTCAGGTCAGCGATCAGGATCGCCCCGACCTGGAAGCGCTGTCCCACGGCAGCGAGGAGCAGGCGCTCGCGGTCAGCGCGGACGGCACCCGGACGGCTTCCGCAGACGCCGGAACGATCTACGTCTCCCAGACCGGCCCGGCATCCGACACGGTGCCTTCCGCTGCCCAGGTCGCGTTGAGTGGCGGCGGCGCCGTGCCGTCGGACGGACTGCGATTCCTCGGCGACAACGCCCATCTGGTCTCCATCACGGGCAACGCGCTCGTGCTGTGGGACATCAACCAGCTGACCCGCGTGGGCACGGGTGCACGCGCCGACGTCCCGATCGCCTGCAGCGGCTGCACCGCGCCCAAGATCTCGGTCGCACCGGACGGCCGCAGAGTCGCGATCGCCGGCAATGACGGGTACGCCCTGACTGTCGTGAAGACCGCGACAGGCGAGTCCACAACGGTGCCCGCCGACCTCGACACCGGCACCTTCCGACTGGCCGGATGGTCCGCAGACGGACAGTCCGTCTATGTACAGCGTCGCAAAGCGATCGAGATGCGCGCGGCGGACGACCCTTCCCGAGTGCAGCGCACGATTCTGCTGAGTACCGACGCGGGCGTGCTATCCGTGTCCCCCGACGGCAAGCAATTCGTTGCCGAGACTGGCAACCAACTGCAGATGTACGACGCCGGCTCGGCCCGTGCCACCCGTACGCTGGCCAAAATCCCCTCCGACGTGTCGGTCGAGGCCAGCGTCATCAGTTCGGACCAGCGCACCGTCGCCTATCGGGCGCTCGTCGGCGAACGCACAGGTGTGTTTGTGGTCGCTGGTGGCCGGACGCAAGCGATTCCCGGCGCATCCGTCAATGACATGGCGTTGAGTGGGAGCGACCTCGTAGTGCAGCGTGAAGACGCGAAACTGGAGCTCTGGAAAATCGGCGCTGACAGTCCGTACCAGACCATTGCTCAGGACGCCAGTTTCATGCCGGCCGGCAACCGGACTCAGGCCCACCCGGCGGTCGGCGGATCGATGGTCGCCCAGCGCCGCTCCGACGGCAACATCATCATCACTGACATCGGCTCGGGCCAGCAGGTCGGCTCGTTGGAACTGCCCGCCGGCTCGGCGATATCCAAGACCTCGTTCGCATTCCTGCCCGGTGCCAAGGATCTGATCAGCGTGACCGAAGGCGGCTCGGACGGGCTGTTCATCCGGTGGAATCTGTCCCCTGATGCATGGGCCGCGACAGCCTGCCAGACCGCCGCCCGCGACTTGTCGGACGCGGAATGGCGGACCTACGCGGGCACTGTGGCGCGGCCGGGCGCAGTCTGCGATGCCGGGAGCATCATGGCAGCACCGAAACAGTTGGCCGCGTTGCAGAAGAAGGCCGCTGCCGGCCCGCAACCGACGTTGGCGACGGACGTGGAAGGCCGCGAGCCGGTGTACGTCCTCGGAACCGACCCAGCCCATCACACCCTGACTTTCGACCTCATCGTGGTTCTCGCCGGTGAGGCCGCCATCAAGGCTCAGGCACCCCAGAACCCGGGCGTCCCAGTCGAACTGCTCGACAAGTATGTGATCGTCAACAACAACAGGAGGCTCCGGACGCTCCGGATCGCGGACCCCGTCACGATAACGACGCTCGACCCGAGGCAAGACCCGAAACCCCCCGTCCAGGTCCCGGTCGCCGCACTCATCAACTTCCTGGCCGCTCATCCGTACGCCGCCGACGGCCGACTGTCCACCGCGCCCTACTGGCTCGTCGTGAAGCACGGCCAAGTCGTCAGTATGGAGCAGGTACCCAACGAGTGAAGCCATCCCGACCAGTCATGGGCAGGTGTTTCGCCCGGCGATCCCACTCGTCAGCTGAGTGTCCCACTGGGCCCGGTCGGGTCTGTGGATCTTTCGGTGCTTCCGGCCTGACCCGCCGGGCGTAGCCCGGCGAGGAAGGCGCCGTGATGACCATGACACTGGGTGATGTGACCCCTCGGAAGAAAAGCCTGAGCCGTCGGCGGAGGCCGCGGCCGCGGCGGAGCTGGTGCGCTTGGCCAAGGAGCAGGGCCTGTCGCTGACCAGCCCGGATGGGCTGCTCAAGCAGTTCACCAAGACGGTCCTGGAGACCGCGCTGAACGAGGAGATGACTGAGCACCTGGGCTGTGCCAAACGCGCCATACAGAACCGGGCGCCCCCTGCCCCGTTTGCTGGCATGGTGATCCGTAACCTCGACTGGCCCGTGATGGCTGCGGAGTGGTCGCCGAAGGCGGCAGTCCTCGCTGCTGCAAGTCATGACGGTCAAGTTTGGTCCGCCCGCTTGCCCTAAGGTGGTTGCGAACCGATGCAGGCTCTCCGACTCTTCGCGGGGCGATGCGCCTTGCTGACAGGGTGGACCGATGAAAGTGTTCCTCTCCCACGCGAGCAAGGACCGATTTTTCGTCAACCGCCACCCAGTTCCTCCTGGTAGCCGTCGCTCTCCGGCGACAACCCCCAGCAGCAGCCTGGGACTTCCAGTTCTACGACGACCACGACTGCGTTGGCCACACGGCAGTATCAGCCGACGGCAGGCAGGTTCTCGAGAACTAGTGTCACAAGACCGCCGGTTGTCGTCCGAACGGTCCAACGCCGCGCGACACTAGTACTTCGGTGGCCGTTGGCGATCTCGACGCAATGTCGACGGTAGACGAACGCGGTGAGGTGGCTGAGCTCCCCGCCGGCGCCCGGCTCAACCCGACTGCTGAGCGTCGCGCTGGTCGGCGACCCTCTAGTTCCACAGGGCCGCCGGCGATTCCGCGTCCGGGATCAGCACCGCCGCATGGCCGGTGCCGTCGGCGGGGACCGACCACACGTCGGCTGCCTTCGGGCCGCGGCGCAGCGCGTACATGACAGTGGTGTTGTCGTACCAGGCCGCCTGGTCGTCAACGCTGCGGGTCTCGGCCAGGACGGTCCGGGTCATGGTCGCCAGATCCAGGACGGACAACCGCCAGCCCCGGGCCGGGTTGCCGTGGATCGCCTCCTTGTAGGCGATCAGCCGCTGGTTCGGCGACAGCGACGGGCACTCCACGTTCGCCGCCAGGGTGCGCACGGTCCGGGCAGCCACGTCCCCGAACACCAGGTAGCGGCGCCCCGCGGTCGACATGGTGGCGTAGAAGTGCTGATTGTCGACGAACGTCACGCCCCAGAAGTTCAGGTCGGCCGCCCGGTACGGTTTGCCGTCGCGCGTCACCGCGTACGTTTCGAGGGTGTCCACCGTGTCGCCGGTGGCGGTGTTGAGCATGCCCACCCGGGTGGAGAACTTGCCGCCGTTGTAGCTGTCGCCGGTGACGAAGACGGTCCAGGTCAACACCTGCCCACTGGGGGAAACCCGGGCCCGGTTCGGCACGCCGACCAGCGGGTAGGTGTCCTTCACCGTCAGGCGGGCGTCGAGCACCGCGAGTTGGTACGTGGCCAGCGGTCCGTCGGGGCGCAGGCAGAGAGCGGCGGCCGCGGCGGCGTAGAGCCGGTCACAGTCCAGCCCGGACACCGTACGCGGACCGGCGGCGTTCCCGCGGGCCACGGTCGCGGCCCTGCCGTAGCTGCCGGCGGCCGTGCTGCGGAACAGCAGCCGATTTCCAGGGCTTGCGTCCACGCCGCTCGCCGCCACCGCGGGCACGGCGTCCCGGCGACCGGCCATGATCACGTACCCCGCCGCCACCGCGAGCAGCGCGAAGGACAGCCCCACGGCTAGCAGCAGTCGCCCCCGCGCCGTCATGCCGCGCGCCCGCCACGCAGCAGCAGCACGGCCGACCCGCCCAGGGTGAGCGCGGCGGTGATCGCGGCGGCACGGACCGCTCCCGCGGCACCCCACCACTGCCAGGCGATCCCGAACAGCACCGACGACACCAGGTAGGCGAGCGACTGGCCGGTCTGGATCAGCGCGATCCCGGTGGTGCGCAGCGCGGCGGGGAGCACCGGCCCGGCCACGGCGATCAGCACGCCGTCGGTGGCCGCGTAAAACAGGCCGTACAGGACAAGGACCGTGACCAGCGCCGCAGGGCCGCCCCAAGAGGCCGTGAGAAGCAGGTAGACGACGAGCAGGGCGGCATAGCCGCCGAGGAAGACGCCGGTGCGGCCGAGGCGGTCGGCCACGGCGCCGAGGGGCACCGCGAGCAACAGGTACGCGAGGCTGGTGCCGACCGCGAGCAGGGGGAACCACCCGGTGGCCAGGTTCCCCCGGCGCTGCAGCAGCAGGTAGACGAAGCCGTCGCCGATCGTGCTGAGCCCGAGCAGCGCCGCACCGCCCAGCAGCAGCCGCACGGGGCGGTGCTCCAGCAGCGCGGCGGCTTGGCGCAGGCTGACCGTTTTCGACGGGGTGCCGGTCTCACGGTGGTCGCGGACGAACAACACGAGAACGAGGACGCCGACGGCGGCGACGCAGCCGCTGACCACGAAGACCGCGTCGAACGCCTGGCCGGAGGCGGCCAGCACGGCGAGGGCGACGACCGGGCCGGCGAACGCACCGGCGCTGTCCATCGCCCGGTGCACGCCGAACGCCCGGCCCAGCGCCTCCGGTGGCGTGGCCAGTGTGATCAGGGCGTCCCGGGGTGCGGTGCGCAGTCCCTTGCCGGCCCGGTCGGCCACGATCGCGGTGCCGATCCCGGCCGGCGAGCCGCCGGCCACCAGAAGGCCTGCCTTGGCCACGGCGGAGATGGCGTAGCCGAGACCGGCGACGAGTTTGCGCCGCCGCACCCGGTCGGCCACGTAGCCGCCGACCAGGCGCAGCAGCGCGGTAGCCCCGGTGTACAGACCGTCGACCAGGCCGTACACCGCCGGGCCCAGTCCCAGCCCCGCCACCAGGTACAGCGGGAGAACAGCGGTCACCATCTCGCTGGAGACGTCGGTGACCAGGCTGACCGTGCCCAGCGCGAGGACGTTGGCGGTGACCTTCGTGGCCCTCGTCCGCGTGGTCCCGGCCGGGCGGTCCACCGAGGCGAGATACACGGCGCGATCAGTTCCACACGTCGGTGATGGGCGAGACGCCGGCGGCGCTACCCAGCGCGCTCAGGCCGTACGCGGACTCGATGGTTCGCAGCACCGTGTAGTGCGTGATCTTGGATGAGTACGTGCCCGTCTTGACGTGGGCACCCACGAACGTCGTGTAGATGTGGTTGAGCGACAACGAGTTGTCCTCGTCGAAGTTCACGATGAGCAGGCTGTTGTTCGTCTTCGCCCACTGCGCGTACGCGTCGAGGTTGTTGCGCAACCAGGTGTTGCCGGTGCTGATCGAGCAGTCGTGCATGTCGTTGCACATGTTCGGGGTCACGAACGCCACCGTTGGCAGCGACGCATAGTTGCTGCTGTCCGGGAAGCTGGCGTAGGTGAGGTTGCTGGCGGCCGGCACGTTGCTGAAATCCACCCAGCTGTTGTGCTTGCGTTGGTACCTGCCGCTGGAGCAGCCGGTGTAGCCGTCGGACGGCATGGACTCCGAATAGCCCTTGAACGTCAGCCCCGCGCCGATCAGCTGGGCACCGAGATTGTTGCCGCTGAACGTCTTGGGGCAGGCGTCGCTGGTGACGCCCTGCGTAGAGCCGGAGAACAGGGCGATGTAGTTGGGCTGGCTGGGGTGGGTGATCGCGTAGGACTGCGAGAAGCTCGCACCCTGCATGGCCAGGGACTGGAAGTAGGGGGCGCTGGAGGAGGTGATCTGCGAGTTCGCCTTGTTCTCGAACATCACCAGGACAATGTGGTCGAAGCGGGGGACGCTCGTGGCGGCCTGAGCCGTGTGAGCTGCGGCGGTGAGCCCGGCACCGGCCAGAGCGAGAGTCGCGGTAGCGACCGTGAGACGCCGAATGAACATGCGAGCATCGTGATACGTAGGCCGGTACGCACGCAATATAGACGCGAGTTAATATTCGGGATACGTCGATATGCCGGGCTCCGGCCTGAGCCTGAACCGGACCTGTCGCTGGTCGGGCACGAGATGCGCACCCGCTGACCGTCAGCTCGGCTTCCATCGACATCCTGCTCGCCGAGGACGAGCCCGACACCGACGACACCCGCCAGCTGCACGACGCGATCGCCCGCGCCATCGACAAACTGCGCGCCATCGTCAACGACCTACTCGAGCTCGCCGGCCTCGAATCAGGGCATCTGAACATCAGTCTCCGCCCGATCGATCTCGCCGCGATCACCCGCCAGGACCCGCACCGGATCCCGGGCTCCGTCGACGAGGCCGGGTCGGTAGTTTCAGCCGGCGTCGCTGTTAGGCGGGTGCCGAAGCTTCCCCAGCGCCTTAGTGAGCAGCCCGGTGTGGCGAGGCGACGTGTCGCCGGCGCCCTCAGGCAGAAACTCCACCCAGACGTTCTTGGTGGAGTCGGTGACATACCAGTTGACAGTGAGGTCAAGGCTCTTGGCCAGGCGCAGGCCGAGCCCGCCCGCTCCGGGCGGCTGCGCGTCGGCGAATTCGGCGGGGACTTGGGTGTCGTGGTCGGCGATGTCGACGATCAGACAAGGCCCATTCCGGAGCAGACGCACGATGGTGGGTGGCAGCCCGTTTCGCAGGGCACTGGTGGCCAGCTCGGTGGCGATTAGGATGATCTTGTCGGCGACGCTGCCGAGGGTGAATTTCTCTGACGGCCGTTGCCGGACCACGACGTCGAGCAGTGACCTCTTCAAGTTCGGCAGCTGTGTCTCGTCGTCTAGCACCCAGACGTGCAGCGTCTGCGCTTCGTTCGGAGGGGCCGTGGATACGGTGACGGGCACCGTATCAACGTAAGGGCTGATGGACGGCGACGATGCGAAGCTCAGAGAATTCCTCGGATTTTCGGTCGGCGGCTCGGTCGCTGGAGGTGCCCGCGTCGAACGCCGCGAGAGTCGCCGCTGCGTTGTCGGGAATCGGCATGGCCGGATCTCGGCCGGGACGTCGTCGTCAGAGTCCGCGGCCTTACGCGCGACCAGCTCATGGACGACGGCGAGGCCGCGGCCGCAGAAGTCGAGAAGGATCAAGTCCTCACCGGCACCGGTAGTCTGCGTTGATGCGGGTCCTCATGCCGTTGCCTGACCGCGACTTCGACGTCACCGAGGTCGCGGTGCCGTGGCGACTACTCACCGACGCCGGTCACGAGGTCGTCTTCGCCGGTGAGCGGGCCGGCACCGGCCTGGCAGCCGATCCCCGGCTGATCTCGGGCGTCCTCTTCGGCCGCCTCGGCGCCGAACCCGAACCGCTGCGGTTCTACCGGGACCTGACCGAGGCTGCGGCTTTCCGGTCGCCGATCGGGTGGGCAGATCTGCGACCCGACGAGTACGACGGGATGATCCTCGCCGGTGGCCACGCGCCAGGGATGCGACAGTACCTGGGCAGTGAGCTGTTGCGCACCAAGGTCGCGCAGTTCTGGTCCCTGCGCCGGCCGGTGGGGGCCATCTGTCACGGCGTATTGGTGCTGGCCCGGACCCAGGACCTGGTATCCGGACGCAGCGTGATCGCCGACCGGCAGACGACCTGCCTACCGAAGTACATGGAGCGCGGCGCCTACTACCTGACGGCGTGGCGGCTGGGCCGCTACTACCGCACCTATCCACGCTATGTCGAGGACGAGGTCACCGCGGCGCTGGACGATCCGGCGCAGTTTCACGGGGGGCGCCGCACCTTCGCGCGCGGCACGATGAGCGACGACCGTCCCGCGTTCGTGGTGGAGGACCGCAACTACGTGTCGGCGCGCTGGCCGGGCGACGCGTACCTGTTCACCAAGCGTTTCGAGGCAATGCTGGCCGCGTCCCGAGAAGGGTCCACCGACCGGTGATCCGCAGTCCTTGGCAGCCGGGTGGTGACAGATTCGAGGGCGGCGGCACTCTGTCACCAGCCCTCGCTGTCCGCGCCGAGGGCTGTCCCGAAACGGTTTTTCGTCCACGGACGCGAGGCGGCGGTCCTGGCGGCCAATACGGAGGTCGGTGGTAGACCTGGGCAAGGGATGAGCCGGTCGTCCCCGCACGGACGTGGATCGACTGGTACTCAGGCGCCGGGCTGCACTGGCCGATGGGTACTACGTGCGCAAGCGTGTGCTCGACATGTCCGTGGGCGCCCGACTCGGTGGGGCCTTCCTGCTCGTTTGCCTCTTTCTCGTCGCCGTCGCGACCGCCGGCGTCTGGGGGGCACAGCGGCAGCGTGCAATGCAGGCAGATCTGAAGAGACTGCAGGCGCTGGCCGACCAGGTCCAGGAGTTGCGGTATCTGGACGCCGACATCAGCGGGTGGCAGGGGTATGTCTACTCCGAGGCGCTGGTGAGCGGCGGCGCCGAGGCGGTCAAACCCGACGCGTACAACCGGGCCGGGCTGCTGGAGTCGAAGGCCGCCGTCTACGCGTTGTTGCCGAAACTGGACCGGGGCGCCCTGACCACGGACGAACGCACCGAGTTCGATCGGCAGCGAGGGTTGTGGGACACCTACTTCAAGCTCGACGACCAGATGGTCGGCCTCATCGCGCAGGGCACGCATGCGACGCTGGCCAAGGCGTACGACATCCTGAACGAGCCGCTCGACACCGCCTGGAGCGACCTGCTGGACTCCACAGAGAAGATCCTGGCCTCCGTCGCCAAGCGGGTAGCGAACCTGACCACCGAGGTCGATCGGGTCGGTCGTCTGGTGATCAACACCGTGATCGCGGCGGGTCTGCTGGCCGTTCTCCTCGCCTTGCTGCTCAGCCGCCTCGTGACCCGCTCGGTGGTCCGGCCGTTGCGGCACTGCATCCGGATCCTGGGCCGGGTCGGCTCCGGTGACCTGACCGCACGGACCGGGCTCACGACCGGGGACGAGACCGGTCAGCTGGGCCGTGCGGTGGATGCCATGACCGCGGACCTGCGCCGCACGGTTGAGGCTCTGGCGGAGAGCGCGGACACGATGGCCCAGGCCTCGGCGAACCTGTCGACGGCCAGCGGCCGGCTCGCCGGCGGATCGGCGGCGGCTGCCGCGGAGGCGACCCGGGCTTCCGGTGCGGTGGATCAGATCGCGCACCACATCCAGAGCGTCGCGGGCGGGGCGGTGGAGATGGACGCCGCGATCGCCGAGATCGCCCGCAGTGCGGCGACCGCAGCTCAGGTCGGGCTCGAGGCGGTCAAGGCCGTCGAAGCCAGCTCGGCCACCGTGGCGGAGCTCGGCGTCTCATCGGCGGAGATCGGGGACGTGGTCAAGGCGATCACCGCCATCGCCGAGCAGACCAACCTGCTCGCGCTCAACGCCACCATCGAGGCCGCCCGCGCCGGCGAGGCCGGAAAAGGCTTCGCAGTGGTCGCCGGCGAGGTCAAGGATCTCGCTCAAGAAACTGCCAGAGCCACCCAGAACATCATCGTCCGGGTGCAGACCATCCAGAATTCGAGCGAGGCCGCGGTACGTGCGATCGGACGCATCCGGGACGTAGTGACAGAGATCGACTCCTACCAGTCCACAATCGCGGTGGCAGTGGAGGAACAGAGCGCCACCAGCCGGGAGATGAGCCGCGGCGTGACCGAGACGGTCGGCGGCACCTCGGAGGCGGCGGTGGCCGTGCAGGCTGTCGCGGCTGCGGCGCGGACCACAGACAAGGACGTCGATCAGGCCCGTTCCGCCGCGACCGAACTGGCTGCCCTGTCGGGCGAGCTCCGCGATCTGGTCGCACACTTCCAACTCTAACCCGGGCGTGCCTGACAACAGGGTGGGTGAGCTCGCCCCCGCGTATCGGTACTTTTTCCGATGCTCACGAACTCCACACCTCGGTACGGTCGCCACCGAACCAGCATCAATTGGTGGACGTCCGCCAACGCCGAACAGCTCACGATTGCGTCGTGTGGGGCTCTACCGTGACCGAAGGAGACCTGCACGTGTCGTCCAAGGAGAATGTAGGCGCCGCAGGCCTGCTGTCTCGGCTCGGCATGCTGGTCCAGGCGACGGTCCTGTCACCGGGTGACACGACCTTGCTGGAGCTGGCATTGGTGCAGGCGGTCGCGGCGATAGGGGCCGACTGCGCAATGCTCGGTATTCGACGCCGAGAGGTCCTCGACGTCACGCTGTTGTCCGGCGCCGGTGGGGCCACGCACGACATGGGGATCCTACAGGTGGGATCGCGGTATCCGCTGACCGACGCGATCGTGCAGGAAAGGTCGATCTGGCTGTCGTCGCCGCCGGAGATCAGGTCAGCCTATCCGTCTGCGGGGGGCCTTTGGGGACGGGCCATAGCTGTCGTCCCCTTGATGCTGCGCCACTGCCCGGTAGGCGCGATCGCGATCATCCATGAGACTGCCGTCCACCACCATTGCGGCTCTGAGCGTCTCTTTCTCACTGCCGTCGCGGACATCTGCGCGACCATGGTGGCGGATCCACAGGGCCACCCCTGGACAACCACAATGGCAGATCAAACACCGCCTCCGTAACCCTCCTGCAAGGCAGCGCAGACCAGCGAGTCGGCGAGCTCGGACCAGCGCCGATGCAGCGTTCGTGTGCCGTCTTGTGGTACCAGGTCCGGTGGCGGCAGCTCAACCTGGGGATACCGGTAGGTGAGCACGCGTATGCGGCGGCGCCGATGACACCCCACGGTGAGCGGGACGGTCCTTGTGGCAGTCGGAGTGGATCAGGGACGTCATGGCGCTTGGAGTACCTACCGCCGATTGTCGTCGTCGCCGTCGATGACGACCTGTGCCGCCGTCGCCGCGCTTCGCGCCGCCGAGGAGTAGCGAGCGCCGCAATCCGGTGAAACCGGTCCGGGACCGTTCCTCTTGGCCCCCGTACGACGGCATGATGGGGTAGAGCGCTTCCCTGTAGCCCTTCTCCGAAGGCGCAAAGTTGATGGTGAGGACACCGACCCACGGTGAACGCGTGGCGGCGGAGATCGCCGGCATCGCGTCGGCGCCCGGTCACCTGGAGGAGCGCGCACAGGCGCTGCTGGAGCCACTTCGATGGGTCACGCCGTACGACGCGGGCTTCATCACGCTGTTCGACCCGGAACGCCGCCAGCAGGTGCCGGCAGCGCGGCAAGGCTACACCTCTGCGGTGCAACGGTTTCTTGACAGTGACCAGTTCACCGACGACCTGGAACGCGTGGGCATGCAACGCAACGGCGTACCAGTAAGGCTCACAGACATGCCGGTACCGCCGGACACGCTGCCCTCGTGGTCTGAGCACCTGTATCCGGCCGGCTTCCGCGAGTGCCTGGGAATGGGCCTTTTCAGCCCCGACGGCCGCTACCTCGGCGTTGTGGGCTTCAACAGCGCAGACGCCCGACCGGTAAGCGATGAAACCTGCGCGCTTCTGTACCGGATCTCGCCCCTGATCGCCCGCGCGGTCGACCCGCTGCGCAGCATCGCGGTGGTGGGCAGCATCGTGACCGACGCCATCGCCGGGGTAGTGGTCACCCAGGCCGGCCACAGTATTCCGCTGCCAGGACTACCCGGCCATGCACAGCTGACCACCGGCTCCGCGACACTCGCCGCCGCGCAAGCCCGGCTGGTCGACGGGCCGGTGCATACCGTGTTCCTGTGCCCCAGGCACTGCGCCGACCCCGACGCAGGACTCCTGCGGGTGACCGCGCTGGCCTGTCCCCCGCAACCCCCCGGCCACCTGACCGCCGTGGTACTGCTGTCCCCACCCCCGCCGCTGCACGGCCTGACCCGCCGCGAACTGCAGGTCCTAGGCCTGCTGATCGAAGGCTGGACCAACGCCCGCATCGCCGCCGCCCTGACGGTCAGGATACGAACCATCACCGCTCACATAGAACACGTCATGGTTAAGCTGGACGCCACGTCGCGCACCATGGCGGCCATACGTGCAGTTCGAGCGGGCCTCTACATCCCAGCCGACACCCTCATCCTCAGGTAGTGATGCGACGGCACCTCCTTGCGGTCCGAAGAACAGCTGCCGCACGTGTACGTCGTTGACCAGCTCAGGGATGACCCGGCATCCGGTGTCTGTAGCCCAGCGTGGCGCTGCCAGTACACAGAGTGGCCAACTAACCTGACCGGGCCGGCGTGACGGTGGCTCAGAGGCCGTACGCCACGATCTTGCCGCCGTAGTTGATGTAGAGCTTGCCGCCGGCGACGACCGGGTGCCCGACAGCCGTGCGGTACGCGGCGCCGGAAACCACCTTCACTCCGTTCGCCGCGTTCAGGACGGCCATCGGCTTCGACGCGGCGATCACGCAGTAGAGCAGCCCGCCGGCGCGGATGGGCCGGCCGGCGGTCGAGGCCTGCGCCTTGCGCCACACCTTCCTGCCCCTGGCGGCGTCGTAGGCGCTCAGGCTTCTGGCTCTGGCCACGTACACGCGGCGGCCGTCCGCGCTGAGCTTTCCGCCGGCCTTGGCCACGGCCCAGGTGGTCGCGCCGGTCGACGCCTTCACCGCCAGCAGCGTGCCGGCCGGGTCGGTGACGTAGAAGCGGTCACCGGCCGGGTTCGCGGCCTGTGCCGTCCACGCCTTGCCCGTCTTCCACAGCTCGGCGCCCGAGGCGACGGCGACCGCAAGCGCGCCCTTACCCTTCGCGCGCGTCAGCAGCACGCGGCCGGTCGCGGAGGCGCCGGCCGACAGCAGGTAGTCCGCGCGGCCCCACAGGTAACTGCCGTCCCTGGCGCGTACAGCCTCGACCTGCGGGACACCGCGCCCGTCGTAGCCGGCCACGACGACCGTGCCCTTGTCGATCACCATGCTGGTGCTCCGCACGCCCACCGGGGAGTTCCACACCTCCTCGCCGGTCGCGGTGTCGTACGCCAGCAGCTTGGTGAGGTCGCCCTGACCCGGGCAGGGGGCGATCGCGAAGACCGCCAGGCCACCGACGACACCGATCTGCAGAACCACCTCGTCGTACGGCTGCTCGTAGCCGTACCCCCAGAGGTGCTCGCCCGTGTCGGCGTCGAACGCGCCGTAGCCGTCGCCGTCGCTGACGAAGGCGCGGCCGCCGGCGATGATCGGGCCGAGCATGTCGGGCCGGCAGTACTCGTCGGTCTCGCCGTCGCCGTACGCGGTCAGCGACCAGCGGTACCTCAGCGACCCGACGGTGCCGGCGTTCAGATCCGGCTCGTCCGGGTTGTAGCCGGTGTTGCCGGGCCCGTAGCCGTCCTGCGCCCAGGACGGCGAAGCAGCCCGCGGCGTGGCGGCACCCGCGATGCCGGATAGTGCCGTTCCGGATGCCGTGAGCAGCAGCGCCAGGACCGCCATCAGCACATGTCTTGTGGTCCGCATGATTACCGTCCCAGCGAAGGAGGAAAGATCAAGCCGGACGTTATTGACGTGTTGGCCGCCCCAAGGACCCTTTCCGGACAACGCGCCGCGCCGGAGCGGGACAATCACCCGATCAGGCTCGCCGGTCCGGCCGACCGCCCGGCTGCCGGGCCCTGCCGGCGTTCGGGCCGAGCCGATTCCGGACGTGTTCTCGGACATCGGTGGCCTTGACTACCCCAGGTGTGACCGGCTGCGTCTCGTCGGGCTTCCCGCCCGCGCCACCACGGTCACCCGCGCCACCACCGTCATCCTGGCCGCAGCAGCCACCCTGCCGGCCCTGGTCGCCGCGGCTCAGGCCGCCCGCCCCGACACCAGGCAGTCGCACATCACGGCGGTGGGACTGCATAACACCTACGAGAAGTACGCCTTCCCGTAGTTATCGCGCGGGCCGGCAACATGGCGTCGCCACGCCGGCACCGGATCTCGCCGCGGCGGGGGTCACCATTTCTCCGATCGCCCCGCTGCGCCGTCCCATTGGCTGTTCGCGCTGCTCGAGCAAGGATGGGGCGGCTCGGCGCCCTCCCGAAATATCCGAATGGGTGCTCGTCGCGCCCGTCGGAAACGATCTAGCCTTGCGATACCTTTCGAAGATCGGGGAGGCCTGGTGGAACGGCAAGCGCCCGCGCGTCGCGTCACGCTGGCCGCGGTGGCGCGGGAGGCGGGCGTCTCGGTGGCGACCGTGTCCAAGGTCGTCAACGGGCGAACGGACGTGGCTTCGGAGACCCGAACGCGCGTCGGTGAGCTTCTGACCCGGCATGGCTACGTCGCTCGCGGCGCCGGTGGCGTGCAGCCGACCACGCGTACGGTCGAGTTGTTGTTCGACGCCCTGCAGCCGCCGAACAACCTCGAGATCGCCCGGGGCGCCATCGAGGCCGCCGCCGCCGAGGATGTCGATGTGGTGGTCGGGATCGTCCCGGATGATCCTCTCGGTGCCGCCTGGACGCGACGCGTCTCGGCCGCCCGGCATCAAGGCGTCATCCTGGTCACCTCGGCCATGAGCGCACAGCAGTGGCAGCACTTCGTGGAGCGTGGCATCCCGGTCGTCGCGATCGATCCGATCAACGTGCCGAGCCGGGACGTGCCGAGCGTCGGCGCCACCAACTTCACGGGGGGCATGGAGGCCACTGCCCACCTGATCGGCCTCGGTCATCGGCGGATCGGCCTGATCGAGGGGCCGCCCGAGGCGATCGTCAGCATCGCGCGCTCACACGGATACCACGCCGCCCTGGCGGGGGCCGGCCTGACCGCCGAGCCCGAGCTGATCCGCGCCGCGGCGTTCACCTTCGATGCGGGTGTCGCCGCCGCCATGGAGATCTTGAGCCGGCAGGAACCGCCGACCGCCCTGCTGGCGTCAAGTGATCTGCAAGCGCTCGGGGCCCTCGAGGCGGCCCGCACCAGGGGCCTGCGAGTGCCGGAGGACCTCAGTGTCGTCGGCTTCGACGATATGCCGACGGCGTGCTGGTCCGCGCCCCCGCTGACAACGGTGCGGCAGCCGTTCGCCGAGATGGGACGGGTCGCGATGCGCCGCCTGCTGCGCCGCATCGCCGGTGAGCAGCTCGCGTCGCCGCGTATTGAGTTGGCGACCGAGATCGTGGTGCGTAAGTCGACTGCCCCGTACCGGTGAAGGTCGAGATCTTTTCGAAACTTCATCTTGATTTTTTCGAGAACTCGCGTTAATGCCCTCGCTTCGGTGGTATGCGGCCTGCGGAAGCCGACGCTGCCGACGCCCCGGGGAGCGCGCTCGCAGCGGTGATTCGGCGTGCGCGTTGACGACGAGGGAGTACCTCCATGAACGCCAAGAACCTGTCCCGAAGAGAGTTCCTCGGCCTGACGGCCGGAGCGGTCGGGACCGCGGCCCTGGCCGCCTGCGGCAGTTCGGGGCCGAGCAGCCAGTCGGGCGGCGGCCCGGGCGTCGCCTCCTACTGGTCGCTGTCCGGGCCGCCCGGCGAACCGATCCGCCGGGCTGCGATCGACCGGTTCAACAGCACGAACCCGACCACCAAGATCAGTGCCACGTTCTTCCAGAACGACGCGTACAAGCAGAAGATCAAGACGGCGATCGGCGCGGGTCAGGGCCCGACGATGATCTGGGGCTGGGGCGGCGGGGGCCTGAAGACGTACGTGACCGCCGGCCAAGTGGAGGACCTGACCGGCTGGTTAGCGCAGAACCCGGCGGTGAAGAACAAGATCTTCCCGGGGTCCTTCGGCGCGGCAACGGTCAACGACAAGATCTATGCAATGCCCGTCGAGACCGTGCAGCCGATCGTCCTGTTCTACAACAAGCAGGTCTTCGAGAAGGTCGGCGCCCAGCCCCCGCGTTCATGGGGCGAGCTCATGGCGCTGGTGCCCACATTCAACGCCGCGAAAATTGCGCCGATCTCGCTGGGTGGCCAGTCGCGCTGGACGAACATGATGTGGCTGGAGCTCCTGCTCGACCGCATCGGCGGCTCCCAGGTCTTCGACCGGGTCTTCGTCGGCGAGAAGAACGCCTGGTCCGACCCGGCCGTGCTGGACATGCTCACCAAGGTTCAGCAGCTCATCCAGGCCAACGGCTTCGTCAAGGGGTTCTCGTCGATCACCGCCGACTCGAACGCCGATCAGGCCCTGCTCTACACCGGCAAGGCCGCGATGATGCTGCACGGCTCGTGGTCGTACGGCATTCAGCAGGCGCAGGGCGGCGACTTCGTCAAGAGCGGCGGGCTGGGCTGGACGAGCTTCCCACCGGTCGAGGGTGGCAAGGGTGACCCGTCCGACCAGGTCGGCAACCCGGGCCAGTACTTGTCGATCTCGTCCAAGGCGACCGCCGCGGCGAAAGATGTCGCGAAGAAATTCATGTCGACCACGTTGCTGGACAACCAGGAGGTCGCGGGCTGGGTCAAGTCGGGTGGGGTGCCGATCATCGAGGGCAGCGACGCACAGCTGGGCACTTCGCCCGACGCGCAGTTCTTGAAGTTCATCTACGACGTGTCGAGCAAGGCGAAAGTGTTCGCCCAATCCTGGGACCAGGCGTTGAGCCCGACCGCCGCGGAGACGCTGCTGGACAACATTGCCAAGCTGTTCCAGATGCAGATCACCCCGCAGCAGTGGGTGGACAGCATGAACGGGGTCATCGGAAAATGACCACGCTCGCTCCTCCCGCCGTCCCCGTGAAGCAGCCGACCACCGCGCAGAGCGCACACCGCCGCTCCATCCTGTGGATGGCGCTGCCCGCACTGCTGATCTTCCTGGTGTTCGGCGTCCTCCCACTGTTCGGCGTGCTCGCCCTCAGCTTCACGACCTGGGACGGCATCGGCGCGATCATGCCGTCCGGCTTGACCAGCTGGCGTGCCACGCTGACCGATCCTGGGCTCCCGCACGCGTTGCGGGTCACCTTCGTGATCATGGTGCTGTCCTGGGCGGTGCAGACGCCACTGTCCATCCTCATCGGCGTGTTCACGGCCACGCACAAGCGGTACCGTGCCGTGCTGGCGGTGCTCTACTTCGTCCCGCTGCTGCTGTCCTCGGCCGCCATCTCGATCACCTACAAGGCGCTGCTCGACCCGAACTTCGGGCTCGGCACCGGCCTGCACGTCCCGTGGCTCAACAAGGACTGGCTCGGTGACCCGACGCTCGCCATGGGTGTGCTGATCTTCGTGATCTCCTGGCAGTACATCCCGTTCCACTCCCTGATCTACCAGGGCGCCGTCCGCCAGATCCCGGTCAGCATGTACGAGGCCGCGCAGATCGACGGCGCCGGCCGGGCCCGGCAGTTCTGGAGCATCACGCTGCCTCAGCTCAAGTACACGATCATCACGTCCTCGACGCTGATGGTGGTCGGCTCGCTGACCTTCTTCGACCTGATCTACGTGCTGACCGCCGGCGGCCCCGGCGACGCCACCCGCGCCCTCGCGCTCGAGATGTACCAGGTCGGCTTCCAAGCCAACCTGATGGGCCCAGCCAGCGCCATCGCCGTCATCCTCGTCCTGGTCGGCCTGCTGCTGGCCCAGGTGCTGCGCCGCCTCGGAGGCAAGGGCGACGAGAGCCAGCTGGAAGGAGCCTGACATGGCAACCGTCTCGCACGCGGCGCCCGCCCGGCGCGGTGGCACGGCCGGCCGGATCCTGCGGCTCAACTGGATCGGTGGCACCTTCGGCTGGATCTGGCTGCTGATCGTGATGCTCCCGATCTACTGGATCGTCGTCACCAGCCTCAAGACCCAGGCGAACTACTTCACCACCAACCCCTTCGCCCCGCCGAGCGACCCGACGCTGGCCAGCTACCGTACGGTGCTCGAGAACCAATTCGTCCAGTACTTCGTCAACAGCGTCATCGTCACCGTCGGCGCGATCGTCCCCGCCGTCGCGATCTCGTTCATGGCGGCCTACGCGATCGTCCGTGGCACCGGAATCCGTCTGCTGCGCATGACCAACTCGCTGTTCCTGCTGGGTCTCGCGATCCCTCTGCAAGCGGTGATCATCCCGGTCTACCTGATCATCATCCGGCTCCAGCTGTACGACACGCTACTGGCGATCATCCTGCCGTCGATCGCCTTCGCCATCCCGCTCTCGGTGCTCGTGCTTTCCAACTTCATCCGCGACGTACCCAACGAGCTCTTCGAGTCCATGCGGGTGGACGGGGCGACCGAATGGACCACGCTGTGGCGGCTGGCTTTGCCCCTCACCCGGCCCGCGCTAGTCACCGTCACGATCTACAACGCGCTGGGCATCTGGAACGGGTTCCTGCTGCCGCTGATCCTCACCCAGAGCCCCGGCACTCGCACCATGCCGCTGGCGCTATGGACATTCCAGGGGCAGTTCGGCGTGGACGTGCCGGCTATCGCGGCCTCGGTCACGCTCACCACCCTCCCCATCATGCTCATGTACGCGATCGGCCGTCGCCAGCTGCTCAGTGGACTCACCGCCGGCTTCGGCAAGTAACGACGGAAGGGCCCGAGGACATGACGACGCAGCTGCACGTGGCGACCACCGGATCCGACGACGCCGACGGCTCGGCGCAGCGGCCCGTGCGGACGATCAACCGGGCGGCGACGCTCGCCCGACCCGGAGACACCGTGGTCGTACACGCCGGCGAGTACCGGGAATGGGTGAAACCGCAACGCGGCGGGCTGAGCGACGCCCGGCGCATCACCTACGCGGCCGCCGAGGGCGAGCACGTGACGATCAAGGGCTCCGAACGGATCACCGGCTGGGTCTCCGACGGCGGGACGGTCTGGCGGGCGAGCGTGCCCAACGCGCTGTTCGGCGACTTCAACCCGTACGCCGAGGAGGTCGACGGCGACTGGGTCGTCTATGCCGAGAAGGCGCCTCGCAAGCACCTGGGCGACGTCTACCTCAACGGCCTGAGCTTCTATGAGGCAGGTTCGCGGGCCGAGGTCTCCGACCCGGAGAAGCGGACCGAGATCGTCGACAACTGGACCGGCGTCACCGACCGCGTCCGCAACCCGGAGCAGACGCAGCTCGTCTGGTATGCGGACGTGGGCGTCGAGGAGACCACGATCTGGGCCAACTTCCAAGGAGCCGACCCCAACGCCGAGCTCGTCGAGATCAACGTACGCCGGTCGGTGTTCTACCCCGCCGTGCCGCACCTCGACTACATCACCGTGCGCGGCTTCGAGCTGGCCCAGGCCGCCACGCCCTGGACGCCGCCGACCGCCGACCAGCCCGGCCTGATCGGCCCGAACTGGGCCAAGGGCTGGATCATCGAGGACAACGTCATCCACGACGCCAAGACCTCGGCGATCTCGATCGGCAAGGAGGCGTCGACCGGGCACAACTACGCCACCGAGCGCGGCGACAAGCCCGGCTACCAGTACCAGCTCGAGTCGGTCTTCCTGGCCCGGCAGATCGGCTGGGACAAAGAGCACATCGGCTCGCACATCATTCGCCGCAACACCATTTCCGACTGCGGGCAAAACGGCATCGTCGGCCACCTCGGCTGCGTGTTCTCCACCATCGAGGACAACCACATCTTCAACATCGCGCTGAAACGGGAGTTCTACGGGTACGAGATCGGCGGCATCAAGTTGCACGCGGCGATCGACGTGGTGATCCGGCACAACCGCATCCACGACTGCTCGCTCGGCACGTGGCTGGACTGGCAGACGCAGGGCACGCGGATCAGCCGCAACCTCTACCACGACAACCGGCGCGACCTGTTCATCGAGGTCAGCCACGGCCCGTACCTCGTGGACCACAACGTGCTGGCCTCGCCGGCTTCGGTGGAGCTGTGGAGCCAGGGCGGCGCCTTCGTCAACAACCTGATCCTCGGTACCGTGCGGGTCGAGCCGGTGATGGACCGGGCCACCCCGTACCACCGCCCGCACAGCACCCAGGTCGCCGGCTACGCGTTCATCGTCGGCGGTGACGACCGGTGGATCGGCAACCTCTTCGTCGGAGGAGATCCGGCGACGGCGTACGCCGCCAAGCCGGAAGGCGTCGCTCCGGCGCACGCGGGCACCGCCGGCTACGACGACTACCCGGCCTCGTTCGAGGAGTACCTGCGGCGCATCGACGAGCAGCCGCCGGGTGACCACCAGCGCTTCCTCAACGTCAGGCAGGCGGTCTATGCCCGGCACAACGTCTATGCCGCCGGTGCCCGGCCGTTCGCCGGCGAGCGGGATCCGGTCGCCCTGGAGGGCGCGTCCGCTTCGGTCGTCGAGGAGGGCGGCGCGGTGTACCTGGTAACCGACCTGCCGGAGGGCTTAGACGGCGCCGGTCCCGGGGCGGTCGGCGGTCGGGATCTCGAGCGGGTCCGCTTCGCCGACGCCGAGTTCGAGGAGCCCGACGGCCGCCCCGCCGTCATCGACACCGACCTGACCGGCACCCGCAAGGAGCCGGGGCGGGCGTATGCGGCGGGTCCGCTCGCCGGCCTCGCCGCGGGAAGCGCCCGCGCCCGCATCTGGTGACAGTGTTGGCGGTGGCCGACCCGTTTGAGGAGCCACCGCAGTGGCATGCACTCAACTGAACTGAACCGCTTACCTGGGAGGCACCCATGACGCCTCGGCCGACACGCGAGGACAAATTCAGCTTCGGACTCTGGACGGTGGGATGGCAGGCCCGTGACCTGTTCGGCGAGGCCACCCGCCCAGTACTGGCCGCCGTGGAAGCGGTACACAAGCTGGCGGAGATCGGCGCCTACGGCATCACCTTCCACGACGACGACCTGATCCCGCCGGGCAGCAGCAGCAGCAGCAGCGAGCGTCAGCGGATCATCGAGGAGTTCAAGGCCGCGCTGGCCGAGACCGGCCTCGAGGTCCCCATGGTCACCACGAACCTGTTCGGCGACCCCGTGTTCAAGGACGGCGGCTTCACCAGCAATGACCGGTCGGTCCGGCGGTACGCCGTGCGGAAGGTCATGCGGAACATGGACCTGGCCGCCGAGCTCGGTGCGCAAATCTACGTGTTCTGGGGCGGCCGGGAAGGCTCCGAGGTCGACTTCGCCAAGGACGTACGGGCGGCACTGGACCGTTACCGCGAGGCCATCGACCTGCTCGCGCAGTACTCCATCGACCGGGGTTACGGCATGCGGTTCGCCATCGAGCCCAAGCCGAACGAGCCGCGCGGTGACATCCTCCTGCCCTCGATCGGGCACGCCCTCGCGTTCATCAACCAGCTCGAGCACAAGGACATGGTCGGGATCAACCCGGAGACCGGGCATGAACAGATGGCGACTTTGAACTACACCCACGGCATCGCCCAGGCGCTGTGGGAGGGAAAGCTGTTCCACATCGACCTCAACGGGCAGAAAGGGCCCCGATACGACCAGGACCAGGTGTTCGGGTACGGCGACCTCATCCAGGCCTTCTCCACGGTCGACCTGCTGGAGAACGGCGCGCCCGGTGGCGGCCCTGTCTACGACGGTGACCGTCACTTCGACTACAAGCCGCTGCGTACCGAGGACATGGACGGCGTTTGGGCGTCCGCCCGGGCCAACATGGAGCTGTACCTGACGCTGCGGGAGCGTGCGCGGGCGTTCCGGGCCGATCCCGAGGTCCAGGAGGCCTTGACGGCCGCCGGCGTGGCCGAGCTGAGCCGGCCGACTCTGGACGAGGGCGAGACGCACGAGAAGCTCATGTCAGACCGGGGGGCCTTCGAGGACTACGACGTGGAGGCCGCGCGCACCAAGGGCTACGGCTTCGCCGAACTGCAGCGGCTGGCGATGGAACACCTGCTCGCCGTGCGCTGACCACACCCGCGAACCGGAGCGCTGTGTCGAAGGCCGGCTTGCACGTCCGCGACGCTGACCTCGAGAAGTGCGGCCGCCTGCAATAAACGTCCACGACAGACACGGTGGTGGCACGCCGGACCGCTACGTTACCGAAACCAACTGGCGTTCCACGTCGGCGAGGTGCCGTAACAGACGCGGCACGCCGCCGCGCGGCGCCAGCCGAGGCGAACGCCGTCGAGGGCGCCAAGGGAGGGCGATGGCGGAACAGCGTCGCCGCTTCGCCATCGCCGGTCGGCGAGCGCACCATGGGCAGCATCGACAAACTCACGGTCAGTTCACCGACGGGGCGTCCAACCTGGCCGAGTCGGTGTCATGCCCGGTAGAGGTCGGCCTGACCGTTCGACGCGGTGAGGCCGCCGTCGACCGGGATGTGCGCCCCGTTCACGTACGAGGCGTCGGGGCCGGCGAGGAATGCGACGACCGCGGCGATCTCCACGGGCTCGCCGGGTCGGCCCATCGGCACCCGGTCGTCGTACCGGCCGCGCAGCGGCGTCCCGTCGGCAAGGGCCACGCGGATGAGGTCGCTGCTGAGGGTGACACCGGGGTGGACGGCGTTGACCCGGACTTCGTGGCCGTGGTCCAGTGCCATCGCGTTGGTCAGGTTGGTCACTGCTCCCTTGGTAGCGTTGTAGGCGGCCTGCTGCCAGTCGCCACGGATCGCACCGACGGACCCGATGTTGACGATGCAGCCGCGCACGGCACGCAGGTGCGGCAGGGCGGCCCGCGAGGCGAAAAAGACCCCGTCGACGTTGACGCTCATCATCGCGCGGTATCCCGCTGGCTCGACGCTTGCAGCGGTCCCGGGCAGGGCGAGGCCTGCGTTGTTGACCAGCACGTCCAGCCGCCCGAACCGCTTGGCGATGCCGTCCATGACCGCGGTGACGGCGTCGAGGTCCGAGACGTCGCCGGCCCAGGCGTGCATGTCCGCGCCCACAGGGCCGTTCTCGATCGCCTGGTGCAGGGTGTTCTCGGTACGCCCGACGAACACTGTGGTGTACCCGTCGGCCGCGAAGCGGTACGCGATCGGGGCACCGAGCCCTCCGCCGGCGCCCGTGATCACGGCCACCCGGCCTCGGTTGTGGCCTTGAGTATTACTGTCCTGGGTTGTCATGATGCCGAACCCTAGGAAGATCGACAGGGTCCGGGCTTGAACGCAAGCGTCACCCCCGCCGGAAGATCTGCGACACAGCGATGAGCGATACGACCTCAGGAGCCTATGACCTGCGGACCACCGACTTCGGCGACTTCACGCAGCAGTGGCACGCGCTGACCGGCGGGGGCTTCCCCATGCCCGCGTTCAGCCCGGCAACCATGACCAACTTCCGCGTGCGGTTCCGCGCCACCAGGGTGCGGGACGTGGCGATCACCACGGCAGACGGGCCGTCGGCCGTCCGCACGGCGGGCGGCCCGGGCCGGGGCGAGGACCACGTCCGGCTGTGGCTCGTCAGCCGCGGCGAGTGGGCGCTCGGCGACTCCCGGGAAGACTCCGAGCTGACCGTACCGGCCGGGGGTTTCGTCCTTCGGCACGTCGGGCGGCTGTCCCACTTCGCGACACCGCCGCACACGACGGCGCAGGTCTTCGTGCTGCCGGGCGCCGCCCTCACACCTCTGCTGCGCGGCCGCGTGGTGACCGGGTCCGTCGCCTCCGCCGAGGTACGCCTGCTGGTCGCGCACGCCGGCATGGTCCACCGGACGCTGCCCGCGCTCGGCCCGGCGGGCGTCGAAGCCGCCCGGGACACGCTCGTCGAACTGGCCCGGGCGGTGGCGCGGCACGGGCTCGACGCCGCGGACCCCCGCCTGGCACCCACGCTGGCCCAAGCGGCGAAGGACCTCGCGGCGCGCCGGCTCACCGATCCCGGCCTCTCGCCGGCGATGCTGGCCCACGAGCTCAACGTCTCCGTCCGTACCCTGCAGCGCGCCTTCGCCGCCGAGGAGCAGCAGGTGGCCACCTGGATCCGCGACCGGCGCCTCGACGAGGCCCGCGCGGCCCTCGCCGGAGGCCGATGGAGCATCTCGGAGATCGCCGCGCGCTGGCAGTTCGCGGACGGCAGCCACTTCACCCGGACCTTCAAACAGCGATACGGCCGCACGCCCGCCGAGTACGCCCGCGAGCTACACCAGGACGCGCCAGCAGAACCACGCTGATCGAACAACCGCGTTGCCATGGTTTGCCCACTTGCGCCGATGGCAGGCGCGCACCCGCTCATACGCCTCCAGCCCGTCCAGAAGACCAGCGTGCTGGCGAACGCCAAGCCGTACAGACCGAGGACGGGCGGCAGGGTGCGCCGTGCGGCATCGCCGGCGACCGCGCCTCGGCGGCCGTGCACGGGCGGGAGGCAGCCGCACCCTACGCGCCATGGTGTCCTACTCGACAAAGGTGTCCCGCTGCAGCTGTTTGAGCGTGTCCTTCCGGAACGACGGCGGACCCGGGCGCTCTTGAGGTTGTCCTCCGCCTGCGAAGTTGGGCTTCTTGCCGCCGATGGTGGCGTAGCGTCGAGTCTTGCCATCGAAGATGCACCACCGCTGGAGTGGGTGGCACGGCGGGTTTCCTGTCCATACCCGCGCCTTCGAACGCGCCCCCGGGTCCGACGAACCACATGATCGGCGGGTTCGCCAGTACGGCGAACGATGCCTCGGGAGTGGCGTACGTCGCAGCCAGAGGAGCGAAGTTTGCCTCGTCAACTACCGAACACACCGTGAGGAGTATTCGAGCTTGCGAGTTTGAGCTTCCAGATTCTTGTTGGCGGGCGTCCGGCCTGGCCAGCCGTACGGTAGGGAGACAACGCCGTGGGATCTCCAGCCCTCGCTTCGCAGCGCGGCCGTGACACGGTGCTGATTTTCGCGCTCGGACTTGCCTCCATGGTCGTGTCAGTGATGCTGACCCTCGTCGTGCCGATCCTCGGACTGATGCAGCAGGCGCTGCACACGAGCGTCGCCAACATCAGCTGGGTGGCCACGGCGACGCTGCTTTCCGCCGCGGTCTTTACCCCGCTGTTCGGCCGCCTCGGCGATCAGTACGGCAAGAAGCCCACCATGGTGGTCGTCATGGGGGTCATGGTCGCGGGTTGTGTCCTGGCGGCGACCACCCACTCGTTGAGCTGGTTGATCGTTGCCCGGGTGCTGCAGGGCGCCGCCACAGCGATCTTCCCGCTCGCCCTGTCCGTGCTGCGCGAGGAGGTGCAGCCCGAGCGGTTGCCCACCGCCATGGCCCTGATCAGCGGCACACTCGCCTTCGGCAGCGGCGTGGCACTGGTCCTGACCGGTCTGCTCACCCACGGTCCGGGGACGGACTACCACCGGGTGTTCTGGCTGGCCACCGCGCTCGCGGTCCTCGCTCTAGCCGCCGTCGTCGTCCTGGTCCCCTCCGGGCCGGCCCGTACCGGTGGCCGCGTCGACGTCCTCGGCGCGGCGACCTTGGCCGCAGCACTCGTGCTGCTGTTGCTGCCGATCTCTCAGGGGCAGGCGTGGGGTTGGACAGGTCCGCGGACGGTGGCCTGCTTCGTCGGCGCGGCGGCCATGGCCACCGTCTGGGTCCTGGTCGAGCGCAGAGTACGCGAACCCCTCGTCGATCTCCGGATGTTCGTCCGCCGCCCGGTGCTGTTCACCAACCTGGCTGGGCTGTTCGTGGGCTTCGGTATGTTCGCCCACTTCATCGGCGTGTCGTATCTGGCCCAGACGCCGGCGACCCTCACCGGATACGGATTCGGCGCCTCGGTGCTTCGCACGTCGGTGCAGTACCTGCTGCCATCGGCGATCGTGGCGCTGTTCGCCGCGCAGCTCGGCGGCTCGCTGGTCCGCCGGTTCGGGGCCCGGTCGACGTTGGCCCTCAGCGCGGTGGCCGGCGGTGGCGGCTTCGCCTGTCTGACCCTCGCGCACGACACTCCGTTCTCGGTCATCGGCGCCGGCATGGCGGTCGGTGCCGGCGTCAGCCTCGGCTACGCCGCGATGCCCGCGCTCATCGTGGCCAATGTCGCGCCGCACCAGAGCGGTATCGCCAACGGCATCAACTCGATCTCGCGCACGGCCGGCAGCGCGATCGGCAGCGCCGTTGTCATGTCGCTGCTCGCCTCCAATCCCATCGCCCATCTGTCGCCGGGCACGCCCGCGCTACCGTCCGAGCGGCAGTTCACGATCAGCTTCGCCATCGCCGGCGTCGCCTTCGGCCTGGTTGCGATCATCTGCCTGCTCGGCCTGCGCACCTCGCCGTCCCGGCCGGCGAGCGAGATACCGGCCGACGCCTCGGACGCGGGACCCGCCGAAGTCACCGGGGTCCCTGAGGCCACGCCTGACCTGCACCCGGCCGTCCGGGGCCGCTCCGCATAGGGCGACCCGGCACCGCCGTTCTCCGAGCCGTCCGTGACGTGGCCGGTGGAGCTCACGGGCGCATGCTTGCATCGAGTGGCCGTCGGCGGGCGGCGCGGCGACGGTTGACCCGCGGGTCCGCCGAGACGTGGTCGACGGCGTGCAGCCTGTGCCGGACGATGGCCGGGCCAGCAATCGGGCGGAGTGTCGCCCTGACCGCGACGGCGATTCCAGCCGTATCCGCCGGCGTCGGCCGCCCGCGGAACGGACGTTTTCGGTACGGCACCACCAGCGGAACGATACGTTGGAACCCGAATCGGGGAACCCGTGCCCGGCGGCTCATCACTGCCGGGAACTGCCGGATCGCCGAGGCGCCAGTCGGTCATTTCACTCGCTTCCGGTGAGGTGTGGTAGCGGTCCCACCGGGCTTTTGAGCCGTAGGACTGGCAGCCGGGAATCGGCGATGGCGAATCGCCCGCCTGACGCTCGGGAGGACCACATGACCGCCAGCGATACCCGGACCACGATGTCCGCGGCCGACCGGCTGGATCGGGCCGGCACCCGGACGGGCCCGATTCTGGCGCTGCTGTTCGCCGCAAACCTTCTGAACTTCTATGACCGGACGATTCCGGCCATCATCGTCGAACCCCTCAAGGCCGAGTTCGGGCTGTCCGACGCCCAGATCGGGCTGCTCAGCGCCGCGTTCACCCTGGTGTACGCAATCGTGGGTATCCCGCTCGGCCGGTTTGCCGACCGGAGGTCCCGTCGGGTGATCCTTTCGGTAGGCCTGGTCACGTGGAGCCTGTTCACCGGCATCAGCGGGCTGGCGACGACGTTCGCCGTCCTGCTCGCCATCCGGGTGCTGGTCGGGATCGGTGAGTCCAGCTTTGCCCCGGCGGCGAACTCGATGATCGGCGACCTGTACCCGTCGGACCGTCGAGGCCGCGCCGTGGGCCTGCTGCAACTCGGCCTTCCCCTCGGGCTGGTGCTCGCCTTCTTCACCGTCGGCGGTATTACGGAGGCATTCGGCACGTGGAGGGCGGCGTTCTTCATCGCCGCAGTCCCCGGCCTGATCATCGCAGTCCTGTTCGCGTTCATCCGGGAACCGCGACGCGGTGCCGCCGAGTCCGCCGGAACATCGACCGGCGAGGTTGACCGGCCGTTTCACCGGCTCCTGCGCGTGCGCACACTGTGGTGGCTGGTGCTCGCCGCCATCGGCTCCCAGGTGGCGGCGTACGCCGTGGCGACCTTCAGCGTGCCGTTGTTCCAGCGCCACTTCGGCATGAGCCTGCCTACCAGTGGTCTGCTCACCGGGATCACCATCGGCCTCACCGGAGTGGCCGGCCTGCTCGTCGGTGGACGGATCGCAGACCGGGCAAGCCGCCGATCCGCCGCCGGACGCGTCTACGTCGGCGCGTCCGCGCTGCTCCTGGCAGCTCCGCTCACGCTCGGCGCGCTGCTGTTGGGCGAGGATCACGTCGCTCTGTTCGTCATCATATTCTCCGTCGGCTGGCTACTGCAGTACGCCTACTACACCGCCGCCTACCCGGCCATCGCCGACGTCGTCGGCCCGCGGCTGCGGGGCACGGCCGTGTCGATCTATCTCGCCGCGTCGTACCTCCTGGGCGGGGCCGTCGGCCCGGTCCTCGCGGGCGCGCTCTCCGACCGGTTCGCAGCCGCCGCGACAGATCTGACCGCATCGGAGGCGGCGGCGCACGGTCTGCGTCTGAGCCTGACGATCGTCATTCCGGCAAGCCTGCTGTTGGCCGCGGCCGGGTTGCTCGGCGCAGCGAGGCACGTCATCCGCGACCAAGCGCGGATGCACGCCGCGTCTTGAGACCCCGAACGTCGGCCCCCGGTGTTGCATCCGGCCGAAACTCGCTCCCTTCTGCCGATCGGGGCTCGAGCAGTCACATCACCCAGTGTCGTGGTCATCACGAGGCCTTCCTCGCCCCCGGTGCGCCAGGCCGGAGACACCGAAAGATCCAGTGTCACCCTTGATCGGTCCGACGGGTTCGCTCCACCTGTTTGCTGCCTTCGTGGCTGTTGTGAATTCTGCGGCTCGGCGGACGCGAAGGAC
>NZ_JBFAZZ010000030.1:0-59139 GCF_040689425.1 Actinoplanes sp. NPDC051475
CACCAGTGCCCACCCGGGTGCCACCCGGTTGTACGACAGACCGGCCCGCCTCGGTGTGCGCTTGAATCGGTCGCCCGACGCCCCACTTGAGGACTACCCCGGCCGTTGCTGCTGTCGTGGTCATGCAGCACGTAGCCGCGAACGGTCCGGACAATTCGACGCTGTTGTCCGTGTCCGTCCTTCCGCCGATGGGGTGCCGGTGGCCACCTGCATCACGGCTGTTTCCGGCAAGCGGTTCACACACCTGGACAGGCGCTCCGGCGAACCGGCTACGGTTAAGGCGATGACGACGACCTACTCAGGCCCTGCCAGACTGTTCCTCGCCGACGGCGCGTGTGTAACCGGCATGGCCTCACTCAGTACCAACCAGCGCGGGGGCCTCAACGGCTGGGGCGGCACGTTCCGCCCGGACGAGGTCACCCCGGACCTCAGCAACGCGGGCGAGGGGTTGCAACTCGAACTGCCCTACGACCGGATGGGCACGGTGGCCGTGACCCGTGTCCGCAAACTGCTCGCCACGCAGTTGTTGATGTCGTTCGTCGGAAGCGGGCCCGCACCGTTCTGACGGTGACGCGACGGGAAATCCCCTCGACAGCAGCCTCGTTGCACCCGTTCTGCTAGCTCGGGGGGCCATCCTGGGAGTCATGGCAGA
The DNA here is from genome assembly GCF_040689425.1 of Actinoplanes sp. NPDC051475. NCBI lineage: Bacteria > Bacillati > Actinomycetota > Actinomycetes > Micromonosporales > Micromonosporaceae > Actinoplanes > Actinoplanes sp. NPDC051475. Next base: position 653 of record NZ_JBFAZZ010000030.1, read on the forward strand.
GAAGGCGCCGCGCCGCGCCGTGACCGCCCGGGTCGCGGCCTGCCTCGGCGCAGGGTGGCTGCTGCTCTATGCCGTTCTGGTGGGCGTGGCGCACGGCTCGCCCGCCCTCGAACGGTTCGTGACCGACGGCCTCTACCTGGTGCCCATCGTCAGCTCCGCCGTGCTGAGCGTGGTGGCGGCTCGGCGCCTGCGGGGCCGCGGGGCGCGGATGTGGGGTCTGCTGGCCGCCTCGTACGCGGCCCAGCTGGTCGGCGAGCTGATCTGGAGCGGCAACTCGTATTTCGGCGACGGTCAGCTTCCCCCGCCGTCCGCCGCCGACGCGTTCTACCTCATCGCGTCCGCGCTGGCCGTACCCGCGATCCTCGTCGGTTTCGGCGGTGCGGGGCTGCTGCGGCAGCTGCGCGGACTGCTGGACGCCCTGCTGATCATGCTGGGTGCCGGCGCGCTGGGCTGGACGTTCCTCATCAGCCCGCGGCTGACCGGCTCCCCGGATGCCGCGGTGCTGGTCAGCGCCGCGTACCCGCTGCTCGATCTGGTCCTGCTGACCTGCCTGGTGGTGGTCGGCTTCGCGGGCCACCGAGGCCTGCCGCGCTCGACGGCCCTCGTCGGTTGGTCCGTCGGCGCGATCGTGCTCAGTGACATCGGGTACAACTACCTGGTCGTCATCCGCGGCTACGAGGTGTACCACTGGCTCACGGTCGGCTGGCAGGCCGGCACCGTCCTGGCGAGCCTTGCCGGGCTGACCGCGATGCGCAGCCGGGAGAGCGACGCCCGTCCGCAGGCGCTGGATCGCAACCTCACCCTGCTCCCGGCGTGGTTCGCAGCGCTGGCCACGTTCACCTGCCTGGTCGTGGACAAGGTTCGCACGGACAGCGTCGGTCTCCCGGCGCTGGTGACGACCGGCGGCATGGTGCTCGCCGTGCTGGTGCGGCAGTACCTGTTCGCCGCCGACCGCACCCGGCTGGCGCGGCAGCTGCAGGCCGCCGTGGCCGAGCAGCAGCGCCTGGCCGTGACCGACGGCCTGACCGGGCTGCACAACCGCCGCCATCTCACCGAGATGCTCACGGTGGAAGCCGACCGCGCCGGCCGCACGGGCAGCCCGCTCAGCGTCGTCGTGATCGACCTGGACCACTTCAAACAGATCAATGACACGTACGGTCACCAGGCCGGGGACGCGGTGCTGGTGGAAGCCGCCTCACGCATCCGCGGCGCGATCCGGGCCACGGACGTTCTCGCGCGCTACGGCGGCGAGGAGTTCGTCGTCCTGCTGCCCGGCACCGGCGGACCCGAGGCGATGGAGATCTCCGAGCGGATCCGTACGGTCCTGGCCGCCGGCCCGATCCCCCTGCCGCGGCACGACAGCATCACCGTGACCGCCTCCCTCGGCGCGGCGGTGTCGCACTGGGGCTCCGGCACCGGTCCCGGCGACGCGCTGGACCTTGTGGCCGAGGCGGACCGGGCGCTGTACAAGGCGAAGTCCGCGGGCCGGAACCTCACCGTGCTCGCCGCCCAGGTGCCGGTAGTGCACTAGGTCACCGGCCCGTCAGCTCATGCCGGGCGCTGCGCGTGCCGATGGTCGGGTTCACCCGCCCCCGGAGATCGGATCCTCGTGCTCGCTCGTGCCCTGCGCCGGCTGCTGGCCGCCGCCCTCAGCGTGCCCATGCTGTGGCAACCGGGCACCGCGCACCCGGCCGGCAACGCCGACGCCTACGCGTTCCTCAGCCGGCGTAGCGGCCACCATCTCATCGCGCGCTGGAACCCCTGCGAGGAGATCAATTACCGGGTCAACCTGGCCCGTGCGCCGCGGGGCTCGCTCGTCCAGGTCGAGACGGCCGTTGCCCGGATCGCCCGCGCCACCGGACTGAGGTTCAGCTACGCCGGCACCACGGGCGTCGTGCCGGGTCGCACCCCCGGTGACTATCCACCCGACACGCAGCTCATCATCGCCTGGGCCGTACCGGGTGAGGGCAACCCGTCGTTGTCCGGGGGCGCTGATGTCGCGGGCGTCGGCGGGGCGACGTACCTTCCCGGCCGCACCGAATCGGGGGAGGACGCCCTGATCATCGACCGGGGCATGGTCCTGCTGGATGCCACGAGCAGCGGGGCAGGCGGCGCCGCCACCGGCCGGCTCCTGCTGCATGAGCTCGGGCACGCCGTCGGCCTGGCCCACCCGCTGATCGACGGCCCCAACGAGATCATGTATCCGCTCCTGACGGCCGGGGCCGCCGACTGGGGCGCAGGCGACCTTGCCGGGTTGCACGCAGTCGGCGCATCCGGCGGGTGCCTCCAGCCCTCCGCTTCGGTGCGCTCGTGACGGCCGGAGGATGACAAAGCGGCGGGCCAACGTGTAAGTTTCGGCTTACATGTTGGGAGGTGGGCGGTGGTCGACCTGGCCGCGGTGCTCGGCGCCCTGGCCGATCCGTCGCGGCGGGTGCTGCTGCAGCGGCTCGCGCACGGGCCGGCCACCTCCGGGCAGCTCGCCGAGCTGCTCAGCGTCAGCCGGCCGGCCACCTCGCAGCACCTGCAGGTGCTGCAGGCCACCGGCCTGGTCCGCGCGACGGCGCTGGGCCGGCACCGGTGGTACGAGCTGGCGCCGGGCCCGCTCTACCTGGTGGAGCAGTGGGTCCGCGGCCTCGCCGACACCTGGGCCGCCGCCCCGTCCTTGGACGATCGTGCCGGGGCGCCGCAACGAACCGCCGCACGCCGCGAGGAGAACAAGCCGTGACCCAGCCCGTTACCTACGTCGAGCTGAACTCACCCGACCTGCCCGCGTCCACCGCGTTCTTCCGCGCGGTGTTCGGCTGGGAGCCCCAACCGTTCGCCGCCCCGGACTACCTGGTGGCCCCGCACGGCGACGGGCCCGGCGTCGACTCCGCCCTGCTGGCCTCCCGCGACGGGCAACCCCGGGCGGTCCCGGTCATCCGGGTCCCGGACCTGGACGCGGCCACCGCCGCGGTCGCCGCGCACGGCGGCACGGTCGTCGTGCCGCCGTTCGAGCTGGCCGGCGTCGGCCGCGGCTGCTACGTCGTCGACCCGGCCGGGCTGCTGCTCGGGCTGCACGCCTACGACCGACGCTGAACCCGCACCCACTCAGGAAGCGCAACACGCGGCATGGCCGTAGTGTGGAATCCATCGATGCTGATTGCTGCGCTGAAGAGTCGCGGGGGACCTCCGGCGACGCGGACGGCCGGAGGAGGCCGCACATGGGTCAGCCGGAATTCCGTCCCGGGCCCCGGCGTACGGCCGGGACTCTCCTCGCGGTGCTGGCCGTGGCCCTGGCGGCGTGCACCGGCCGGGAGGCACCCACCGCGCCGCGGCCGTCGAGCTCGGCCCCCGCCTGGCATCTCGTGTGGAGCGACGACTTCGACGGGGGCGCGGGGAGTCTCCCCTCCGGCAAGAACTGGATCCTGAGTACCGGCGTCGGCTATCCCGGCGGCGCGAGGCAGTGGGGGACCGGCGAGGTCGAGACGATGACCGGCGATGCGGCCAATGTGCATCTCGACGGCTCCGGCCATCTGGCCATCGTTGCGCTGCGGACCGGTGCGGGTGTCGGCCGGTGGACCTCCGGGCGGGTGGAGACGCGGCGGACGGACTTCGCCGCGCCGGCCGGCGGTGCGGTGCGGATCGAGGCCTCGTTGCGCATGCCGGACGTGACCGGTCCGGAGGCGGCGGGGTACTGGGCCGCGTTCTGGGCGCTCGGTGCGCCGGCGCGGCCGGTGGGTGCGACCAACTGGCCGCACATCGGGGAGTGGGACATCATGGAGAACGTCAACGGGCGCGACTCCGTCTGGCACACGCTGCACTGTGGTACGCCCGTCGGCGGCCCGTGCCAGGAGACCACCGGGATCAGCAGCGGCGAGCTGCCGTGTTCCGGGTGCCGGGCCGCTTTCCACACGTACGCAATCGTGCATGACCGCAGTGTCAGCCCCGAGGAGCTGCGCTGGTACGTGGACGACAAGAACACCTTCACCGCCCGGGCGGACCGCGTCGATCAGGCGACCTGGTCGGCGGCCAACGACCACGGGTTCTTCGTGATCCTGAACGTCGCCATGGGCGGGTCCTTCCCCGCGCCTTTCGGGGGTGGGCCCACGCCGGCAACCAGACCGGGCGTGCCGATGCTGGTCGACCGGGTCGCCGTGTTCAGCACCGCGGGTTCCGACTGATCATAGATCGACAGTTACCTATGAACGAACGGGGGAACGCAACCGTATCTGCATGACCGAGGAAGGTGGCGCCGATGGCCATCGATTCTGCGATGCCTCAGGCCCGGACCCCCGACGACATGGACTGGCGGCCGATGCAACGGTCCACCAGGGTCGCCGTGTTCCTGGCCCTGGGCGTGACGCTCTTCTACATGGTCTTCCTGCTCAACCCGGCGTACCGCGGGACCACCTGGGTGTGGATCCTGGTGCTCTTCGCCGAGGGCATCACGATCTTCAACGCGCTGGCGATGTGGTGGACGGTGCTGGTCCACACGCCCCAACCCGACCCGCCCGAGGTGTACGCCTGGCGCCGCCGCCTGCTGTCCGGCGAGTTGAAGCCGGCGATCGACGTGTTCATCACCGTGTACGGCGAACCCCTGGACATCGTGCTGGTGACCATCCGCGCCGCCCGCGACATGGCGGTCGAGCATCGCACCTGGGTGCTCGACGACGGTGACAGCGACGAGGTGCGTGACGCCGCCGCCCGCGAGGGGGTCGGCTACCTGCGTCGCAAGGAGCACCTGCACGCCAAGGCCGGCAACATCAACTCTGCTCTCCGCCGTACCGATGGGGAGTTTGTAGTGATCTTGGACGCCGACCATGTGCCCAGCCCCGACTTCCTGGTGCGGGCGTTGCCCCACATGCAGGACCGGGGTGTCGCCTTCGTGCAGACGCCCCAGGCCTTCCCGAGCGCTCGCGGGCTGGTCGCGGAGGGTTCCGCGGAATCCCAGAAGATCTTCTACGAGCTGGTGCTGCCGGGGCGGAACTACTTCAATGCCGTGTTCTGCGTGGGCACCAACGTCATCTTCCGGCGGGCCGCCCTCGAGCAGATCGGCGGCATGTACGTCGCCAGCAACTCCGAGGACATCTGGACCTCCATCGAGCTGCATCGCCGCGGCTGGCGCTCGTGGTTCATCCCCGAAGTGCTCGCGCGCGGACTCGCCCCGGACAGCCTGCTGTCGTACTTCAAGCAGCAGTTCCGGTGGGCGTACGGTGCCTTCGAGGTCCTCCTGCGCGGCGGGCTGTTCCGCCGCAAGGGCCTGACCGTCGACCAGCGGTTCCAATATCTGCTCGCCGGGGTGAACTACATGCTCTCGCTGGCGGCGCTGATCCTGATGTGCCTGCCGGCCGTCTACCTGCTGTTCGGCCTGAGCCCGATCCGGTCCGACATCAGCACCTGGATCGTCCACTACGCCCCGTTCTACCTGCTCATCATGCTGGTCACGGTGATGCAGCTCGGCGGGTTCAAGCCCGCCGCGATCGTGACCAGCATCGGCGCCGCGCCGGTGCACGTGAAGGCCCTGATCATGGCCATCTTCAAGCGCAAGGTGCGCTGGAGCGTCACCAACGCCGGTCCCACCGGCCTGCCGGGCGTCGAGCTCGTCCTGCCGCACGTCGCGTTGCTGCTGCTCAACGCGGTGGCGGTCGCCGTCGGCCTCAGCATGCTGCCGCTGCGCGGTACCGATGTCGCGGCCGTGGGCCTGTCCATCGGCTGGGCCGTGATCTACGTGGTGGTGCTGGGCCGGGTCGTCGCCGAAGCGGTCATCGCCCCGCACGTCATCCGGCAACGGCTCGAGCGCCGCAAGGCGGGGGCGAAGCTGGCCCGCGCCCTGCCGTGGCCCGCCCGGTCGGACGCCAACGACGAGATCGTCAACGCGGCCGTGGAGTCCACCACGCCGGCCCCGCCGTCCCGATCCGCCTGAAGGGAGTCGTCATGGTGCAACCGACGGGAACCAGTTCACAGGACAGCGCCGACCCCATCGAGGCGCCCCGCGTGCCTGCCCCGCCGGCGACCCGGCCGGCTCGCGGCGGGCTGCGCAAATGGCGCGCGCGCCTCATCGTGCTCGTGCTGCTCGCCGCCGCCGTCACGCTCTTCCTGCGGCTCAGTACGGCCCGTGCCACCGACGCGGCGCACATCGACCTCGGGACGGTGACGCTCACCGCGCAGCCGATCCCCGTGGAGGTGTCCCAGACCGGTCAGGTGACCGCGGTGTCGGTCACGGCGCAGCAGCGGGTGTCGGCCAAGCAGAAGCTGGGCACGATCGCGGTGATCACCACGGACTCGGACGGCGACCCGAAAACGACCTCGGTGGACGTGACGGCTCCCCGCGCCGGGATGGTCGTCGATCTGCCGGTCACGGTCGGCAGCTCGATCGGACCCGGCCAGCCGTTCGTGCAGCTCTACGACCCGGCGCAGCTGCGATTCGAGACCAAGGTGCCGCTCGAGGACCTGCCCGAGATCGCCCCGGGCATGCGGGCCACGCTCGAGACCGACGGCATCAACCGCAAGGTGCACGCCGTCATCCAGCGGGTCGTCCCCCGCATCGGCACTCCCGGGACGACGACGAACGACAACCCGCGCGCGATGACCGTGGTGCTGGTGCCCGCCACCGACGAGGACGTCCGGGGGCTGGTGCCGGGGCTCCGCTTCACCGGCTACGTCGACACCCGTACCGGGGTTCCGGGAACCGCGCGACTGGTGTCTCTGGGGAGATGAGGACCATGGACTTCGACGTCACGGTGGAGATTCCCCGGGGGACCCGCAACAAGTACGAGGTGGACGTGCGTACGCACCGGATCTACCTGGACCGTACGCTGTTCACCGCCACCCAGTACCCGGCCGACTACGGCTTCATCGAGGACACCCTCGGCGGCGACGGCACCCCGCTGGATGCCATGGTGCTCGTCCAGGAGCCCACGTTCCCCGGCTGCCTCGTCCTGAGCCGGGCAATCGGCATGTTCCTGATGCACGACGAGCAGGGCCCGACGCCCAAGGTGCTGTGTGTGCCGGCCGCCGACCATCGGCTTGCCCACCTGCGGGACATCATGGACCTGGACCGTTTCCTGCGGCTCGAGATCGCCCACTTCTTCGAGGTGTACAAGGCGGTGGAGCCCGGCAAGAGCGTGCACATCGACGACGAGCCGTGGGCCGGGCGGGAGGAGGCGGAGGCGGAGATCGTCCGCTCCTTCGAACGGGCGCGGGCCGGGTCCGCCACCGCGGTGGTCGACGCCGCCGGGGTGGTCGATCTCGACCCGGCGTGGGGCGAAACGCCATGACTCTTGACGACTTTCCGCCAGGCGTTGTTCACTGGCCCTAACAATCGACGCGCGCTGATGACGAGCCTCACGGCCGGCTCGTCCACAGCATGGGTGATCAGCGTTGACGACAACGCGAGCGATCTCGATCACCGGTGCCGCCGGAACAGCATTCTCGTTGCGGCTGCACGATCATGCGTACTCCCGATCTGGAATTCTCTCCCACGCTTGCTGGGAAGGGGCCGAACATGTTTCTTGCGGCGGACGGTGGCGGCGCGCTGAGTCTGGATCTGAGCCCGGTCGATCTGGTGCTGATGGTGATCTATTTCTCCTTCGTGCTGGGCATCGGTTTCGCGCTCAAACGCGCGGTCAAGTCGTCGCTGGACTTCTTCCTGTCCGGCCGGTCGCTGCCCGCGTGGGTCACCGGGATCGGCTTCATCTCGGCCAACATCGGGGCGGTCGAGCTCCTCGGGCAGTCGGCCAGCGGTGCCCAGTACGGCGCGGCGATGGTGCATTACTTCTGGATCGGCGCCATTCCCGCCATGGTGTTCCTGGGCATCGTCATGATGCCCTTCTACTACGGCTCCAAGGTGCGCAGCGTCCCCGAGTACCTGCGGTTGCGGTTCGACCCGAAGGCGCACCTGATCAACGCGATCACCTTCGTCGTGGGGAGCATGCTGATCGCCGGCGTGAACCTCTACGCGCTGTCGATCGTGCTGGAGGCGCTGCTCGGCATCCCGCTCATCTTCGCCATCATCCTGTCCGCCACGTTCGTGCTCTCCTACATCCTGCTGGGCGGCCTGACCAGCGCGATCTACAACGAGGTGATGCAGTTCTTCGTCGTGCTCATCGGCATGATCCCGCTGACGATCATCGCGATCAAGGAGACCGGCGGCCTCAGCCAGCTGTTCGACAAGCTGAGCTCGGAGCACGGGAAGGCGTTCGTGGAGCCGTGGACGGGCACGGGCGTCGGCGGGGCCAACCCCGTGGGCGATTGGATCGGCATCATCCTCGGCCTGGCCTTCTGCCTGTCGTTCGGATACTGGACGACCAACTTCGCCGAGGTCCAGCGCGCGATGGCCGCCAAGGACGGTAACTCGGCCCGGCTCACCCCGATCATCGGTGCCTATCCCAAGTCGTTCGTACCCCTGATCACCATTCTCCCGGGCATGGCGGCTCTCGTCCTGCTGCCCGGGATCGGCACCGCCGGCAGTGGCCTCGAATACAACGACGCGATCCCGGCGCTGATGGACAAATATCTGCCGCCGGGCGTCCTCGGGGTCGCGGTGACGGGCCTGCTGGCCGCGTTCATGGCCGGCATGGCCGCGAACGTGTCGAGCTTCAACGCGGTGTTCACCTACGACCTGTGGCAGGACTACATCCGGCCCGGCCGCCCCGACCATTACTACCTCGTGGTGGGCCGTTGGGTGACCGTCGGCGGGGTCGCGGTGGCCGTTCTCACCGCGCTCATCGCCTCCGGCTTCAGCAATATCTCCAACTATCTGCAGACGCTGTTCTCGTTCTTCAACGTCCCGTTGTTCTGTGCGTTCATCATCGGCATGTTCTGGCGCCGGGCGACCAGGAGCGCCGGCTTCTGGGGCATTCTGGCCGGAACGGTGACGGCCGTCTTCGTGTACGCGCTCTACAAGTTCGACGTGCTGCACTTCCGCAGCGACCTGCACGAGACGATGTGGGGCTCGATCGCGGCGTTCGCCGCCGGTGCCCTGGCGATGGTGCTCGCCTCGCTGCGAGAGGCACGCAAGACCGACGAGGAATTGCACGGCCTGGTGTACGGGATGGAGATCCGCGACGCCTCCGACACCGCCGCCCGCCCGTGGTATCGATCGCCGATCGTTCTCGGGCTCGGGGTGCTCGTCGTCAACGCGGGGCTCTACGCCGCCGTCTACGCGTTCTGACCTGAGGAGGTTCCCGCCATGACGTCACCGGAGGAAAAAGCAGGCGAGCAAGGCACCGACTTCTTGGCGAAGCTCTTCGACATCCGTTCCTTCACCGGGGCGCTGTTCCTGATCTTCGGAGTGATCGTCACCATCGTCGGGCTGACCGCCAGCGACGCCGACATCGCCAAGTCCGCCGGATTGAACCTCGCGCTGTTCCTCGGGCTGATCATGCTCGCCATGGGTGCGGTCTTCATCATCTGGCTGCTGCTCAGGCCGCCGGAGCTGTTGCACAGTCACGAGGTCACCGAGGAGGACCTGCCCGAGCAACTCCGTCACCAGGGCCTCGAAGCCGTTCCCGAACACCCCGGCGAACCCGGCACCGAGCCGCCGCCTCCGCCCCGCCGGCGCCGGCCGGGTGGGCACTGACCGGGAGGAGGGGACATGAGGTACGGCACGATCATCGTCGGCACGGACGGTTCGGAGTCCGCGCTCAAGGCGGTCGAACAGGCCGCCGAGATCGCCGGAGCCCGCTCCGCGCGGCTTCTCGTGGTGTGCGCCTATCACCCGTTGACGGCGAAGGAGCAGAGCATCCTCGCCGCGGTGGTCGGCCCCACCAGCATGTACCAGGTGGCCGGGACCGACGCCGCCAAGCAGGCACTGGAGGCCGCCAAGGAGCGTGCGGTCGCGTCCGGCGCCTCCGACGTGACCGCGACGCTGGTGAAGGGCGACCCCGGTCAGGCCCTGCTGACTACGGCGAAGGAGCAGGCCGCGGACCTCATCGTCGTGGGCAGCCGCGGCATCAACACCCTGTCCGGGCGGCTTCTCGGCTCGGTGCCGTCGGACGTGTCCCAGCGGGCATCGTGCGACGTCCTCATCGTGCACACGACGGAGGGCGGGTCCCGCAACCAGGGGAGCGGCGATGAGACCGGCGGTTGACGAACAGCGCACCACGGCGCGGGGAGGACCGGCACGGCGGCATCGATTGCTTGCCCGGATCCGGGTGTTCGAGCGGCCCGCGCCGGAGGCCCGGCCGTGGCAGGGCCGGCCCGAAGAGGCGTACCGCGTGCTGGAGGATGCCCGCGCGGTGATCGCGCAGGGTTGGGTCCAGGAACGGTGGTTCGTCCGCCGGCCCACCCCTGCCGCCTGTCTGGTCGGCGCCGTGGTCCACGCGGCCCGGCAGGGCGGATCGGGCGACCCGGTGGTCTCGGCGGGGCCGGCGCTGGACTACCTCTGGGATGCCTGGCAGGAGTCCCGCGGCCTGGGCGGCTCCGGCATCGCCGCCTGGGCGGCTCCCCGGGAGCTTCGCCTGGCCCGGGTACGCGACCTGACGCGCTGGAACGACCAACCCGGCCGCACCCGCGACGAGGTGCTGGGTCTCGTCGACTTGGCGGCCAGCCGCGCGGTCATGGCGGCGGTGAGCGGACCGAGGCTCTCATGACGACTGATGGGCGTACCGGTGGCAGCCGCAAGGTGGCCGTGCTGGGCCCGATCCCCCGCGACCAGATCGTGACGCACGCCGGCGAACGGTTCGAGAAGTACGGCTGCGCGTTGTACACGGCGGTGGCGCTCTCGGCGCTGCTCGATCCCGGCGACACGATCGTGCCGATCACCCATGTCCGGCGGCGGGACGAGGACGCGATCAAGAAGATTCTGAGCGCCTACCGGAACATCGACACCTCGGGGATCACGTCGGCGCACGACCAGGGTGACGTCGTCGAGCTGCGCTACATCGAGCACAACCGCCGGGCCGAGCGGCAGACGAGTTTCATGAATCCGATCCTGCCTGGTGACCTCGACGGGGTACTCGACGCCGACGCGTTCGTCTGCGTCCCGATCACCGACTACGAGGTGAGCCAGCCGACGCTGCGCCACATCAAGGAGCACAACAGCGACGCGATCATCGTCCTGGACGGCCACGGTCCCACGACCACCCTCACCCGCAGCGGCGAACGCCACCCGAGGGTGTGGGCGGACCGGGACGTGTGGCTGCCGTACATCGACATCCTCAAGATGAACCTCGAGGAGGCGAGCTCGACGTGGCTGGGCGAATCGCCGGAGCTGATGGCGGACCCACCGAGCCTCAGCCACGAGGAGCTGCGTGATCTGGCGGAGCACTGCCTCGACCGGGGCGTCGGCGCGGTCTGCGTGACCCTGGACGAACGCGGCTGCGTGGTCTTCCATCGCCGGAGCTCGGGCGAGATCGCCTCGGAGGTCGTCGATCGCATCGAGGTCGGCCGCGTCGTCGACGCGACGGGCGCCGGTGACTCGTTCGCGGCCGGGCTGGGCTTCGGCTACCTCGAATTCCGCGACTACGTCGTCGCCTGCCAGTACGGCAACGCCATGGGTGCGCAGCGCTGCACCGGTGCGGAGCTGAACGTCTATCTGCCCCGTGAAGAGACGCAACGGCAGGTCCTCGCGGCGTACGGCCCTCGACCATGAACGCCGACTCCCGCTGGCAGATCGTCGAGGACGGCTTCGATCCCGCGCGGGCGAACACGTACGAGACGCTGTTCACCACCGGCAACGGGTATCTCGGCACGCGCGGCTCGCTCGAGGAGGGTCACGAGGGCGCCCTGCCCGGGACCTTCCTGCGCGGGGTCTTCGACCACCACGACTCCGCGGTCATCGACCTGGTGAAGGCGCCCGACTGGGTGGCGCTCGATATCGTGGTCGACGGCGTCCGGCTCGACGTCACCTCCGCCTCGATCGTCCGCCATCGCCGGGTCCTGGACATGCGGGACGGCAGCCTGTCGCGCGAGACCGTGTTCGAGGACTCCGAGGGCCGGCGGACCCGCATCGAGTCGGTCCGGTTCGCCAGCAGCGCCGACGAGCACCTGTGCTGCCTGCAGGCTCACATCACGCCCGAGAACCACGCTGCCTCGGTCGTCGTCCGCAGCGGTATCGACGCCACCCGGCACAACCTGGACCGGCGGCCGTTCTACGCGGATCCGCCGCCGGCCGATCCGCAGATGAAGTGGCACAAGTGGGCCAGGTCCCGGCACCTCGACGAGGCCGGCCGCGCGGCGTCCGACGACGGCGTCTATCTCGAGACCCGAACCATCGACACCACCATCACCATCGGGTACGCGGCGAGCACGACGGTATCGGTCTCCGAGGAGCCGGAGGTCGCAGAGCGCTACAAGCACATCGAACAGGTGTCGCGCGCTCAGGTCGCCGCCGGCGAGACGATCAGCGTGGAGAAGCTGGTCACGATCTACACCTCCCGCGACGTCGCGGCGGGCGACGTGCGCCGGGCGGCCCAGGACGAGCTCCGCCGCCACCGGGACGCGGGATTCACGGCGTGCCGGGTCCGCAACCGGGAGGCTTGGGCGGCCAAGTGGGCGGACTCCGACGTCACGATCGACGGCGACGACGAGGCCACGCGGGCCGTACGGTTCAGCATCCACGAACTGCTGATCGCGGCGAACGAATCGGACCCGCGCGTCAACATCGGGGCGAACGCGCTCACCGGCGAGCGTTATCGGGGGCACGCCTTCTGGGACACCGAGGTGTTCATGCTCCCGTTCTACATCTACACCCAGCCTGAGACGGCCCGGGGGCTGCTTCTGTACCGCTACCACACCCTGGACGGCGCCCGGCGCAACGCCCGCGAGACAGGCTTCCGCGGCGCCCGCTACGCGTGGGAGTCCGCCGACACCGGCGTCGAGGAGACCCCGAAGTGGACGATCGACGGCGCGCACCGGATCTGGATGGGCGAGGAGGAGATCCACATCACCTCGGCCGTCGCGTACGGTCTCGTCGCGTACGTCGCCGCCACCGGCGACCACGACCTGATGACCCGGTACGGCGCGGAGATCCTCTTCGAGACCAGCCGCTTCTGGGCCGATCGGCTGGAGGCGACGCCGGAGGGGCGTTACGTGCTGAGCAGGGTCGTCGGCCCGGACGAGTTCCACGAGCACGTCGACAACAGCGCGTACACCAATCACCTGGTGCGGTGGCACCTGCAACAAGCCGCCCGCGTCTACGCCGAGCTCTCCGACAGCAGTGCGGACGAGCTGGCGGCACTGTCGAAGCGCATGGGGCTCACGCGTGAGGAGGTGGAGGACTGGCTCGACAAGGCCGAGCAGATCCACCTGCCGAGCGTGACCGATGCCGGGGTGATCGAGCAGTTCGACGGATACTTCGAGCTGGCCACCCTGCCGGTCGAGCACGACGACAACGACATGCCGATGTATCCACCGGGCTACCACCACTACAACCTGGCCGGCACGAGACTGCTCAAGCAGGCGGACGTGGTGATGCTGACCTACGTGCTGCCGGACGAGTTCTCGGACGAGGTCAAGCTCGCCAATTACGAGTTCTACGAGCCGCTGACGCTGCACAAGTCGTCCCTGAGCCCGGCGACCCACTCGATCATGAGCATCGAGGTCGGCGACCCGGGCCGGGCCGTGCAGTACTTCCGCCGGGCGGCGTCCGTCGACCTCGTGGACAACCAGGGCAACACCGAGGAGGGCGTCCACATAGCCTCCGCCGGCGGCACCTGGCAGATGATCGTGAACGGGTTCGGCGGATTCCGGGTGCGCAACGGCCGGATGACCTTCAAGCCGTGGCTGCCCCCGGACTGGGAGGCCGTCGCCTTCCGGCTCAAGTGGCACGGCAATGCGCTGTCGGTGTCCGCGAACCACGCCACGGCGACGTTCGTGCTGTCCGCTCCCGAGGGCTGTCGCGAGACGGTTCTCGTTCATGGACGCGAGGTGGTCCTGCCCGCCGGCACGGAAGTCGTGGTGGGCCTGACCAGGGATGACCCGGCGTAGCCGCCCGCGATCAGGCCGGACCCCGGCCGAGGTAGCGGTCGGCGACCACGGCGGGCTGCTCGACGACGCGGCCGGCCGCCAGGTCCCGGGCCAGCCGCAGGTATTGGGCGTGCGTCCAGGCCAGCGGCGTCGCCGAGAAGGTGGGCGTGCCGGGCGCGAAGCGGCCCCGCCCGGCCGGGGGCGTACGGTCCCAGACCTGCTCCGGAAGCATGCCGCCCGGGCCGGTGGCACGCGCCATCGCCGCGAGCCGTGAGGAGGCCGTGCGCAGGTCGCCGGCGGCGATCTCGTACTCGCCGCGTTCGCCGCTGAGCAGGGGCCACGCCCGGCCGCGGGAGACGAGCGAGCCGTCGGGCTCGTTGTACTCCCACTGGCTGCCGTCGAGCTGCTCGCCGAACCCGTCGAACGAGGCCCGGTGCCAGAAGAACCCGCGGGAAGTGGCCACGCCGAGCTGGGCGTCGACCACGGCCAGAGTGGTGACCACGTCCGCGTCGGAGGGTGGCAGCACGCCGAGGCGTACCAGGTCGAGGAAGCTGGGGTCGACCACCGTCCGCTGGTCCACTCCGGCCGGTCCGCTGTCCCCGATGGTGTAGGTGGTGCCGGCGTTCGGGTTGCCGTCCTTGGTCAGGCGCAGGAAGTAGGGCCTGGTCGAGTACGGGCCGTTGGTCGTGACCGTCCAGGACTTGAGCCGGGCGCGCCACGAGTCGGCCGTCGCGAGATACCGCCGGGCCGAGGACTGATCACCGTGGCCGCGCGCGATCGACGCGGCGCAGACCAGCCCGGCGATCGTGGTGGCGATGGTGTTGGGGGAGTAGCCGGACTGGTTCTCCCAGCGCTCCTGCGGCGTGAACGGGGCCTGCGGGTACGAGACCAGGAAGTCGGCCGCCCGCCTGACCTGCGGCCAAGTGTCCGTACGCCCCAGCTGGTACGCCAGCACGATGGGCAGCGCCACCTCGTCGAGTTGCAGGCCACCCCACACGGGTGTGCCGTCCACCTGGGAGTTCTGGGGGAACGAGCCGTCCGTCTTCTGCTGCACGCCGAACAGGAAGTCGAGGGCTCGGTGGGCGCCGGCGCGGTCACCGGCGGCGATCAGGCCGGTGGCGATCTGGTACAGGTCGCGGGCCCACACCAGGTGGTAGGGGCCCGACGGGTCGTCCGTACCGAATGCCCAGGGTGAGGCCGGCGCCGCGACGTACGCCCCAGGGTGGATCTTGTCCTCCGAGGCCGCGAGGATCATCGCCGAGGTGCGGTAGAGCTGCCGCTGCGCGGCGGTGCGCAGGACCCGGGGTGGGACGGCCAGACCGGCCAGATAGCTTTTCCAGCCGTACGCGTAATGGCGCGAAACGGTCCGGAAGCCGTCCCGGAGCGACTGCCGGGCGGTGGTCAGCGCGTCGGCGGCCGAGCCGGCGAACGCGAGCGCGAGGGTGGTGTGCGGCCCGCGCAACGCCGCCGTCTGCACCAGGTTGCCCGCCGTGGCCGAGGAGTAGCGCCAGTCCATCCGCCCGTCGCGCAGGTCGGTGAGCCCGTCGCTGGTCCCGGCGAACCCGCTGGACGTGGCGGTGAAAGACCCGGCCAGCGCGCTCGACACCCCGCCGTCCGTGGCGAGAAGCGCCCCGCCGGAGGTCCGTCCCGAGTCGCCACCACGGGAGTTGCCCAGCGCCGGGTCGTAGATCGCGAACAAGCCGTAGCCGCGCGGCGCCGCGAAGGTGAGGTCGACCAGGACCGCCGACCGGGCCGGGTCGGTGGCGTAGTCGGCGGTGAGGTGCCAGCCGGCCCCGTCGAAGGTCTGCCGGAAACGCAGACCGTCGAGCTGCTCGGTGCGTACGACCGCCGTGGCGAGGCCGTCGCGGGAGGTCACCGCGAAGGTGAGGGACCGGGCGCTCGGCCCGCCGATGGTCGGATAGAAGATCTCGCCCAGCCCGCCCTCGCGCTGCACGGTCGCCCAGACCCGGCTTTCCCGCGTCCGCGACGTGAGCAGCCCCGACTTGTCGGCCGGCAGATACTGTTGATCAACTCCGGGTGCGCCCGGCGCGGCCCCGGTGGCCGGCGCGGCGGGCGTGAGTCCGAGCGCGACCACCAGGAGCGCGGGCAGAGCCGGCAGGACGGGCGTCATATCGACCTCCTCGGCGTGACCCTCCCGGTCTACACCGGTGGAATCGTGATCGCACCCGCTGCCACTTCGGTGTCCGGTGCAGGACACGATGGAGCGATGATCGGGCCGGTCCTGCTCGACGGTCTCCTCGTCCACCTGGACGTCGCCGGTCCGGATCTGACGTGCCGATAATGGAGGCTCCGTCCGGCGGCACTCAGGAGGATCGATGGCAGAGCTCGAACCGGCGCTGGCCCGTACGGCTTGGCGGACCGCCGAGCCCATCCACGGCATGATCTATTTCGTACCGGAGGCCCACCAGCGGTATGCCGCGCTCGGCTTGCGCGACCGGATGGGCTACTTCGCCTCCCGGGCCGCCGCGTTCGGGCCCGTCGGCGCGGAGGCGGTCATCGCGACGTTCTTCAACTTCAACCCCGCTTTGGTACGGGCGGCCATCCCGGAAGCGTGGCGCATCGCCGCACCGGAGGACATCCTGCGGACCCGTCTGGAGGCGGCCGATGCCGCGCTCCGGAGGGCCTGCGGCCCGGACCTGCTCGCCTCGCCCGAGATGGCCGAGGCGGCGGGTCTGGCCCGGCGGGCGGCCGAGTCGGCGAGCGAGCACCCCGAGGGCCGGCCCCTGTTCGCGGCGACCTCGGCACTGCCGTGGCCCGACGAGCCGCATCTGGTGCTCTGGCATGCGCAGACGCTGCTCCGCGAGTACCGGGGTGACGGCCACGTGGCCGCCCTGCTCCTCGCGGGATTTTCCGGGATCGAGGCCCTCGTCCTGCACGCGGCGACGGGTGTCGTCGGGGCGGAGGTCCTGCGGCGGACCCGGGGCTGGAGCCAGGCCGAGTGGGACGCCGCTGCTGATCGTCTGCGGACAGGCGGACTGCTCGAGACCGGCGACGAGCCGGGGCTGACCGGGACCGGCCGGGCGCAGCGACAGTGGGTCGAGGAGCGGACCGACCTGTCGGCCGTCCCGGCGTACGAGGTGCTCGGCAGTGCCGGCTGCGCGCGGCTGGTGGAACTGGCGGGGCGGATCAGCCGCGCGGTGGTCGAGGCCGGGTTGATCAACGTCCCGAAGGCGGCCTGATCGGCAGCACTGTGCGTGATCATGCGATCGGTCCACGCAACAGTGTCCGTCGGGGTCTGGACATTCGGACCCGGACAACACAACCTTGCTACTGGCAAGTAACAATATGTTGGCAGCATTGAACCGAGCGCTCGTGCCCCACGTTTCCATGGTCAAGGTCAACAGGGGAGTCAAGGATGATCATCGGTGTACCGCGTGACCCCCATCCGGGCGAGCGGCGCGTCGCGGCGACACCCGCCACCGTGGTGGAGCTGGTCAAGCTCGGGTACGACGTGGTGGTGGAGGCCGGTGCCGGTGCGGCCTCCTCGTTCTCCGACGAGGCCTACGCCACCGCCGGGGCGAGCATCGGCGACCCCCTCGCGGCCGACGTCCTCTTCGCGATCAACCCGCCGTCCGCGGAGCAGCTCGACAAGCTCGGCGCGGGCGCCACGCTGATCGGGATGCTGAACCCGCGCCTGGACCAGGACCTCGTGGCGGACCTGGCGCGCCGCCCGATCACGGCGCTGTCGATGGACGCGGTCCCGCGGATCTCCCGGGCCCAGTCCCTCGACGTGTTGTCGTCGATGGCCAACATCGCCGGCTACCGCGCGGTCGTCGAGGCCGCGCACGCCTTCGGCCGGTTCTTCACCGGCCAGGTGACCGCCGCCGGCAAGGTGCCGCCGGCCAGGGTGCTGGTCGCGGGCGCGGGCGTCGCCGGTCTGGCGGCGGTCGGCGCCGCGGGCCGCCTGGGCGCGATCGTCCGGGCGACCGACCCCCGCCCGGAGGTGGCCGACCAGGTCAGATCCCTCGGCGGGGAGTACCTGCCGGTCGAGGCCGCCGACGTCGAGGTCTCGTCGACCGGCTATGCCAAGGAGATGTCCGACGACTACAACGAGCGCGCCGCCCGGCTCTACGCCGCGCAGGCCGGCGAGGTCGACATCATCATCACCACCGCGCTGATCCCCGGCAGGCCGGCGCCGCGGCTGATCACCGGGGCGATGGTGGCGAGCATGAAGCCGGGCAGCGTGATCGTCGACATGGCCGCGGCCAACGGCGGCAACGTCGAGGGCGCCGTCGCGGGCGAGGTGGTGGTCACCGCGAACGGCGTGACCATCATCGGCTACACCGACCTGCCCGGCCGGCTGCCCGCGCAGGCCTCCCAGCTGTACGGCACCAACCTGGTGAACCTCATGAAGCTGCTGACCCCGGAGAAGGACGGGGAACTCGTGCTCGACTTCGAGGACGTCGTCCAGCGCTCGATGACCGTCGTCCGCGACGGCGAACTGACCTGGCCGCCGCCCCCGGTCTCGGTCTCCGCCGCGCCCACCGCCGCTCCGGTCGCCGCCGCGCCCGCGGCACCCGCCCCCGCGCAGCGGCGACCGGGACGACAGCTGGCGATGGTCGGGGCCGGAGCCGCCGCGCTGTTCCTGCTCACGTCCCTGGCGCCGACCGCGTTGCGCGGGCACCTGACCGTTTTCGCCCTGGCGATCGTCATCGGCTATTACGTCATCGGGCACGTGCACCACGCCCTGCACACGCCGCTGATGTCGGTGACCAACGCGATCTCCGGGATCATCGTCGTCGGCGCCCTGCTCCAGCTCGGGCACGGCGGCAGCGTGGTGACCGGACTGGCGTTCGTCGCGATCCTGCTGGCCAGCATCAACGTCGTCGGTGGCTTTGCGGTGACGCGCCGCATGCTCGCCATGTTCTCCAGGAGCTGATCTGATGACCGTCGAGACCGCGGCTCAGGCGGCGTACATCGTCGCCGCCCTGCTCTTCATCCTCGCGCTGGCCGGCCTGTCGAAGCACGAGACCGCCAAGGCCGGCAACACCTTCGGCATCGCCGGGATGGCCGTCGCGCTGGCCGCCACCATCGCCCTCGCGATCGCCCGCGACCTCAGCACCACCGGCCTGATCCTGCTCGTGGTGGCCACCCTCATCGGCGCAGCGATCGGCCTGCACCGCGCCGGCCGGGTCGAGATGACCGGAATGCCGGAACTGATCGCCCTGCTGCACAGCTTCGTCGGTCTCGCCGCGGTGCTGGTCGGCTGGAATGGATACCTGCACGTCGAGGCCCACCCGCACGGCGCCGAGGCCATCCAGTTGAGCGGTCAGCACATGCTCGGCATCCACAGCGCGGAGGTGGTCATCGGTGTCTTCATCGGCGCCGTGACCTTCACCGGCTCGATCGTGGCGTTCCTCAAGCTTTCCGCCCGGATCAAGTCCAGCCCGCTCACCCTGCCCGGCAAGAACGTCATCAACCTCGGCGCCCTGGTCGCCTTCGCGGCGCTCACCGCCGGATTCGTGGTGTCGTCCCAGCTCTGGATGCTGATCGTCGCGACCGTCATCGCTCTGCTGCTGGGCTGGCACCTGGTCGCTTCCATCGGCGGCGGCGACATGCCGGTGGTGGTGTCGATGCTCAACAGCTACTCCGGCTGGGCCGCCGCGGCCGCCGGATTCCTGCTCGAGAACGACCTGCTCATCGTCACCGGCGCGCTCGTCGGCTCGTCCGGCGCCTACCTGTCGTACATCATGTGCAAGGCGATGAACCGGTCCTTCCTGTCCGTGATCGCCGGTGGCTTCGGCATCGAGGCCGGCCCGGCCGGGGACAAGGACTACGGCGACCACCGGGAGATCACCCCCGACGGCGTCGCCGAACTGCTCACCAACGCCGACTCGGTGATCATCACCCCCGGGTACGGGATGGCCGTCGCCCAGGCGCAGCACGGCGTCGCCGAGCTCACCCGGGTGCTGCGCGAGCGCGGCGTGGACGTCCGCTTCGGCATCCACCCGGTGGCGGGCCGCCTGCCCGGCCACATGAACGTGCTGCTCGCCGAGGCGCGGGTGCCGTACGACATCGTGTGCGAGATGGACGAGATCAACGACGACTTCGCGGGCACCTCGGTGGTGCTGGTGATCGGCGCCAACGACACGGTGAACCCGGCGGCGACCGAGGATCCGACCAGCCCCATCGCCGGCATGCCGGTGCTAACCGTGTGGGAGGCGGACGACGTCGTCGTCTTCAAACGGTCGATGGCCTCCGGGTACGCCGGCGTGCAGAACCCGCTGTTCTTCCGGGACAACTGCGCGATGCTCTTCGGCGACGCGAAGGAGCGGGTGGACGACATCCTCAGTGCTGTCACGGCCGCGGCCGTGGCAGGGGCTCGCCGCTGACCCAGCGCGCCGCCGGTCCACGCCGGGCCAAAAATCTATGGTGATCAATGCTTTGATCGGTAGACTCCGTCAATGCGAGTCGTGGTCCTGGTCAAACACGTGCCGTGCACGCTGCGCGGCATGACGTTCGGCGCCGATCACACCCTGGACCGCGCCGCCCGGCCCGGTCAGCTCAACGAGGTCGACGAGTACGCGGTCGACCAGGCTCTGCGGATCGCCCGGCGGCGGCGCGACGTGCACATCACCGCCGTGACGATGGGCCCCCCGGCGGCCGCCGGGGCGCTGCGCAAGGCGTTGATCCTCGGCGCTGACGACGCGGTCCACGTCCTCGACGACCGGCTGCACGGCAGCCACGCCCTCGCCACCGCGAGGGTGCTCGCCGCCGTCGCGGGACGGCTCGAGTTCGACCTCGTGCTCTCCGGCTCGGCGTCGTCGGACGCGGGCATGTCCGCGGTGCCGGCCATGGTCGCAGAGCTGCTCGGGGTCCCGATGCTCGGCTTCGCCGACATCCTGCGGGTCCGGGAACACAAGGTCGAGATCGGGCGGGACGACGGCGCGGGCCTGCAGACGTACGCCGCGGCGCTGCCCGCCGTGGTCTCGGTGACCGAACGCTGCGCCGAGC
This sequence comes from Actinoplanes sp. NPDC051475, assembly GCF_040689425.1. Taxonomy (NCBI): domain Bacteria; kingdom Bacillati; phylum Actinomycetota; class Actinomycetes; order Micromonosporales; family Micromonosporaceae; genus Actinoplanes; species Actinoplanes sp. NPDC051475. The sequence continues at coordinate 21,518 of NZ_JBFAZZ010000030.1, forward strand.
CCCTGCTGCCCACGCTGACGGCGACCCTCGACGCCCGCCACAAGCTGATCCACACCTGGTCGCTGGCCGACCTCGGCATCGCGGGCAGCGACGCCGCCTCCACGGTCGTCCGCGCCGTCAGGGCGCAGCCGGCCGGCAGGACCCACGTCATGTTCGCCGACGACCCCACGGTCGCGGCCATCCGGCTGGCGGACTTCCTGGCGCTCCACCTGTCCCTGTAGAAGTCGCGTAACCCGTGAAGAGGGGTCATGAGACATGTGCTGGTGCTCGTGGACCGCAACCCGGCCGACGGGAGCGTGTGCCGCTCCACGTGCGCGCTGCTGACCCTCGCCCGCCGGCTCGGTTCGCCGACGGCGGTCCTGTGCGGCCCGCCCGGCGCGGCCGGCGTCGCGCTGCTGGGCCGGTTCGGCGCCGCCACGATCGCGACCATCACCCGGAGCGAACTCGAGGAGCATCCCGCCGCGGCCCGGGTCGAGCTGCTGTCCCACCTCGTCCGCCGGACGGCGCCCGTCGCCGTCCTCGTGGCCTCCCACCGCCTCGGCCAGGAGGTCGCCGCCCGGCTGGCCGCGCGGCTGGGCTCCGGCCTCATCAGTGACGCCGTCGACGTGCGCACGGACGCCGACGGGCCGGTCGGGGTCCAGGCCGCGCTGCTGGGTGCGTACCTTGTGGAGTCCAGCGTGACGCGCGGCGTGCCGGTGTTCACCGTGCGAACCGATGCCGTCGCACCGGAGGCGTCGCCCGTGGAGCCGGCCGTCGAGCGGGTGGACATCAGCTTCCCGCCCACGGTCCGCGCCGTACGCCGGATCGCCCGCCGGCCGGCCGGTGCCGAGCTCCGGCCGGTCCTGGCCACGGCGGCCGTCGTCGTCGCCGGCGGCCGGGGGCTGGGCTCGCGGCAGTCGTTCGGACTGGTCGGCGCGCTCGCCGAGGCCCTGCGCGGCACCGCCGGGGGGTCGCACACTGCGACCGAGCTCGGCTGGTGCCCGCGTCGCGACCAGATCGACCAGGTGGGCACGATCGTCCATCCCCGCCTCTACCTGGCGCTCGGCATCTCCGGCTCGGTCCGCCACCGGGCCGCCATGCAACACGCGGAGACGATCGTGGCGATCGACCGGAATCCGGCCGCGCCCATCTTCGACCTGGCCGACCTCGGCGTGGTCGGCGACGTCCACCGGGTGGTGCCCGAGTTGCTCGCCGAGATCAGCAGACGCAAGGCCACCCGGTGATCAGCCACAGCGAGGAGACGACGTGACGATACGACTGGTGCTCGGGCTTCTGCTGACCGCGGCCGCGTTCGCGCTGGCCGGGCGGCGGATCCTTACCCTGGTCCGGCTGGCCCGCACCGGGCAGCCGGCGGAGCCCGAGCGCACCGGGGACCTCGGCACCCGCCTGGGGGCGATCGTGACCGAGGTGCTCGGCCAGCGGAAGCTGCTGAAGTGGAGCGTGCCCGGCCTCGCGCACTTCGCGGTCTTCTGGGGGTTCGTCATCCTCGGCGCGACCATCGTGGAGGGCTACGGCGCGCTGTTCGACCCGGACTTCCACATCCCGCTCATCGGCACGCAGGCGTGGCTGGGCTTCCTCGAAGACTTCTTCACCGTGGCCGTCCTCGTCTCGCTCGTCGTGTTCGCCGCGATCCGGCTGCGCCACAGCCCGCAGCGCGACGGGCGCCGGTCCCGGTTCTTCGGGTCCCACACGGGCGCCGCCTGGCTGGTGCTCTTCATGATCTTCAACGTGATGTGGACGCTGCTGCTCTACCGCGGCGCCCAGGTCAACACCGGCAACTTCCCCTTCGAGCACGGCGCGTTCGCGTCGGAGGCGGTCGGGCGGCTGCTGCAGCCGGCCGGGGACGCCGCCAACGAGGTCCTGGAGACGGTCGGCATCCTCGCCTCGCTCGGCGCAGTGCTGACCTTCCTCGTCATCGTCGTGCACTCCAAGCATCTGCACATCGGACTCGCGCCGCTCAACGTGCTGTTCTCCCGCCGCCCGCGGGCGCTGGGCCCGCTGCTGCCGGTGCACTCGGGCGGCGTACCGGTGAACTTCGAGGACCCGGACGAGGACGACAAGATCGGCCGGGGCGTGATCGAGGACTTCACCTGGAAGGGCATGCTGGACTTCGGTTCCTGTACGGAGTGCGGCCGGTGCCAGTCGCAGTGCCCGGCCTGGCACACCGACAAGCCCCTCAACCCCAAGCTGGTCATCATGAGCCTTCGCGACCACGCGCTGGCGAAGGCGCCGTACCTGCTCGCCACCTCCGACGCCGAGCGCGCCGCTCTGCCCAAGGACGTGCTCGCGGAGGCGGCGCGGCCCCTCGTCGCGCCGGAGGCGGACGGCGGTGTGATCGACCCCGACGTGCTGTGGTCCTGCGTGACCTGCGGCGCGTGCGTCGAGCAGTGCCCCGTCGACATCGAGCACGTCGACCACATCGTCGACATGCGGCGCTACCAGGTGCTCATCGAGTCCCAGTTCCCGAAGGAAGCCAACGTCATGCTGCGCAACCTCGAGCGGGCCGGAGACCCGTGGGGCCGCGGCGCGAAGGCGCGGCTGGAGTGGACGGCAGGGCTGCCGTTCGAGGTCCGCGTCTTCGGCACCGGCGGCGAGGAACGGCTGCCCGAGGATGTCGAATACCTCTTCTGGGTCGGCTGCGCCGGCGCGCTCGACGAGAACGCCAAGCGCACCACCCGAGCGGTCGCGCAGCTGTTGCACGAGGCCGGCGTCGAGTTCGTCGTGCTCGGCGGCGGCGAGACGTGCACGGGCGACGCCGCCCGCCGCCTCGGCCAGGAGATGCTGTTCCAGGAGCTGGCCACGCAGAACGTGGAGACCCTGAATGCGGCCGGGGCCCGCAAGATCGTGGTGACCTGCGCGCACTGCTTCAACACGATCGGCAACGAGTACCGTCAGCTCGGCGGCGATTTCGAGGTGGTCCACCACACCCAGCTGCTCTCCCGGCTCGTGGCCGACGGCCGCCTGCGCCCGGCGCATCCCGTCGACACCGCGGTCACCTACCACGACCCCTGCTACCTCGGGCGGCACAACCGCGTCTTTGAGCCGCCCCGGGAACTGCTGGGCAGCGTGCCCGGACTGCAGTTCACCGAGATGTCCCGCAGCCGGGAGACGTCGTTCTGCTGCGGGGCGGGCGGCGCCCGGATGTGGATGGAGGAGCCGCTCGGCACCCGCATCAACGAGGCCCGCACCGACCAGGCACTGGAGACCGGGGCGAGCGTGGTCGCCGCGGCGTGCCCGTTCTGCATCAGCATGCTCACCGACGGCGTCGCCACCCGCAAGCAGCAGGGCAAGGCGGCGGAGGACGTACGGGTCACCGACGTGTCCGAACTGCTGCTGCGATCGGTACGCGGCACGGGCACGACGCCCGGGACGCCGCAGTAACGTCCCGCCTGTCAGGTGTCGCTGACCTCGATGACGTCCTCGGCCCGCCGGCGCGGTGCCGGGGGCACGGGTTCGGCGCTGTCGCCGTAGCCCAGACGCACGACGACATACGGCACGCCGACGCCCGCAAGGAGGTCGGTGAGCAGCTGACGCGGCCAGTCGACCTCGATGGTGTCGCTCAGCGGCGCGGTCGCCAGGCCGCTCGTCCGGTGCGTAGTCGCGCACCGGCACGCGGCGCGGCCCCTGCCGTACCGCGGTGGAGACCGGAACCCCGTCGCCGCCGTCCCGCGGGCGGTGGGTCCACTGCCGGAGCTCTTCCCGGTACGCGGGGTCGCGGAGCTCGGCATCCGCGGCCCGGGCGGTGGAAGTGGCCGGCATCGGCATCTGGTCACGCCGCACGACGTGCAGGTACGCACCCTCGGCCTCGACCGCCCGGCGCAGGCCGTTGAGGGTCTGCTCGGCGACTCCGCGTTCCGAGAAGGCGCGGCGGTCGGTGCGCCGCAGGAGGATCGCCGAAGCGAGGCGCTCGGCGTCGCGACTGGGCGGCTGCTGACCGGTCGCGGTCACCAGCGCCAGCAGGTCCGGGTCGGCCCCCTCGGGCAGGCGCACCACGTGCGCGGTCCGGCCGGCCGCGGCCAGCGCTGTCCGGGCGTGGTGCAGCGCGGCGCCGCAGCTGAGCATGAGCAGCCGGCCCTGCGGGTCGGTCGCGGCCAGCGAGCGGGTGCGGTCGGCGTAGAGGGCGAGGGTCTCGCCGTGCAGGCGCCACCGCCACGGCTGGGTGTTGAACACCGACGGGGCGTGCAGGGAGACCCGGGCCGCGGCCTCGAGCGCCTCGTGGGGTGCGGTCATGGTGGAACCTCCCCTCCCCACGGTGCCGAGGGCCGGGGCGGCCCGTCAGGGCCGAAGGTCCCGCAAGGACAGGCACATCGCCGCAGCCTTCCGATCGTGGACGATACGGCGGAGCATGGCGGGGAGGCGCCCAGAAACCATTCAGAAGGGAGACACATGATGTCCGGAACATTGAGCCCCTGGCCGCTGATCCATCAGGGTGCCAAGGAGCATCCCGTTCCCACCCTGCAGTACCTGCTGCGGGCCCGCGGGCACACCGTCGTGGTCGACGGTCTCTTCGGACCCAGGACCGACGCCGCCGTCCGGGCGTTCCAGTCGGAGAAGGGGCTGGCGGTCGACGGCATCGTCGGTCCGCACACCTGGGGTGCGCTGATCATCGAGGTACGCCGGGGGTCCGAGGGCGACGCCGTCCGTGGTGTGCAGGAGGAGTTCCAGTTCCGGAACCTCTCCGGCGACCCGGCGCAGGGCCTCGCGGTCGATGGTCTCTTCGGACCGGAGACCGAAGCGGCGGTCCGCGACTTCCAGCGCGCACTGCACGCCGACATCCCGTCCGTGGCGGTCGACGGCATCGTCGGCCCGATGACCTGGCAGGCCCTGGTCAGCGGAATGCTGTCCTTCTGAACAGGGGCGACGATGCTGGTGGTCCTGCTGTTCATGGTCATGGCGGCGCTGATCGTGGCATCCTCCTGGCTGGCCATCCAGGATTGGACGCGTGCCGCCTCCCGGACGGAGACGAAGGACGGCGCGGACACCCCCACGTGGGCGGCGCTGCCGGAGTCGCTCGAGGGAGTTCTCGCCCGGCAGCTGGTCGATCACGAGATCACCCCGCGGCAGTACGGCAAGGCCATGCACCTGCTCGCTGAACGCGACGCCGACCGGCACCCGCTGCCCGACCTTCCGGGCGACGCCCCGGCGGGCTGAGCCGCCGGGGCCGGGTGCGAGGCAGTTACAGACGGCGGTGACGGACGTTGCGCCTGCGGTATCGCGGTCGTCCTCTGATCATGATGAGTGCGGTGGCCATCCCGCCGAGGACCAGGGTGAGGATCAGCACCGCGGTGAGGGTGGAGGTGCTGTCGCCCGTCACGGCCGCCAGCAGGCGGTTGTCCGGCGCGGGCTTGGCCGGGGTCGTCGGCGGCGGCGCGGTGGGGAGGGCTGCGTAGTCGACGATCCCGCTGCTCTCGAGCAGCGTCATGTGCGTCATGACGAACTGGTTGGCCTGCTGGGCCAGCTTCCGTACGGTGTCGTTGCGGGTGCTCGACCGGATCGTGGCGATCGCCGGGAAGATCTTGCCGTGCGCGGCCCGGAGCCTGGCGATGTAGAGCGTGTCGAAGTTGCTGCCGTCCGCGGCCGCCATCTCGGCGAGCCAACCCCGCTGGTCGTCGTTGGGCTCGTCGGGCAGCTCGACGCCCAGCTTGCTGGCCGCGTCGCGGTCGAACTTGTCGAGGAAGCGGTGCTGTCGCGCGATCTCGCGGCCGATCGCCCGGATCCGGCTGTCGTCCGACTTCCGCTGCGCCATGTCGCCCGCCGGGATCTCCCAGAGTCCCGCGAGGCGGACCTTGACCACGAAATCGCGGTCCGCGTCCGAGACCGCACCCACGTTGCGGTCCGACAGCAGCCCGTTCGGCGGGAGCGGCACCTCGGGGTCGGCCCGCGCCGCCCGGGGCTCGATCAGAATCGTCAGCAGCGCGGCGGTCGCGGTGGCCCACAGGCGGAGGCGCCACCGCAAGGTCGGCTGGGATGGGAACATCGCCACTCCTTTGACGCCGCTGTGTCGCGTCCCGCGCACAGTCCAGGAAGTGGTACGCAATCTTGGCGCCTGCGGATCATTGCCGCCCGGATTAATCGATCTCACGGACCGGTGTTGGCCTGCGAAGAGTCTCCGCCGTAGTGGGCGAGGACCCGGTGGTCCATCACTCGCCGCCACAGGGGCGGGATCAGGGCCAGCAGGAGCATCGTGGCGTAGCCTGCCGGCAGTTGCGGGGAGACGTCGAAGCTGCGCAGGGCCTGATAGCGCCGCAGCGGGTTCGCATGGTGGTCGCTGTGCCGCTGCAGCTGGAAGAGGAAGACGTTGGTGGTCAGCCGGTCGCTGTTCCAGCTGTGCCGGGCGTCGACCTTCTCGTACCGGCCGGCGGCATTGCGGTGCCGCGCCAGGCCGTAGTGCTCGAGGTAGTTGACCGCCTCGAGGACCGAGAAACCGACGACGGCCTGGAGCACCAGGAAGGGCAGCACCCGGGGCCCGAAGGCGAGGGTCAGGACCGCGAACAGCGCGGCCGTCATGGCCCAGGCATGGAGGATCTCATTGTGTACGCCCCAGGGCGTACGCCCGCGCAGCCGGTGCCGCGAGGTCTCCAGCCGCCACGCCGACCGGAGGCTGCCGATCACGGTACGCGGCCAGAACCGGTAGTACGACTCCCCGAGCCGTGAGCTGGCCGGGTCCTCGGGCGTGGCGACCCGTACGTGATGACCGCGATTGTGCTCGACGAAGAAGTGGCCGTAACCGGTCGGCGCGAGGGCGATCTTGGACAGCCACCGCTCCACGCTCTCGCGCTTGTGGCCCAGCTCGTGCGCGGTGTTGATGGCGATGCCGTTGACCAGGCCGGCGGTGAGGACCAGCCCCAGGCCGCCGACAAGGCCGGGCCCGCGGCTCCAGACCGCGCAGGCCATGACCAGCGCGGCGAATTGCGCGGGCAGGAACAGGTAGGTGATCCACCGGTAGTACGGAGACGCCTGGAGGGCGGGGACCACCTCCTCGGGCGGATTCTCGCGGTCGTCGCCGACGAGCAGATCGATGACCGGGATGACGCCCAGGACGAAGACCGGCGTCAGCCACCAGGCCCAGCCCGAGCCGGTGGCGACGGCCAGCCCGAGGGCGGCGAACGGCAGGGCCGGCACCACGAGGGCGAGCGGCCAGAGCGGGCGTTTGGTGTCCCGCCATACGGATGCAGCGACGTCCATGCGGCTATGGTTTACACGAACGCCTCTGGTGTCAAGAGAGGGCTACCTGAGCAGGGGTGATTCGGCTACTCCAGGAGCCGGGCGAACACGTCGGCCAGCATGTCCGCGGACTCCGGGGGCGAGGACCGCGGCAGCATGATGTGGCTGACGGCGAGCCTGACGATCGAGTCCGAGGCGATGTCGAGCGCCGCGGCGTCGGCGTCGTGCCCATGGGCGCCGGCCCACTCGCGGATCACCTCGCCGGCGGCCTGCAGCACGACGTCGGAACGGGTCGTCAGGTAGGGGAGCAGCTCGTCGGCGCCCCCGCGTGCGCTGGTCAGGATCGCCCGGACCAGCGGATTGCGCTCGGCTTCCTCGAGGGCGTAGAGAATGGCGGCTCGCGCGGCCGCGCGAACGTCGGCGCCGTGGGCGAACAGCTGCTCCCGTACGCCGGTCACGAACAGGTGGATCTCGCGGACGGCGACGCCTTCGGCCAGGCCGGCGCGGCTGTCGTACTCGTTGTAGAGGGTCTGGCGGCTGACCCCGGCCTGGCGTGCGACGTCGGCCATGCGCACGTTGTTCCAGCCGTGCGCCACCGTCAACTCGCGGGCGGCGACGATGAGGGACTCCCGCAGCCGGGCACGGCTGGTCTCGCGAAACGACGGCGCAGCAGACATGGTCAGTGCATCGTATGGGCGCGCCCGTCAGTCGATGAGCGCGGAGTACACCAGTTGGCGCAGCTGGGGGCGTACCGGGTGGGTGCCGGAGGGCAGCAGCTGAGTGAACAGCATCGCCGTCAGCTCCTCGGCCGGGTCGACCCAGAAGGCGGTGCTGGCCGCGCCGCCCCAGAAGAACTCGCCCCGGCTGCCGTGCGTCCGGCCGGGGACGGGGTTCTCCACGACGCCGAAGCCCAGCCCGAAACCGACGCCGTCGAGCGTCGTCTCGGCGAACCCGCCGGTCGCCAGGCTCGCCAGATCCCGGCCTCCGGGCAGCTGGTTGGTGGTCATCAACCGCACCGTGCGGCTGCCGAGGATGCGGGCACCGTCCCCTTCGCCGCCGTTCAGCAGCATCTGGGTGAACCGGTGGTAGTCCGCGGCCGTCGAGATCAGGCCGCCGCCACCGGACAGCAGGGCGGGCGGCCTCCGGGCGGCGGCGCCGGCCCGGTCGTCGCGCACGGCCCGGCCGGTCGACGGGTCCGGCACGTAGAGCGCGGCGAGGCGGTCGGCGTCGGCTTCGTCCACCCACCACCGGGTGTCCGTCATTCCGAGGGGCGCCAGGATCCGCTCGCTGACGAACTCGTCGAGGCGCCGGCCGGACACCACCTCCACGAGCCGGCCCAGCACGTCGGTGGCGACCGAGTAGCCCCACCGGGTGCCGGGCTCGTAGAGCAGGGGCAGCCGTGCCCACTGGTCGCAGGCCTGTGCCAGGTCGGTGCCGGGCGGGGCGCCCCATTCGTGGCCGGCGGCCCGGTACAGCGCGTCGACCACGGAGGTGTGCATGAAGCCGTACGTCAGCCCTGCGGTGTGGGTGAGCAGGTGCCACACGCGGACGGGTTCGCTCGCCGGGACGGTGAACGGCTGCCGGGCGCTGCCCCTGTCGTAGACGCGTACGTCGGCGAACGCCGGAATCCAGCGGCTCACCTCGTCGGTCAGCTGGAACGCGCCTTCCTCCCACAGTGCCATCGCCGCGACCGAGGTCACCGGCTTGGTCATCGAGTAGATGCGCCAGAGCGTGTCGGGCTCCACCGGCAGGCCGGCTTCCCGGTCGCGGTCGCCGTACGCCGACGCGTGGGCGATCTCGCCGCGGCGGGTCACGACGATCTGCCAGCCGGCGAGCAGCCCACTGTCGACGTACCGTCCGAATCGCTGGTCGATGCGGTTCAGCCGGGCCGGATCGAAGCCGACCTCCGCCGGGTCCACGGTTCGTTTCATGAGCCATTAGAACAACGTTCTAGAATCCTGTCCAGAGTGCCGGAGGGCACGGGAAGGGGCGGACGATGCCACTGAATCACGATGTCGTCGGAGCGGAATCCGGGCCGTACGAGCGGTCCTGGACCTCCACGGACACGCTGCTCTACGCGGTCGGGGTCGGCGCGGGCCTGGACGACCCGCTGAGCGAGCTGCCGTTCACCACCGAGAACTCGCACGGTGTGAGACAAGGTGTGCTGCCGACCTTCGCGGTCCTGGCCGCGCAGGCGCCGGCCGGCGGGAACCTCGGCGACTTCGACCCCGCGATGCTCGTGCACGCCGAGCAGGCGTTCGAGCTGCACCGGCCGCTGCCCGCCGAGGGGCGGGTCAGCGTGACGTCGAAGGTCACCGGTCTCTACGACAAGGGCTCCGGCGCGCTGCTGACCAGCGAGGCGGTCGCCGTCGATCCCGGCACCGGCGAGCCGATGGTCACCTCGCGGACCTCGGTCTTCGTCCGCGGGGAGGGCGGTTTCGGCGGCGAGCGCGGCCCGCGCGACGAATGGCCGGAGCCGGATCGGGAGCCCGATCACCGCCTGACGTACGCGACGCGGCCGGAGCAGGCGCTGCTCTACCGCCTCAGCGGGGACCGCAATCCACTGCACTCGGATCCGGCCTTCGCCGCGCGGGCCGGCTTTCCCCGTCCGATCCTGCACGGCCTGTGTACGTACGGGGTGACCGGCCGGGCGCTGCTGCACACCCTCGCCGGTTCGGATCCCGCGAGGTTCGCCGCCATGTCGGGCCGGTTCAGCGCGCCGGTCTTCCCCGGGGATGCGCTGACCGTCTCGATGTGGGTCGACGGCGACCGGGCGCGGTTCCGCACCGCCAAGGACGACGGCACGGTGGTCATCGACCGGGGGAGCGTGGTGATCCGGCCGGCGTGAGGCCGGTCAGGTACGCCGGAATCCGTTGTTGGGGTTGGCGAGGGCCGTGACCGTGCAGTAGCCGATGGGCCCGATGGTGTCGTACATCGTGCATTGGCCCACGGCGGTGCCGTCCTGGCCGAGGTGCCCGGCGGATTCCAGCCCGATGGCGTCGCCCAGCGGCTCGCGGCTCAGCGCCAATGTGTAGTCGGCGTTGATGTATTGCAACCCGGCGGTGCCGGCATGGGCCAGCGGGCTGGCGAAGTCGGCGGCCAGCGCGGCGCGTACCAGAGGGGTCAGGGGTTCGCCCGCGACAAGCTCGTGGGTCTCGCGCAGCCAGGCCCGCCGGGGGTGGCCGGAGTTCCAGCCCGAGGCCGGCCTGCCGTCGGCGTCGAGCAGCCAGGTGTCCCAGGGGACCCGGCGGGCGGTCCCCGGCCGCTGCGGTGCGGGGCCCAGCCGGTCCGGATCGGGGACGTCCCACGGCGGGGTGGCCGGTACGGCGCCCGCCGGCTGGTCGCCGCGGCGCAGCAGGACGGCGCTCGCCCGGGCCGCCGGGCCGTCCGCGGTGAGCACGGTCGCGTCGACGACCCGGATCCGGCGGCCGTCGCGGACCCGGCTGGTGACCACCTGCACCGGCACCATCGGGGTGCTGCGGAACAGGTCCACGGTCAGGCGGGCGACGTGCAGCCAGGGTTCCCCGTGCTCCCGCTCGACGGCCCGGGCGAGCAGCCCGCCGAGCAGCCTGCCGTGCAGCATGTCGGGGCCCCAGGGGCTCCGGGCATGCGGCGCGGGCACGAGCCCGTCCCCCGAAGGGCTCAGGAAGGCCTCCCGCAGGCCGGTCGTCGGGGTCATGGCGATCCTCTCGTCCTACTCGGCGTCGTCGGCGCGCAGCGGGTCGAGCCGCCGGATCAGCCGGATCGCGGCCTCGGTGATCTGGTTGGCCTTGCGCTTGGTGGCGCAGGTGGCGATCTCCCGCCCGGCCTCGCCGATGACGGTGGTGAGCACGGCGACGGTGAGCCGGTCCACCGGGTCGTTGCCCGCGCCGAGCAGGACCGCGTTCTGGCGTACCCACTCCCGGCCCCGGCTGCGGCGGACGAGTTCGAAGCCGGGCGGGCCGTCGCCGTCCATGAACAGCCGCGCCAGGTCCCGGCGCTGCCACGAGCCTTCCAGGAACGCCCGGGCGCCGACGATGAAGAGGTTCAGCGGGTCCTGCTCGCCACCGGCGCGCGCCTTGGCCACCGCGTTCGCGGCGGCCTGCTCGTGCGCGCTCTGGTGGTCCTCCCACAGCGCCAGGAAGAGCTCGGTCTTGCCGCCGAAGTGGTGGTACAGGCTGCCCGTGCTGGACCCGGCGCGCTCCACCACCGCGGCCACGCCGGCCTCGGCGAAGCCCTTCTCCGCGAACACTTCCCGGGCGGCCTGGAGCAGGACCCGGCGGGTCTCGGCGGTGCGGCTCCACTGCCAGGCGTTCCCGTTTCCTTTATGAACCATTTTCATCTCACCTTGACAGGGCCCCACCCCGGGGCCACGCTGAGTCGAATCCTAGAGCATCGTTCTAGAAAAGGACGGCCCATGGTCGACTTCTCGCTCAGCGACGAGGAACGCCAGATCCGCGACACCGTGCGCACGTTCATCACCCGCGAGGTGATGCCCCTCGAGCAGGAGGTCCTGCGCAACGAGCGCGCCGGCGCCCCCGCCATCGACCCGTCCGTGCTCCGCGAGGTGCGCGACAAGGCCCGCCGCGCCGGGTTCTGGGGAATCAACACCCCCGAGGAGTACGGCGGGATGAACCTCGGCGCCGTCATGACCGCGATCCTCGTGATGGAGACCGGTCGCAGCTTCGTGCCGTTCAGCTTCGGCGGCAGCGCCGACAACATCCTCTACGGCTGCGACGACGAGCAGAAGAAGCGGTACCTCATCCCCACCCTCGAGGGCGAACGCCGCTCCTGCTTCGCCATCACCGAGCCGGGCGCCGGTTCCGACGCGCGCAACATCCGCACCCGGGCCGTCCGCGACGGCGGCGACTGGGTCATCAACGGTGAGAAGACCTTCATCACCGGGGGCGCCGAGGCGGACTTCGTCATGGTCTTCGCCGTCACCGACCCCGGCCGCGGTGCCGACGGCGGAGTGACCTGCTTCCTCGTCGACCGGGACATGGGCTGGAAGTCCGAGCCGATCCCGACGATGGGTCAGTGGGGTCCCGCCTCGCTGGTCTTCGACGACGTCCGGGTGCCGGCCGCCAATGTGCTCGGCGAGGTGGACCAGGGCTTCCCCCTGGCCATGCGCTGGATCGGCCAGGGCCGCTACATCATCCCGGCGCATGCCATCGGCGCCGCCGAGCGGATGCTCCAGATGGCCGTCGACTACGCGAAGATCCGCCACTCCATGGGCCACCCGATCGCCGACTACCAGGCGATCCAATGGCAGATCGCGGACTCGCAGGTGGAGATCGAGTCCGCCAAGTGGCTCACGCTGTACGCCGCCTGGCGGGTGCAGCAGGGCCGGGACGCGCGGCACGCCTCGTCGATCGCCAAACTCCAGGGGGCGGTGATGGCCAACCAGGTGGCCGACCGCGTCCTGCAGATCCACGGCGGGCTCGGGTACACCAAGGAGCTGCCGATCGAACGGTGGTACCGCGAACTACGCCTGCTGCGCATCTTCGAGGGCACCGACGAGATCCAGCGCAGGACCATCGCCCGCAATCTGCTCAAGGGCCACGCCCGGCTCGGCGGGATCGGCGAATGAGCACCCCGCGCCGGGCGGTGCGGGAGCTGTTCAATCCCGGGTCCGTCGCCCTGGTCGGCGCCACCGACAAGTCCGGCTGGTCGGTGAGCACGTACGAGAACCTGCGCGCGGGTGGCTTCGCCGGCACCGTCTACCTGGTCAACCCGCGTACCGGGGTGGTGCACGGCGAGCGGGCGTATCCGAGCCTGTCCGCCCTTCCCGGCCCCGTCGACCTCGCCTACGTCATGGTGCCCACCTCGGCCGTGCTGTCCGTCCTGCAGGAAGGGGCCGCGCTGGGTATCCGCAGCTACGTGGTGCTCACGGCCGGCTTCGGCGAGACCGGGGAGGAGGGACGCCGGCGCGAGGACGACCTCGCGGCCTTCGCGCGGTGCCACGGACTGACGGTGCTGGGCCCGAACGGCAACGGGTATCTCAACACCGCGGCCCACGTCATGCCGTACGGGCTGCCCCTCCCGGCGCCGCTGCCGGCCGGCCCGGTCGGCGTCGTGCTGCAGAGCGGGGCCCTCGCCAATTCCATCCTCGCCTTCGCTCAGGCCCGCACCATCGGCATCAGCCTGCTCACCTCCATGGGCAACGAGACCCTGGTGTCCGTGCCCGACGTCGTCGACTACCTCGCCGACGACCCGGCGACCAGGGTCATCGCGCTGTTCCTCGAATCGGTGCGGCATCCGGCCGAGTTCGCCCGCGCGGTGCGGCGGGCCGCGGCGGCCGGCAAGCCCGTCGTCGCGATGAAGATCGGATCCAGCGCGCTCGCCTCGAGCACGGCGCAAGCGCACACCGGCGCGCTCGTCGGCGACGACGACATCGTCGACGCCGCCTTCCGGCAGCTCGGCGTGATACGCGTACGGGCCCTGGAAGACCTCATGATCACCGCGGGCCTGCTCGGGGAGATCGGTCCCCTGCCCGGCCCGCGGCTCGGCGTGGTCACCCCGTCCGGCGGCGCATCCGAGATCATCGCCGACCGCGCCGAGGCCGAGGGGCTCACCCTGCCGCCGTTCGCCGCCTCGACGACCGCGAAGCTCAAGGCGATCCTGCCCGACTTCGCCACCGTGCAGAATCCGCTGGACGTCACCGGATACGTGGTCGTCGACCGCACCCTGCTCGGCCGCGCGCTGGACATCGTCGTCCACGACCCCGGCATCGACGCGGTCCTGCTGTTGTCCGAACTGCCGCGTGTGCCACCGGCCGGCGACCCGGGACCGATGATGGCCCTCTACGAGGCCACCGCCGAGCGCATCCGGACCTCGCCGCGGCCGGTGGTCGTGGTCGGCACCATGCTCACCGACGTCACCGACTACGGCCGTACGGTCCGGCAGCGGACGGCCTTCCCGCCGGTCCTCGGCGGCATCGAGCACGGCATGGCGGCGATCGGCGCGGCCGCCCGATGGAACCGGACGACTCCCGCGTGCCGCCCCGAGGTGCGGCGCCGCGATTCCGCTCCGGCCCTTTCCGGTACGCCCACCGGCATCTGGACCGAGCATCAGGCCGCCCGGCTGCTCGCCGACAACGGCGTACCCGTCGTACCGTCATGTTTCGCATCCGATGAGGACGGCGCGGCCGCCGCGGCCGAGAGGTTCGGCTATCCGGTCGTGGTCAAGGCGGTCGCCGAGGGGTTGGGGCACAAGAGCGATGCCGGCGCCGTCCGGCTGGGCCTGACCAGCGCCGACGAGGTCCGCCGGGCGCACCGGGAGGTCCGGGCGGCCGTCCGCGCCCGGGACGCCGTCGCGACCGGCACACTGATCCAGCCGCATCGCACCGGCGGGATCGAACTGTTGGTCGGGGTGGTGCGGGACCCCGCCTGGGGGCTCGCGCTGGCGACCGGCCTCGGCGGCATCTGGGTGGAGGCGTTGCGCGACTCCGCCCTGCGCCTGCTGCCGGTCGATGCCGCCGAGGTCCGCCGGGCGCTCGGCGAACTGCGGGGCGCCGACGTGCTCCGCGGCGCCCGCGGGACCGAACCCGCCGACCTGGACGTCCTGGCCGGTGTCATCGCCGCGGTGGCCCGGCTGGCGGAAGGGCTCGGCGACCGGCTGGAGGCGCTGGAGATCAACCCCCTGCTGGTGCACGGGGCGCGCGTCGAGGCGTTGGATGCGCTGGTCACCTGGCGGTCCTAGAGTGTGTCGGCGGGGCGGTGTCGCCGTCGACCAGCTCGGTCATGCGGTGCAGCGTGGGGTCGCCCTCGTCGGCGATGTAGTCGTCGGCCCGGGTGAGATCGGGGCCGGTCGGCACGCCGCGGCGTCGCAGCAGCAGGGTGCCGGCGATCGCGACGACGAGGTTGACGCCAAGTGCCAGCAAACCGACGTACACGCTGGCCCCGGTCGACAGGCCCAGGTGCGACAGCGGCCAGGAGGAGCCGCCGAAATGGGCGCGCACCACGGTGCGGTCGTCGGCACCGATCTGCGGGATCTGGTACAGCAGCAGGATGCCGGTGACGAGGCCGGCGACGAGCCCGGCGAGCAGCGCGCGACGGTGGAACCAGGCGGTGAACAGCCCCAGGCCGACGGCCGGCACGGTCTGCAGGACGATGACGCCGCCGATGAGCTGCAGGTCCACCGCGAACTGCGGGTCGAGGACGAGGATGCAGGCGACGGCACCCAGCTTGACGGCCAGCGACGCGTAGCGGCTCACCCGGGCCTCCTGCGCGGGGGTGGCGTGCGGCCGGACGTACTCGCGGTAGATGCTGCGGGTGTAGAGGTTGCCGGCGGCGATCGACATGACCGAGGCGGGCACCAGGGCACCGACCCCGATCGCCGCCAGGGCGACGCCGGCGAACCAGTCGGGGAAGACCGTACGGAACAGCATGGGCACGACGGTGTTCACGTCGCCGTCGACGGGCACCACGCCCTTCGACAACGCGACGTAGCCGAGCAGCGCGATGAGGCCCAGTGCGATGGTGTAGACGGGGAGCGCCGAGAGGTTGCGCTGCACGGTGGCCCGGTTGCGAGCGGCGAGGACACCGGTGAGCACGTGCGGATAGGCGAACATCGCCAGTGCCGAGCCGAGGGCGAGGGTGGCGTAGCCGAGGTGGCCGGAGGACCCCAGCAGCAGGCCGTCGCGGACGGTCGGGGTCTGGTCGAAGTGGTCCGCCGCCGACCGGAACGCGTTCGCCAGGCCGCGGGGGGTCATCGCGACGACCAGCATCGCGGCCAGCACGGTCCAGAGGAGCAGGACGTCCTTGACGATCGACATCAGCGCCGGGGCGCGCAGCCCCGACCGGAAGGTGCAGGCCGCCAGCAGCGTGAACGCCGCGACGAGGGGCCAGTCGCCGGTGATGCCCATCGTGGTGAACACGACGCTGAGGCCGACCAGCTGCAGGGCCACGTACGGCATGGTGGCGACCAGGCCGGTCACCGCCACCGTCCCGGCGAGGCCGCGCGAGCCGAACCGGGCCCGGACGAACTCGGCCGGGGTGACGAAGCCGTGCACGTGCGCGACCGACCAGGCGCGGGTGACCATCAGGTACACCAGCGGCGTGGCGATGACCGCGAACGGCACGGCGAAGAACCCCACGGCGCCGACGCCGTAGACCAGCGCGGGCACCGCGACCAGGGTGTACGCCGTGTAGATGTCCCCGCCCATCAGGAACCACGTGACCCAGTTGCCGAAGGCGCGTCCGCCCAGCCCCCATTCCTCGAGGTTGTGCATGTCCCGTGGGCGGCGCCAGCGAGCTGCCCAGAAACCGAGCACGACGACGAAGCCCAGCACAGTGGCGAAGGCGGAGAACTCGGTGATGCTGAGATCGGGTACGGGCATGTCAGCCCCGCACCCGGGTGAGCTGGTACACCAGCGTGGTGACCGCCATGGCAAGCCCGATGCAGGCGATCTGCGCCCAGTAGAAGAACGGGATGCCCCACAGCTGCGGCTCGGCCCGGTCGAACAGCGGCGTGAGCAGCGGCAGCGTCACCGGCATCGCCAGCAGCCAGTGCCACCGGCTGCGTTCCCGCTCGGCGCGCTGCCGCTTCCTGGCCTCGGCCTCCGCCATCCGGGCGCTGCCGTACGGCCGCTGCGGTGGGACGTGGCCGCCGCCGGCCGAGGGCCAGCGACCGCCCGGGGGAATGCGATCACCGGGTCGCGGCGGGACGGGGTCCGGCGTGGCGTTGATGGGCCCGAAGGAAGCGGGCATGGTCGTACTCCTTGCTCGTCGTGACGGCCGGGCCGTCAGCTCGGCAGGGCCCGCAGCTCGCGCCGCAGGATCTTGCCGGAAGGGCTCTTGGGAATCCGGTCGACCAGGGTCACCAGCCGGACCTTCTTGTACGGCGCCACCCGCTGCGCCACATGGGCGATGACATCGTCGGGGGTCAGCGACCCCTCGGCGGCCACGACGAAGGCATGCGGGATCTCCTCGCCGTCCTGGTCGTAGCCCCCCACCACGGCCGCGTCGGCGATGCCGGGGTGGGTCAGCAGGACCGCCTCCAGCTCCGCCGGGGGCACCTGGTAGCCCTTGTACTTGATGAGTTCCTTGACGCGGTCGACGACGTACCAGTCGCCCGCCTCGTCGACGCGCACCAGGTCGCCGGTGTGCAGCCAGCCGTCGGAGTCGACTGTGGCGTCGGTCGCCTCGGGCCGGCCGAGGTAGCCGCGCATCACCTGCGGGCCGCGGACCAGGAGTTCACCGGTGGCGCCGGGACCGACGTCGCCGCCGGTCGCCACGTCCACCACGCGGGCCTGCGTGTTCGGCGCCAGCTTGCCGATCGTTCCGGGCGGCGAATCCGGTTCGTGGAACGGTACGGCGTGCGACACCGGCGACATCTCCGTCATGCCGTACCCCTGGTGGACCGGGCAGCCCAGCCGCCGCGCGCACGCCTCGGCGAGCTCGGGGTCGAGCGGGGCCGCGCCGCTGAACACCACCCGCAGCGCGGACAGGTCATGGTCGGCGACGGCCGGGTGCTTGGCGAGGGCCAGCACGACCGGCGGGGCGACGAACGCGCGGGTGATCCGCTCCTCGGCCAGGACCCGGAGGAACTCCGTGAGCTCGAACCGGGGCAGT
The DNA here is from genome assembly GCF_040689425.1 of Actinoplanes sp. NPDC051475. Classification (NCBI taxonomy): domain Bacteria; kingdom Bacillati; phylum Actinomycetota; class Actinomycetes; order Micromonosporales; family Micromonosporaceae; genus Actinoplanes; species Actinoplanes sp. NPDC051475. Next base: position 39,235 of record NZ_JBFAZZ010000030.1, read on the forward strand.
ACGACGAGGGTGGCGCCGGCGGCGAGGCCCAGGTTCATCAGGACCGTCAGACCGTAGATGTGGAACAGGGGCAGCACCGCCACGACGCGGTCGTCGGGGCGAAGGTCCAGCATCGCCTGCACCTGCGTCACGTTGGCGACCAGGCTGCGGTGGGTGAGCATGACGCCCTTGGCCACCCCGGTGGTGCCGCTGGAATAGGGGAGCGCGGCCAGGTCCGCCTCCGGGTCGATCTCCACGTGGGGCGCCGGATCGGTGCAGTCCATCAGCTGCTGCACCGAGCGGTACCCCGGCGCGGAATCGAGGAGGAAGACCTCGCGCACCCCGGTCCCGGACCCGGCCTCGGCGACCCGGCCGACCTGTGCCGGGGTCGTCACGAGCCAGGTGGCTCCGCTGTCCCGCAGCTGGCCGGCGAGGTCCTTGCCGGTGGCCAGCGCGTTCACCGGGGTGACGGTCGCGCCCGCGGTCAGCGCCGCGTGGAAGACGACCGGGTAGAGAACGCTGTTGGGGCCGTAGAGGGCGAGGACGTCGCCCTTGCGCACCCCGGCCGCGGCGAACCCGGCGGCCAGGCGGTCGACCATGTGGGCCAGGGTCGCGTAGCTGATCACCGCGCCGGTACGCCCGTCGACCAGGGCCGGGTGGTCCCCCCGCGCGGCGGCGCCGTCGAGGATCACCCGGTGCAGCGGCAGGGCGGGCACCGCGACGTCGGGCAGGGGACTGGTGAACGGCATGGCCTCTCCGGAGGGTGTGCGGCGGAGCTGTGGCAGACAGCATCGGACCACCTCCGGGGCTCGGCAATGTCCACGCTGCACAACTCCGGCGCCGCTCGGCTGGGCGCCGTGCACTCTGCGTACCGGACTCGTTGCCGCTGGAAATGGGCGCCGCTCAGCAGGCGGACGCGAGCCCCGGCGCCGGCGTAGCGAGGGACGGGTCCCCCGGCAGGAGGCGTACGGCCGTCAGGGCCAGGTAGCAGCAGAGGACGTGCCGGTCGTCGTCGAGCGAGCCACCGGTCAGCGTCTCGATCCGGCGCAGCCGGTTGGCTACCGTGTTGCGGTGGCAGTGCAGGGCCACGGCGGCCGCGGCCACCGAGCGCCCGCCCCGCAGCCACACCTCCAGCGTGTCGATGAGAAGCCGGCGCTCGGCCGCGGGCTGCTCCAGCAGCCGGCCGAGGACGCGGTCGGTGAGCCGGTGCGCGAGATCGGGCCGGGAGACCACCAGGGCCTCCGGCAGCCGGTCGTCGATCCGGTAGACGCGGGCCGGCCGGGCGGGTGCGGTGGACAGCGCCGTCTCCGCGGCCCGCCGCGCCTCGGCCAGGGAGTCGAGGCCGGGCACCGACCAGGACAGTCCGGCGGGGCGCGGGAGCAGCGACTCCAGCAGGGTCGCGACGGCGGCCAGCGACTGCCCGCCCAGGGCGAGCACCCCGAACTCCCTGTCGCCCTTGGTGCGCCAGGCCGACCGGACACCGCGTACGGCGAGGGCGTCCCGCGGCACCGTCAGCGGACGGTCGAGGGCGGCGTCGTACCGCAGCGCCACCACCGCGAACCGGTCGTGCGGCGGCAGCTCGAGCGCCGTGGCGGCGGCGGCCGCGGTGCCGGGGTCCAGGGCGGCGTCGGTCAGCAGGGCGTCCATCAGGGCGCCGCGGCGGTCGGCGTCGCGGATGCCGAGTTCGGCCTCGGTGGCGCGGTAGGCGTCGGCGACCACGAGGGAATACCTGTTCACGACCTCCAGGACGCTGCTCGTGGCCTCGGTCACCACGTCGACGCAGCCCGCCGGACCGCCGCGCGCCTGGGCGAGCAGCGCCTGCCAGATCGTGGCGGTGCCCAGCCTGTACGCGTGCAGCACCGCCTCGAGCGGGATGCCCTGGACCGCGCGCCGCCGGCCGCTGGCACGCGGCGCGTCGAGCGGATCGGCGCCGGCCGGCAAGGCGTCGGCGAGCACCTGGAGGATGCGTTCGAGGTTGTCGCGGCAGGATTCGAGCAGGTCGGCCCGGGAAACCCGCTCGCGGTAGCCGTGCGCCTGGTTCTCGTCCTCGATCCGGCGGGCGAGGTCCAGCGTCAGCTCGGGCAGGCGGGAGAGCAACGCCGAGATCAGTCGCCGGAGCGTGGCGGAGTCGGTTTCCGCGGACGTCTGCACCATCTGCCCACCCCATCTCTGACCGGCCTCACGCTACTTGACACTGGTGTCAGTTTCAATGACGCTATGTCAAATCGGTACTCGGGGAGGAGCGCCATGTCGGCAGGGGACGTGCAGGTCGCGGTGGTGGTCGGCGCGGATCCGGTGGCGCCGGCGCTGGCGCGGCGACTACGGGCCGACGGGTTCCGGGTCTGCCTGGTCGGCGCGGATCCGGCCGAAGGAGCGCGGAGCGCGGACTGGACGCTCGCCGGCGAGCCCACCGATGTCGATCTGCAGAGCCGCGTCGTGCGGGCGGTCGTCGATCGTTGGGGCCGGCTGGACCTGCTCGTCGTCCACACGCCGGAGCCGGACCCCGGGTCGCTCCTCGAGATCGATCCGATCGCCTTCCGGGCGCTGGTGCGCGGCTGGGTGGCCGCGCCGCTCGGCTGGGCCCAGCGGGCCTACTGGCTGGCCATGGCGGACGGTGGCGGCCGCGTCCTGCACCTGGCCACGACCGCTCAGGCGGGACGCGTGGCACTCGGTGCCGCGATGCTGCGCGGGCTGACCGGGCTGATCGCCGCCGAGGTCGCCCCGGCGGTGCGGGTCAACGGGCTGACGGCGCCGCGGGGGACCGACCCCGAGCTGTTCGCCGACCTCGCCTACCTGCTGTCCCGCAGCGCGGTCGCGAGCGGCGAGGTCGTCGAGGCCGGCACCGCCGCCGATCAGCTCCAGCAGGTGGCCTGATGGCCGCCGCGGCGCCCGGGGGCAGCGCCACCTCCGCCGGCCGGACGCGGCGCCGGCGGGGCATCGTCGAGCAGGAGATCTACGAGCACGCGGCACGGCTCTTCGCCGAACGGGGCTTCGCCGCGACCAGCCTGCAGGACATCGCCGTGTCGATGGGGTTGACCCGCACCGCGATCTACCACTACGTCGACAGCAAGGATGCGCTGCTCGAGCAGATCGTCACCGAGGTGACCCTGGAGGGCGTGGCGCTCCTGCGCGGGATCCGCGGCCGAACCGACCTCGACCCGCTCGGCCGGCTCCGCCTCGCGGCGTACGAGACGGCCAGCCGCAACGCCGAGAACCCGGCACGGTTCCGGCTCTGGCACATCGGGCAGATGGAGCTGAGCGAGCCGCTCGCCAGCCGCAACGAGCGGGCGAAGCGGGAGGTCCTGGCGGAGCTGCGCGGCCTCATCGACGACGGCGTGCGGGCCGGGGTCCTGCGCCCGGTCGACTCCCGCACCGCCGCCCTCGGCATCCTGGGCATGTGCAACTGGATCGCCTGGTGGTTCCGGCCCTCGCCGGAGCACCCGGTGGAGCCGGTGGCGGAGGCGTTCGCCGAGATGGCGGTGCAGGGGCTCGTCGCGGCGCCCGCCGGGACGTCCGGGCCGGCCGGGCCGTCGCCGCAGGCGGCATCGGCGCTGGCCGCCGTGCGGGAGCAGCTCGACCGGCTGGACGCCGCCCTCCAGCACCCGCCGCACGCCTGACTCGGCCGCGTTCGTGTATCACGTTCTTGTTAAAGATTCCATTTGACACCAGTGTTTTTCTTGTAAATAGTAGAACGCGTTGCAGTCAGTCTGAGCCCACCGAGGTCGCGATGAACGCATCCCTCAGCCGGCGTCAGGTTCTCGCGGGCGCCGCCGCCGTCGGTACCGGTATGGCCGTCGGTCCGGCCGTCCTCGGGCGGGCCGCGCGGGCCGCTCCGCAGTACGACGCGGTGGTCGTCGGCTGCGGCGCCGCCGGGATGACCGCGGCGCTTCGGCTGGCCCAGCGCGGCCTCAGCGTGGTCGTGGTGGAGAAGGCGCCGACCTTCGGCGGCTCCGCGGCCCGCTCGGGTGCCGGCATCTGGATCCCGAACAACGAGGTCATCCTCGCCGCCGGGGTTCCCGACTCGCCGGCCAAGGCGGCCACCTACCTCGCCGCGGTGGTGGACGGCGACGTGCCGACCGCCAAGCAGCAGGCGTTCCTGGACAACGGGCCGTCGATGATCTCCTTCGTGATGGCGAACAGCCCGCTGCGGTTCCGGTTCATGGAGGGCTACCCCGACTACTATCCCGAGTTGCCCGGCGGCATGCCGCAGGGCCGGTCGATCGAGCCGGACCTGTTCGACGGCAAGCTGCTCGGCGCCGAGCTGGAGCACCTCAACCCTGCCTACATGGCGACGCCCCCGGGCGCGTCCGTCTTCAGTGCCGACTACAAGTGGCTCGTCCTGGCCCTGGTCAACGCCCGGGGCTTCGCCGTCGCCGCCGAATGCGCCGCCCGGTACGCCACCGCCGTCCTGCACGGACAGACTCCACTCACGATGGGGCAGGCGCTGGCGGCCGGGTTGCGGGCCGGGCTCGCGGCTGCGGGCGTACCCGTGCGGTTGAACACGCCGTTCGAGGACTTCCAGTTCGACGCCGGCGGCCGGGTGACCGGCGTCGTCGTCACCCAGGACGGGTCCTCGACGGTGATCGGCGCGAACCGCGGCGTCCTCGTGGCCGCCGGAGGGTTCGAGCACAACCTCGCCATGCGGCTGGCGTACCAGCGGGCGCCGATCGGCACCTCGTGGACCGTCGGCGCCAAGGAGAACACCGGCGACGGCATCGAGGCCGGACTGCGGGCGGGCGCCGCCACGGACTTCCTCGAGGACTCGTGGTGGGGGCCGGCCATCCCGTTGCCCGAGGAGCCGTACTTCTGCCTGGCCGAGCGGACCCTGCCCGGCAGCCTCATGGTCAACAGCGCCGGGGTGCGGTTCGTCAACGAGGCGGCGCCCTACAGCGACGTCGTGCACGTCATGTACGACGAGAACGGCATCACGCCGGACATCCCGGCCTGGCTGATCTTCGACCAGAACTATCGCAACCGGTATCTCTTCAGCGACATCCCGCCGGCCTTCCCGTTCCCCGACTCCTGGTACGACGCCGGCGCCGTCTACCGCGCCCCCACCCTCGGCGCCCTGGCCGACAAGATCGGGATTCCCTCGAGCGCCCTGTCCGCCACGGTCTCCCGTTTCAACGGCTTCGCGCGGACCGGCCGGGACACCGAGTTCCACCGCGGCGACAGCGCCTACGACCACTACTACACGGATCCCGCGGTCCGTCCGAACTCCTGCCTGGCGCCGCTCTGGCTACCGCCGTACTACGCCTGCAAGATCGTCCCTGGTGACCTCGGGACCAAGGGCGGATTGCGGACCGACGCCCGCGCCCGGGTGCTGCACGCCGGCGGCCCGATCATCCCCGGGCTCTACGCGGCCGGCAACTCCAGCGCCGCGGTCATGGGGCACAGCTACGCCGGTGCGGGTTCCACCATCGGCCCGGCGATGACCTTCGGGTACATCGCCGCCAACGACATCGCCGGCGGCACCTGACCCCACTCCGCCGGCGACGTGGGAAGGAACCACGATGTACCACCATCCCGCGCCCCGGTCCCGGCCGGTCTCGCGTCGCGGCCTGCTCAAGGGCGGCGTGGCGGCGGCTGTGCTCGGCACGTCCGGGGGCAGACCCCTTGCCCGCGCCGCGGCGGCCGGTGCCACCCTCGCCGACGGCGATCACGTACCCGCCCTCGTCATCGGCAGCGGTTACGGCGGCGCGGTCGCCGCGCTGCGCCTGACCCAGGCCGGCATCGCCACCAGCGTCGTCGAGATGGGCATGGCCTGGAACAGCCCCGGGCCGGACGGCAAGATCTTCTGCAACATGCTCCACCCCGACCAGCGGTCATATTGGCTGCGGACCTCCACCGACCAGCCGCTCGGCTACTTCCTCGGCATCCCGGCCAACAAGCCGATCGACAGGTTCACCGGCGTGCTCGACTCCGAGCGCTTCGCCGGCATCCGCGTCTACCAGGGCCGGGGCCTCGGCGGCGGGTCGCTCGTCAACGGCGGCATGGCGGTGCAGCCCCGGCGCAGCTACTTCGAGGAGGTGCTGCCGTCGGTCGACGCCGACGCCATGTACAACACCTACTTCCCGCGCGCCAACGCCGCGCTCGGCGTCAACTACATCGACCCGGCGTGGTTCGAGGCCGCGGAGTGCTACCGGTACGCGCGGCTCAGCCGCAACCAGGCCAACGCGTCCGGATACCGCACCGCGTTCGTCCCCAACGTGTACGACTTCACGTACATGGCCCGGGAGCAGGCCGACACCGTGCCGCGCTCGGCCCTGGCCAGCGAGGTGATCTACGGCAACAACTACGGCAAACGCTCGCTGGACAAGACCTATCTGGCGGCCGCGGCGGCGACCGGCCGGCTGTCCGTCACGACCCAGCACGTCGTCACGGCCGTGGCACCCGCCTCCGCGGGCGGATACGCCGTCACGATGACGCAGATCAGCACCGGCGGGGATCCGGTGGCCGCCAAGACCGTCCGCGCCGACCGGGTGTTCTTCGCCGCCGGCAGCATCGGCACCAGCAAGCTCCTGGTCGCGATGAGGGCCGTCGGGGCCCTGCCCGGCCTGCCCGAAGCGGTGGGGCAGGGCTGGGGCAACAACGGCAACGTCATGGTCGGCCGGGCCAACCACGTCTGGGACACGACGGGCGCCCTGCAGTCCGGCATGCCGGCCATGGGCATCGACAACTGGTCCGATGCCGCGGGGCCGGTCTTCGCGGAGATCGCGCCCTTCCCGGCCGGCGTCGAGTTGTGGATCAGTCTGTACCTCGCCATCACCCGCAACCCCCAGCGCGCCCGGTTCGTCTTCGACACCGGCACCGGAGCTGTCGGCCTGACCTGGCAGACGGCCCAGAACCAGCCCGCCATCGATGCGGCGAAGCGCGTCTTCGACACCATCAACGCGAAACAGTTCACCGTCTACCGCCGTGACCTGTTCGGCGTCGGCAAGATTTGGGGGGACGACTTCACCTATCACCCGCTCGGCGGCTGCATCCTCAACCAGGCGACCGACAACTACGGCCGTTTGCCCGGTTTCCCCGGCCTCTACGTGATGGACGGCTCGCTGATCCCGGGCACCATCGGCGTCAACCCGTTCGTCACCATCACCGCCCTCGCCGAACGCAACATCGAGAAGATCATCACGACCGACCTCTAGGGGTACGGCGTGATGTACATCGCGGCCGCAACGTCTCAACGACGGCCCCTCGTGGTCGATCGTCTCTGCCAAGGACAGCTCCGACAGGCGGCGTGGTCTTGACCTGCGAGGTGCGCGGTGCCACGAGACAAGAAACAGCTCACCGTGGGGACCGTCATCAACCCTGAGCTCCAGGGCATCGAGTGGGAGTCCCGCGTCGAGGAACTGGAAGACGATCTGCTGCTGATGCCGATGCCGCTACCGGAGCTGGAGATCGACGTTCCGGCGGCAGACGCCGAGGTCTGCATCTACTGGAATCGCCCGCCGAGTCGCTACCGGGTGAATGCGAAGGTGCTCGGTTCCGCGGGAGGGCGATGGCGTCTGCGCATCCTGGGTGATCCGGAGCTGGTCACCCGGCGGACCTTCTACCGTGGCGGCGGCGGTGAAGCGGCGTTCCTCCGCCACGAGGAGGAGACGGAGTGGCAGGCGGCGACCGTCGAGGACATCAGCGAGGCCGCACTTCGCTGCTATGTCGCTGAACTGAACTTCGTCGAGGGTGAACCGGTCTGCGCGCGAATCACTCTGGGCGATGCCGCGATCGACATCTCCGGCACGGTGCTCCTCACCCGGGAACCGGACAAGGACTCCGATGACCACGCCGAGGTGATCGTCGTCTACACGCTGCCGGAGTCTCAGGCCCAGCAGGTGCGCCGCTATCTGCTCGAATGGCAACTGGCCCAGCGGCGCCGTGCCACGGCGGACGAGTAGGCCGGAACCGCGCGGGAGCGTCAGCCGGCGCGGGAGCCGGACCCCCACACCGCTGCGAACAGGCGACGGGCCTGGTCGGCGCTGAGCGCGACGAACGTGCCGGTCGCGGCGACCAGTACGGTGTCCGGCTCCGCGGCGGTGGCGATGGTCCCGGAGGCGGTCACGCGCCGCCCCTCGATCGCGGTCGCCTCGGCGGTCAGGCGCAGGGGGGTCTGCAGCGGGACCGGCGCCCGGTACGAGGTCTCGAGGCGCACCGTCATGCCCGGGTGCCCGGAGGCGCTCACGGCGTATCCGAGCATCTGGTCGAGCAGGAGGGCGCTCACGCCGCCGTGGGCGTAGCTGGGCGGGCCTTCGAAGGCGAGGCCGAGGGTGCAGGCGCCGACGGTGACATCACCGGACTGCTCGATGCGCAGTGGCGGGGCGAGGGCGCTGCCGGTGCCCGTGACCGGGTTGTACATCCGGACTCCGTCGAGCAGGTCGTCGGTGCTCGGCGGGGTGGACCGGTCGCGCAGGCGCCCGCCGAGCAGATCCGCGGCCTCGCGTACGACCTCGGTGGCCCGGTCGAGGTCCTCGACCGGGGCCTCGGTGGCCGTGGCCAGCTCGACCAGGGTCCGCAGGGCGTCGCCGAGCTCGCTGACGGCTCGCCGCCGGCGGTGCAGGGGGACCGGGCCGGCCGGGTCCGTACGGCCGTTCACGGCGCGCAGATTACGGGTGGAGCGGGGAGCTATCGCGTCCTGGTGCCAGGCGGCGGAGGGGGAGCACTCCCGTCCACCGGCATCGTTCTCGGTCACCGCATGCCTCCACCGCTTGACGACCAGGACTTGGTTCTACTCCGCCGGGGCGGGCGATTCATGAATGAAACTAGTGAAGCTCATCACATTGCTATAACCTGTTCTAGTTCTCTGGGATCACCCGCAAGGAGGAATGCGATGCCCAAGGTGAGTGTCTCGGCCGGCGCCGCGGCCGAACCGCAGAAAGTCTGGCAGCTGGTGGTGGACCTTCCGCGGGTCGCCGAGTGGAACACGATGCACGAGGGCTTCACCGGTGAGATCCCGTCGACGCTCGACACCGGCACGACGTACCGGCAGAAGGTCAAGCTGATGGGCATGCCCGCGGAGATGGCGTGGCGGGTGACGGACGCGGAGGCGGCGGAGCGGCTCGAGCAGTCCGGTGACGGCCCGATGGGCGTCAAGGCGAAGAGCCGCATGACGATCGAGCCGTCGGGGTCCGGGTCGCAGATCACCTACGAGATGGAGTTCGTCGGACCGGCGCTGGCCGGACCGATGGCGGGCATGTTGGAGAAGCAGGCCGGCACCGCGGCGCAGCAGTCGCTCGCGAAGCTCACCGCCCTCCTCGGCTGACACTCCGCCTGCTCCTGCTCCTGTCAGCGCAGGAGCAGGCGGGTGGCCAGCTCGAGGTGGTTGACCACGTCGTTGGCCGAGGCCCGGCGGGTCACCCAGGCCACCAGGTTGGACAGCCACACGTCGCCGATCACGCGGGCCTTCGCCCGGTCGTCCGGGGTCGGCTCGCCGTCGTGCATGGCCCTGGTGAACATGTCCTCCATGAGCCGCGCGACGGCGTTGACCTCGGCGCTCGCCGACGGGTCGGCGAACATGAACGCGCGCGTCATCGCCTCGGTGATCAATGGCTCGCGCTGCATCACGCGAGTCATCTGGCTGAGCACGTACAGGGTCCGCTCGTGCGGCGTGTCGCCCGGGATGGGCTTGCGGTCCAGCTTCTCCTGGATCCGCTCGAACTCCAGCACCAGGGCGGACACCAGGAGATGGATCTTGGAGGGGAAGTAGCGGTACAGCGTGCCGAGCGCCACCTCCGCCCGCTCGGCGACGGTGCGCATCTGAACGGCGTCGTAGCCGCCCTTCGAGGCCAGTGCCAGGGTGGCCTCCAGGATCCGGCGGCGCCGATCCCGCTGGGCGGCGGAGCCCTGCTGCGCGTCCGCGCCGGCCAGTGTGCTGCGGCCGGCGCCGTTACTGGTATTCGTTCTCGACGCTGCCATGCTTGCCTTCCGCGCGTTCCGGAGCACGGCCGAGGGCCGTCTCGTAAGGTCCTACCAGCGTACCAACGGGTGCGAAGTCATCGCTCGCCGAGGCGCTGGCGTGTCAATACTGAAACGTGTTCTAATCTCGGCATGGGCCCGGACTTCGAACTGGACGAGGCACAGGACGCGATCGTCCGCCTGGCCGGCGAGGTGCTGGACGACGACGCGGGAACCCCGGGCCTCACGAAGGCGCTCGGGCAGGCGGGCCTGCTGACCCTCGCCGTGCCGGCGCGGCTCGGCGGTGCGGGGCTGGGTGTCCTGGAGACCGCCCTGGTGGTCGCCGAGCTCGCGCGCCGCGCCATCGCTGTCCCGGCGGTGTCCACACTCGCCCTGGGCGTGCTGCCGGTGGCCCGGTGGGCGGGCCCGCACCAGATACGCGACCTGCTGGCCGGGGTGGGGGACGGCCGGATCCTCACGGCGGCCCTGGCCGAGCCGGGCGATCCGCTGCCGGGCACGCCGCGCGTCACGGCCGCGGCGGACTGGACGGTCACCGGCACGAAGACCGGCGTGAGCGACGCCGACCAGGCCCACCGCATTCTCGTGCCGGTGAGCCGGGACTCCGGCGGCCTCGCGGTCGCGGTGGTCGATCCGGCCGCGCCCGGCGTCACGCTCCGGCAGACGGCCACGTCGGCCGGCACCCCGGAGTTCACGGTACGGATGGACGCGGCGCCCGCGGAGCCGCTGGGTTCCGGCGCCGACGGACGATGCGTCGCCGACCTGTACCGGTGTGCCGTCGCCACCACGTGCGCGGCCGGGGACGGCGCCCTGGCCGGGGCGTTGCGGCTGACCGCCGACCACGTGCGCGGCCGCCACCAGTTCGGCCGGCCGCTCGCCACGTTCCAGGCCGTCGCCCAGCAGATCGCCGACGTCTACGTCACCTCGCGCACGCTGCACCTGGCCGTCCTGGCCGCGTGCTGGGGGCTGGACGCGGGCCGGGGCCCGGACGACCCGCAGACCGGCGATGACCTGGGGGTCGCCGCGTACTGGCTGACCGGCGAGGCCCTTCCGGCCTTGCGCACCTGCCACCACCTGCACGGCGGCCTGGGGCTCGCGGCCGACTACCCGCTGCACCGCCACGGCGCCCTGCTGCGCGACCTGGCCCGCCGGCTCGGCGGCGCCGACTTCTGCCTGGAACGGCTGGGAGGGCGCGTTGTTCATCGACCTGACTGAGGACCAGCACGCGCTGCGCGCCCGGCTCCGCGCGTACATGGAAGGTCTGCTCTCGCCGGAGCAGCGCGCCACCCTGCGGTACGAACGGCACGGACCGGTCCATCGGGAGGTCGTCGCGCGGCTGGGCCGCGACGGCTGGCTCGGCCTGGGCTTCCCCACCCGCTACGGCGGTGGCGGGCACGGCCCGGTGGAGCAGCAGATCCTGGTGAACGAGGCGGCCCGCGCCGACGTCCCGCTGCCGGCGGTCACCCTGCAGACCGTGGCGCCGACCCTGCTGGCGTTCGGGACCCCGGAGCAGAAGGACTTCTTCCTGCCCCGCATCCTCGCGGGCGAACTCCACTTCGCGATCGGCTACACCGAGCCGGAGGCGGGCACCGACCTCGCCGCACTGCGGACCCGGGCGGTGCGCGACGGCGACGGGTACGTGGTCAACGGCCACAAGACGTTCACCACGGGAGCGCACGACGCCGACTGCCTGTGGCTCGCCTGCCGCACCGACCCGGACGCGCCGCGGCACCGGGGGCTGTCCGTCCTCATCGTCGACACCCGCGACCCCGGGTACGCCTGGACGCCGATCATCACCTGCGACGGGGCGCACCACGTGAACGCGGTCTACCTGAGCGACGTACGCGTACCGGCCTCGATGCTCGTCGGCACCGAGAACGACGGCTGGCGGCTGCTGACGACCCAGCTCAATCACGAGCGCGTGATGCTGGGCCCGGCCGGGCGGATGGGTGCGCTCTACGCCCGCGTGCAGGCGTGGGCCCGGTCGAACCCGGCCGTACGCGACGAGCCCGGTGTGCGCCGGTCGCTCGCCCGTGCGTACGCCGGCCTGCGCGTCAACGAGCTGCTCAACTGGCAGGTCGCCGGCGCCGAACCGGCCGGGACGGCGGACGCCTCGGCCACCAAGGTCTTCTCCTCCGAGCGGGTGCTGCGGATCGGCCAGGAGCTCGAGGAGCTCGTGGGCCGCCACGGCGACCCGGACGACCCCGCCACCGCCGAGCTGATGTCCTGGCTGGACCTGCAGGCCAAGCGCAACCTGGTGCTGACCTTCGGCGGCGGGGTCAACGAGATCCAGCGGGAACTGATCGCGTCCGCGGGCCTCGGGTTGCCCCGGGTGCCGAGATAGGTGAGGTACGCATGGACGACGCGATCAGGACCGCCGCCCGCCGGATCACCGAGGCGGGCGAGTCGGCACCGCGGCCGGCCCGGGACCCGGTGAACCTCCCGGCGATCCGGGACTGGCTGGGGGCGATGGGTGACACCAACCCGGCGTACGAGCGCGACGGCCTGGCCCCGCCCGCGATGGTGCAGGTGTGGACGATGCCCGGGCTGCGGCCGGCCGGATCGGACCCGTCGGACCCGCTGGGAGCCATGTCGGCGGTGCTGGACGAGGCCGGCTTCACCTCGGTGGTGGCGACCAACTGCGAGCAGACCTACGACCGCTACCTGCGCCACGGCGAGCAGGTGACCGTACGCAGCCGCCTCACCGGCGTGACCGGCCCGAAGCGCACCGCGCTCGGCGAGGGCTGGTTCGTCACCACCGAGAGCACCTGGTTCGTGGCCGCCGAGCCGGTGGCGAGCATGCGGTTCCGGGTGCTGAAGTTCCGGCCGGGCGACCCGCCGCCCGTCGCGGACCCGGGTGTCGCGATGCGACCGGTGATCAGCCCCGATACGGCGTTCTTCTGGGCCGGAACCGCCGCGGGTGAGCTGAGGGTGCAGCGCTGTGGCGAGTGCGGCGCCCTGCGCCATCCGCCCGGGCCCGCCTGCCCGCAGTGCGGTGCCACCAAGCCCGAGTACGCGGTCGCCTCGGGCGCCGGCCGCATCCACAGCTTCGTGGTGCACCGGCACCCGCGGCTGCCGGGGCGGCGGGTACCCGTGGTGGTCGCCCTGGTGGACCTGGCGGAGGGCGTACGCATGGTGGGTGAGCTGCTTGGCGCGGACCCGGACGAAGTTCGCATCGGAGCGTCGGTGCGGGTCGCATTCGACCACCTCGACGAGGAGGTGACGCTGCCGGCGTGGCGCCTCGACGGGCCGGCGGAGGTCCCGTTGCCTCCCTGGGAGCTGGCGGTGACCCCGACCGTCGTGATCAGTACGGCCCTGGCCACCCGCGACTTCCAGGACGTCCACCACGACCGGGACGCGGCCGTGCGGCGCGGCGGCAAGGACATCTTCCTCAACATCCTGACCACCACCGGCCTGGTGCAGCGCTACGTCACCGACTGGGCCGGACCAGGCGCCACCCTGCGCGGCCTGGCGATCCGGCTCGGCACGCCGTGCCATGCCTACGACACCCTCACCTTCACCGGGCGGGCCCGCGACGCCGGGGAAGGCGAGCGGGTGGTCACGGTGAGCGGCCGTACGGCGGCGGGCGAGCACGTCGCCGCGACGGTCCGGGTGGCGTCGTGATCGCCCGGACCGCCGCCATCGCCGGGATCGGCGCCACCGAGTTCTCCAAGGACTCCGGCCGCAGCGAGCTGCGGCTGGCCGTCGAGGCGGTCCGCGCGGCCCTCGACGACGCCGGCCTGCGGCCCGGCGACGTGCAGGGCATGGTGACGTTCACCATGGACGGCAACGCCGAGGTCGCCGTCGCGCGCGAGCTGGGCGTCGGCGAGCTCACCTTCCTCTCCCGGATCGCGTACGGCGGGGGAGCGGCGTGCGCGGTCGTGCAGCAGGCGGTGCTCGCCGTGGCGGCCGGCCTCGCCGAGGTCGTGGTCTGCTACCGGGCGCTCAACGAACGCTCCGGCCGCCGGTTCGGCCGGGCGCATGCGCAGGCGGGAACCACCTCGGCCGACGTCGACGCGGGCTGGCACTACCCGATGGGGCTGGCCACCCCGGCGGCGATGGTCGCCATGGTGGCCCGGCGCTACCTGCACGACTACGGCGCCACCACGGACGACTTCGGCCGGGTCGCGGTGGCGGCCCGTCGGCACGCCGCGACGAATCCGCACGCCTGGTTCCACGGCCACCCGATCACGCTGGAGGACCACCGGGCCTCGCGGTGGATCGCCGACCCGCTGCGGCTGCTGGACTGCTGCCAGGAGAGCGACGGCGCGGTCGCGCTGGTCGTCACCTCCGCGCGGCGTGCTCGCGATCTGCGGCAACCGCCCGCGGTGGTGTGCGCGGCGGCCCAGGGCAGCGGCCCCGATCAGTACGTGATGACGAGCTACTACCGCGCCGAGGTCGCCGCGCTGCCCGAGATGGGCGTCGTGGCCCGCCAGTTGTGGCGCCAGTCGGGGTACGTGCCGCCGGACGTGCGTACCGCCGTGATCTACGACCACTTCACCCCGTACGTGCTCATGCAGCTGGAGGAGCTGGGGTTCTGCGGCCGGGGGGAGGCCCGGCACCTGGTCGCCGGCGGCGGCATCGAGCTGGGCGGGCGGCTACCGGTCAACCCGCACGGCGGGCAGCTCGGTGAGGCGTACATCCATGGCATGAACGGCATCGCCGAGGCCGTGCGCCAGGTCCGCGGCACCGCGGCCAACCAGGTGCCGGGGGACGGCCCGGTGCTGGTCACAGCCGGCACGGGAGTGCCCACCAGCGGCCTGATCCTCGCGGGCTAGCTGTACAGCTAGCCCGCGTCTTCGGGGGCGGTGAGCAACCGGATCACCTGGTCGACGTACTGCCGGCGGTCCGCCTCCGTCCGGGGCAGGGTGCCCGGCGCGACGTGGGCGACCTGGGCGTGGCCCACGTAGGCGGTGACCGCCAGGAGGCCGCGGCGCCGGGCCTGCTCCGGTGGCCAGCCGAGGGCGCTGAACAGCCCGGCGGTGTACGCCACCCGGCGCTCGGTGACCCGGGTCAGCACCGGGGCGACGTACGGGTGGGCGGCGGTGGCGAGCATGGCCAGCTCGATGTTGCCCTCCGGCTGTTGGGTCGTCGACCCCAGGACGGCCCCGATCAACAGGCGGAGCCGGGCGAGCGGGTCCGGCTCGGCGTCGACGAACGTGATGACGGCGTCGGTGTGCTCGCGCTCCCAGCGCAGCACGGCCGCCTCGATCAGGGCGTCCCGGTCGGCGAAGTGCCAGTAGAAGCTGCCCTTGGTCGCGCCGAGCCGAGCCGCCAGCGGCTCGACCGCGACCGCTGCCAGCCCGCCGCCGGCCATCGCTTCCAGGGCTGCGGCGGTCCAGTCGTCGGCGGTCAGCCGCCTCTGCTTGTCGGGTCGTTCCGGCATGACTGTACGGTAGCGTACGGAAGAACATACGCAACCGTATGGAGGCGACGATGGCTGCTCCGGTGCACAACGTCCACGAACGCGCACTGCCGGTTCCCGCCGCGGAGGTGGGCCGGTTGCTGGACCGGATCGGCGCGGCGGACGACCCGCTCTGGCCCAGCCCCGCCTGGGTGCCGATGCGATTCGACCGTCCGCTCGGCGTCGGCGCCGACGGCGGTCACGGCCCCGTGCGGTATCACGTCACCGGCTATCGGCCGGGCCGGCAGGTGGAGTTCACCTTCCACCCGCGTACCGGTCTGCACGGCACGCACACTCTCGAGGTCGTAGACGACGGCCCGCACGCCTGCCTCCTGCGGCACCGGTTGACCGCCCGTCCGTCCGGCGCCATGCGGCTGCTCTGGCCGGCCATGGTCGAGACCTGCCACGACACCGTGATCGAGCACGCCTTCGACAACGCCGAGCGGGCCGTCACCGGCACCGTCGCCCGGCCCGTTCGCTACCCGTGGCGGTCCCGGCTCGCCGTGAGCCTGGAGAGCAGCCGGGTCGGTGCCGTACCCATTCCCGTCTCCGCCACCCTGCTTCACGACTCGGTCGCCCGGCCCGACCTCGCCGACGCGTTCGCCCTGCGCGTGCCTCCCGGCACCACCACCGACCCGCAGGCCTGGGCGGACGCCGTCTTCCGCAACCCGCCCCGGCCGGTGGTGGCGCTGCTGCGGCTACGCAACCGGTTGGTGGGCCTGCTCGGTATCGCCCGCGGCGACGCATCCGCCTTCGACACCATCGCCCGCACCGACCGCGAAGTGCTCCTGGGAGTGGACGCCGGCCACCTCGACTTCCGGGCCGGTGTCCTGGTGGAACCGGACGACGACGGCACGACCGTCACGGTGTCCACCCTGGCTGCGACCCGGTCCCGCGCCGGCCGGTTCTATCTCGCCGTGGTGCGGCTGGTGCACCCTCTCGTGGTCCGGGCGATGCTGCGCCATGCCGGCCGCACGACCGTCGCCCCCTGGCGCGCGGCCCGCGCCGGCGGTTAGGCCGCACATCGGTGCACCGACGATCACCAAGATCGCAAAGCAGTCGACTGCTGGCTGACGGGTGTTGCAGGGCGCGACGTGGTGGTCCTAGCGATCGCCACCACCTGACTCGCCAGGCCAGAAGGCCGGTTATCGTTTGGCCCGGTACGCCGCCCACTGGCCGGTCCAATCGGCGAGGTCGCGAATCCACTCGTCGGCGCTTCCGTGGGCCTTGGCCAACCACTTCGAGGCGCTTCGCGACGCGAGATCGTCGATGGCTTCCGGATCGGTTGTGCCCCAAGCCGGGAACTGGGTCAGCCACTTGTCGGCCTGCTCGGGAGTGTGGCCGCTACCAACCAACCAATGAGCCAGCAGTGCCAGTTCGAGCCACGGTGCCGCCTTGGTCGCGTATGCCCAGTCGACGACTCGCAGGCCGGACGGGGTCACAATGAGGTTGGCGGGGTTGAGGTCGGTGTGGACGACCATCTGCCCCTCCGCCGCGGGATGCGAGGACCCGAGCCGCGTCGCTGGAGTGAACCAGGTAGACCCCAGCGCGGGCGTACGACTGAGGTCTTCCACGACGGCCGCGAGCAGATCGAGATGCCGGCTGCCGGGAGACAGGTCGGCGTGAGGGCCATCGAGCTGCTCGAAACCGACCACAAGCCAGCCGTCGGTCTCGAAGTGCCACTCGACTGCTGGTGAGTAAGGCCGGTCAACAGCGTTACTCACCAGCAGTTCGTAACGCAGCGACCGGACGCCCAGATCCGAGGAAGCCGCCTTGACGAAGACCTTCGTGCGCGGCCCAGCGACAGTCGCGGCGATCTCCGCATGGTCGCCGGTCGAGGACGGAGTTACGCGGGCTCCGCCGACACGTTCCGCGATCTTCGTGGTGACGGTTTCGGGCAGAGCGGTCCAGTCAGTGCGCATCGGTCACCTTATCGGCTAGCCCCGACCGGGCTGGGGCGGGTTCGGCGGACAGCAGGACTCCGCCGCGCTATCCCAGAACTCCGGGTCGACGTAGTAGCCGGTGGCATCAAGTGCCTTGCGGGTGTAATCCATGGAAGTACCGTCCGCCATCCCCTCGGTCAGGACCGGCACATGATGCACGAAGCCGCCCGCGATCTGCTGGCACGCGGCGAGGTAGGGCTCGGTGTGCTGGAGGGACACGTGCCAGGCGACGTCGACGGGCTTGGTCGGAACGACGCGGTACGACCGACCGTCGGGCAGGAGCCTGCCGAAATCGAGATCGTGCTGCGAGTCAGCGTGCGCCCGTAACATGAGCAGCATCTGCCCGATCGCCCGCTCGGCGTAGATCTGCGTCACCTCCTGCACGGCGGCGAAGTGGCGTGCGAGCTTGTCGAACACCTCCCCGGACACGAGGGTCCTCGGGTCATCGGCAATCCTGGCCGGCTGTTCTGCGAGAGTGGTCATGGCTCCTCCTTCAACCTGTGCGTGTCGGCGCGGAGTTAGTTCCGCACCGCTTGGTCGGTCTAGTGGCGCGGCGCGGGCGAGAACATGTAGACCGAGCCGTCCGGGCCGGGCTCCGGGCGGATCTCCGCGATGGTCGCGTGCCGCTGCATCGCGACGAGGATCGGGTCGCTGTCGTAGGGAGGCAGCACGGTCACAGGGTCGCCGACGATGAAGGGCTCCGTCATCAGGCGGCCCCCCTTCCCTGCTGCGTACGGCCAGATCCGGCCGCAATGCCGACAGGCCCACGCGGGCCGGACCGGTAGGTGATGCGTCAAGGGAGCCTGCGGCGTCGGCATCAGCGACCGCCTCCAAACCCGGCTCGCTCAGCCTGGGCCGGCGTGAGCGTTCCCGCGCGGCCGACCTGGGCGAGGGCCACTGTTGGCTCGTACAGCGCCGGGTGCGACGGCCGGGAGTACCGGTCGCCGTCGGGAATCGGGTCACCGCGCGAGAAATCGTAGACACCGTCAGGACACGGCCAGCGGTGCCCGCAAGAGCATCTCGAACGGCGGGGGAAGCGGCGTCGGCGATGTGTCATAGAAGTAGCGTCTCGATCACACTCCGGCGTCGGTAGATATGGCGCGCTGCCATCGGGCAAGCTTGCTATCTGGCAACACTGGCAACGCGTGGGGAGGGGCCGTGGAGAGGTTTGGCGACGCAGCCCGGCGCCTACGCGGCGCCCGCAGCGTCCGCGAAGCCGCACGCCTCGCGCACATGGACCCCGGGCACCTCTCGCGGATCGAGAGCGGCAAGCGCCCTCCGACGATCACGGTCGCCCAAGCGCTTGACGACGCCTACGCCGCAGGCGGCGAGCTGGCCGCCCTCGTCGCCGGGGCACGCGAACTGCCCTGGAAACTCGACGGCCGGCTCTGGCGCCCGAACGACTCCGAACGCCTCGCCGCAACTATCGTCGGCCAGCGCGTCACCGCGGTGAACGCGGTCGAGCTGGCCCACCAGTGGCTGATTTCCGAACCGCCCCAGGTCAGCGCGACGCGGGCCGGCCGGCGCATCGGCGTTGCCCAGGTCGCCGAGGTCGAAGCCCGCGTCCACCAGCTACGCCGCCTTGACGACTACGTCGGAGGCCAAGACACACACGCGATGGTCGCGGGCGAACTCGCAGCGACGACTGCGCTCCTCCGCGACGCGGCGTATACCGAGGACGTCGGGAAACGTCTCCTGGTCGCTGTCGGTGAGCTGGCCCAGGTCGCCGGATGGGTCACGAGCGACGCTGGGCGCCACGACGAGGCCGAGCGGTATTACCTTTCCGGAATGCGCGCGGCGCACGCAGGCGGGGACGTCGCGGGCGCGGCGAACAACCTCTCGTCACTGGCCTACCAAATCGCGAACATCGGCGACCCACGAACCGCGGTCACGCTGGCGAAGTCTGCGCTCGCTGGGGCGAAGGGAGCGGCTACGGCCACGACAACGGCCCTCCTCGCTGAGCGCGTCGCTTGGGCCGAGGCCCGCGTCGGGGAGGTGGGCGGTGCCGAGCGCGCCCTGGGTGCCGTGCAGGAGGCGTACACCCATCGGCACCCGGAGGAGGACCCGATTTGGGTCTACTGGCTCGACGAGGGCGAGATCGAGATCATGGAGGGCCGGGTCTGGACGCAGCTTCGGCGCCCCCTCCGGGCGGTGCCCATCTTGGAACAGGCAACGGCCGCGTATGGCGAAGAGACGGGCCGAGAGACCGCCCTCTATCTGACCTGGCTCGCCGAGTCGTTACTCCAGGCAAACGAGGTCGAGCGGGCAGCGAGCGCGGCGACCGAGGCGGTACGGCTGGGCCGGACGGCGAGCTCCGTACGGGTCGACGAACGCATCGGCGCGTTGCGGGCGAAGCTGGCGAAGTACCAGGGAACGCCAGAGGTTGACGCCTTTGAGGACGAGGTGGCGGGGCTGCCCCTGCCTCGTCGTCCGGCAGCACCATGATGTTCTGCGGCTTCACGTCGCGGTGCACGAGCCAGACGCGACAACACGCGAACCGGTTCGCGCCGCGGAGTCGAGGAACCCACATCTGACCCATCGGCCGGTCACGCGCCGATGTGAAGGCACCCGTCCTAGGTGTGCTGTCCAGGGAGGTTGGTCGAGGTTGTGTGACGAGTTGATCTGAGCTCTGGACGGGTGAAGGCCTCCGGTTGTGGAGTGGAGCTGTCTAGG
>NZ_JBFAZZ010000031.1:0-53045 GCF_040689425.1 Actinoplanes sp. NPDC051475
CAGCTCCACTCCACAACCGGAGGCCTTCACCCGTCCAGAGCTCAGATCAACTCGTCACACAACCTCGACCAACCTCCCTGGACAGCACACCTAGGCCGGCCGGCGGTGAGACACGTCCGGGTCAGCGGTTCATCAACGCCTGGTGCTTGATGCGTTCGAACTCCTCGCCGGAGATCCGCCCCTCGTCGTGCAGCCGCGCCGCGGTGGCGATCTCGTCGGCGGGCCGGAAGCGCCCGGCCGCCGCCGGAACCGACGCGCCGTCCTCCCGGGGCGTCGTCGCGTGCGTGACCAGGTAGATGAGCACGCCGAGCAGCGGCAGGACGACGATCAGCGCGATCCAGGCGGCCTTGGCCCAGCCCGCCATCCGCCGGCGGAACAGGTCGTTGAAGACGGCGATGAAGGTCCAGATGATCCCGAACCAGAAGCACGCCAGGAACATCACGTAGAAGAGCGAATCGAACGACCAGTCCACAGCCCCTGCCCCCTTCGCAGCCGGTACCCCCCAGCCTGGGCACCGAGGCCGGCGGCGGCATCATTCCGGGCGGATGAGCCGGGGGCTCCCACATTGATCGTGTTCGTTAGCATCAGCGCGGCATGGCAGGTAGGGGAGAGGCCATTGGTGCGCAAACGCTGGCGTACGGAGGATCGGCGCGACGAAACCGCGGACTCCGGCGACGCCGGCAGCCGCAGCGGCGGGCCGATGAGTGTCCGGCAGGCCGTGGGTGCCGCGGCAGGCATGGCGGCTCTTGCCGTCGGCATACTCGTGTCGGACGGAATTCCCGGCCATCTCAGCGTCCGGCGGCACGTGGACGCCGCCTACTCCCGATCGCCCGCCGACGACATCGCGGGTGACGCTGTCGCGTACACGTCTTCGCTGATGCCGACCCGGGTCGCCGGAGACATCACCCACCGGTGGCTTCCCGGCCGTGGCGTCGCCGACGCCGACGGCGTCTATCTGCGCTACGACGATGACAGCGTCGTGATCCTCCGCCGGCAGAACGGCTCCCTGATCCTGGTCGAGAAGACCACCACCGCCTACCCGAGGTATCTGGACCATGTCGCAGGTCACTGGGACCGGTAGCAACCCGCAGCGGGTCTGGCAGAAGTTCGTCTTCCTCAGTGTCGCCATCGGCCTCGGCGGCGCCGCGCTGTCCGCCTTCATCGGCGGCCTGCTGCCCTCGGGTCCGCCGAACCGGGTCGGCCCGCCAGACCAGGACGCGGCCGCAGCGACCGCGGCCGCGCTGGCCCGGGCGACCCAGGCGCAGCACCTCTGCTACGGCTGGCAGCTGGACAGTTTCGAGAGAGGGCAGTGGCTGCCGCTGAGCCTGGGCTCGAACGCCGGCGCCGGGGTTTCCGTACGCCAGGCTCCCGGCTGCGAGCGCTGGCTCGTGATCGCCGCGCAGGTCTCCGCCGGGACTAGGCGTAACAAGGTCGTCCTGACGGTGGTGGACTCGCACGACGAGTCGTCGGTGCGGTTGCGGATCGGCGCCCTCGGCATGACCGAGAAGACGTTCCTCGCCGACACCGGCGCGGGCGTGCTGCGGGCCGCCGGCGCGCTTCCGCTGATCGCCGCCGAGAAGGGCCTGGCACAGCCGGTGCCCGCGCAGCCGGCCCCGGCTGCCGTGCGCCCGCTGCCGCCGGTCGGGTCCGACCTCTTTCGGGGACGCAGCGGGTCGGTGAAGGTCGGCATTCCGCTGTTGTTCCTGGCCCTCCCGGGGTACGTGCTGCTGGCGGACGCGCTTCGGCGGCGCCGTGCCGGCGCTGACGACTGAGCCGGCCTCGGCCGGCCCGCACAGTCAGCGACCGGTGAAGCCGTCGATCTGTTCGCGGAGGATGTCGGCATGGCCCGCGTGCCGCCCGGTCTCCTCGATCATGTGCACCAGGACCCATCGCATGGACGACGCCAGGGCGCGGCCCGGCGGCCGGGGCGCCGGCCGGGCCAGGTCGGTCCAGGTGCCGACGACCTCGTTCGCTTGCGCGGTGGTAGCCCGGTACTCGGCGAGCAGGCCCTCGACCGTCTCCTCGCGGGTGGGCCGGAAGGTACGGCCCATGGCGGTGATCGGTTCCTCGAGAAAGTAGAACCGCTCGACAGCGGTCAGGTGCTTGATCAACCCGAGGAGATTCGTGCCGGAGGGCACTCCGGCGGTGCGGACCTCCGGTTCCGGCACGCCGTCGACCTTCTCGGCGATCGCGTCGCGCAGGTAGTCGAGGAACCCCACCAGGGTGGACTTCTCGTCGGGGGCGGTCCATGCCGGCCCGGTGTCCTTGCGTTTGCGGGTTCGAGCGGGTGACGGCATCAGCTTCTCCGATCGCGGCGGGGGAACGACTTCCGCGAGCAGCGTGCCCGACCGCCTTACGTATTTGCGAGAAAACTTGCGGATCCGCATCATGGATTCATGATCGCCACCGAGGAAGTACTGGCCGGGGTCGGTCCTCGCCTGCGTGCGCTGCGCCGGGCGCGGGGCATCTCGCTGGCTGCCCTGGCGGCCGAGACCGGCCTGACCTCGAGCACGCTGTCGCGCCTAGAGAACGGGAAGCTCCGCCCGACGCTGGAGCAACTGCTGCCGCTGGCACGGGCGCACGGCGTACCGCTCGACGATCTGGTCGCGGCGCCGCCCACCGGCGACCCCCGCATCCACCTGCGCCCCGTCCGGCGGTCCGGCTTCACCGTCGTGCCGCTGACCAGGCGCCCGGGAGGCGTCCAGGCCTACAAGGTGATCTACCCGCCGGCCGGGAGGTCACCCACGACGACACTGCAGACTCATGACGGGTACGAATGGTTCTACGTGCTGAACGGACACGTCCGGCTCATCCTCGGCGATCAGGAGTTCGAGCTCGGCCCCGGGGAGGCCGCGGAGTTCGACACCCGTACGCCGCACCGGATCGGCAGCGCCGGCGCCCAGCCCGCGGAGCTGCTCACCCTCTTCGGAGCGCAGGGCGAACGCGCGCATCTGACGCCGCATGACGCCCAGGGGTCCTGATTTCCGGCAGGGACGTGCCGATGGTAAGGGCGAGCCATGGACACCTCGACCGGTAACCGGAGGGCACCGCTGATGATCACCACCAGGCCCCGCTGCCTTGCCGTCACGGCGACGCTGGCTCTCCTCGGCGCCACCGCCCTGTATCCCGCCGGGCCCGGCGCCGCCGCCGCGCTGAACACGTGTGCGAAGCCCGCGCCGAACCGGATCACGGCGACGCCGGCCACCTACCCGAGGACCGTGTCGCTGACCTTCGACGACGGCCCCTCGGCGTACACCTCGCAGTTCCTCGCGGTGCTCAAGAGGTACAAGGTGCACGGGACGTTCTTCCTCAAGGGCGCCAACGTCGTGATCAACCCGGCGCTCGCGCGCCAGGTCGTGCGCGAGGGCCACGTCATCGGCAACCACACCTTCAGCCACCTCGAGATGCCGACGCTGGACAAGGCGGCCCAGGCGGACGAGATGGACCGGGGGAGCGCGGCGATCATCGCCGCCACCGGCAGGCGGCCCTGCTATTACCGCTCACCGCGCGGGCACGCCACGGCCACCACCCAGCAACTCGCCGTCGCTCGCCGGATGACCGCGGTGCAGTGGTCGATCGACACCGACGACTGGAGTCAGCCGGCGCGCGTCGACAAGGCCTTCGAGAAGCACATCTACGACGACGCCACCTCGACGCGGAAGCACCCGATCATCCTGATGCACGACGGCGGGGGCGCCCCGTTGTACCGCGGCAACACCGTCCGTGCGCTCGACGACATCATCCGCTACTACAAGGTCCGCGGATACGTGTTCACCGACCCGATGGGCCACAGGATCTGAACCGCCCCACGATGAGGGCGGGCACCTCCCGGGACTAAGTTGCCTTAGGCAGCGTTCAACCCAGGAGGAACACCATGTCCTTGACCTTCTCACGGCGCGTCGTGGTCACCGCGGTCGCGGCGCTCACGGCCGCCACCCTCGGCGGCGCCGGCATCGGGTACGCGGCGTCGTCGGCGGCCGACCCGCAACCGGCCATCAAGACCTGGACGCCCCGCTCCGAGGACCAGATCACCAACATCGACGTCCTGCGGCAGCAGATCCGCAACTACTACGGCGACCCGCTCGGCACCGGCCAGTTCGCCGCGGACAGCTACTACGCCAAGGAGGCGTCGTCGGTCGCCCGCGACGGCAAGCGTTACCTGGCCGCGCGGCACCGGACCCACAAGACCCGGGCGATCGTGCTGGACGTGGACGACACCACGCTGGCCACGTACAACTACGAGATCGTCAGCAACTGGGCGTACAACCCCACGACCAACGCGGAGTACGTGACCCAGCAGAAGTTCCCGCCGGTGCCCGGCATGGTCGGCATGGCCGCCACCGCCGAGCGCGAGGGCTACGCGATCTTCTACCTGACCGGGCGCCCGGGCACCCAGGAGGCCGCCACCCTCGGCAACCTCACCGCCGACGGGGTCGGCGTGGACGCGAACTACCCGAAGCCGACCACGCTGAGCAACGGCGAGGACGGCCTGTTCACCAAGCCCGCCGTCGCCGACTACCCGGACTACCTGAAGACCGCGTGCGCCGGTGACCCGGACGGCAAGTGCACGACCATCCACTACAAGTCGGCCACCCGCGCGCACATCGAGTCGCTCGGCTACGACATCGTCGGCAACTTCGGCGACCAGTACAGCGACCTCAAGGGCGGCTTCGCGAACAAGACGTTCAAGCTGCCGAACCCGAGCTACTACCTGCCCTGACGGAAAGCGACCGCGGCCGGCGGGGGTCGTTGACCTCCGCCGGCCGCGGTCCTGGTACCCGATCTGTCTTACTTGTTGTGCTTCGCAGCGGCCCTCGCCGCGGCCCACGCGGCGATCCTGGCAGCGACGGCGGCGGCCCGTTCCTTGGCCTTCTTGAGCTTCTCCGCCGCCTTGTCGGCCCGGTCCTGGGCCTTCTTCGCCTTCTCCGCGGCCTTGTCGGCCTTCTCCTGGGCCTTCTTCGCCTTCTCGGCAGCCTTGGCGGCCTTCTCCACAGCCTTGGCGGCCTTCTGCTGAGCCTTCGTCGCCTTCTCAGCGGCGGCCTTGTCAGCGGCGGCCTTGTCGGCAGCGGCCTTGTCAGCGGCAGCAGCCTGCTCGGCAGCAGCCTGCTCGGCAGCAGCCTGCTCGGCAGCGGCCTGCTCGGCGGCGGCGGCCTGGTCGGCAGCGGCCTGCTCGGCAGCAGCCTGCTCGGCAGCGGCCTTCTCCTCGGCGGCGACCTTCTCAGCAGCGGCCTGCTCCGCGGCGGCCTGCTCGGCAGCGGCCTGGTCGGCAGCGGCCTTCTCGGCAGCGGCCTGGTCGGCGGCGGCCTTCTCAGCAGCGGCCTGGTCGGCAGCGGCCTTCTCGGCAGCGGCCAGCTCCGCGGCCTTCTCGGCCTCCGTCTGCTGGACCTCCTGCGTCCAGCTCCAGTCCTTGACGAGCACCTCGTGCGTCGGGGCCGAGGTGGCCGCCGAACCGGGCCAGAGGGAGATCGCCTCTACCTGGAGCCGGGCCGAGACGTCGGTGCCCCAGCTCGCCTTGGGCGACTTGGTGTAGGGCGCCGCGAGCGAGGTGCCGTCGATGGTGAGCTCAGACGCCTGGTGGAGCGGGTCCACGGCGAATCGCACGCTGTGCCAGGCGGTGTCCGGCTTCAGGTAGCCGGCCGGGATCCAGGCGCCGCCGTTGGCGTCCGACCAGACCCGGAGCTGCCCGAAGTTCGGGAGCCAGGGGTTGAGCACCCACTGGAACGCGATGCCGTTGTCGAGCCGGGTCACCGCGCCGTCCCACACGAACAGGCCGCCCTCGACGGTCTGGGCGTTGAGGGCCCCGCCGGCCATCGACGGCACCGACGGCAGCTGGAAGGAGTACACCGCCCGGTGGATGGTGTTCATCATCTTGTCGCCCGACACCCGCTTGTACGACAGCGCGTCGGCCATCACGCCACGGCGGGCGACGTTCGACCGCAGGCTGGAGTAGTCGCTACGGTTCTCGACGGCGACGTCCGCGCCGGTCACCGCGGCCTGGCCGGTGGCGGCGAAGGTGCTGCCGCCCAGAACCGTCTGCCAGCCGGTCAGGTCCGCACCGGAGCTCACCGTCACGACCGGGCTCGCCGTTGCGGGGCTGGTCAGGCCCACTGTTGCGGCCACGCTGGCGGCGACGGCCGTCCCCAGGAGGGACAGTAGGCGTCGCGAGCCGGCCCCGTTTGAAGCCTTCATCGGTGTGTTCCTTCCGCATCTTCGCTAACCCCAAAAGCGTGCAGCCGCTAGTTCAGGGCCAGCTCAAGGGCAGGTATGGGTCCCTGCAGTTCCCGGCTTGCGCACCGGGGCCGTCGCTCCGGCCGCCCCCGGGGGTGGAGGCGGGCCTTTGCGTCGACGGAGCACATCATCGGCGGCCGACCGCGGCGTTCAAGAGTTTTCGGCAGGCAGGTGGCCCCGATCACCTCCGGCCGGAATCAGCTTTCGGCAGATCTACCCCGGTGTGCCGCCCGACTTGTAGAGTCGACACCGGCTCGGGCGGTTGTTCACATGGATAACCAGCCGCCCCAGCGTCGCCGTCAACCATGTCCGGCCGGGACGACACCGGCCTGGGAATCGCCGTGGGTGGGACGGCTGACGGGAGTTCGTCATGGGCGCTGCCGGGGCCCGGGTCAACGGGCATGACATCGCATTCGGGGACCTCGCGCCCCACACCACCGTGCTCGAGTGGCTGCGGGGAAAGGGCCTCACCGGCTGCAAGGAGGGCTGCGGGGAGGGCGAGTGCGGCGCCTGCGCCGTCCTGGTCGCGCGGCCCGGCGACGGCTCCGGCACCGAGTGGGTCGCCGTCAACGCCTGCCTGATCCCCGCACTCGGGCTGGACGGCCAGGAGATCGTGACGGCGGAGGGGCTGGGCAGCCCCGAGAGCCTGCACCCGGTTCAGTACGAGATGGCGGTCCGCGGCGGCTCCCAGTGCGGGTACTGCACGCCGGGCTTCGTCTGCAGCATGGCCGCCGAGTTCTACCGCCCGGGCCGGGAGGCACACCCGAACGGCGGCGCGCCCCGGCCCGACCACGGCCCCAACGGCTTCGACCTGCACGCGCTCAGCGGCAACCTGTGCCGGTGCACCGGGTACAGGCCGATCCGCGACGCCGCGTACGCCCTCGGGCCGCCGGCATCCGACGATCCGCTCGCCCGGCGCCACGAGGCACCCGCGTCCCCTGCCCGGCCGACTCAGGTGCGCACGGGTGACGCCGAGTTCCTCCGGCCCACCGCACTCGCCGACGCGCTCCGGCTGCTGAGGGAGCGCCCCTCCGCGACGGTCGTCGCGGGCTCGACCGACTGGGGCGTCGAGGTCAACCTGCGAGGCGCGCGCGCCCGGTGCGTCATCGCGGTCGACCGGGTGCCCGAGCTGCGGGAGCTGGCGATCGGAGCCGACCACGTCGAGATCGGCGCGGGGCTCACCCTCACCGAGATCGAGCGTCGCCTCGCCGGCCGGATCCCGCTGCTCGGCCGGCTCCTTCCCCAGTTCGCGTCCCGGCTGATCCGCAACAGCGCGACCATCGGCGGCAATCTCGGCACGGGCTCCCCGATCGGCGACACCGCTCCGGCCCTGCTCGCGCTGGACGCCGACGTGGCCCTGGCCGACGCCGACGGCGAGCGGTACGTGCCGCTCGCGGACTACTTCACCGGGTACAGGCGCAGCGTCCGGCGCGCCGACGAGCTGATCCGGGCGGTCCGGATCCCGCTGCCCCTGGCCGGCCTGGCGGACTTCCACAAGATCGCGAAGCGCCGCTTCGACGACATCTCCAGCGTGGCCGTCGGCTTCGCCCTGGAAGTGACGGACGGGACGGTCGTACGGGCGCGGATCGGTCTCGGCGGGGTGGCGAGCACGCCGGTCCGGGCCCGGGCCACCGAGGCGGTGCTGGAAGGGCGACCCTGGTCCGCGGAGACCGCCGAGACCGCCGCGCAGGTGCTACGCGGGGAGGGCACGCCGCTGGACGACCACCGGGCCAGTGCGGCGTACCGGGCGGCGATGCTCGGTCAGAGCCTGCTGAAGCTGTACGCCGAGAACCCGAGCCCGCAGGAGGTGCGCGGATGAGTGCCCTGTCCGAGCGGCCGGAGAACCCCTCAGTCGGCGTCGCCGTGCCGCACGAGAGCGCGAAACTGCACGTCACCGGCGCGGCGCTGTACACCGACGACCTGATCCACCGCACCAAGGACGTGTTGCACGCCCACCCCGTGCAGGTGCCGTACGCCCACGCCCGCGTCACCGCGCTGGACGTGACGCCCGCGCTGCGGGTGCCGGGCGTCGTCCGCGTGCTCACGGCCGCCGACGTGCCAGGGGTCAACGACGCCGGCGTCAAGCACGACGAGCCGTTGTTCCCGGACGAGGTGATGTTCTTCGGGCACGCCGTCTGCTGGGTGCTCGCCGACACGTTCGAAGCGGCGCGGCTGGGTGCGGACGCCGTCGAGGTCGGCGTGGAGCCGTTGCCGTCCCACGTGACCCTGCGGGAGGCGATCGCCGCGGAGAGCTTCCAGGGCGCCACGCCGCAGATCCTGCGGGGCGACGTCGAGGCCGGCCTGGCCGACGCCGTACACGTGTTCAGCGGGGAATTCGAGTTTGCCGGGCAGGAGCATTTCTACCTGGAGACGCACTGCTCGCTGGCCCACGTCGACGAGGCCGGGCAGATCTTCGTGCAGAGCAGCACGCAACATCCCACCGAGACGCAGGAGATCGTTGCGCACGTGCTGGGCCGGCCGTCCCACGAGGTGACCGTCCAGTGCCTGCGGATGGGCGGGGGCTTCGGCGGCAAGGAGATGCAGCCGCACGGCTTCGCCGCCGTCGCGGCGCTGGGCGCCACGCTCACCGGCCGTCCGGTACGGGTGCGGCTCACCCGTACCCAAGATCTGACCATGTCCGGTAAGCGCCACGGCTTCCACGTGGACTGGCGCGTGGGCTTCGACGACGCCGGCCGCCTCCAGGCGCTCGACGCGACGCTGACCGCCGACGGCGGCTGGAGCCTCGACCTCTCCGAGCCGGTGCTCGCGCGGGCGCTGTGCCACACCGACAACGCCTACTGGCTTCCGCACGCGCGGCTCACCGGCCGGATCGCGCGGACCCACAAGACGTCCAGCACGGCGTTCCGCGGGTTCGGCGGGCCGCAGGGGATGCTGGTCATCGAGGACATCCTCGGCCGCTGCGCACCGCTGCTCGGCATCGACCCGGCGGAGCTGCGCCGGCGCAACTTCTACCAGGCCGGGCAGAGCACGCCGTACGGCCAGCCGGTGCGGCACCCTGAGCGGCTGCACCGGCTGTGGGAGCAGGTCCTCGACAGCGGCGCGATCCCTGCCCGGCAGCGGGAGATCGACGCGTTCAACGCCGGGCACCCGTACACGAAACGGGGCTTGGCAGTGACGCCGGTGAAGTTCGGCATCTCGTTCAATCTGACGGCGTTCAACCAGGCGGGCGCGCTGGTGCACGTCTACAAGGACGGCTCGGTGCTGATCAACCACGGTGGCACCGAGATGGGCCAGGGCCTGCACACCAAGATGCTGCAGGTCGCGGCCACGACGCTGGGTCTGCCGCTCGAGCGGGTGCGGCTGGCGCCGACGCGTACCGACAAGGTGCCCAACACCTCCGCCACCGCGGCCAGCTCGGGCGCGGATCTCAACGGCGGCGCGGTCAAGCACGCCTGCGAGCAGATCCGCGAGCGCCTGGCGCAGGTCGCCGCCACGATGCTGGGAGTCAACGCCGCCGACGTGCGCATCGCCGACGGCATCGCCCGGGGGATCGGCGCGGACGCGGGCGTCGTGTGGAACGACCTCGTCCGGGCCGCGTACTTCCAGCGCGTGCAGCTGTTCGCGGCGGGCTTCTACCGCACCGAGGGACTGCACTGGGACTCGTCGGTGATGCAGGGCTCGCCGTTCAAATACTTCGCGTACGGGGTGGCGGCTGCGGAGGTCGAAGTGGACGGCTTCACCGGCGCCTACCGGACCCGCCGGGTGGACATCGTGCACGACGTGGGCGACAGCCTCTCGCCGCTGATCGACATCGGGCAGATCGAGGGCGGTTTCGTGCAGGGGGCGGGCTGGCTGACATTGGAGGATCTGCGCTGGGACACCGGTGACGGAGCCGCGCGCGGCCGGCTGAGCACCCAGGCGGCCAGCACGTACAAGCTGCCCAGCTTCTCGGAGATGCCGGAGGTCTTCAACGTCACATTGCTGACCGACGCGGCGGAGGAGGGGGTCGTCTACGGCTCCAAGGCGGTCGGCGAACCTCCGCTCATGCTCGCCTTCTGCGTGCGGGAGGCGCTGCGCCAGGCGGCCGCGGCGTTCGGTCCGGCCGGAGTGAGCATCGAGCTCGCCTCGCCGGCCACGCCGGAAGCCGTCTTCTGGGCGATCGAGCGGGCGCGGGCCGGTGCCGGCGACAGCACCGTGGCCGAGGCGGACGTCGCGCCGCCGCAGCCCGGGGCCGGGTCGCACGCCATGCGGCCCGAGTCGGAGCAGGTGGGTCAGGCGGTGAGTCGTGCCTGACCGTACGTGGCTCGGCGCCGTCACCCACCTCAGGGCCGTCCGGGAGCCGGGAGTGCTGGTCACCCTCGCCGCCGTACGCGGTCATGCACCCCGGGCGGCCGGAGCGAAGCTCGTCGTCAGCGCGGACCAGACCTGGGGCTCCATCGGCGGGGGGAATGTGGAGGCCGTCGCCGTCGACCGCGCCCGGGACATGCTGGGCACGAACGGTACGGTCCCGGAGACGTTCACGCTGGCACTGTCCGACAAGGCGCCCTACGAGCACGGCGTCCAGTGTTGCGGCGGGAGCGTCACGGTGCTGCTCGAACCGCTGGCCGTCGTGCCCGCGGTGGCCGTTTTCGGCGTCGGCCACGTCGGCCTTGAGCTGGCACGCATCCTGGCCCGGCACGACATCGAGCTGCACCTCGTCGACACCCGCCCGGAGCAGCTGGCCGAGGACCGGCTGGCGGTGCTCTCCGACGCGGTGGCAGCGGTGCACGTCCACCGGGTGGCGGTGCTGCCGGAGATCGTGCTGGGGGAGCTGCCCGCCGGCACCCATGTGCTGATCATGACCCATGATCACGCGGAGGACTTCGCCCTCTGCGACGCGGTCCTGCGGGGCGGCGAGTTCGGGTCGATCGGCCTCATCGGCTCGGCGGCCAAGTGGGCCCGGTTCCGCACCAAGCTCGCGGCACAGGGCCACGACGACGCCGCACTGGCCCGGATCACCACGCCGATCGGGCTGGCGGACATCCGCGGCAAGGAGCCGGCGATGATCGCCGTCAGCGTGGCGGCGGACCTCCTGCGGACTTCCTCGGCTGTGGACGCCCAGGCATGACCCTCTATCGCGCCCAGACCATCGACACCCCGGACGACCCGTTCTCCGGCGGCGAGCTGCGCTGCGAAGCCGACGCCGGGCTGCTCGTCGAGGACGGCGTGATCGCGGAGCGGGGCACCTTCGCCGACCTGCGGCGCCGCCACCCCGAGGCCGAGCTGGTGGAGCTGCCCGACGGCGTCCTGCTGCCCGGGCTGATAGACACCCACGTCCACTTCCCCCAGGTACGGGTGATCGGCGCGCTCGGAATGCCGCTGCTCGAGTGGCTGGAGCGCTGCGCCCTGCCCGAGGAGTCCCGGCTCGCCGAGGTCGGCTACGCCCGCGCGGTCGCCGCCGAGTTCGTGGCGGCCCTCCTCGGGGCGGGCACCACCACGGCGCTGGTCTTCGGCTCCCACTTCGCGCCGGCCGTGGACGCGTTGTTCGAGGCGGCTGCCACCAGCGGCCTGCGCATCACCAGCGGCCTGGTGGTCGGTGACCGGATGCTGCGGCCCGACCTGCACACGTCGGCGCAGCGCGGCTACGACGAGGGGCACGCGCTGGCGGCACGCTGGCACGGCGCCGGGCGCAGCCGGTACGCGGTGATCCCCCGTTTCGCCCTGTCCTGCAGTGACGACCTGCTCGCCTCCTGTGGACAGTTGCACCGGGACCTGCCGGACAGCTGGTTCACGTCCCACCTCAACGAGAATCTCGACGAGGTGGCCACGGTCCGGCGCCTGTTCGGTGGCGGCACCTATCTCGACTGCTACGACCGGCACGGCCTGGTGGGTCCTCGCAGCGTGCTGGCACACGACGTCCATCCGACGGACAAGGAACTGAAGCGGATGGCCGAGGCCGGTACCACTGTGGCGCACTGCCCGACCAGCAACGCGGCCCTCGGCAGCGGCATGTTCCCGCTCAACCGGCACCTGGCCTACGGGGTGCCCGTCGCGCTCGGGTGCGACGTCGGCGCGGGCACGGGCTTCTCGCTGTTCAAGGAGGGGCTGCAGGCGTACCTGCTGCAGCAGCTGCGCGGCCCGGACGGAACTGCTCTCACCGCCGCCCACCTGCTGCATCTGGCCACCGCCGCCGGCGCGCAGGCGCTCGGGCTCCGCGATCAGGTGGGCGACCTGAGCGCCGGCAGACGGTTCGATGCCATTTGGGTACGCCCGCATCCGGGCACGCCGCTCCACATCGGCATGCGCCACTCGAACGGCCCCGAGGAGGCCCTCGCGAAGGTGTTCGCGCTGGCCACCTCGCACGACGTGGTGCAGGTCTGGGCCGACGGCGTACCCCGGGCTCAGCCCGCCGACAGCGTCTTGTAGATCGCCCTCGTCTCCTCCGCCCAGGGAGTCGGGCGGAACGTCGCCGGGTCGAGCCGGATGTGCACCCGGCGGCCCTCGGCGTGGACTGCGCCCTCGGCCGAGAGCACCCGGAACGTGTACCCGACGCTGGTCGAGCCGATGTGATCGACCGTCAGGTGGACGTAGACCGTGCCGGTTCCGATGATCGGCGCCTTGTAGGAGATCGCGAACTCCGCGACGCCCACCGAGGCGTCGGGATGGCCGAGCTTGCCGTTGCCGAAGCCGTAGCCGTGGGAGTCCCAGAACAGGGTCAGTGCGCGTTCGACCAGTACCCCGTAGCGGGTGTTGTGCACCATGCCCATCGAGTCGAGGTCGTCGAAGTGGACGAACATCGGCTGGAGGTGGCCATGATCCACGCTCGGTCCCTGGTTCACGAGAGATTCCTTTCGGTTGCCCGTCGAGAAGAGGTCAGCATAGCCAGGCTCAGAGCGCCACGACTTCCGTGATCGACATCGCCGACGGCGTCGCAACCACGCGGCTGATCCTCAGGCCGGCAGCCGACATCAGCTTCGCGAGTTCCTCCTCGGTGCGTTCCTTGCCTTCGAACACGGTCATCATCAGCACGTCGGACGTCGGGTTCGGCTGCTCCGCACCGGCCGGCGGGACGACGATGTCGATGACGAGCAACCTCGCGGACTCGTTCATCGCGGCGCGGCAGGTCTGCAGGATCCGGACGGCCTCCTCATCGCTCTTGTCGTGGAGGATCCGCTTGAGCAGGTAGATGTCCGCGCCGGAGGGGAGCTTGGCGAAGAAGTCGGCCTCGGCGAGCTCGAACCGGCCGGCGACGGCGGGATCGGTCATCCGGTGCCGCTCGAGCACCTCCGACCGGTCGACCAGGACACCGCGCAGCCCGGGATTGCGGACCAGCACCGACTGCAGCATCCCGCCGAGCCCGCCGGCGACGTCGACGACCGTGCCCGACGCCGGGAAGTCGTAACTCTCGGCTATGCCCGTGTGCTCCAGTACCGACAGGTCGGCCATTGCGTCGACGAACAGTTCGTTCTTCGCCGGGTCCTTGCTCAGGTGCTCGAAGATCTGGGCGCCGAAGATGGTGTCGAAGGCCGTCGTGCCCCGCCGTACGGTCTCGTCGAGGCGCCCCGCCGGCCGCCAGTACATCTCGTCGGTGAACAGCAGCACCAGATTGCGCAGTGGGGCCGGGGAGTCCCGGCGCAACACGCTTGCCGCGGTGGTCAGGGCGAAGCTGCCGTCGGGCTGCTCACTGAAGACCCCACGGGTGGCCAGGAACCGCAGCAACCGGCGCAGGTGGCCGCTGTCCACGCCGGACCGGCGGGCCAGTTCCTCCGCGGTGAGCGGCCCGTCGGCGAGGTGGTCGGCGATTCCGGCGCCGGCGGCCGCCCGCAGCGCCGCCGGGTACAGGTAGGCCAGTGCGTCGCCGAGCAGCTGCCGTACGGCCGCGCCGATGTCCTTGGGGTCCGAGCTGATCACGAGCAGGCCTTCCGTCGGAGGTTTCACCAGCTGACGAGGAACCGTTCGAAGCCGCCGAGCGCGGCGTTGTTCTTCCAGCGCAGGTCGTTCGCGGACTCGACCATCCGCAGGCCGGGGAACCGGTCGAACAGCGCGCGCAGCCCGATGCCCACCTCCAGCCGGGCGACCGGCGCGCCCAGGCAGAAGTGCGGCCCGTGGCCGAACCACACCTGCGAAGGCTGGTGCCGCCGGATGTCGAACGCCTCCGGGTTCTCGTAGACCCGCGGGTCGCGCAGCGCCGTCTCGTAGTTCACGACCATCGCCGTGCCCCTGGGGATGTCCACCCCGTGCATCGTCAGATCCTCGGTCGCGATCCGCGGGAACGGCGAGACCCCCGGGATGCCCACCCGGGAGATCTCCTCGGTCGCCCCCGTCCACAGCTCGGGATCCGCCTTCAGCGCCGCCAGCTGGTCGGGGTGCCGCAGCAGGTTCAGCACCCCGGCGGTGAGCACGGTGGCGCTGGTCTCGTGCCCCGCGACGAGCAGGAAGGTGCCCAGCGACACCAGTTCCGCCTCGGTGAGGCTGCCCTCGGCGTCGGACTGGGCTGCCAGCACGCTGAGGAAGTCGTCACCGGGGTCGGCGCGCTTGTCCGACACCAGCTTGATGAAGTAGCTGCGCAGGCCGACGTACGCGGCGGCGATCTCCTCGGCGGTCGAGGCGATCGTCATGATCGTCTCGGTCCATCCGGTGAACAGGGGCCAGTCCTCGAACGGCACACCGAGCATGTGCGAGATGATCCGCAGGGGCAGCGGCCGGGAGAACATCTCGTTGAGGTCGACGGGACCGTCCTCGGCCGCCATGGCCGTCAGGATGTCGTCGACGATGGACTCGATCTCCGGCGTCAGCGCGGCGATCCGGGCCGGGGTGAAGGCCTGGGCAGCGAATTTGCGGATGCGCGTGTGCCGCGGCGGGTCCATGTTCATGATGGAGTCGGGACTCGGCCGAACGGCCTGCGAGCGTGGCGCCAATTCGCCGCACACCGCCGCGCGGCTGAACACCCGATCGGTGAGCACCCGCTTCAGGTCGTCGTGCCGGGTCACCAGCAGCGCCGGGTCGCCGGTCACCATGGAGATCGGGCAGACCGGCTTCTCCTCGCGCAGCCTGCCGAAGACCTCCGGTATCTCGATCGGATTCGTCCGGGGGATCGGAAGGGCCAGCCGCTCGGGCTCCGTGTCCGGGTGGGGGGTCAGCATCTCGCTGGACATGGTCTCTGCGCCTCAGGCCGCGACGGCCTCGACGACGGAGACCGAGCCCGGCGTGGCGATGACGCGTTCCAGCCGGAGGTCCGCCTGTGCGAACAGGGCCCTCAGTTCCGCCTCCGTACGCTCCTTGCCGTCGAAGACGATCATCATCGCGATGTCGGACAGCTTGGCGGGGTGCGGGTCGTTGCCGAGCGGTACGACCGTGTCGATCACCAGGACCCGGCCGCCCTCGGCCATCGCGTTCCGGCAGCCGCGCAGGATGCGGACGCTGTCCTCGTCGTTCCAGTCGTGCAGGATGCGCTTGAGCAGGTACACGTCGGCGCCCGACGGAATGGCCTCGAAGAAGCTTCCGCCCTCGATCCGCCAGCGCCCGTCGAGCGCGGGAACGTCCAGCCTGTGTCCCTTCACGACCACGTCGCGGTCGAACAGCACGCCGGTGACTTCCGGGTTGGCCTCGAGGACCGCGCGCAGCAGGCCCCCCTGACCGCCGCCGACGTCCACCACGGTGGAGCCGGACGGGAACTCGTAGTTCGCCACGATCGGACCGTGCTCGGTGGCGGACAGGTCGTCCAGCGCGGTGTGGAACGTCTGGCCGCTGTCCTGGTGCTGCTCGAGATAGTCGAACAGCGACGAGCCGAAGATGTCCGGGAATGCCGTGGTGCCCTTGCGGACCGTGTCGTCGAGGCGGCCCGCGGGCAGCCAGTACATCTCGTCGGTCAGCAGATTCACGACGGAGGCCATCGCCAGGGGTGAATCGGCACGGAGCAGGTTGCCGGCGGTCGTGAGGTGGAAGGCGCCCTCCGCGTCCTCCTCGAACAGCCCCCGGGTGGCCAGGAAGCGCAGGACCCGCCGGAGGTGGTCCGCGCTCGCCTTGCTCAGCTCGGCGAGCTCCTCGGCGCTCTTCGCGCCCTCCGCCAGGTGGTCGGCGATGCCGAGGGAGACGGCGACGCGCATCGCGGCGGGGTAGAGGTAGCCGAGAGAGTCCCCGAGCACCTGCCTGACCGCCGCACCGATGTCATTCTGCTGCGCCTGACTCAACGGATACCTCCGAGGTGACTTGGATCGACGATCAGACCGGCCCAGTCTCGCGGCGGCGGCTGACGTGTCATTGACGGCTGGTTGACCGGGTGCTGACGAAGGCCGGAGGTCAGGGCACCGTCAGTGATCGGTCAACGGGCATTCGGATACTCGCCGGAAACGACGTGGGGAGACGGCGATGCTGATCACCGAGGGCGTGCTGGAGCGCGGGGACCTCACCACCTGGTACCAGGTCGTCGGCGACCTCGGCGCGGACGACGCCCGGACCCCGGTGGTCGTCTGCCACGGCGGTCCCGGGCTGACCCACGACTACCTGTCCGCACTGCGGGTGCTCGCGGAGTCCGGCCGTCCGGTGGTGTTCTACGACCAGTTCGGCAGTGGCCGCTCGGGACGCCTGCCCGGCGTGGACGCCGGCTTCTGGACCGTCCCGCTGTTCCTGCGGGAACTGACCGACCTGATCGCCCATCTCGGTATCGGCGAGTACCACCTGCTCGGACACTCCTGGGGCGGCATGCTGGGTCTCGAACTGGCGGCCCAGGTGCCGGCCGGCCTGCGTTCCCTGGTCGTCGCCGACGCCTTCGCCCGCTCGCGGACCTACAGCACGGAAGTGGCGGGGCTGGTTGCCGCGCTGCCGGAGGACGTCCGTAGCACCATCGAGCGGCACGAGGCGGCCGGGAGCACGAGCGACCCCGACTATCAGGAAGCGGTACGCGCCTTCTACCGGCTGCACGTGTGCCGGTGCCGCCCGGTGCCCGACGAGCTGCTCAGGACGCTGGGCGCGCTGGCCGAGGACTCCACCGTCTACCTGGCCATGGCGGGACCGAGCGAGTTCCGGCTGACCGGCAATCTGCGCGACTGGGACATCACCGGGCGGCTCGGCGCGGTCACGGCCGACGTGCTGATCGTGTCCGGCCGCCACGACGAGGTCACCCCCGGCGCGGTGGCAGAACTGCACGCCGCGTTGCCGGGCTCACGGTGGGAACTGATCGAGGACGCCAGCCACATGCCGCACCTCGAGACCCCCGGGCGATTCCTCGAACTGGTGGAGAAGTTCTTCGACGACGCCGACGGCGTCAGGCGATGAAGGCGGCGGCCTGCTCTCCGACCAGCAGGGCCGGTGCGTGGGTATTGCCCGTCGGGACGCTGGGGAACACCGATGCGTCCGCCACCCGCAGGCCCTGGACGCCGTAGACCCGCAGACGCGGATCGACCACCGCCTCGGCGTCGGTGCCCATCCGGCAGGTGCCCGACTGGTGGTGGTACGTGGTGACGGTCGCACGGATGTACTCCCGGAGCGCCCGTCCGGACTGCACCCCGGGTCCGGGGTGGCACTCGACCGCGTCCCATTCCTTGTCCAGCACCCGGGCCCGGCCGATCTCGCGGCACAGCGTCACCGCCGCCGCGAGCGTGTCGACGTCGGCGGCGGTACGCAGGATCGCCGGATCGATCAGCAGCTCGTCGTCGGGATCCGCGCCGGTCAGGCGTACGCTTCCGCGGCTGGTCGGGCGGACCAGGCCGGCCTGCATCGTGAAGCCGGTCGGCGGCCCGGAGAGACCGGGCTGGTACATCGGCACCGGGAAGTTCAGCGGCTGCACGTCCGGCACGACCAGCCCCGGCCGGCTGCGCCAGAACAGGTGAGTCTGCGCGGGCCCGATCCCCGCCGACGGTCGTCCCGGATCCCGCCCGGTCCCGACGATCACCGGCACGAGCAGGTGATCGTGCAGGTTCCGGCCGACCCCGGGCAGCGCCACCCGGACGTCGATGCCCACCGAGCGCAGGTGCTCGGGATCGCCGATGCCGGAGAGCATCAGCAGCCGCGGCGATTCGATCGCCCCCGCGCTGACCACGACGTCACCCGAGCACGAGGCCTGCTCCACCCGTCCCTCTCGCAGCCACTCGACGCCCACGCAGCGGGTGCCCTCCAGCAGCAACCGCCGGACCCGCGCGCCGGTCAGGATGGTCACTCCGTCGGCCGCCGCCAGGTACGCACGGAAGGCGCTGCTGCGCTGTCCGCCCGACACGGTGAACTGCACCCGCGACACGCCGTCGGGCGTACCGGTGTTGTAGTCGGGGTTGTAGGCGATACCGGTCTCCATGGCCGCCTCGATCAGCGACTCGTGAACAGGGTCCGTGCGGTACCGGGTGGTCACCGGTAGCGGGCCGCCGGTGCCGTGCCATTCGCCGGCGCCGGCATCGAAGTCCTCGATCCTCTTGAACACCGGCAGCACGTCCGCCCAGGACCAGCCGTCGTTGCCGAGGTAGGCCCAGTGGTCGTAGTCGGCCGCCGCGCCCCGGGTGTAGATCATGCAGTTGAGGGAGCTCGATCCGCCCAGCACCTTCCCGCGCGGCCAGTGCAGCCGGCGCCCCGCCGCGTCCTGCTGCGGCGTGGTCCGGTACGCCCAGTCGCGCTCGCCGAACCACAACTCGCCGAAGCGCCGCGGGTCGTGGATGGCCGGATCGGTGTCGGCGCCGCCCGCTTCCAGGAGCAGCACCCGTGCTCCCCGGTCAGCCATCCGGCGGGCCACGACGCAGCCCGCCGAACCCGCACCCACCACGATCACATCGAATTCGGCGCCGTCGGTCGGCATGGTCCTCCTTGGTGTCAGGCAGTGAACACGAGCACGGCGTTCTGGCCGCCGAATCCGAACGAGTTGCTCACCGCGACCCCGACCGGCTGCGCGCGAGCCGTCTTGGCCACGACGTCCAGCTCGATCTCCGGGTCCAGGCTGTCCAGATTCGCCGTCGGCGGCACCGATGCCTGCTGTACGGTCAGCGCGGTCACGGCCGCCTCGATCGCCCCGGCCGCTCCGAGTGAGTGCCCCACGACGCCCTTGACCGAGGTCACCGAGGGCCGGTCGCCGAGCATGCGGCGCAGCATCCGCGCCTCCGTGACGTCGTTGAGCGGTGTCGACGTGCCGTGCGCGTTGACGTGGTCGACGTCGGCGGTCCCGAGGCCGGCGTCGGCGAGGGCGGCGGAGAGGGCCCGCGTCGCACCTGCCCCGGTCGGGTCGGGCGCGGTCATGTGGTGCGCGTCGGCGGAGCTGCCATATCCGGCGACCCGGGCGCGAACCGTGGCGCCGCGGGCGCGGGCGTCGGCCTCCCGCTCCAGCACGAGGATCCCGCTGCCCTCACCGACGACGAACCCGTCCCGGTCCACGTCGAACGGGCGGGACGCCGCGGCCGGGTCGTCGAGGCGCCCCGAGAGCGCGCCCATCCGGGCGAACCCGGTGACGATCAGGGGGCTGACGCCGGCCTCGGCGCCGCCGGTGAGGACGATGTCGCACAGGTCGTCGCGCAGCAGGGACATGGCCGACCCGATCGCCGTGGCCCCGGAGGCGCAGGCTGTGGCCGTGACGAAGTTCGGCCCGGTCGCCCCGAAGCGGATCGCCAGATGACCGGCCACCATGTTCGGCACCAGCATCGGGATCAGCAGCGCCGAGACGGTCTCCGGCCCGGAGCCGAGGAGCTGGTGGTGCTGGCGCTCCCACGTGGACACGCCGCCGAGCCCGCAGCCGATCACCACGCCGACCCGGGCACCGTCCCAGGTCGAGGGGTCGAGGCCGGCATCGGTGATCGCCTCGGCCGCCGCGGTCAGCGCCAGCTGGACGAACCGGTCGTGACTGAGCTCGCTGCGCCGGCCCACGTGCCGGGCCGGGTCGAAGCCGGGGACGGTGCAGGAGATGTCCACCGGTAGTCCGGCGAGCTTCGGGTCCCGGCGCGCGGTCGGCGTACCGGACCAGATCACCTCGCGGTTGGCGGTGACACCGATGCCGGCGGCGGTGACCAGACCCAGGCCGGTCACCGCGATCGCCGGACGGGTCATGACGTTGCCGCCGCGGCCACCTGCTTCTCGATCATGTCGGCGGCGTGTTCGATGGTGTCGCGCGGGGTGGCCGTGTCCTCGGTGATCCGCACGCCGGTCGTCGTCTGCACCTCCAGCAGCAGCTCGACCATGAAGAGGGAGTCCATCTCCAGCTCCTCGAAGGTGATGCCGGGCTGGATCTCGTCCCGCTCGACCTTGAACTTGTCGACCAGCAGGTCGACCAGGGTTTCGTACATCGTGCTCATGTCGGGACTCCTTCATCGGTCGGGAATGGGTGGTCGAGGGGCAGCCGGCTCATCCCCGGGCCAGCGCCGGCCAGGTGAGCACGGTCGACCCCCAGGTCAGGCCACCGCCGAACGCGGTGAGCAGGACGCGGTGCCCCGGTCGCAACAGTCCCGCCGCGCAGACGTGGTCCAAAGCGAGGGGGATCGAGGCCGCGGCCGTGTTGCCCACGGCGGCGATGTTGCTCACGCAGCGCTCGCGGGGGATGCCGAGGTTGTCGGCGAGCCGGTTGAGGATGCGCTGGTTGGCCTGATGCCCGACGAGCCAGTCGACGTCCTCGGTGGTCATCTTGGCCTGTTCCAGCACCGCCCGGCAGGAGTCGGACATCCGTTGCACAGCCCGCCAGAAGACCTCGCGGCCCGCCATCGTGAAGTAGTGGTCGCCCGGTTCCGGCGACGTGGCGGCCAGTCGCGACCGGGACCCGCCCGCCCGTACGGTGATCATGTCGTAGCCCTCGCCGTCGCTGCCGAGGTCGCACCGGCCGATCGCGCCCGGCTCGTCCGCCGTGCCCGCGCGCAGCACCACAGCGCCCGCACCGTCGCCGAAGATCGCCGACGTCGTGCGGTCGGCCGGATCGAGGATGCTGGAGAAGGTCTCCGCACCGATCACCAGGACCCGATCGGCGGAGCCGCCCGCGATCAGACCCGCGCCGGTGGCCAGGCCGTACAGGAACCCGGTGCACACGGCGTTGACGTCGAAGGCGGCCGCGCCGGTCAACCCGAGGCGGCTCGCCACCAGCGGCGCCGTGCCGGGGCAGGGGCGGTCCGGGGTGGTGGTCGCCACCACGACCGTGTCGACCGTGCTCTCGCCCGCGGACTTCAGGGCGGCGGCGCCCGCGCCCACCGCGAGATCGGAGGTCGCCATGCCGGGATCCGCATAGTAACGCTGCGCGATGCCCGTCCGGGCCCAGATCCACTCGTCCGTGGTGTCGAGACGCGCGACGAGGTCCGCGTTGGACACGACTCGGGGTGGCAGGAAACTGCCGATCCCCACCAGCACTGCCGACCGGCTCACGTTGAATCCTTTCGCTGTCACCACTGTCAGTGTCTGCGGAGGCTCTGACCGGCCGGCGACGGCTCCTTGACCGAGCGCTGACCGATCACTGACTGCCCCGGGCGCGGTCATCGGCTCGTCAACAGGCGGTCAGCGCGGCTCGACACGCTGGGAGCACGGAGCCGGAGGTGCAGGTGAGTCCTACAAACGTGATCCCGCCACCGCAGCGGGTGTTCGACGGCGTGTCCGCGCTGGCGGGCGAGGTGGGCCGGAACCTCGGTGTCACCCCGTGGCGACGACTCGAACAGGCAGAGGTCAGCCGCTTCGCCGAAGCGACAGGGGATCGACAGTGGATCCACGTCGACCCGGATCGCGCCGCGGCCGGCCCGTTCGGCGGCACCATCGCGCACGGCTACTACCTGCTGGCGCTGGTTCCGGCGCTGCTCGCCGAGATCTTCGAGGTGCGGGGCGTGGGCGCGGTGATCAACACCGGGGTGACCGAGCTCCGATTCCGGCATCCGGTGCCGGTGGGCGCCCGGTTCCGCGCGGGGGCCCGGCTCGACGCTGTCGAGACGAACCGCCGGGGCGTCGCGGATCTGGTGCTGTACGTCGAGTTCCACCTCGAAGGCCGTACGGACCCCGCGTGCACCGCGCTGGTGCAGCAGATGGTGCGGCCGCCGGTCAGCCGGCCGAGGTGACTCCCACCAGTCCGTCGGCCAGCGCCGGATCCTGGGCGAGAATGTCGGCGTAGCGTTGCCGTAGCGGGCGGCTCGGCTGCAGTCCCAGCTCCTCGTCCAGGTGCCTGCGGGTGCGGTGGAACGTCGCGAGGGCATCACTCTGCCGGCCGCAGCGGTAGAGCGCGAGCATCAGCTGTTCACAGAACACTTCCCGCAGCGGGTACTGCGTGACGAGCGGGCCGAGGTCCGCGGCGGCGGTCACGTTGTCGCCGACGGCCAGCCGCGCGCTGGTGACGAGCTCCCAGACATCGAGCTTGCGTTCCTCGAGCAGCATCGCCGCCGAGCGGCAGCGCAGCCCGTCGCCGGCGTCGAGCAGGGCCGGGCCGCGCCACAGCCGCATCGCCTCCTCGAGCAGCTCGATCGTGCGGCGCGGTTCGGTACGCACCAGCGCGGCACCGCGTGCGGCGAGCATGAGGAACCGGCTGCCGTCGACGTCCTCGGGTGCGACGTCGAGCAGGTAGCCGTTGGGCACCGCACGAATCGCGATGCCGCCGGGGCCGTCGACCAGCTTGCGCAGCCGGGCCGCGTGCGCCTGGACGGCATTCCGGGCGTTGGACAGCGACCGGCCCGACCACAGTTCGGTCGCGAGGTCGTCGTAGGACATGGGGCGTCCGGGATCCAGCGCGAGCGTGGCGAGCATCGCGCGGACCTTGCTCGCCCGGATGTCGCGCAGGACGCCGTCGACGTTCACGGAGACGGTGCCGAGAATACGAATGAGCACGATTTCTCCCTAGCGGCCGGCGTGGGCGGTTGTCGCTGCCCAGAAAAGCACACCCGGCGCAGCTGCCGCCATTCTTTCCGGGCCCCGGTCGGAATTCTTACCCTGGACCGACCCAGGGGGTGCCCGGCCCCGATACAGGGGTTCCCCCACTGCTTTCCAAGGGTCCGGCGGTGCAGACTCGCAACAGCTCGAATGTCCGCCGAGGATTCGGAGTGTCCGCATGGAGAAGACCGCTGTCGAGGCGCCGCCGGTGCCGCGCCTCGACCACGTCATGGTCCTGCTCGACCCCGCCGACTATCAGGCGGTCGCGGACTCCTCGTTCCTCGGCTCGCGGTTCGCGCGGCGCAAGCTGAAGCATGCGGACAGTTCGGTGGCGGGTTCGTACTCCACGTTGGGGCTCGCCGGGGACAACACGCTGATCGAGCTCTTCGGTACGCCCCCGGCCGCCGCGGGCGCCCTCGTGGGCGGGCTGGTGTTCTCCTTCGAGCAACCCGGATCGTCGGCCCGGGCCCAGGCCGTGCTCAGCGACGCCGGCGTCGAGTATCACCACGATCTGGTGCGGCGCACGCTGCCGGGCCATGACGAGCCGCAGCCGTGGTACCACCGCATCAACGTCGCTCTCGGCCCGGGCTGCCCGATGGTGCTGTTCCTCAACGAGGTCACCTCCGCGTACCTGGCCGCCGTCGGGGCGGCCCCGACGCCGGACGGATCGATGACCCGGGCCGGCTATCTCGATGCCGCCGTGGGCGGGTCCGGCGAGGGCTTGCTGATGCGTGACATCGAGAGCGTCACCCTGGTCACCACCTCGGAGCGGGCCGCCCGGCTGACCGCCGCGCTCGCACCGGTCGGCTTCGTCGCCGGCGAGGACGGCGTGCTCAGCGGCCCGGATCTGACACTGCGGCTCCGCCCGGCGCAGGACGCGCCAGAACGGATCACGGAAATCGGAATCCGAATCTCCGGCGCCGACCCCGCCGAACAGCGTGAATACAACTTCGGCGCGGCCTGCCGACTCGTCATCGATTCGCCGGAATCCGCGCGAATGCTGTTCTCGCCGGCGAGCTGAGCGACCTTTCGCACTCATGAGCATTCGGTAGAAGGAATTCAATGGTGATGGCCAGAACTATGCCCTTGTTCGCCGACGTGTTCGCCCGGCAGGTGGCGCTCACACCGCACACGGTCGCCGTCGAGTTCCGCACCCACACGATGACGTACCGGGAGCTCGACGCCGCGGCCGCTTCCCTCGCCACCGTCCTGCGCGAGCGCGGGGCCGGGCCGGGCACCCTGGTCGGGGTCTCCGCGAGCCCGTCCCAGTACCTGCCGGTCGCCATTCTCGGCGTGCTGCGCGCCGGGGCCGCCTGGCTGCCGCTCGACCCGGGCTACCCTGCCGACCGGCTGCAATACATGATCGCGGACTCGGGGATCGGTCTTCTCGTGGCCGACCCCCTCTCCGCCGCGGTCCTCGGTCACGGCCTCGACGTTGTCGGTCCTGATGTCTCCGCCGTGCCGGCGGCCGCCGTGCCGGTGGGCCCGCACGACGCGGCGTACGTCATCTACACCTCGGGATCCACCGGCCGCCCCAAGGGCGTCACGCTCACCCACGGCGGCCTGGCCAACCTCGTCGCCGCCCAGCAGGCCGCTTTCGACGTC
Organism: Actinoplanes sp. NPDC051475; assembly: GCF_040689425.1. Taxonomy (NCBI): domain Bacteria; kingdom Bacillati; phylum Actinomycetota; class Actinomycetes; order Micromonosporales; family Micromonosporaceae; genus Actinoplanes; species Actinoplanes sp. NPDC051475. Next base: position 24,562 of record NZ_JBFAZZ010000031.1, read on the forward strand.
GGCTCCGGCGACCGCGTCCTGCAGTTCGCGCCGTCCAGCTTCGACGCGTCGGTGTTCGAGATGGTCATGGCGCTGGCCACCGGAGCCACCCTGGTGCTGGCCCCGCGGGACGCGCTGGCACCCGGTCCCGGCCTCACCGACCTCCTGCGCCGTGACGGGATCACGCATCTCACCATCCCGCCGTCCGTACTGGCCACGCTCCCCGCCGAGGATCTGCCGGACCTGCGGACCGTGATCTGCGCCGGCGAGGCGTTGCCCGAGCACCTGGTGCGGCGGTGGCAGCCCGGGCGCCGGATGGTCAACGCCTACGGCCCGACGGAGACCACCGTCTGGGCCACCGCCGCCGACCTCAAGGCGGACGACGGCAAGCCGTCGATCGGCACCGCCATTCTCGGGGCCGGCGTGGTCGTCGTCGACGACCGGCTGCGCCCGGTGCCGACGGGCGTGCCCGGCGAGCTGCTGATCGGCGGTGCCGGCGTGGCCCGAGGCTATCTCGGCAGGTCGGGACTGACGGCGCAGCGGTTCGTGCCGGACCCGGTCACGCCCGGCGGACGCCGGTACCGCACCGGTGATCTGGTCGTCCACCATCCGGACGGCAACCTGGAGTTCCTCGGCCGGGTCGACAACCAGGTCAAGATCCGCGGTGTCCGGATCGAGCCGGAGGAGATCGCCCGCTGCCTCGCCGAGCACGACGCCGTCCACGACGCCGTCGTGGTTCCGCTCGATCTCGGCCGCGGCGACGAGCTCTTCGGCTATGTCACCGGCACCGCCGAGCCGCAGCAGCTCATCGCATACCTGCGGAGCCGGCTGCCCGAGCACACGGTGCCGGCCGAGGTCGTCGTCCTCGAGACGATGCCGCTCACCCCGAGCGGGAAGATCGACCGTGCGGCGCTGCCGGAACCGCCCCGCGGCCGGTCCTTGCAGGACTATGTCGCGCCGCGGACCCCCACCGAGCACGCGCTCGCGGAAATGATCGCCGAGCTGCTGCACCTCGAACGGGTCGGCGTGCACGAGGAGTTCTTCGCGCTGGGCGGGCATTCGCTGCTCGCCGGGCGTCTCGCCGCGCGGGTACGCCAGGAACTGGGCCGGGAACTACCGCTGCGATCGCTCTACCAGTCGCCGACCGTCGCCGGAATGGCGGCGGTGCTCGACGGCGGCGTGCGGCACGGGTTGACCCCACCGCCGATCGAGACCACCGCCGGTGCCGATCCCGCACCGCTGGCGTTCCCGCAGGAGCGCGTGTGGTTCCTCGAGAAGCTCGTCCCCGGCAACCTTGCCTACAACGCGCAGGCGACGCTCCGGCTGCGGGGACCCCTCGATCCCGAGGCGCTGAGGGCCACCCTCACCGAGATCGTGCGCCGGCACGAGGTCTTCCGCTGCGCCTTCGTCGCCGAGGCGGGTACGCCGACCCAGCGGCCGATGCCACCGATGCCGGTCGAGCTGCCGATCATCGACCTGACCGGCCTCCCGGCCGACGCCCACGACGACCGCGTCGAGGAGATCGTCGCCGACACGGTGCGTACGCCGTTCGACCTCGCCTGCCCGCCGCTGGCCCGCTGGGTGCTGATCCGCCAGGCCGAGGACGACCACACCCTGGTGCACGTCGAACACCACCTGGTGCACGACGGCTGGTCCTTCGCCCTGTTCGTCCGCGAACTCCAGCGGATCTACCCGGCGGTACTCGACGGCGAGGTCCACGACCCACTGCCGGAGCCGCGGTACACCGACTTCGCGCGGTGGCAGCGGAATTGGCTGCGCGGTGACGTCCTCGACAAGTTCCTGGCGTTCTGGACCGCCGAGCTCGACGGGTGCCCCACCGCGCTGGAGCTTCCCCTCGACCGCCCGCGCCCGCGGGTGCAGAGCTTCCGCGGTGCCGTGCTCCGGGTCGACGTCCCGCCCGCACTCAGCGGCAGACTCCGCCAATACAGCCGGGCTCGCGGGGTCACGCTCTACTCGGTGATGCTTTCGGGCTTCGCCGCCCTGCTCTCCCGCCACGCGGGGCAGGACGAGGTCGTCGTCGGCAGCGGAGTGGCGAACCGTCGTCTCGCCGAGACCGAAGACCTGATCGGCATGATCGTCAACACCCTGGCCCTGCGCATCGACCTCAAGGGCTCGCCGGGCTTCGACGAGCTCGTCGCCCGCGCGCACGGCACCGTCGGCCGGGCGAGCCAGTGGCAGGACATGCCGCTCGAGCTGCTCGTGGACGCGCTGGACCTGCCGCGCGACCCGGGCCGCAACCCGCTGTTCCAGGCCATGTTCAGCTTCCACGACTCCCAGGTGCCCGAACTGGACTTCGCCGAGATCCGGGGAACCGTGCTCGAACGGCACAACGGCTCGGCCAAGACCGACATCAACGTCGTGGTCGTGCCCCGCGCCGAACAACGCGCCGGGCACGCGGTGCTCGACGACGCCGACCCGATCACGCTGATCTGGGAGTACGCCACGGATCTGTTCGACGCCGAGACCACCGCCGGGCTCGTCGAGCGGTATCTGGCGCTGCTCGACGCGGCGATGGCCGACCCGGCCACCGCGTTCGACCGCCTGCCCATGCCCGTCGGCGAGCAGCCGTCGTCCGGACCCGTCACCGACTTCCCCGCCGGGCGGACGATTCCCGAGCTCTTCGCCGAGCAGGTCGCGGCGCGTCCGGACGCCGTCGCGATCGTCGACGGCGACCGCGAATACACGTACGCCGAGCTCGACCGGCGTGCGAACAGCATCGCGCACGCACTGCGCGCCCACGGCGTGGGCCCGGACAGCCCGGTCGGCGTGCTGCTCCCGCGCGGCGGCGAGATGATCGTCGCGGTTCTCGCCGTGCTCAAGGCGGGCGGGGCCTACGTGCCGCTCGACCCCGGCTACCCGGCGGAACGCCTGGAGTTGATGGCCGCCGAAGCAAGTCTCACCGCGGTCGTGACGCGGGCGCAGTTCGGCGGGCTGCTGACCGGCCTCCCGGTGCTGGCCATGGAGGAGGTCGCAAGCGGCGCCGCCGCGGCGCCGCCGTTCACCGCAGGGGCACGAAATCTCGCGTACATCCTGTTCACTTCCGGCTCCACCGGCCGGCCCAAGGGCGTGATGGTCGAGCACCGGTCGGTGCTCCGGCTGGTGTGCGGGACGGACTATGCCGAGTTCCGCCCGGGGGAGCGGTTCGCCCAGGTCGCGGACGCCTCCTTCGACGCGCTCACCTTCGAGCTGTGGGGTGCGCTCCTGCACGGCGGCACGGTCTGCGTCATCGACACCGAGACGCTGCTGACCCCCGGCGGCCTCAGTCGCGCGCTCGAGCACCACGGCGTGACCGCCATGTTCCTCACCTCTGCGCTGTTCACCGAGGTCATGGCGGATCATCCGGGTTCCTTCGCGGGCGTACGCACCCTGCTCGTCGGCGGCGAGGCACTCAACCCCGACCGCATCCGCCGCCTGCTCGACGCGCCGGCCGCGCAACGGCCCCACCGGCTCATGAACGGCTACGGGCCGACCGAGACCACCACCTTCGCCGTCTGTCACCTCATCGAGGAACTCTCCGCGGAGGCGACGTCGGTGCCCATCGGCCGCCCGATCGCCAACACCACCGCCCATGTCCTCGACCCCCACCTGGCGCCGGTCCCGGCCGGCGTGGCAGGTGAGCTGTATCTCGGCGGTCCCGGCGTCGCGCGCGGCTACGCGGGACGGCCCGGCCTGACCGCCCAGCGATTCGTGCCGGATCCGAACTCCAGCGACGGCGGTCGCCTCTACCGCACCGGCGACCTCGTCCGTCTCCGCCGGGACGGCCTGATCGACTTCCTCGGCCGGGCCGACGGACAGGTGAAGATCCGCGGTTTCCGGGTCGAGCCGGGCGAGGTCGAGGCCGTGCTGGCCGCCCACCCCGACGTCGCCCAGGTCGCGGTCGTCGTCCAGGACGCACCCGGCGGGCGCCGCCTCGCCGCCTACGTCGTGGGCGCGGTGACCACCGCACAGCTGCGGGAGTTCCTCGCCGAACGGCTGCCGCCCTACCTGATGCCGGCGCGGTACGTCCGGCTGCCCGCGATGCCGATGACCCCGAGCGGCAAGGTGGACCGGGCCGCGCTGCCGCCGGGTGACGATCCCGACGAGGCGGCCCACTACGAGCCGCCGCGTACCGCCACGGAGGTCGTGGTCGCCGAGCTGATCGCCGAGTCGCTCGGACTTGCCCGTATCGGCAGAACCGACGACTTCTTCCGGCTCGGCGGCCATTCCCTGCTGGCCATGCGACTCGTCGCGCGGATCAACGATCGGTTCGGGACCGACGTGCCGCTGCGCCGCTTCCTGCTCACCCCCACGGTCACCGCGCTCGCCGCCGAGGTGGACGCCGCGGCCGGGCCCGCCGTGCCCGAACTGCTCGACACCGACGCCGGATTCCTGGACCGGCTCGAGCAGATGTCCGACCACGACGTCGAGGAGTTGCTGCAGACCATGGCCGAGAAAGAGGCCGACCGGTGACCGGCACCCCGGGAATCTCCCACCTGCCCGCAGATCCGGCCGCCCGCCGGGCGCTGCTGGCGGAACGGTTGCGGGAGCGCATCGCCGCCCGCGGGCACGTCCTGTCGTACCCGCAGCAACGTCTTTGGTTTCTCTCCCAGCTCGACCCCGGCAATCCGGTGTACGTCGTGCCGATGGTCTACCGGATCAACGGTCCGCTGGACCTCACCGCGCTGGAGCACGCGCTGACCGAGCTCGTGCGCCGCCACCACGTGCTGCGGACGACGTTCCGCGTGGTCGACGGCGAACCACGTCAGTTCGTTCAGCCCGCCTCCGCCATCACCGTCGATGTCCGCGACGCCGCCGACGTCACCGTGGCCGAGCAGATCTGCGCGGACGAGGCCAGGCGCGCGTTCGACCTCGAAACCGACTTGATGATCCGGCCGCTGCTGGTGCGCCTCGGCCGTACGGAACATCGACTGTGCCTCACGCTGCACCATCTGGTCTGCGACGGCGCGTCGCTCGGCATCATCGGCCGCGAACTGTCCGCGCTGTACCGCGCACACCAGACCGGCACGGCCGCTGACCTGCGCGAGCCGGCCCTGCAGTATGCCGAGTACGCCGAGCGTCAGCATGCCCGCCTCACGGGCCCCGGGCTGGCGGAGATGCTGGGCTACTGGCGTGACCGTCTCGCGGGTGCACCCGTCCTGGCGACGCTGCCCACCGACCGTCCGCGGCCACCGGTGCAGAGTCACCGGGGTGGGCATGTCCCCTTCACCGTCGGTGCGGCTCCCACCGCCGGGCTCACCGCGCTCGCCAGGGACAGCGCGGCCACGCCGTTCGCGGTGCTGCTCGCGGCGTTCGGCGTCCTCGTGCACGGCTACACCGGTGCCCAGGAGGCCATCATCGGCTCGCCCGTCGCCGGTCGTACCACCGAGGCGGTCCGGCCGCTGATCGGGTTCTTCACCAACACCGTCGTGCAGCGCCTCGACCTCAGCGGCGATCCGACGTTCCGGGAACTGGTGGCCCGGACCCGCGACGAGGCGCGCCTCGCGCTGGCGCACCAGGAGTTGCCCTTCGAGAAGTTGGTCGAGGAGCTGCACCCGAGCCGCGACACCGCCCACAATCCGGTCTTCCAGCTGATGATGAGCCACCAGGAAGGCGAGCAGGGCGAGCTCGTGCTGCCGGGCTGCGAGGTCAGGATGGTTCCCGGTGACACCGAGAGCGCGAAGTTCGATCTGACGCTGGGCCTCACCAGTACCGGAGACACGCTGTCCGGACGGCTGGAGTACGCCACCGACCTGTTCGATCCGGCGACCGCGCACCGGCTGGCCCGGCATTTCACCACGGTTCTCAGCGCCGCGGTGTCTCAGCCGGACGCCCGCATCAGCACCCTCCCGCTGCTCTCGGCCGAGGAGTCCCAGCACCTGCTCGCCGGTCTCAACCCCCCGCCGGTGCCGGTGCCGGACGCACTGGTGCACGAGCTGATCGCGCAGCAGGCCGCCCGGACCCCGGACGCCCCGGCTCTGATGCACGTCGACGACACACCGGACGGGGCCCTGACCTACCGCGAGTTGGACGCCCGCGCCGAGGCGCTCGCCGCCCGGCTGCGTGCCGCCGGCGTCGGCCCGGACCTCCCGGTGGGCGTGTACCTGCACCGGTCGCCGGACCTCGTGGTCACGCTCCTGGCCATCCTCAAGGCCGGCGGTGCGTACCTGCCGCTCGACCCCGGTTATCCGCACGCGCGGCTGGCGTTCATGGTCGCCGACGCGCAGGCCCGGGTCGTCGTGACCAGCGCGACCCTGGCCCAGCGCGCCACCCGGTTGCCCGCTCGAGCCCTGCTCGTCGACGAACCCGGCGAGGACGAGGCCCCGCCCGCCGCCCCGGCGGCGCTCACCCCGGACAACCTGGCGTACGTCATCTACACCTCCGGGTCCACCGGCACCCCCAAGGGCGTCATGGTGACCCATCGCAACGTCGGGAACTTCTTCGCCGGCATGGACCCGCTGGTCCCCGGCGCCGCCCCGGCGAGCTGGCTCGCCGTCACCAGCATGTCGTTCGACATCTCCGTGCTGGAACTCCTGTGGACCCTGGCCCGCGGCCACCGGGTGGTGCTCCGGGGCGACGAACCCACCCGGACCACGGTCCCGGGCGGCGGCACGGTCGTGCCCGCCGCGGCGCAGGCGCGCACGATGGACTTCAGCCTGTTCTACTTCGGCGGTGACCGCGGCGGTGACCCGGCCGACCGGTATCGGTTGCTCATCGAGGGCGCGAAATTCGCCGACCGGCAAGGTTTCCACGCGGTGTGGACCCCGGAACGGCACTTCCACGAGTTCGGTGGCCTGTATCCGAACCCGGCGGTCACCGGTGCCGCCGTCGCCGCGGTCACCGACCGCGTGCAGATCCGGGCGGGCAGCGTGGTCCTCCCGTTGCACGACCCGCTGCGGGTCGCCGAGGAATGGTCGGTGCTCGACAACATCAGCGGGGGCCGCGTCGGCGTTTCCGTCGCCTCGGGCTGGCAGCCCGACGACTTCGTTCTCGCACCGGACAACTACGCCGATCGTAAGCAGGCCATGCTCGACGGTCTCGCCACCCTGCGGCGGCTGTGGCGCGGCGACAGCCTGACCCGCCGTAACGGGGTCGGCCGGGACGTCGACGTCTCGATCTTCCCGCCGCCGGTGCAGCGGGACCTGCCCGTGTGGATCACCAGCGCGCGCAGCCCGGAGACGTTCCGGATGGCGGGTGAGGTCGGCGCCGGCCTGCTGACGCACATGCTGGGTCACTCGGCCGAGCAGCTCGCCGAGAAGATCACGCTCTATCGCCAGGCCTGGCGGGACGCCGGGCACCCCGGCGACGGCCGGGTGACGGTGATGCTGCATACGTTCGTCGGCGCCGACACCGATGAGGTTCGGGAGATCGTGCGCGAACCCCTGTGCGCCTACATCAAGTCCTCGCTCGACCTGCTCTCCGGGCTCGGCGCGGCGATGGGCGACGACACCGACCCGCGGACGCTGCCCCCGGACGAGCTGGACCTGTTGGTGGCGCGGGCTTTCGAGCGGTTCTTCGACACCTCCGGCCTGCTCGGCACGCCGGAGCGCTGCGCCGACCTAGTCGATCAGCTCAAGGCCATCGGCGTCGACGAGGCGGCCTGCCTGATCGACTTCGGTGTCCCGCACGAGCAGGTGCTCGAGGCGCTCGGCCCGCTGCGGCTGGTGCGGGAGCTGTCAGAGGACCGGAGTCGCCGTGCCCGCGCCGACGAGCCGATCGCCGCGCAGATCCGCCGGCACGGCATCACGCACCTGCAGTGCACGCCGTCGGTGGCCGGGCTGATGGTCGACGACGAGGACGCCGCCGCCCTCGGCGAGCTGACCGGCCTGCTCGTCGGCGGCGAGGCGCTGCCGGATCCGCTGGCCGACGTCCTGGCCAAGAGCGTCCCCGCGGTCCGTTCGATGTACGGGCCGACCGAGGTGACCGTGTGGGCAACGAGTGCGGAGGTGAACGGCCGCCCGGTCGTCCTCGGCGAACCGATGGCCAACACCCGTGCCTACGTCGTCGACGCCCACCTGCGGCCCGCACCTCCAGGGGTACCCGGCGAACTGCTGCTCGGCGGCCTCGGCGTGACCCGGGGCTATCTCGGACGCCCCGCGCTCACCGCCGGGCGCTTCATCCCGGATCCGTTCTCGGGCATCCCCGGGCAGCGGCTCTACCGCACCGGTGACCTCGTGCGCCGCGACGCCGAGGGCGCGTTGTGGTTCCTCGGCCGGCTCGACCACCAGGTCAAGCTTCACGGCCACCGGATAGAGCTCGGCGAGATCGAGAACGTCGTGGCGGCGCATCCCGGCCTGCGGGCTGCCGTCGTGGTCGTCCGCGGCGAGAATGCGGGCCGCCGGATCGTCGCCTACGGCGTTGCCGCGAACGAGGCCACCCCGCCGGCAGCGGAGGAGATTCGCGCCTTCTGCGCCCGGACGCTGCCCGACTACATGGTGCCCGCGGATGTCGTGCTGCTCGACCGGCTGCCGAGTACGCCCAACGGCAAGGTCGCCCGGGATGCGCTGCCGGAACCGGGCCGGCAGGCGACCCGCGAGTACCAGCCGCCGAAGGGCGACGCCGAAGGGGGAGTGGCCCGCGTGTTCGCCGAGGTCGTCGGCGCCGAGCGGGTCGGCGCGCACGACAACTTCTTCGAGATCGGCGGGAACTCGCTGCTCGCCGTACGGCTCCGGACGCTGCTGGTGCCGGTGCTGGGCGACCGGGTGTCGCTCGTGGACATCTTCCGCTATCCCACGGTCCGGGGCCTCGTCTCGGCCTCGGTGGCGCAGCGGACCGACGCCGGGGTCGACCGGGCCCGCGAGTCGGCAGGCCGTCGCGCCGCCGCCTTCGCCCGGCGCCGGGCGGGACGGGACCGGGCATGAGCGACCGCACCGGACGGTGGGCGGGCCACGAGCGCACAGGAGAGGCGGGAATCGGATGAGCGCGACCGAAGCGGAGGGGCTGGAGCCGATCGCCCTGGTCGGGATCGCCTGCCGGGTTCCCGGCGCGCGGACCCCGCAGGCGTTCTGGCGCAGCATGCGCGACGGCGTCGAATCCATCACCCGGTTCGACCGCGCCGAGCTGCTGGCCGCGGGGATCGACGAGCAGACCCTGGCCGATCCGGACTATGTGCCCGCCTCCGGGCACCTGCCGGACGCGGACCGCTTCGACGCCGCGTTCTTCGGGTTCACCGCGGCCGAGGCAAGGACCATGGACCCGCAGCAGCGGATGCTCATCGAGACCGCCTGGGAGGCCATGGAGGACGCCGGTCACGACCCTGGCCGGTTCCCCGGCGACGTCGCCGTGTTCGCGGGCGCCTTCTTCACCAAATATCTGCTGCAGAACCTCGCCACCAACGCGCGGTTCCAGCGTTCGCCGATGGCGCCGCTGGCCCGGATGTTCAACGACAAGGACTTCGTCGCCACCCGGGTCTCGCACCTGCTCGACCTCACCGGTCCCGCGCTCACCGTCCAAACGGCCTGCTCGACGTCGCTGGTCGCCACGCATCTCGCCTGCCAGTCGCTGCTCAGCTACGAGTGTGACGCGGCCCTGGTCGGCGGCGTGACGGTCAACGTGCCGCTCAAGACCGGCTATCCCGTCGCCGAGAGCGGACTGTTCAGCGCCGATGGTCACTGCCGTCCGTTCGACGTCGCCGGCGGCGGCACCGTGCCGGGCAACGGCGCCGTCGTGGTCATGCTGCGCCGGCTCGCCGACGCCCTCGCCGACCGGGACCATGTGTACGCGGTCATCCGCGGCTCCGCGGTGAACAACGACGGGGCGATGAAGGCCGGGTACGCCGCCCCCAGCGTCGACGGCCAGCTACGGGTGGTCACCTCCGCGCTTGCTGTCGCCGGCATCGATCCCGCAACCGTCGGATACGTCGAGGCACACGGCACCGCGACCCAGGTCGGCGATCCGATCGAGACGACGGCGCTCAGCCAGGCGTACGGCGCCGGCGGCATCGTTCCCGGCTCCTGCGCGCTGGGCTCCGTCAAGGCGAACATCGGCCATCTCGATGCCGCCGCCGGCCTGGCGGGACTGCTGCGGGCCGCACTTGCCCTGCACCACGCGCAGGTGCCGCCGGCCGCGAACTTCACCGCGCCCAATCCGCACCTGCGGCTCGACGAGACGCCGTTCTACGTACCGACGAAGGCCGAACAGTGGCGGACCACCGGGCACCCGCGCCGAGCCGGCGTCAGCTCGCTGGGCGTCGGCGGTACGAATGCGCACGTCGTCCTCGAAGAGGCCCCCGCGGCGCGGCGCCCCGCCACCCAGGCCCGGCAGTGGCAGTTGCTGCCGGTCTCCGCGCGGACCACGAGCGCACTGGACAGCGCCACCCGCGGACTCGCGGACGTCCTCTCCACTGCCGAGGCACCGGAACTGTCCGACGTGGCCTTCACGTTGCAGGAGGGCAGACGCGCCTTCGGGCTGCGCCGTGCGATCGTCTGCACCGACCACGCCGACGCCGTACGGGTGCTGCGCGGCGAGGACCCCCGGCGGCTGGCCACCCGGTCGGCGCCGGACGGTTCGCACGCCGCGGTGTTCGCCTTTCCCGGTGGCGGTTCGCAGCACCCGAACATGGGCCTCGACGTCTACCGGTCGGAACCGGTGTTCCGCGCCGAGGTCGATCGCTGCGCCGAGATCCTGCGTCCCCGGCTCGGTTTCGACCTCCGCCGGCTGCTGTTCCCGGCCGCGTTCACGCCCCTGGAGGGCCGCGAGCTCGCCGGGGGAGCGGCCACGATGGGCCGCGATCAGGGCGCGGGCGTGGTGTCGTCGCTCTTCGTGATCGAGTACGCGCTGGCCCGCCAGCTGATGGCGTGGGGCGTGCAACCGGCGGCCCTGCTCGGCCACAGCCTCGGCGAGTACGTCGCGGCGTGCCTCGCCGGCGTGTTCACCCTCGAGGGCGCCCTGGAGATCACCCTGGCCCGCGGCGAACTGTTCGCCGCGATGCCACCGGGCTCGATGCTGGTCGTCGGGCTGCCCGAGGCCGAGGTCGCCTCGATGCTGTCCGACCGCGTGTCGATCGCCGCCGTCAATGCTCCCGACCTCACCGTGGTCGCCGGGCCCGACGAGGACATCATCGCGCTGCGGACCCGGCTGCGCGCGGACGACATCGACTGCCGCAAGGTCAGCGTCCCGGTCGCCAGCCACTCCTGGATGGTTGATCCGTACCTGGCCGATTTCACCCGCAAGGTCGGCAGGATCACGTTGGCGGCGCCGGAGCTGCCCATGCTCTCGGGGGTGACCGGCACCTGGCTGACCGCCGAGGAGGCGATCGACCCGGCGTACTGGGCCCGGCACCTGCGCCGGCCGGTACGGTTCGCCGACAGCCTGCGGGAGGCCCTGGCCCAGCCCGGCCGGGTGGTGCTGGAGGTCGGCCCCGGCCGTACCCTCAGCTCGCTGGCCGGGTCGCAGCGGCTGGCGCCCACTCCCGTCGCGGTGCCGACCATGAGCCTGCCCCGGGATGTGCTGCCCGACCTGGCCCATCTCGTCTCCGCCGTCGGGCGGCTGTGGCAGTCCAACGTCGATGTCGACTGGGTGGCCTTCCACGGTGCGGCCGACCCCCGCCGGGTCTCGTTGCCGACGTATCCGTTCCAGGGCGAGCGGTACTGGATCGACCCGGGAGGCCCCCGGGCCACCGAGAGCGTCCCGGCTCAGCCGGCCGGCCCCGCGCCGGAGGAGCTGCGGCTCGACGACGGATTCGTGGGGCCCCGGACCGAGCGGGAAAGGCGGATCGCCCGGATCTGGTGCGATCTGCTGGACCTGGAACGCGTCAGCGTCGACGACGACTTCTTCGACCTCGGTGCCCACTCGCTCATGGTCACCCAGCTCACCCGCGAGCTGCGCCGCATGGGGGCGATCGACCTGAGCGCCCGTGACGTCTTCGCGGCGGGCACCGTCGCGGGCATGGCGGACCTAATCGGCCGGGCACTCGGCGAGCCGCCCTCGGCACCTGCGGGTACCGGCATCGTCCTGGCCGACGAGGTCGTGCTGGACGAGTCGATCACCGCGGCAGGACTACCACCGCTGACCGCCGGGTCCGGGCCGCTCACCGTGCTGCTGACCGGCGCGACCGGGTTCGTCGGTGCGTACCTGTGTGCCGAGCTCCTGGAACGTACCGCTGCGACCGTCGTGTGTCTGGTCCGTGCCGCCGACCAGAACGGCGGCCTGGAGCGGGTGCAGGCCAATCTGACCTCCTACGGGCTGCGTGCCTCCTGGGGCGGGCGGCTTCGCGTCATGCCGGGCGACCTGGCCCGGCCCCGGCTCGGACTGGGCGACGCCGAGTTCGCCGCGCTCGCCGAGCAGGTCGACGCGATCTACCACTGCGGTGCGTGGGTGAACTTCGTCCGCCCGTACCGGGCGCTGAAGGCCGCCAACGTGCTGGGTACGGAGGAGATCCTCCGGCTGGCCACCACCACGCGGCTCAAGCCGGTGCATCACCTGTCCACGCTGGCGGTCCTCGCCGGGGCGATGCGCCCCGACGTCGCCCGCATCGGCGAGGACGACCCGCTGCCACCCGCGATCGGGCACGACACCGCCTACAGCCAGAGCAAATGGGTCGCGGAGGGGCTGATCGGCCTCGCGCGTGAACGGGGAGTGCCGGTCTCGATCTACCGCGCCGGCGGCGTGCTGGCGGACAGCGGCAGCGGCGCGTCCAACCGGGAGGACTACGTCACCAAAGTCATCCAGGGCTGCGTCCAGCTGGGACTGGCACCCGAGCGTCGCTACGAGCTCTCCGTCGGCACGGTCGACCATCTCGCCCGGCAGGTGATCGGTCTTTCGCTCGCCCCGGCGGCGCTCGGGCGCACCTTCCACACGATCGACCCGGACACCTTGTCGTGGAACACGATCTTCGAACAGATCCGCGAGTTCGGCTACCCGGTCGACTCCGTGCCGTTCGACCAGTGGCGGTCAGCACTCGTGGAGCAGGTGGATCGCGAGGGCGATGACAACGCCCTCGCACCGCTGATGGCCATGATCGGCGAGACCCCGGACCGGGCGATGCCCGCCATCTCCTGCGACAACGTGCGTGACGTGCTCGGCAACCGCACCGCGCCGGCACTGGACCGAGCCTATTTCACCAAGATGCTGGGGTTCTTCGTCAGCAACCGGTTACTGCCGCCGGTCCTCGCGGCGAAGAAGAGAGGTTCCTCATGAGCATGTTTCTTACCGGCGCGACCCTCATCGACGGCATTGCCGACGAACCGGTCACCAACGTCCAGGTCCTCGTCGAGGGCGAGCGGATCGCCGAGGTGGGATCACCCGGGTTGCCCGGCGACGCCGACCTCGTCGACCTGTCCGGGCTCACTCTGCTTCCCGGGCTGATCGACGCCCACGTCCACATCGGCCACTCGAGCGAGATGCGCGCGGTACTGAACATGGAACTGTCGGTCGCCGAACGCGCCGCCGACATCTTCCGGACCCTGCGCCAGACGCTCGACGCGGGTTTCACCGCTGTTCGCGACTGCGGCGGCATCGACCATGGCGTCCTGCGTACGGTCGGCCGCGGCCTGGTGCCCGGCCCGCGCATCTGGGCCTCGGCGTCCCCGCTGGTGCAGTGCGGCGGCCACGGTCACCTCGGCTCACCGTTCGTGGGCCCGGACGAGACGTTCCACTTCCGGGTACGCGGGCTCACGGCGGTCGGGCGCATCTCCGACGGGTGCGACGAGGTGCGCAAGGCCGCTCGCGAGTGCTTCCGCCAGGGCGCGACCTTCCTCAAGATGGCGGTCACCGGGGGCGTGGTGTCGATCGCGGACAACCTCTCCGACACCCAGTTCACGGTGGAGGAGATCGCGACGGCGGTGGCCGAGGCGCATGCCCGCAACACGTACGTCACCGTGCACGCCCACAACGTCCCCGGCATCCGCAACGCGGTGTCGGCCGGCGTCGAATGCGTCGAGCACGGCACCGGCATCGACGAACCCACCGCGGCGATGATGGCCGAGCACGGCGTCAGCCTCGTGCCGACGTTGGCGATCGCCAAGGTGCTGGAGGAGAACTTCGACGTCCACGGCCTGCCCCCGCAGGTCCGCGAGCGCGTCTGCGGCACCATGGACGGGATGGTCGACGGTCTCCGGGCCGCCATGGCCGCGGGCGTCCCGGTGGGCTCCGGATCCGACCTGATCGGCCCCGACCAGACCCGCCGCGGCCTCGAGATCGCGCTGAAGGCCGAGATCATCGGGGCGATGGCGGCGATCAAGTCCGCCACCTCCGTCAACGCGAAGATCATGCGGGTCGCCGACAAGATCGGCTCGATCGCGCCCGGCAAGTACGCCGACCTGGTCGCGGTCGACTTCGACCCGCTGACCGAACCCGCCCTCTTCGACGATCCCGAGCGCGTGGTGCTCGTGATCAAGGGCGGCCGGATCGTCAAGGACACCCGCAAGTAGAGGAGCACAACGATGGCCGAGCCCACTTTCCTGGTCGTGGTGAACGACGAGGAGCAGTACTCGATCTGGGACGAAACCGCGCCGGTTCCCGCCGGCTGGCGGGCCGCCGGATTCGCCGGGCCCGAACAGGAGTGCCTGGCCCACATCGACCAGGTGTGGACCGACATGCGTCCGCGCAGCCTGCGCGACGCGAGCTGAACGCGAGGAGCGGGGGAGAACGATGGACGCGCTCGGAAAGCGACCCCTGGTGGTCGGCATCGGTGGGTCGGAAGGCCCCGGGTCGGCGACCGAGCGGGCCCTGGCACGAGCGCTGGAGGAGGCCGGACTCCGCGGTGCCGAGGTCCGGATCTACGGCGGGGCCTTCCTCGGAGCCCTGCCGCTGTTCCGGCCCGGTCATCCGGAGCGCACCTGGCAGGCCCGTGAGCTCGTCACGACCGTCGCCCGCGCCGACGGGATCATTCTCGCCACCCCCAGCTACCACGGCGGCGTCTCCGGCATGGTCAAGAACGCGCTCGACTACCTCGAGGACCTGCGCTGCGATGACCGGCCCTACCTCGACGGCCGCGCGGTCGGCTGCGTCGTGACGTCCGCGGGCACGCAGGCGGGCGGGATCACGCTGGCCGCGCTGCGCGCCATCGTGCACGCTCTGCGCGGGTGGCCGACACCGTTCGGTGCGACCCTGGACGTCCTGCCAGGCGCGTCGGCGGAGTCCGTCGTGGACCGGGACGCGGGCAAGCTGGCCATCGTCGCCGCTCAGGTCGTCGAGTTCGCCCGGATGGCCGGAGCCGTGCACAACGCGATCGAGGTGGCCGGGTGACGACCGCCGAACATGCGGCCCGGCCGCAAGCCCCGGCCCGGCCGTCTGCCGCAGCGGAGGCCCGGACCGAGGCACCGGTGATCTCCCCGGATGCCACGACGGCGGGCCGCATAGCCGAGTACCGGCGACGCCGCGAGGAAGCCCGTCAGCCCGGCTCGCCTCGTGCCGCACGCCGTCAGCACGTTCTCGGCAAGTTCACCGCCCGGGAGCGCCTCGCCATGCTGCTCGACGAGGACTCCTTCGTCGAGATCGACTCCCTGGTCCGGCACCGCAGCACCAACTTCGGCACCGACCGGCAACAGCCCCCAGGTGACGGCGTGGTGGCCGGGTTCGGCACCGTCGACGGCCGACCGGTCTGCGTCTTCGCCCAGGACGTGACGTCGTTCAACGGCAGCGTGGGCGAAGCCTTCGGACACAAGGTCGGCAAGGTCCTGGACATGGCCGTACGGGTCGGCTGCCCGGTGGTCGGCCTCTACGACTCCAGTGGTGCGCGCGTGCACGAGGGCGTGCTCTCCCTGGCGTCCTTCGGCCAGGTCGCCCGCCGCGTGGTCGCGGCGTCCGGCGTGATCCCGCAGATCTCGGTGATCATGGGGATGTGCGCGGGCGGTGCGGTGTACACGCCGGCCGCGTCGGACTTCGTGGTGATGGTCGAGAAGACCTCGCACATGTTCGTCACCGGGCCGGACGTGATCCGCTCGGTCACCGGCGAGACGGTCGGCCTGGAGGAACTCGGCGGTGCCTGGCTGCACGGTTCGAAGACCGGCAACGCCCACCACGTGGCCGCCGACGAACCCGCGGCCATCGAATACGTCAAGGACCTGCTGTCCTTCCTGCCCGGCAACAATCTCGACGAGGCACCGCACCATGCGGTCGAAGCGGATCTCGCCCAATCACCGCTCGACCGCGAGCTTGACGAGGTCGTTCCCGACTCGCCGGCGCACGGTTACGACGTCCTCGAGGTCATCAACCGGCTGGTCGACGACGGGTTCCTGCTGGAGGTCCACGCCCGGTTCGCGCGCAACGTCGTCTGCGGCTTCGCCCACGTCGAGGGCCGGACGGTCGGCGTGGTCGCCAACCAGCCCCAACACCTCGCGGGGGCGCTCGACATCGCCGCCGCCGAGAAGGCCGCACGGTTCGTACGGTTCTGCGATGCCTTCGGAATCCCGCTGCTCACCCTCGTCGACGTCCCCGGTTTCCTGCCGGGCACCGACCAGGAGCACGCCGGCATCATCCGGCGCGGCGCGAAACTGGGCTTCGCCTACATCGAGGCGACGGTCCCGAAGATCACGGTGATCATCCGCAAGGCCTTCGGCGGCGGGTACGCGGTGATGGCGTCGAAGGAGTTCGGCGCCGATCTCGTCCTGGCGTGGCCCACCGCGGAGATCGGCGTGATCGGCGCCGGCGGCGGAGTCGGTCTGCTGTTCCACCGGGAGATCACGGCGGCCGCCGATCCCGAGGCGGCGCGCCGTGAATTCTCCAAGCAGTACTACGACACCTTGGTCAGCCCCTATGTCGCCGCGGAACGCGGCTGCATCGATGACGTCGTCGCACCGTCGGAGACGAGGGCGCACATCGTCCGCGCGCTTCGCACTCTGCGGACCAAACGGGTGGAGACCACGCCCCGCAGGCACAGCAACATCCCACTCTGAGTCACCCCGCCGAGGCGGCCATCACCGCGAGCTGAGAATTCGTCACGTACGCGGCGACCCCGGCCCGGTTGACCACTCCCAGCTTGGCGAACAGGTTGGTCAGGTGCATCTCCACGGTCTTCTCGGAGATGCTCAAAGTGCGGGAGATCCTGCGATTGGTCAGCCCGTCCCGGACGAGCTCGGCGATCTGCTGTTCGCGACGGGTGAGCACCGTCTCCGTCGCGGTCCGCTCGGACTGCTCGCGCAGCCTCGGTCCGCGCGCGGCAAGCCGGCGTTGTTCCCGGCGTGCGCGTTTCGCGAGGGGGACCGCGCCGATCCGCTCCAGCCCGACCTTCGCGCTGCGGAGCTCCCGCAGGGCCTCGTCCGGGCAGTCCCGATGCCACATGGCGATGCCCAGCACGATCCGGGCACGCAGCTCGTCGATGATGGCCCCGGTGGGTCTGATGCCGGCGACGGCCTGCTGGGCGCGTGGCAGCGCGCTGATGGGATCGGTGGCCAGCAGCACCTGCGCCGTCGCCAGATGACCCAGCCCGGACGATCCGACCCGCTTCGTCAGCGCCTCCGAGCGTTCCGCCCACCTTGCCGCGGCCCCGGGACGTCCCGCGTCCAGCTCGGCCCGGACCAGCAGTTCGTACCAGGTGGCCCGGGAGGTGGCGTTGGCGCCCTGCAGGTTCGCGCCGCCCGCGAGGTGCACGAGTTCCAGGCAGCCGTCCGGATCGTCGTTCATCAACCGGGCCTCGGCCAGCATCCGCACGGCCAACGAACCCTGCCAGCCCACCACGGCGTCACCCGCGCGGGCCATCGCCTCGGCAGCCGTGTCCAGTTCCTTGTCGAAGCTGCCCAGATGACTGTTCGCCCACGAGAGCATGGCCCGGGCGACGAAGAGCTGCTCCTGGCTCGTGGACTGCTCGGCCAGCCGGAGCGCATGCTGCGCGGCCGCCTGGGAGTCCACCAACCGGCCTCGATTACGCAAAGCCATCACCTGACCCAGCAGGAGGTGCGGCAGTACGAGGCCGTTGTTGGTCCGGACGGCGCTGTCCACCGCCCGGCCGAAATGCCGAGCGGCGTCGCGCCAGCGCCGGAGCAGAACCTCACTCCAGCCGATCCACACCGCTGCGTCCAGGCTCTCGGGCAGCTTGTCGTCGAGCATCCCGTCGAGGATCGCGGCCGCCACGTCCAGCCGGGTGGAGGCGCCGGACACGTTGCCCATCGCGCAGTCCGTCTTGCTGAGCAGGCCCAGGCAGGACGCCTCGAGGGCGTGGTGCCCGTGCAGGCGGGAGATGGCCAGGGCCTTGCTGGCCCACTCGTGGGACGCAGCATGATCCTCGCGGACCAGTTCCCGGTGAGCCATCTCCAGTTGCAGGAACGCGGTGAACACGCTCGTGTCGTCGCCGCGCGCGGCGATCTCCGCCCGCAGTACGGCATCGGTCGAGCTGTGCGTGCCCAACATCCGCTCGACGGCGGCGATGTGGGCCACCGCCTCAGCCCGTTGGTCGGGCCGCCCGTCGCCGATCGTGCGCAGCGCGTAGTGCATCGTGCTCAACGACTCGGGCAGCTTGCCACTGATCCCGAGGCTCTTCGCCAGCGCCGTCAGCACCACGGCCCGCCGATCGCGGGTCTCATCCTGCTGCGGCAGGGTCTGCAGCGCGGTACGCAGCCACGAGGTCGCCGTGTCCGGCTGGTTCGCCATGATCTGCACGGCCGCGCCGGTCAGCAGGTCGGCGCCTTCGAGGTCGCCGTGCCGGATGCTGTGCTGCACGTGCGGTGCCCGTTGCAGGGCCGTCGCGGCTCGTTCCCGCAACGCTTCCTCAGCCCGTTCGTGCAGGCCGATACGCCGGCTCAGGCCTAGGCTGCGGTAGATCGCCCGGCGGATCACCGCGTGCCGGAACGCGAAGCTGGTGCCGTGGGCGGAAGGGCGTACCAGGTCCCGGGCGATCAGTGAGTCCAGGGCCGCCAGCACGGTCTGCTCGGGCTCGGCGAGCATGGTGGCGATCAGGGCGATGTCGAAGCCGTCGCCGAGCACCGCCGCGGCGTCCGCGACATGCCGTGGCAGACCGGTGATCCCGTCGAACTCGCCCAGGAAGTCGATGTCGTCGTGGTTCGTGCCCGGGCCGTACGCCGGCTCGTCGGGGCCGGACCTCTCCCGGAGCAGGGCGTGCAGGTAACGCGGATTACCGCCGCTGTCCTGGTGGAGCTGCTTGCGCCAGGTCGGGGTACCCGACTCGCCCAGCAGCTGGTACACGGTCTGCTCGGAGAGCGGACGGACCTCGAGGTGCATGGCGGGCAGGGCTCGCAGGCGATCCTGAATGCTCGACCGCAGTCCGGTGCATGCCTGCCGGTCCCGGTAACCGAGCACGAACATGACCGGGGCGTCCGGCGGCTTGCGAAGAAGGTCTCCCAGTAGTGTCAACGACCTCGAGTCGTAGGCGTGGCAGTCGTCGAGGACGAGCACCAGCGGATGTTCGGCGGCGAGCCGCTCCAGCAGGCCGCGGACGTTGCGGTGGGTGTCCTCCGGAAGGTCGCCGGAGATGGGCGGGATGTCGTAGCGGTCTTCCAGCAGGTCGCTGAAGACCCCCAGCGGGCGGTCGGCCGCCCCGCGAAACGCGCGTCCGGTCAGGACTGTCGCCCCGCGGGCCCGAGCCATTCCGGAAAAGGCGTCCAACAGCGCGCTCTTGCCGATTCCCGGATCTCCGGTGACATTGGCAAGAATCGATGTATCGTGCTCGTTTAGAATGTCGAGAAAATCGACCAGCGATTGAAGTTCGGTAGTTCTGCCGAGCAATGTTCCATGATCTAGAGAATGGTCCGTTCCGCGCTTCCCCGTCATTGAAGCTCCCCTGGCCTCACGGCTTGTCTGTCCCCATATGTCCCGAAAGGACCTGCCGCGGAGTCCTTTCCGGCCCAGCCCGTAACCGATGGTGTACGCATCGTTGCGGAGTGAGGGGTCTACGGAATCGCAACGCCTCGTCAGTGTCAAGCGTCCGGCTGTGCACAGGATCACATTGAATTCGGTCGAAGTTCGATGCTGGCGAAGGCAGCGGTGTTTCCGAGGGGACGTTTCCGGGGTTGGGGACGCTATCGGTCGCTCTTAGCGATATTGAAGACACTCACGGTAGTGGATGTGTCGGGAATGCGGCACGGCACCCCACACAGAGACCAGCGGCCCCGGCCGGCAGGCGGATGGTGACACCCCAGGGGAGGGTTACCCCAGGGTATTCCCCACTGCCCCAGGGGCGTCCGGCCCACAAGACTGGGCTACGTCCTGGCCAGCGCAAGGGAAGCCCGTGGAGGATCTTGTGAGCACACGCATCTATGCGCTGCCGGTCGAACAGACACAGTGGCAGGTGCCGGGCGGCGGAACCACGGTCTTCGACTGGGAGTACGACGAGGGCCGCGACCGCCTGCTCAGCCTGTACGAGAAGGGCAAGCAGAAGCAGTGGGACGGCGCCGACCGGCTGGACTGGTCGATCGAGGTGGATCCCAACGACCCCATGGGCGTACCGGAGCAGAGCATCGCGATCTACGGCTCCCGGGTCTGGGAGTCTCTCGGCCCCAAGGATCGGGGCGTGATCCGCCACCATCTCACGGCGTGGCAGTTCTCCCAGTTCCTGCACGGTGAGCAGGGTGCACTGATCTGCTCTTCCAAGATCGTCCACACCGTCCCCGAGCTCGACGCGAAGTTCTACGCCGCGACCCAGGTGATGGACGAGGCCCGCCACGTCGAGGTGTACTCGCGCTACCTGCGGGAGAAGCTCGAGCTTGCGTACCCGATCAATCCGGGCCTCAAGGCCCTGCTCAACGACGTCATCTCGGACTCTCGCTGGGACATGACCTACCTCGGCATGCAGGTGCTGATCGAGGGGCTCGCGCTGGCCGCGTTCGGGTTGATCCGCGACATGGCGACCGAGCCGCTCGCCAAGGCGCTCAACGCTTACGTGATGCAGGACGAGGCCCGCCATGTCGCCTTCGGACGGCTCGCATTGCGCGATTATTACCCGCAGCTCACCCAGGCCGAACGGGACGAGCGCGAGGAGTTCTGCACCGAGGCGTGCCATCTGATGCAGCAACGGTTCGTCGGCGAGGAGGTGTGGCGGAACCTCGACGTCGACGCCGATGAATGCATAGATTTCATGCGCCGCTCGGAGCACTTCAAGCAGTTCCAGAGCCACTTGTTCTCCCGGATCATGCCGACTCTCAAGGACATCGGACTCTTCGGCGAGAAGATGCAGGCGACGTTCGCGGACATGGGGATCCTCGGCTACGCGGGACAGGACATCGACGTGTTGATGGACGAGGACGAAAAGATCGCCGGCGACCTGGACAAGGCCCGGATCCAGCAGGTGGACACTGCCATCGCGGTCGGCCGGTTCAGCGACTGAGCGTGGGCCGGCACTCCGCCGAGGACGGTCCACTGTGACGTGGCTCTCATCGGGACTAACTAAACGACCGGTCGTACATTTTGTTGGTAGCGTCCTCCTGTGACCCAGATCGCAGACGGCAGACTGGCTCGGGGCGACCGCACCCGGGCCGCGGCCTTGGACAGCGCGATCGCGCTGGCCACGGAAGCCGGACTCGACGGACTGACGCTGGGGCAACTGGCCGACCGGCTGGGAGTCAGCAAGTCCGGCCTGTTCGCGCACTGGCGCAGCAAGGAGGAGCTTCAACTGGCCACGATCGAGCGGGCCAGGGAGAGCTTCAAGGAGCGGGTGGTCGCGGCGGCCATGGACCGGCCGGCCGGCGTCGGGCGGCTGTGGAAACTGCACGAGGCCCGGCTGGAGTACATCGCCGACGACAGGCTGCCCGGAGGCTGCTTCTTCGTCAACGCGCAATTCGAGTACGACGCCAAGACGGGCCCGGTCCGGGAGCGTCTGGCGGAGGTGCTCGCGGAGTGGCTGGCCCTGATCGAGCGGCTCGCGACCGAGGCGGTGGACGCCGGTGAGCTCGCCGCCGATGTCGACGTCTCGCAGCTGGCCTTCGAGATCAACGCCG
Organism: Actinoplanes sp. NPDC051475; assembly: GCF_040689425.1. NCBI lineage: Bacteria > Bacillati > Actinomycetota > Actinomycetes > Micromonosporales > Micromonosporaceae > Actinoplanes > Actinoplanes sp. NPDC051475. The sequence continues at coordinate 46,362 of NZ_JBFAZZ010000031.1, forward strand.
TGGGAGCTGCCACGGTCTACCAATCGCGCCTGCTGCCGGACTCGGCGGTGATGTCGCTCGCCCGGACCGCCGTCCTGGCCCGCCTGAGGTCCGCCTGCACCGACCCGGAGCTGTTACCGCGCTCCTGAGCAACCCGTCCGTAGCTCCACCTGTTGACCAGCGCCGCCCGACGCGGCGCTGTGTCGTGCACCCGAACGGAAGTGAGAGGACTTCGTCATGGCCGAATCCACGCCCAAATCCTATCGGGCGGTCGTCCTGACCGCCTGCGGCGGCACCTTCCTGGCCATGTTGGACTCGACGGTCACCAGCCTGGCCGTCCCGGACCTGCACCACGACTTTCCCACCGCCACGGTGCCCGATCTGTCCTGGGTGCTCAGCGGCTACGCGGTGATCCTCGCCGCCCTGCTGGCTCCCGCCGGCCGGCTCGCCGACGTGCTGGGCAGGCGCAAGCTGTTCATCGCCGGCGTCGCCCTCTTCACGCTCGCGTCGCTGGCGTGCGCCCTCTCGCCGGACCTGGTGCCGCTGGTGGTGGCCCGCCTGGTGCAAGGCGCGGGTGCCGCGGCGATGATCCCGGCGTCACTGGCGATCCTGTTGATGGACGGGCCCGCCGAGAAGCGGGCCGGATCGATCGCGCTCTGGAGCACCGCGAGCGCGGTCGCCGCCGCGGTGGGCCCGAGCGTCGGTGGTGTCCTGGTCGAGCAGTTCGGCTGGCAGTCGGTGTTCTACATCAACATCCCGCTCGGGCTGCTGGTCATCGTGGCGGCCCTGCGGGTGCTGCCCGCGCCGCAGGCCGCGCTCACCGGCAGGCTTCCCGACCCGGTCGGGACGCTGGCGCTGGCACTGGGCATCGGCGGGCTCACCTTCGCCGTCACCCAGGGCGGCACCTGGGGATGGTCCGACGCCCGGATCGTCGGCAGCGCGGCGCTCGGCCTGTGCGCGCTGCTCATCGCGGTGCTGCGGTCCCGCCGTCACCCGGTCCCGGCGATCGAGATCTCGCTGTGGGGCAACCCGACCTTCGCCGCGGTCAACGTCGTGTCGCTGTTCTACGGCATGGCCCAGTACGCCTGGATGCTCGGCAGCATCTTCTATCTCACGGAGATCTGGAACTACTCCGAGCTGCAGGCCGGTGTCGCGAACACGCCGGGAGCGTTCGCGGCCTCCGTCGCGGCGCTGGGACTGTCGCGGATCGTCGGCAAGATCGGCGGCCCGCGTACGGTGACCATGGTCGGCCTCGCCTGTTTCGCGGCCTGTGGTCTGTGGTTCAGCTTCGGACTGATCGACCACGCGGCGTTCCTGACCTTCTGGTTGCCGGCGGCGCTGGTGGCCGGGTTCGGCATGGGCGCGGCCACGATGGGCACCTCGGCCACCGCCGCGATGTCGGCGCCGCCCACCCGATTCGCCGGTTCCAGCGGCCTCAACACCGCCTCCCGCCAGTTCGGCGGCGCCCTGGGCATCGCGGTGATGGCCGCGATCCTGCAGCACTACACGTCCGCGAACGGCGTCCGGACCGTCGACGCCTACAGTCACATGTTCCTGTACTGCGCGATCATGATGCTGCTCGGGCTGCTGGTCACGGCGATCTTCATCAAGTTCCCGCCGCCGGCCGCCGAGCACGTCGCCCCGAAGCCCGCGCCGGAGGCCGCAACTGTGGAGGGTTGATCCAGGTCCGCTCGCCCTGAGTGATCAGCGACCGTGACTGACGTCGTTGGGAGGGTACTTGCGGACGTACCGGTCCAGCCGGCCGGCGCGTAGTGCCGCGAACAGCTCCTCGCAGCGCCCGGGGTCGGGGACCATCACCGCCCCGACCCCGGGTACGTCGCGGTTCTCCGCGATGGGCAGAGTCATGAAGGTCAGATCCTCCGGGCGCAGGCCGCGCAGCGTGAACGCCAGGCGTTGCACGGGCATGGTGCGGTCCACGGTGAGCATGCCCGCCGCGGCCCGTACCAGCCGGTCCAAAGCCAGCGGATCGGTGAGCAGGTTCCCCTGGGCGACCTTCTCGGCGACCGCCCGCAGGTACTGCTGGTGCCGCTTGGCGCGGTCGAAGTCGTCGTTGGGCAGACCCCTGCGCTGGCGTACGTAGTACTCCGCGAGCTTGCCGTCGAGGTGCACCTTGCCGGCGGTGAAGACCACGCAGTGGCGCGACCGGCCCTGCGGATCGGTGCACGGCGCCGACGGGTACGGGCTGTCCTCCGGCAGGAAGCGGTAGCGGTCGACGGCCGTCTTGTCGACCACGACGTCGACACCGCCGACCAGATCGGTGAGCTTCCTGACCCCGGTGAAGTCCACGATGATCGGCCAGTCGACCGTGATGCCGCCGAACTGGTCGAGCGTCTGCACGAGCCGGGGAGCGCCGCCCCAGGCGTAGGCCGCATTGACCTTGTTCCGTTGCCCCCGCCCGCCGTCGGCCGTGGCGATCGGGAGGTACGTGTCGCGGGGAATGGAGATCACATATGCGTGCCGGGTCGACTCCGGGATGTGGACGAGGATGACGACATCGCTGCGCCCGTCGCCCGGTTTGCCCTTCGTGCGGCTGTCCGAGCCGATGAGCAGCAGGTTCATCGGCCCGCGTACCTTCGGGGGCTCGGTTCTGCCGCCGGACCGGGCCGGTGCGGGGAGCAGGTCGGCACGGTTGACCGCGCCTTCGTAGCGGCCGGCGAGAACGTGCATGCCGGCCACGGCCGCCACCGATCCGGTGGCGAGGACGGCGACGACCACGGCGACCACCAGCCGCCAGCGGCGTCGCGGGTGGCGTACGGCCATGCCGTCACACCCCCACGAACTTGTAGCCGGAATCGATGAGCACGGGGACGAAGTGCCGCAGTGCCTGCACCGTCTGCGAGCGGTCGCCACCGCCGTCGTGGTTGAGCACGATCGACCGGTTCCCGACCTGGTCCAGCACCCGGGAGCTGATGTGCTGCGAGCCCGGGGTGTCCCAGTCCCGCGGGTCGACGTCCCATGCGATCGAGGTCTGCCCCATCGCCGCGCATTCCTGGAACACGGTGCGGGACCAGCTGCCGTACGGGGCGCGGAACAGGTCGGGCATCCGGCCGGTCGTCGCCGTGACGGTCTCGACGGCACGCCGTATCTCGTGCCGCACCTTGGGCGCGGGCAGGTTGCTGAGGTTCGCGTGGGACCAGGTGTGGGTGCCGACGGCGTGGCCGGCGTCCACGAGCGACCGGATGAGGTCGGGATGTGCCGCCGCGCTCTTCCCGATCACGAAGAAGGTCGCGGTGACGTGATACTTGCGCAGTATCGCCAGGACCTGGGGGGTGTACGTCGGGTCCGGGCCGTCGTCGAGGGTCAGCGCCACCACCTTCGAGCCCTTGCGTGCGGACGATGCGGGGACCACGTACCGCGGTTCTTTCTGCACCGGGATGCGGCGGGACGGTGGTGACGAGGGTGGCGGCGATGCCGGCGGCGACGACGGGGGATGCGTCCCCGGGGTGGGGCCGGGTGCGGGCCGCCGTTCCCCCGCGCAGCCGCTGAGCAGCGTGAGGCCGCCGAGTGTGAGGAACACCCGGCGGCTGCCGCATCGTTGTCGTTGCGTCATCCTCATCACCACCTCCGGCTTCGCGCGCCGCTGTCGAAGGGGCGGCGTCGGTTCGCGAAGTGGTGGGAAGTCTGGCGGTGAGTTATCAGGAACTCATGAGCATGCGCAGATCGTCGATGACCCAGTACCAGTTGTTGCCGGCGTCGTAGTAGCGGAACTTCACGGTCATCGTGGTCGCGCCGGACGGGATCGCCACCGGCAGCGACTCGGCGGTGGCGCGGGCGTCCGACGCGTACCGTTTCACGAGCTGGTCGGGTCCGCCGTTGAAGGAGACCAGCACGTCGCCCTTCTGCGCGCCCTCCTGCCGGTAATGGGTCACGTAGGTCAGCCGGACCGTGCTGCCGGCGGTGACCGGGTACGCCGGCGAGACGAGCGTGGAGTCGTAGCGGTCGCCGCCGGACTTGTCGGCGAACTCGTCGCTGTCGGCGACCGCGAAGACGCCCCGGGTCCGCAGCGCGTTCTCGCGTTCCTGGCCGCTCTGCGTACGGCTCCAGAACTCGTCGGTGGCGAACGACCAGCCCCGCCACTCGGTGACCCCGCCGGTGGGCATCGCGCCGCGGGCCACCGACCAGCCGGCCGGCGCGTCGGGGGTCCAGCCCGCCAGGGTGGCCGGGATGCCCGTCTCGTCCACCCGCGTACGCAGGGGCAGGGCGTCGAACGGGTCGGTGGAGCGCACCCGGACGTTCTTGCCGTCCAGGGAGGCGGGGACGCCGAAGTGCGCCAGCGCCGACGCGGCGACGTCCGGCTGGCGTACGTCGATCGGCTGGATCCCGGCACCGATCCCGGAGCCGGTCGCGAGCAGGAACGTGCCGCGCTCGTCGATGCGGCAGCCGCCGTGCCCACCCAGCGGTACCCGGTGGCCGTGGTCGGTGGTCACCATGATCAGCCAGTCCTCCCCGGCGTAGGTGGGCCGCGACCGCACTGCGTCGAGGATCCGTCCGAGCTGCTGGTCCTGCTTCTCGATCGCGGCCCGGTACCGGGCGCCGGTGCCCGAGGCGTGTGCCACCACGTCGGTGTTGCCGAGGTAGACGAACGAGGCGTCCGGGCCGCCGCCGCTCAGCCGGCCGACGGCGTCCGCGGTGATCTTCTCGTCCTCGGCCGGGTAGCCGTTCGCGTCGCCGTCGAGGGTGACCCGGGTGTCGATCGCGGGCGAGAACGTGCCCTGGTCGTGCAGCGGAGCCCAGTCGACGGCGGAGTAGGTGGCGTACGCCGGGTTCGCCTGTTCGAGGCGGGTCAGGAAGTCGGGATAGGTGCCGTACTGCTTGCCGGTGAAGGTGTTGTCGTGCACGCCGTGCCGGTCGGGCCACACACCGGTGGCGATGGTGGACCAGCCGGGGCCGCTGGACGAATCGGCCAGCGACGGGCACTGCACCAGGCTGCGGCCCAGCAGGCCCTGCGCGGCGAGGGCGTCGAGGTGCGGAGCGTTCGCGGCGACGACGCTGTCCCAGTTGAGCCCGTCCATGCCGACGACGAGGAGCTTCTTCGCCGGCTCGGCGGCCGCCGCCGGTGCGGGCACGGCGACGGCCGCACCGGTCAGTAGTGCGAGGGCGAGGCCCAAACGTCGCATTCGTGGCATCAGTTACCTCCAGGAGTCCGGCTGACACACATAGAAGAGCATGGATCGATCGGGGTTGGTCGGACTCTGCCGCCGGAACGACGTCCCGTAGGTTGGTGGCACTCGATCACCCACGCATCGGCAGATGAGAGGCGGACCACACCATGACGGCGGTATCAGGCCGGCGGCCGGCTGCTGCGGATCCGGCGATCGCCGGGCAGCGGGCGGAGGAAGATCTGCGGGCGTTGTTCGGGCAGTCCGTCGCCGTTTTCGCGTCCCTCGCGGGACCGGCGCACGTGGTGGAGACGGCGAACCCGGCCTTCTTCGCCACCATCGGGGAGGAACGGGCTCGTACCGGGGTCGCGCTGGCCGAGCTGATGCCCGAACTGGCCGGTCAAGGCTTCATCACCCTGCTGGATGAGGTCTACCGCACGGGTGAGCCCTACGCCGGCCGGGACGTACGGGTCGTGCTGGGCCTCGGCCCGCACGCGCGGGAGGCGTTCTTCGACTTCACCTACGAGCCGCGCCGGGACGCCGAGGGCGAGGTGACCGGAATCCGGATGATCGGCGTGGAGACCACCCAGGTCAAGCATGCCCAGCGGCTGATGTCCGAGCATCGCGCCCTGCTCGAGCAGATCGCCCGTCAGGCACCCCTGGCCGAGGTGCTCGACGGGATGGCCCGCTGCATCGAGAACCTCGCACCGGAGGAGGTCCTCGTCTCCGTGCTGCTCGCCGATCCCGACGGCCGGCACCTGCGCCACGGCGCCGCGCCCAGCCTGCCGGATTTCTACAACCAGGCCATCGACGGCATCGCCACCGGCGAAGGCGTCGGCTCCTGCGGCACCGCCGCGCACCGGCGGGAACCGGTCATCGTCACCGACATCGCGACCGACCCGTTCTGGGACGACTTCCGGCAGCTGGCCGACCGGGCCGGCCTGGCCGCCTGCTGGTCCACGCCGATCCTGGCCCGCGACGGCGTCCTGCTGGGCACCTTCGCCATGTACCACCGCACCCCGCGCGTCCCGCAGGACACCGATCTGGCCCTCACCCGGGTCTTCGCCGGCACCGCGGCCCTGGCCATCGAACGCCACCACATCGAGCAGGCGAAGGCGGCCGCCGAAGCACGCGCCCGGTCGGCCCACGACGAGCTCGCCAGGGCGGTACGCGCGGAGCGGGAACTGCGGGCCGAGGCCGAGCAGCGCGCCGCCGCCGCCGCGGAACTCGCCGCCCGGATGCGCACCGCCGCAGCGGCGCAGGCCGCCGCGCCGCACCCGGAGCGCTGCCAGCTCGGCGGCGTTCCCGGCTGCAGCGCGGCGGCCGAAATCAAGATCGCGGATTCGTGGGGCGACGCGGCGTGGGGCTGCCCCGCCCACGTCGAGGAGGCCATCATCAACGTACGGTCGGTGTTCATCGCGAGCGAGGAACTCGGCGGACTGGCCGCCTACCTCAACCGCTGACCCGCCGCCTTCTCAGGCGAGCTTGATGTTGAAGATCGGGTTCGCGGCCAGCTTGCGGAACGCGGTGAGGCTGGTCTTGGTGCTGTTGATGCTGATGTCGCGGTCGCCCTGGTCGTCGTGGG
>NZ_JBFAZZ010000032.1:0-42230 GCF_040689425.1 Actinoplanes sp. NPDC051475
GTGCGTCTCGTCGTCAGCGATCCCCTCCTGGTGGTCGACGCAACCGTCCAGGGTGAGATTGAGACTGAAGATGAGCGGTCCCATGGCCCGCGAGTCTAACGACACTCGGCGGCGCCCCGGACGCGCACGAACCGGTCATTAACGTCGTTTTTCACCAGGTCTGCTTACCCTGTTCGGCGGCGCCGAATCACCGCCACGAGCGCTCCCATCATCTCGGCGCCGGGTTTGCGGGTATGAAGATCCGGTCTTGCGGGCCGTTGGGGCCGCGACGGCCCCCACGGCCCCCACGGCGAACGCCACCGCCACCGGCCTGCGATCGTTTCTGAGTCAGCACACCGCACCGCATGGGGGAACGAGAAATGAAGCTCTTCAGCTGGTCCGGTTCGCGGACAACAAGGTGATCACCACCGCGACGTACCACCGCGCCTATGTGGTGAAGGTGACCAACACCAACGGCTGGGGTGGCTGCGCCGCCCATGACGGCAAGATTCTGCTCGGCCGCTTGGAGCTGGCGTGACGTCTTTAGTAATCTCGGCCGTTGAGGAACATCAGAACGAAAAGTCATGCTAAAGGCGGGCCTGGCGTCAGCGAGCTCGAGGCACACGCGCCCCGTCTCGTTGAAGTCGTCGGTCTGGACGAGCCCGCGCTCGCGGGCGTCGCCAGCTCGACACGGGTCCCAAACTCACGCCCGATGAAACCTGCCGGAAGATGCCGGGACCCAGACTCCCGCCCACCCGGGACCGCTACTCTCGCCGAAGACGGCGGCGGTGGAAGATCCGCGCGCGTGCGGGGACGACGCCACGGTGGGGACGCCGACGCGGATGGGGCAGGGAAGATCCCCGCGCGTGCGGGAGGACCAATGGGGTATCCCCGCGATCGCGCCGGTGCTGGGAAGATCCCCGCGCGTCGGGGACGACAACACGCGTGCCCGCCGGGTCCTGCTGTGGACGGGAAGATCCCCGCACGTGCGGGGGCGACCAGCAGAAGGATTACGACACCGGGGAACCCAAGGGAAGATCCCCGCGCGTGCGGGGGACGACTCACGTGTGCAGGCCGGCAGCGGTGACTCCGGAAGATCCCGCCGCGATCCGACCGTTCGACTCGCCAGGAGGTCCGCACACGCCAGAACAACCCACGACCGTGACGCCAAAGCCTGCGCTCTCGACGGCCGCCGCAACCACGCAAGCAACTGCTTCCGCTCGTCATCAGTGAGCCTGATCGGCGCCGCAACCCTTGACAACGATTTGGCGACTCATGACAGAGGTGCATTGATGACTTCATAGACCGGTCGAGCCCCAGCGTAGGAAGAGGCCAAGGTCACGTCGCCGACCGTTCAGTTGGATTCGTTCCGTTGGCTGTCTACTTGCCGAGGGCTTCGGTGTGCCGGCCGAAACTGCGGCCCAGCCGCCGGACCTGGCCTTCCAGCTCCGGCACTGTCCGTGCGGCGACGCGGCGCAGCGCCATGTCGGCGGCCGCACTGCCGAACATGCAGCGGACAAGCTGTGCCACCGCGAGGTACCGGGGTACGTAGACGCGGCGGCTGCGGCGGGCGACTCCGCGAAGGAACGCCCGGGCGCACCTTTCCGGGGTGGTGTAGAGACCCAGACGCCGAGGCAGGCCGCTCAGCATCTGACCGAATATGGGCAGGTCCTCTTTGACGTCGCGCATCATGTCGGTGTCGACCCAGACCATGTGGGCAGTGCCGACCGTGACGCCCAGATGAGCCACCTCGAGGCGGAGCGCGTTGCCGAACTGCTCGATCCCGGCCTTGGACGCACCGTACGCGGCCATACCGGGCAGCACGATGAACGCCGCGGCGGACGAGACCAGCAGGTAGTACCCGTGACGTGCGGCGACGTGTGGCAAGGTCGCCGAGACGGTACGCACCACCCCGATCAGGTTGACCTCGATGGTGCGCACGAGCGCATCGACCGGGTCGACGGCGACCGTGCCGTTGTTGGTGATGCCCGCACTGGCGAGCACGACGTCGATGCCGCCGAGCGCGGCGACCGTGCCGGCGACGGCGCGCTCCAGCGCCTGCTGGTCGGTCACGTCGCACTCGAACCAGGCGTGCTGCGGCCCCAGCTCCTCAGCGAGTGCCGCGAGCAGCCGCGGCTCCAGGCCGAGCAGCGCAACCCGGGCTCCCCGGGCGGCTGCGGCGCGCGCGGTCTCGGCGCCGATTCCGCGAGCCGCACCGGTCACGAGCACGACCTTGCCGGCCAACTCGCCGGCCAACAGGTCTGTCATGGCGTCCCTCTCATCGCGCAGGAGCGATCCTGGACCACGTCGTAGTCGTCTGGCTGGAACCGTGCGAGCCGGCGGCGGAACGCCCATGACGTGCCGGGCCACATGGTCCAGTTTCTGCCGGCCGCGTCCAGGTACCAGCTTCGACAGCCGCCGGCGTTCCACACCGTTCCGGCCAGCCGGGTGTCCATTTCGGCGGTGTACGCCGCCTGGACGTCGGCGCGCGGCGAGAGCGCCGCATACCCGCCCTCGCGGAGGAACCGGAGCGCGTCGAGCACGTGACCGTGCTGCGCCTCCATCATGAGCACCACCGAGCTGTGACCGAGCCCGGTGTTCGGCCCGAGCATCAGGAACAGGTTCGGGAAGCCGGCGACCATGGTCCCGAGGTGCCCCGTGGGGCTGCCCGACCACTGCTGAGCCAGGGTCCGCCCGGCCGGGCCGCGGATCCGGTGCGCGATGGGCGGGTCGCTGACTTGGAAACCGGTACCGAAGATGAGGACGTCAACGCTGCGTTCGACGCCGTCGGCGGTCACCACGGCGTGTGGTCGTACCTCGGTGATCGGTTCCGTCAGGACCTCGACGTTTGGCCGGGTCAGGGCCGGCAAATAGTCGTTCGACAGGACGATCCGCTTGCACCCGACGGTGTAGCTGGGGGTGAGCCGGGCGCGCAGCGCCGGGTCGGGGACGGACCGGCGCAGGTGGCGCGCGGCAATGCGCTGGACCAGCAGCTGAGCCAGGCGAGGGTGCCGGTTGGTGACTACCAGAGTCTCGCGCAGCGCGCCGATGGTGCCGCGGGCCAGTTGCTGCAGCACCGGCGCGGCGCGGTAGGCACGGCGCTCCAGGCCGGTGATCCCGCGGTCGCGGCGGGGCAGCACCCATGGAGCAGTGCGCTGGAACACGTACAGCGCGGCGGCCCGCGGGGCGATCTCCGGCACGAACTGGGCGGCCGACGTACCCGTGCCGATCACGGCCACGCGACGACCGGCCAGTTCGGTGTCGTGGTCCCAGCGGGCGGAATGGAACGCCGCCCCGGCGAAGCTGTCCAGCCCGGGCAGGTCCGGCATTGATGGCTCGGCGAGTCCGCCGGCGGCCGCCACGAGCGCGTCGGCGGTGACTGCGCCGTGGCTGGTCTCGATCCGCCAACAGCGCCGGTCGCTGTCCCAGGTCGCGCCCGTCACCCTGGTGTTGAGGCGTAGGTGCCCGGCGATGCCGGACCGCCGTACGCATTCGCGCAGGTAGGCCCAGATCTCGGGCTGCGGCGCGAACATGCGCGTCCACCCCGGGTGGGGCGCAAACGAGAACGAGTACACATGCGACGGTACGTCGCAGGCGCTTCCCGGGTAGGAATTGTCCCGCCAGGTGCCGCCGACCTCGCCCGCCTCGTCGAAGACCGCGAAGTCCTCGACGCCGTCGCGCCGCAGCCGGATCGCCATGCCCAGCCCGGCGAAGCCGGCGCCGACAATAGCTACGTGCAGGTGCGGAATCGCTTGTCTCACCCGGCCTCCAATGTGGTTTCCCCGGCAGGCCGTCGATTGAAGCTCCGCTGTGGATCGATCGCCGACGCTACGTGAATCTCCTTCGGGTGGCCAGCTCGAGCGGATGTTGGATCTGTCACCAGAGTCGATGAATCGTGGGGGTTCCCGCCACTGCTCGACGCGCATAGGGTCGTCGACGTTGCAAAAAGACCCGGGCGGGTTGTCCGCAGCGAACCACGGTCCCTGGGCGACGTGTGAATTTCGCGTTTCCCGCGTGTAAACGCATTGATGCTGACCGGCTCACCTTCCTGAGGATGTTATGAACGCCGATTTGTTGATTCCACTGACCGCCTACCAACGCGACGTCTGGGCCGCGAGTTCTCAGTTTCCGCGGCTCCCCCTGTTCAATGTCGGAGCGACCGCTCGACTCGCGGGAAACGTGGACCTTGCGGTGCTCAAGGAATGTTGCGAACGTGCCATCGCGCGCAACGACGCGTTCACGCTCCGGCTCGCCGAATGTGACGGCGCCCCGGTCCAGTGGCGTCAGCCCGAGCCGGCCCGGATCGACATCCTCGACTTCTCCGGCGCGCCGGACCCCGCGGCCCGATGCCGGTCCTGGATGGAGCGGGCGGCCCGCCGCCCGATCGATCTCACCGGCCGCCGGCTGTACGAGATGGCCCTGCTGCGCGAGAGTGACTCGGTCTGCTACCTGTACGGGACGGCGCACCACATCATCGTCGACGGCTGGGGAGCCGACCAGCTCGTACGGCAGATCCTCGCCGACTACGCGCACGCCGCGCAAACGGGCCAGGCCCTGGCGATCACGCCGGGTTCGTACCTGACACACGTCGAGGAACACGCGCGCTATCAGGGATCGGATCGGCGAGAGCGCGACCGGGAGTTCTACCGGCGCACCTTCGCGGATGTCCGTCCGGCACTGTTTCCGGCCAGGACGCCGGCTGCCGAGGGGGACGGCGCACGGCGCAGCGACCGCCACACATTCATGATCGAGCGTGATCTGGTCGACCGGATCCGCCAACGACAGACGTCCGTGTTCTCATTTCTCACCGCGGCGCTGGCCATCTACCTCGCCCGGGTGCACCGCACGGACGAGGTGGTCCTCGGTGTTCCCCATCTCAACCGGCACAATGTCCGGGAGAAGCAGACCGTCGGCCACTTCGTGAATATGCTTCCGCTGCGGGTGCCGGTGCATGGCGGCATGTCGACGTCCGAGGTGGCGACGGAGATAAGCACAGCGACGTTCGCCACAAAGCGCCACGAACGACTCTCGCTCGGGGACGTTCTGCGCGCATTGCCGTCGTCGACAGAAGGGTCCCGCCGCCTGTTCGACGTCACCGTTTCCTATCTACGGCTGTCCACCTCCGATGAAATTCCCGGATTGTCGGTGGAGAAGGTCGGGCTGCCGCACGGGCACGACCAGGACGTCCTGACGGTGTATATCAGGGAGTACGACGACATCGGCGCGGTCCGGGTCGACCTGGACTACGCGCTCGACGTGTTCGACGAGGATTTCCCCATCGCGTCCGCGGCCCGGCACATCGAAACGCTGATCCGTTATGCGATCGACGACCCGCAGACGCCCGTACAAGACCTTGCGATGATTTCCGGCGATGAATACCACGACATCGTCCGGCGCAACAACGACACCCGGACGCCGTACCGGGCGGACGTGACCCTCCACGCGCTTATCGCCGAGCAGGCCGCCCGGACGCCGGACCGCGTCGCCGTCGCGTGGAGCGGGACGGATGGCGACCTCACCTACGCCGACCTCGACGCGCGCGCCACCCACGTCGCGCGGGCACTGAGGGAGCGCGGCGTGCGGCCGGACGACCGGGTCGCCGTCCGGATCGAACGCAGCCCCGAGCTCATCGTCGCGTTGTTGGGCGTGCTGAAGGCGGGCGGGGCGTACGTGCCGATCGATCCGGGCTACCCGCCGGACCGGATCGAGTTCCTGCTGGCAGACAGCGGGGCCAAGACGGTCCTGACCGCCCACGACCCCGCCCTGGCCCCGGACGCGGGGTCGGTGGCGCAGCTCGCCGAGGCGGCGTCGCCGCACAGCCTCGCCTACGTGATTTACACCTCCGGTTCGACCGGGCGGCCCAAGGGCGTCATGATCGAACACCACTCGGTGGTGAATCGCCTGTCCTGGATGCAGAAGCGCTACCCGATCGGTGCCGACGACGTCGTGCTGCAGAAGACACCGAGCTCGTTCGACGTGTCGGTCTGGGAATTGTTCTGGTGGGCGGTGCAGGGCGCCCGAGTGGCCCTCCTGCCACCGGGCGCCGAAAAGGAGCCAGGCCGGATCCTGCACGCCGTCGCCGAGCACGGCGTGACGGTGCTCCATTTCGTACCGTCGCTGTTCGGTCCGTTCCTCGATCTGCTGGAGAGCGCGCCCGAGCGGCGCACGGAGGTGGCGTCGCTGCGCTATGTCTTCTGTAGCGGCGAAGCTCTACCGCCGACGCTGGTCGAGCGGTTCAACCAGGTGTTCGCCACCACCGAGGCGCCGCGGCTGGTGAACCTCTACGGCCCGACCGAGGCAACCGTCGACGTCTCCTACTTCGACTGCCCGGCGGACGCTACACAGCCGGTACGCCGGGTGCCGATCGGCCGGCCGATCGACAACCACCGGCTCTACGTGCTGGGCATGCGCGACCAGCCGCAGCCGGTGGGTGTCGCCGGGGAACTGTGCATCGCCGGCGCCGGGCTGGCCCGCGGGTACCTCGACCGGCCCGAGCTGACCCGGGAGAAGTTCGTCGACGACCCGTTCCACCCGGGCGAGCGCATGTACCGGACGGGCGACCTCGCCCGGTGGCTCGCCGACGGGACCATCGAGTATCTGGGGCGCATCGACGACCAGGTGAAGATCCGCGGCAACCGGGTCGAGCTCGGCGAGGTGCAGAACGCCCTGTCGAATGCGCCCGGGGTGGGTGGCGCGGTGGTCGTCGACCGGCGCACCGCGGTACGCGGCGTCCACCTCGTCGGGTACTACGTCGCCGCCGACGAGATCGATCCGGTGGTGCTGCGCAGCCACCTCGCGACCACGCTGCCGGAATTCATGATCCCGGCGTACTTCGTGCGGATCGACGGCGTCCCCCTGACGCCGAACGGGAAGACCGACCGGCGCGCCCTGCCCGCACCGTCGCTCGCCGACGCCGCACCCGAGGCGCAGCCCGGCAACGAGGTGGAGGCCACGCTCGCCGCGATCTGGTGCGACGTGCTCGAGACGAGCACCGTCGGCGTCCACGACAACTATTTCGGCCTCGGCGGCGACTCGATCCTCATGCTCCGCATCCGCGCAGCGGCCGCCCGCCGCGGGCTGCACTTCGCGCTGACCGACCTCATCGCCCACCCGACCGTCGCGGAGCTGGCGACGCGCGTCACCACCGCCGCGCCGGACCCTGGCGCACCAGCGCTGGCTCCGTTCGCGCTGATCGCGGGCGTCGACCGGGCGCGCCTGGCAACGGCGCTGGACGCCTACCCGATGACCCGGCTCCAACTCGGGATGCTCTTCCACAGCCGCGAGCACGACAACTCGGACGTCTACCACGACGTCTTCCGGTACACGCTCAAGCTGACCTGGGAGGAGGCGGCCTTCCGCCGAGCCTGCGCGGCCCTGGTGGCCCGCCATCCCGTCCTGCGCTCGTCGCTGCACCTGGCCGACTTCTCCGAGCCGTTACAGGTGGTGCACCGCGAGCCAGGAACGACACTGGACGTCGTCGACCTGCGCTCGCACTCCGAGAGAGCGGCGGAGGCCGTGGTCCGGGAGCACATCGCCGCACGGCGCCACCACAGGTACACCTTCGAGGCACCCGAGCTGCACCTGCTCCGGATGCACGTCCGGCCTTCCAGCCTCGACCTCGTGTTCAGCTTCCACCACGCGATCCTGGACGGCTGGAGCGTCGCGAACCTGGTCGGTGAGCTGTTGCAGGACTACCTGCACGCGATCGGCGTGAACGTCGAGCCGGTCGCCGCGGCCGTCGAGCCCTCGCTGGCCGCCTACGTGCGAGCCGAGCAGAATGCCCTGTCGGACGAGACGACCCGGCGATACTGGCAGGACCGGCTGCACGGCGCCGCACCCGCCCCGGTCGAAAGCTTCCGGCCCTACGAACCGCCCGGCGACGGCGCGCCCGTCACACGTCGCGTCCCGCTGCCGGACCGGCTCGACCGGGCGATCCACCGCTTCGCCCACGACCACGCGGTGGCCCTCAAATCGGTGCTGTTCGCGGCGCACTGCCTCACGCTGCGGCTGCTGACGGGCGGCGACGATGTGGTCACCGGACTGGTCACGCACGGACGGCCGGAACAGCCGGACGCCGAGCGGCTGGCCGGGCTGTTCCTCAACACCGTGCCGGTCCGGCTCGACCCCACGCCCCGCAGCTGGCTCGACACGGTACGCGCGGTGTTCGACCAGGAACGGGACGGCCATCCGTACCGGCGGTACCCTCTCAGCGCCATCCAGGCCGATCACGGCGCCGAGGTGCAGACCGCCTTCAACTACGTCAACTTCCATCAGCTCGCACCCTTGTTGGCGAGGGCGGGCGTCGAGCTGTGCGACTTCGAGATCTGGGAACGCACCAACTTCGCGCTGCTGGTCAACGCGATCACCGACCCTCGGGACGGGCGCCTGCAGCTGCGCATCGACGGCGACGGCCGCACGGTCACCGCAGCGCAGGCCGATCTGTTCGGGCGCCACTACCTGGAGATCTTGCGCCGGATCGTCGACCGTCCGCGCGAGACCGCCGATTTCGCGTTTCTCGCCACCACCGGCGCCGACGTGGTGCGGCGGTTCGAACACCAGGCGCTGCAGGACCCCCGCGGGGTAGCCCTGGTCTTCTCCACCGGGTTCAATGCGCAGCGGTGGTCCTACGAGGAGCTGGACGTGGCCGCGAACCGGGTGGCGCGGCGGCTCATCGAGCTTGGGGCGCTCCCGGGCGCACGGGTCGGAATCGCGATGGACCGCTCGCCGGAGATGATCGTCACCGTCCTCGGCGTCGCGAAGGCGGGCGCCGCCTGCGTCCCGCTCGACGTCAGCTACCCGGCGCAGCGCATCGCCGCCATGGTCAGCGTGGCCCGGCCGTTCCGGATCATCGCGCACGCGCGGCACGCCCACCTCGTCGACGACCCGGCCCTGCTGCTGCCCGCCGAATCGGTGACCGCGGCCGACACCGCCGACGAGCAACCCGCGCTGCCGGCGATCGCCCCGGACAGCGTCGCCTACGTCCTGTTCACCTCCGGCTCCACCGGCGAGCCGAAGGGCGTGGCGATGCCGCACCGCGCGCTTGCCAACCTGGTCGCCTGGCAGAACCGGCGGGCCAGCGGAGCTCTGGGCGGGACCACCCTGCAGTTTGCGCCACTCAGCTTCGACGTCTCCTTCCAGGAGATCTTCTCCACCCTGTGCGGCGGGGGAACCCTGCGGCTGGTCCACGAGGACGAGCGGCGTGACATGGCCTCCCTGCTCCGCCTACTCGACCGCGACGGCGTCGAGCGGGTATTCCTGCCGTACGTCGCCCTCCAGCAGCTCGCCGAGGCGGCACAGGCCCTGGATATCCACCCCCGGAAGCTGCGGGTACTGATCTCCTCCGGTGAACAGCTACGGGTCACCGCCGACATCCGCCGGTTCTGCCGCGCGCTGCCCGGCTCGATGCTGGAGAACCAGTACGGTCCGACCGAGACGCACGTCGTGACCGCCTTCACGATGAGCGGTGATCCGGACGGTTTCCCGGCGCTGCCGCCGATCGGGCGGGCCATCGACGGGGCCGAGGTTCACCTTCTCGACGCCGGGCTGCGCCCGGTGCCCGAGGGGGCCCGGGGAGAGATCTACGTGGGCGGTGCCTGCCTCGCCCAGGGCTACGAGGGCCAGCCGGACCTGACCCGCGAACGCTTCATCACGCACCCCGCCGGCCGCCTGTACCGCACCGGAGACCTCGGCCGCCGGCTGCCGGGCGGTGACATCGCCTGCCTCGAACGGGTCGACACCCAGGTGAAGGTGCGCGGCTTCCGGGTGGAACCCGCCGAGGTCGAGCTGGCCGTCCTGGGGCTCGCCGCACACCACCCCGGCATCCGGGAGGTGGCCGTGGTGGCGCGACGCCGGGATACCGAGGCGTATCTGGCCGCGTTCCTGGTGGGCGAAGAATCGCGGGTCGACCTGGAGGACGTGCGGCGGCTCCTGCGCGCGTCGCTGCCCGCACACCTGGTTCCGGCACGGTTCACCTGGCTGCCCCGGCTGCCGCGAACGCCGAGCGGCAAGCGGGACGACGCGCGGCTGCGGGAGATCCGGCTGGCACCGGCGGCCGTCGGGGTGCCGCGCACTCCGCCACGTGACGAATACGAGCGCGTCGTGGCCGACCTGGTCGCCGAGCTGTTGCGGGTGCCCACGCCGGGCGCGCACGACGACTTCTTCGCCCTCGGTGGAACATCCCTGAGCGCCATGCGAATCGTCGTCATGATCGAGAAGCGGTACGGCATGAACGTCCCCCTGTCGGCGTTCGTGAGAACCCCGACCATCGCCGAACTGGCCCGCAGACTTCGTAGCGGTGGCACGCTCACGGCCTTCGACCCCCTGGTGCCGATCCGGGCCGAAGGCAGCCGGCCACCGCTCTTCCTCGTCCACCCCATCGGCGGCAACGTCCTGTGCTACGTGCGGCTGGCCCAGGCGCTGCCCACAGACCAGCCGGTGTACGCGTTGCAGGCGGCAGGGACGGAGCCGGGGACCGAGCCCTTGCGCGACCTGCCCGCCCTTGCACGCAGCTACGTGGACGCGGTCCGGCGGGTGCAGCCGGACGGCCCTTACACCCTCGGCGGCTGGTCGTTCGGCGGGTTCGCCGCGTTCGAGATGGCCCGCCAACTGCGGCGCTCGGGTGCGGAGGTGGACAACCTCGTCCTACTCGACACGATCATCCCGACAATTGACGGGCGGCCCCCGGTGAACCGGCACCTGCTGTTCGAGTGGTTCCTGTGGGAGCTGCTGTGGCTCGAACGCGGTGGCGCCGCCGCCGCGACGACACTTCCCCCCGGACTCGACGACGGCGAGGCGTTCGACTTCATCCTGCGGCACGCGATCGACGCGGGCGTCCTGCCCGCCGGAAGCTCGCCCACCTATGTACGTCGCCTGTTCGGCGTGTTCGAGGCCAACTGGCAGGCGCTGCTCAGTTATCGGCCGGA
This sequence comes from Actinoplanes sp. NPDC051475, assembly GCF_040689425.1. Lineage (NCBI taxonomy): Bacteria > Bacillati > Actinomycetota > Actinomycetes > Micromonosporales > Micromonosporaceae > Actinoplanes > Actinoplanes sp. NPDC051475. The sequence continues at coordinate 10,902 of NZ_JBFAZZ010000032.1, forward strand.
ACCGGTCGACCAGGACCTGACCCTGCTACGGGCCAGCGCGCCGCTGCCGGACGTGCTCGCGCCCGCGCACCGCGCGGTCGGCAGCATGCACCTCGACCCGACGAACGGCTGGTCGACCTGGACGAACGGCCGCGTCGACGTCGTGGACGTCCCCGGTGACCACCTGCAGATGATGGAGCCACCGCACATCACCACGGTCGCCCGGCGGATCCGCGAAGTGACCTGCGCCCAGTGGAGCGCGCGGTGAGGCCGGGTCGCCGGCCCAGGGTGATCGTCATCGGCGCCGGGATCGGCGGCTTGACGGCGGCGGTCGCCCTGCGACAGGTCGGCATCGACGTGGCGGTCTACGAGCGGGAGGAAGAGCTCCGCCCGGCCGGCACCGGACTGTCGATCATGAGTAACGCGGTGTCCGCGCTGGGCACGCTCGGTATCGACCTGCACCTGGACAAGCGCGGTCGGGCCATCGAGACCTTCCAGTTCCTGGCCCGCGATGGGCGTCCCATCCGGGCACTGCCGCTCAAGGAGATCGGCGACCGGGTCGGCGCGCCGAGCGTCAACATCAGTCGCGCCGACCTGCAACAGGCGCTGCTCGACCGCCTCGACGGGCAACCGGTCGAGCTGGGCGCCACCGTGACCGGCTTCGAGGCCACCGCCGATGGCGTCCGCGTCGAGTTCGCGGACGGCCGCGAGGCACACGGCGACGCGCTCATCGGCGCCGACGGATTCCACTCGGTGATCCGCCGCCAGATCGCCGGTCCCACACCAACGCGCGAGCCGGGATACGTGTGCTGGCTGGCGGTCGTACCCTTCCGCCACGAGCGGCTCAGCGACGGGGCGGTCCGCCATTACTGGGGGGCCGGGCAGCGGTTCGGGCTGATCGACATCGGCCACGAACAGGTCTACTGGTGGGGCACGAAGAACATGCCAGCCGCGGTGGCCCGCGGGTGGCGCGGCGACAAGGACGAGATCGCGCGGGCGTACGCCGGCTGGGCCGACGAGGTGGGCGAGGCAATCCGGATCACCCCCGCCGAGGCCATCGTCAGCGTCCCCGCGCAGGACCGGCCCTTCCTCAACCGGTGGGGGACCGGCCCGGTCACCCTGCTCGGCGACGCGGCGCATCCGATGCTGACCAGCCTCGGCCAGGGCGCGGGCACCGCCATGGAGGACGCCGTCGTGCTGGCCGGCAGCCTCGCCGAGGCTGCCGACGTGCCGCGGGCCCTGCGCCGCTACGAGAGCCGCCGCCGGTCACGGGCCCGGCGGATGGTGCGGATGTCACGCATGCTCAGCCTGATCGAGCAGTTCGAACATCCCCTGCCGAGGCGGTTGCGGGACGCGTACTTCCGGCGGGTGCCCGCCCCCGTGCTGTACCGGCAGAACGAGTCCGTGCTGACGTTTCCGGCCCACACCCCTTAGGAGGAGCGCGTTGGGACAGTACGTGGCTTTTCCCAAGGCCCGCAGCCACATCCACTATTTCATGCGCCAGGCCCGGAAGGTGGCGCCGATCCAGATGATCGCCACCGTCGACCTGACGCGGGTGCGGCAGGCGCAACGCCGGTACCGCGAGCAGGGCGTCCACGTGAGCGTCAGCTCGTTCGCTGTCAAGGCGGCGGCGCTCGCCCTCGGCAAGTACCCGGAGGCCAACATCACGGTCCGGCGGTCGCTGCGGCCGAGGGTCTACCGCCACGATGCGGTGAACTGCCTGATGCTGTTCGACAAGCAGGTCGACGGCGGAGCGGCGGTGGTCTCCGCCCGGATACCCGGTCCCGACCGGATGGATCTGCTGGCCATCCAGGAGGCCGTCGATCACTACCGGGCGACACCGTACGAGGACAACGACGGCCTCCGGGACTTGCGTACCCTGCACCGCCTGCCGTTCTGGCTGGGCCGGATCGTTTATCGGCTGGTCACCCGTCATCCCCGCCGGCGGGCCGAGGTGGAGGGCAGCTTCACCTTCACCCGGATCAACCAGCCGCGGGTGATCGCCGCACTTCCGCAGATCAACAACACCCTGGGTCTCGTCGGCTCCGCCACGGTGGACACCCCGGTCGTCCGCGACGGTCAGGTCGTCGTCCGCCCGGTCATGCACCTCGTCCTGGCGTTCGACCACGACGCGATCGACGGGACGCTCGCCGCCAAGTTTCTCGATGAGACCTGCAGGATTCTCGACGACTGGAATCAGCCATGATCGGTACTCTGCCCGCCACGCCACACCGCGACCTCACCGCTGCGGAGTTGGAGACGCTGGACCACGACGGGGTGATCTGCGTCCGTGACGTGCTCGACGCGCAGTGGGTCGACCACGTCCGGATCGCCCTCGACGAGGCCGCCGCCGGACCGACCCTGTCGGGCCGTTTCCTGTCGCGGCGCAAGAAGGGCCTCTACCACGACATGTTCGTCTGGTTGAAGCACGACAAGATCCGCGAGCTGTGGTTCCATTCGCCGCTGGCCCGGTTCGCCGCGCAAGCCATGCGCGCCGAGCGGATCAACCTGTTCTACGAGGACATCTTCTGCAAGGAGCCGGGCAGCACGATGCCCACGCCCTGGCACCAAGATATGAGCGCGTGGCCGATCACCGGCCAACAGATCATCAACGTATGGGTCACGGCCGACTCGGTCACCCGCGAGAACAGCGCGCTCGAGTTCGTTCGCGGTTCGCACCGCTGGGGCAAGGACTACCGGGTCGAGTCGGCCACCTCCGACTCGATCCTGCTCGCCAACCGCGATCTGGAGTGGGCCCCGGACATCGAGGGCGACCGCGACGCGTTCGACATCGTCCAGTGGGACATGCAGCCCGGCGACGCACTGTTCTTCAGCCCGCGCATCCTGCACGGTTCCCGAGGGAACCCGTCACCCGGCAGGAACCGCAGGGCCATCTCGTTGCGGTTCACCGGCGATGACATCCGCTACGACCCGCGACCGCACACCATGCCCCTGCTGTTCAAGCACGGGCTGGCCAAGGGGGATCCGATGGGCGGCCCACTGTTCCCGGAGATCCTGCCCAACCCGCCGGCCGACCCCGGGCGGTCGAAGCCGACATACGATCTCGGCGCGCTGCTGGCCAACGCCGGTGACCACATCCGGTCGGAGACGGCCCGCTTGGTCCGCCCCGAGCGGTTCCGGCGTGACCCCTCGGCGATGCGATGAGCACCTCCGCGGATGAACACGCCGGCCCGGACGTCCGGCGGCCGCTGAGCCCGCTCGAACGGTGGTATTGGATCGCCGACCAGATCTCCCCGCTCAACGTGATCGCCCGGGTCCGGTTACACGGACGGTTCCCGCCGGAGCTGGCTCGACGCTCGCTTGACGGATTGCAGGCCCGACACCCGCTACTGCGGGTCGCGATCACCGACGATGCCGGCCGGGCGGCGGCCTTCGTGCCGAGCACCACCACGATCGCGCTGCGGCAGGTCACGGCGACGACCGCGGACGCGGAGACGCGGTGGCAGCAGGAGATCAACGACCGGGAACTGGTCGACCGGCTCGTCTGGCGCACCGGGCCGCTCCTGCGCGCCGTAGTCGTCAGCCGCGACGACGAGGTCCACGACCTCGTCCTGACGGTCGCGCACTGCATCGCCGACGGCACCACCGCACTCTCGCTGCTCCAGCAATGGATCCGGCTCGCCGACGGATACCGATCGGGTTCCAGCGCACCGGGCCCCGCCCGGAGCCTGCCGGCCCCGGAGGACCTTTTCCCGCGCCACCACCGTGGCACGAGCGGCGCCCTCGCCGTCGTCCGCGCTCAGCTGCGTGACCAGATCGCTCGGCTGCGGTGGCGGCCCCGGCGGATCGCGGCCAGCGCAGCGGTACCGTTCGACCGCCGACGCACCGGGTTCATCCACCGGTCGCTGTCCGGCGCGCAGGTCGACGCGCTCGCCGACGCGTGCCGGCGAGAGGGCACGACCGTGCACGGAGCGCTCGCCGCGGCGATGGCGACTGCCGTCGCCGAGGCCGCCGGCACCGGTGCGGGCGGGCATGTCATCGTCGGCTCGCCCGTCGACTTCCGGCGGGACCTAGACCCGCCGGTGTCACCGGACGAGGTCGGCGCGTACGTGGCGACGGTACCGTCGTTCGTCCCCCACCGGCCGGGTGCACCGCTGTGGCCGACGGCCCGCGCCGTCAGCGGCGATCTCGCCCGACGGCGACGGCGCGGCGAGCACCTTGCCATGATCACCCTGCTGCGCTGGGCGGCGCCGCTCTCCCTGGCCACGAGCACCCCGTTCCTGCGCCGGGTGGAGCGGCAGGGACCGGGCAGACTGTGCCTGTCGAACATCGGTCGCCACACGTTCCCGGACGAGCTCGGCCCGTGGCGCCTGTCCGGCGCCCAGTTCATCGCCGGCATCTCCGTCTCGGGCTACTTCGTGGCCACCGTGAACACCACCCACGACCACCTGTTCTGGAACTTCACGTACGTCGACGGCATCGTGCCCCGCACCCGCGCGGAGCGGCTGGCGGACGCATGCGTCACCACCCTGTTGTCCGCCGTGGCGGCGGACTCGCGCCGAGGAAGGACCACAGTTGTCTGAGCAGGTCGTCGGGCAAGGCCGAGCGGTCGTCGTGTCGGGCGCGTCCACCGGGCTGGGCCGTGCGTGCGCCCGCCACCTGGACCATCTCGGTTTCCGCGTCTTCGCCGGCGTCCGCCGGTCGGCCGACGCCGAGGCGCTCCAAGCCGCGTCGTCGCCCCGGCTGCACCCCATCGTGCTCGATGTGACCCACGAGGAGTCCATCGCGCAGGCCGCGGCGCTGGTGGCGGCGCAGGTCGGCGACCGCGGCCTGTGGGGATTGGTCAACAACGCCGGCATCTGCGTCTCGGCACCGCTGGAATGCGTGTCTCCCGCCCAGCTACGCCACCAGTTGGAGACCAACCTGATCGGCCACCATGCGGTGATCCAAGCCTTCCTGCCCCTGTCGCGCATGGCCCACGGGCGGATCGTGAACGTCAGTTCCGGTCTCGGGCGGATCGCCAGCCCGTACCTGGGCGCCTACGCCGCGTCGCAGTTCGCCAAGGAGGGATACAGCGATGCGCTCCGACGCGAACTGCGGCCCTCGGGCGTCAGCGTCTCGGTGGTGCAACCGGGTGCGATCAGGACGCCGATCTGGGAGAAGGTGTCCGAGGTGGGACACGGCGTCCTCGACGGGGCACCAGAAGAGGTCGCCGAGCGGTATCGGGATTCCTTCTTGCGGTTCCTGGAGAGCAACGATCGGCGGGCCAGGGCGAGCGCCACCCGGCCGGAAGACTTCGCCGGCGCCGTCGCGCACGCAATGACCGCCCGGCGCCCGAAGACACGGTACCGCGTGGGCCGCGATTCGCGGCTGACGAGCGTACTGGCCCGCGTCCTTCCCGACAAGATCCTGGACGCGGCCTTCGCAGCCATCGTCGGTGGCCTGCCGCCGGCGAGGGCAACCTCGCCGGAAAGGTAGATGAACAGCCGAGGCGCCAGGTCCCTCACGAGCTTGACCGCGCGCGCCAGCGGCGCGACCAGCTCGAGATCTCGAAGCTCCGTGGATCCCCGAGCACGACAGTGGTATGAACGCCGCCGGCCCGTCGTGGTCGAAGGGCCGGCGCACGCTGCGGTGATGCTCAGCATGCCGGCGTGCCGGTCACGTCGAGGCTGATCTGCCGAGTGAGGTCGATCGTCCGCCACAGCACGGTGGGAGCGTCGGCGCCTTCTACGGTGGCGACGGCCTTGGTTGTTCCGTCGTTGTACCGCACAGTCACGGTGTAGGCGAAGCGGTCCGCGCCTGGGGTGCTGGCCGGGTACGTGGCGTCGAGTCGCTGGAACCGTTGGGTCGACGCGAGGCGGACGAGTTCGGGTGTGTCGACGTGAGTGGTGGTGGCGTCGACGACATAGCGGTTGTGGACGCCGGCGAATCCGCCGGTCTCGGACAGGGTCACCTGTGCCGCGGTCGGGTGAGGCGCGGCTGTGGCAGCTCCGGCCGTGGCGGCGAGTCCGACGGTCGCTGCGAGGATCGTGGTGGTGGCGAGCATGCCCCGGTTGATGGTGCGCACGATGGTCGTCATTCCAGACACCTTCTTCGTGGGAACGGTGGAGTGGTGCGGATCATCCCGCTGTGGCGGGACCCGAAGCAGCTTCCGGTTTGATTTGCCGTTCTCTGCTGACTCACTTCTATCACCGTGTCGTCTGTGGTGTTCGGAGGCGAAAGGCCCGTCAATAGGGCTGGATGGACCGTAGTCGACTTACGCTCGCAAAATTTGAACATCGCGTATTGGTGGACGACCGTGCACGTCGCGGGGCTGTAGTAGGCGTTTTGCACTCCGCGGCAGTCGTCCTCCTGTCGCGCTTATGCCCATTCAGGGGGTCGAAGGGCCCGGCCGAGTCCTTTGCTTGCGCCGCTTTGTGAAGCGACATGCGGAATGTTAACGGCGCGGCTCCGGCTCCACGCTTGCGGATGTTGATGACTTTGCCTCGATCTGTTCCGAGCTCGAATGAATGACTGGAATGTGGCGGACCCCGGATAGGCATTGTCGCCGATCAACGAGGGGCTGGATGTCGGCTTGGACCGAGAATTCGCGCGTACCTGCTGACATTTCGTCCAATCGATATCGAGGAATCTCCGCGATGGGTGGCCGCAGCTCACTGGAGCGGGATCGCATAGGCAGCTGTCGCGGTCTGGACAGGACGCTGTTGGGCGCAACGACTCGGCCAGTCTCAACGTGGCGATACCGGCGGCAAAGGCGGGGGCCGCGAGTCCGAGGACGACTGCCGGAGGGATGCTGTGGGGGGAGCGCACCATGCCGACCCCTCCCGGCGGACAGATGACGCCCGAGGCAACGTCCGTTCGCATGGCGGCGCACTGTGCGTGTCGTCACTGCGTCATATCCGCCCGCCCGGACCGTTCAAGGGATGTCCGTCTCCCGCTGCTCCGGTAGACAGGACACATGACCCTGGTGCATGCCGTACCGTCCAGCCGCCGCCCGGTGTCGCGCATGGAGACCGTCATCGGGGCCGAGCGTTACGCTCGCCTGCGCGCGGGGGCGGACAGCTTCCGGCACCGGTTCTCCGGCCGCACCATCTGGAACGTGAACTCGACCGCCGTCGGCGGCGGCGTGGCGGAGATGCTGCAGGGGGTCTGGTCGGCTACGTCGAGGATTTCGGCATCGGGATCCGCTGGCTCGTCATCCACGGTGACGCGGACTTCTTCGCGATCACCAAGCGCCTGCACTACGCGGTGCACGGCCACGGTGACCCGGCAGCCCTGGATGCAGCGGCTGCCCACCACTACACGCACATGCTGACCGCGAACGCGGTGGAGCTGCCCGACCACGTGCGGCCGGGAGACATCGCGCTGCTGCACGACCCGCAGACGGCCGGGCTCGCCGCACCGCTCGCCGAGGCCGGAGCCACCGTGGTGTGGCGCTGCCACATCGGCGCGGACCGGCCGACCGGCGTCACGGAGGCCGCGTGGGGGTTTCTGCGGCCGTTCCTGACCGCGGCCCACGGCTGGGTGTTCAGCCGGCGGGCGTACGCCCCGGACTGGCTGGATCCGCAGCGGGTGTGAGTAATTCCCCCGTCGATCGACCCGTTCTCCACGAAGAACCGGGACCTCGACGCCGACGCAGTCCGTACGGTCCTGGCGACCATCGGCGTGCTGGATGTGCCGCACGGTGGCCCGCCCGCGCGGTTCACCCGGGGGGATGGCACCGTCGGCGAGGTGGTCGGGGCGGCCGCAGTGGTTGCGGACGGCCTGCCCGGTCCGCACGACGACCTGGTCATCCAGGTGTCGCGGTGGGATCGCCTCAAGGACATGACCGGGGTGATGCACGGCTTCGCCGACCATGTGGCCGACCACCGCCCCCGGTACCTGGCGCTGGTCGGTCCCGCGGTGACGAACGTCGCCGATGACCCGGAGGGCGCCGCCGTCTACGCCGACTGCCTGCTGCAGTGCCGTACGAACCGGCCATCCAGAACGGCAGACCCACCCCGGCCATCGACCGGGGGTCGACCACGTCGCCTTCGTCGTAGACGAGCTGGCCGGACTCGTCCAGGCGGCGCGGACCGCGAGGCGGCGCGTTGTGGCCACCGGCCTCGAAGCCTTCCACGACGAAGCCGTCGGGCCGGGTGACGGGGTTCGCGGCGAGCGCCTCGGCCAGGTCGACGGAGGCGACGATCGCGTCGAAGCGAGGACGCCGGAGCGGTCGCTGACCAGGCGTGCCGTACGCGCGGGCGTCGAACCGGATGGCGTGCTCGCCGTCGGTTGACAGAAGAAGGCTCTGGGCCGCAAAGGCCCGCGCTGGACCGCGACCTGAAGAGGATGGTCTTCCGGCCCTGCCGGCGGCCGCGGCGCCGGCGAAGACTCAGGGGTATGCAAACCGGTGGAGGAGGCCGTGATGACCGTCATCTGGCTGATCGTCTGGCTCATCCAGGGCACACCCGATGTCGCGTCCTGGGGATCGTGGAACAGCTGGGGGATCGCGCTCTTCGTCTGCCTCGGCATCGACTTCATCGGTGCGCTGGGCGCCGGCGGCCGGTCCCGGCGACCGCGCGACGTCTGATCGGGACCGGGCGTCAGCCGCGGGCCGCCAGACGATCGCGGAATCGGTTGGTCCGGCCACCGGCCTTCGGGGCCGGAGGTGCGAAGATCGGGCATGCGCACGCGGTGGCCCATGGACCGGCTGGTGCCGGGACTCGTGATGCTGCGAGGGTACGAGTGGTCCTGGCTGAGGGGTGACGTGGTTGCCGGGTTGACGGTGGCCGCGTACCTCGTGCCCCAGGTGATGGCGTATGCGGGCCTGGCCGGATTGCCGCCGGTCGCCGGCCTGTGGGCGAGCCTGGCGCCGCTGGGGCTGTACGTGCTCCTCGGCTCGTCGCGGCATCTGTCGGTGGGGCCCGAGTCGACCACCGCGCTGATGACCGCCGCGGTGGTGGCGCCGCTGGCGGGCGGCGATCCGAGCCGCCATGCCGTGCTGGCCGGCGCCCTCGCGCTCGTGGTCGGCGTGCTGTGCCTGGTGGCCTTCCTCGCGCGGCTGGGGTTCCTCGCCGACCTGCTGTCCAAGCCCGTTCTCGTCGGATACATGGCCGGGATCGCCGTCACGATGATCGTCGGGCAGCTCGGCAAGCTCACCGGGCTCCCGGTCAGCGGCAAGAGTGTCCCCGCCGAACTGGCCTCGTTCGTCCGGGATCTTCACCGCCTACACGTGGGCACCGCGGTGTTCGCTGGAGCGCTCCTCGCTCTGCTGTTTCTCGGCCAGTGGCGACTGCCGCGCGTCCCGACGCCGTTGTTCGTGGTGTTGCTGGCCACCCTCGCCGTCACCGTGTTCGATCTGCAGCGGCGTGGGATTGCGGTCGTCGGGGCGGTGCCCGGCGGACTGCCCAGCCCGGTGCTGCCGGACGCCGGTGACCTGCGGCAGCTGATGCTGCCGGCGGTGGGCGTACTCGTCGTGGGGTACACCGACACGGTGCTGACGGGCCGGATCTTCGCGGCCCGCGGCGACTACCCGGTGGACGTGAACCAGGAATTCCTGGCCCTGGGCGTGGCGAATGTCGGTGCCGGCCTGCTGCGTGGCTTCCCGATCAGCAGCAGCGGCAGCCGCACCGCGCTGGCACTCGCCGCAGGCGGCCGAACCCAGGTCTACTCCCTGGTCACCCTCGTGAGCGTCGTCTCGGTACTGCTCTTTGCCGGGCCGATGCTGGCGCGCTTCCCGACCGCGGCGCTGGGCGCCATCGTGGTGTACGCCGCCACTCGCCTGGTCGACGTGCCGGGCTTCCGCAGACTTGCCAGGTTTCGGCGCAGCGAGTTCCTGCTGGCGCTGGCGGCCCTCGCCGGCGTGCTGGTCTTCGACATCCTCTACGGCGTGCTGCTGGCGATCGGCTTGTCCGTCGCGGAAATGCTGCATCGAGTTGCCCGGCCCCACGACGCGGTGGAGGGCTTCGTTCCCGGCCTGGCGGGCATGCACGACATCGACGACTACCCGCAGGCGAGCACAGTGCCCGGGCTGCTGGTCTACCGCTACGATTCGCCGCTGTTCTTCGCCAACGCCGAGAACTTCCGCCGTCGCGCTCTCGCCGCGGTTGCCGACCAGCCCGAACCGGTCGCCTGGTTCGTCCTGAACATGGAGGCCAACGTCGAAGTCGACAGCACCGGTCTGGACGCGGTGGACAGTCTGCGCGCCGAGCTGGCGGCGCGCGGCGTGGTGTTCGCGCTGGCCCGGGTGAAACAGGACCTGCTCGTGGCGCTGAGCGCGTACGGGCTGGTCGCAGCGATAGGGCCGGACCGCGTCTTTCCGACACTGCCCACCTCCGTCGCCGCGTATCGCGAGTGGCGCCGCACCCTGCCCGAACCCGGCTGCGAATGATCCGTGCGACCCTTCTCGCGGCCTTGACGCGCGTTTAGTCCACGATCGAGTCGAGTAGTCGACGGTATGCCTGGAAGCCGGCGGACGACGCCGGCGCGCCGACTGCAGCCCGGCCCCGGACGCTCGAAGGTCTCCTGGCCCGCCAGCTGATCGATCATGAGATCACCTGCCGCCAGTACCGGCGGGCCATGCAGGACCTGGCTGTGCGGGACGCGGAGCGTCATCCGTCACCGGACCTGCCCGACGAGATTCCGCCGGGCGCCCCGACGACGTGAACGACGGAAGCCGGCCACGACGCAAGGGTCTTCGCGCACCGTTGTGGTTCCCGGCCGCGGATCTCTGGTGTGGAGACGTCGGAGGAGGCAGCATGCCACCGCCCCACGCACCAGCAGCCCAGCCCGGCCACCACGGGCCCGACCCCCGAGTCGGGGCTTAGACTCTTCCCAGGGCTGGCTCGCATCCGCGCCGCGGCGGTCATTACGTGAGCACGTCGTCCACGTCCCTGCGCGGTGCGGGGCGCCCCGGGTCGCCGTACCCGATGCGCAGTGCCATTTGCGGCGTCCCCATGCGGCGCAGGGAGAGGCGGAGCTGCTCGCGGGCCGCGGGCACCTCGATGGGCTGGGAGATCATCGAGGCGGCCAGCCCGGCATGGGTGATCGACAGCAGGACCCGTTGCAGGGCCTGTCCGGCCCGCAGCTGATCGGTGGGCCCGTCACCGGCCACGCCGAGGATCGCTACCAGCGGCTCGGGCTCGAAGTCCCGGCCCGGGGCGCGATGCCGGTCGGTGAAGGCGCGCTGCGGCAGGAGGTCCTGCGGTTCTGCCACCGGCGCCCCGGCCGTCACGGGAACTCCGTCCACTGCGGCGTCGGCGTGTGTCCAGTCTGCAAGTTCGGCCTGGTAAGCGGCGTTGCGCCGCAGTACCCGGTCGGCGCTCTGCGCTATCTGGGCGAACCCGCTCAGCGCCGTCATGCCGACAAGCAGGTCGAGCCAGGCGCCCTCCGTGCGGGCCACCTCGATGAGCCGGATCCGGGCCTCGGGAGGCACGGGGTCGGGCCAGAACGGCCGGCGGTTGCTGTAGCGGCGGGGGATCGCCGCAAAGAGGTCTTCTTCCTCGTAGGTGGCCGCGCGCGGCTGCGCGGGCACCAGCCGGGCCGCAACCTCAGGCTCCTTCGGGTACGGCCGGAGCCGCACCTCGGCCGGGGCGCCGGCGGCGGCCAGCGCGATTCGGGCGTTGAGCGTGGCGGCGCCGCAGGCTATGCGCAGCGCCCAGCCGCTGCTGTCAGCCGCGGTGAGTTGCCTAGCGGGGTCGCTGAGTACCTCGATACCGCCGTCGCGCAGGCGCAACGACCATGGCTGGCTGTTGTGCATCGACGGGGCCCGGACCGCCGCAGTGGCGGCGATCCGCAAGGTCGAGGCGTCGTAGGGTCGCGTCATCACGGCAGTTCCTTCTTTCGCGGCCGTCGCCGTGGTCACTCGTCGCAGGTCTCGATGACGTCGGCGGCCCGGCGCCGCGGGGCCGGCGGCAATTCCTCAGCGGAGTCGAGGTATCCCAGGCGGATCACCACGTATGGCTCGCCGATGCCGGCCAGCAGGTCGCTCAGCAGGCGCCGCGGCCACTCCACCTCGATGGTGTCGCTCAGAGGCGCGGTGGCCAGACCGTCGGCCGTGGCCGTCAGCAGCAGGGCCGACAGTGCCTCCCCGCCGCGGAGCAGATCTTCCGGGAGGTGGGAGAGTCCGAAGAGCACCACGTACGCGGCGCCGAGGTCGAAGCCGTCGCCGGCGGCCAGGCCTGCGGTGCCGTCCGGGGCGTAGTCACGCACCGGCACACGCCGGGGTGCTCGCTGCACCGCGGTGGTAGCCGGCACGCCGTCGCCGCTGTCCTTCGGCCGATGGGTCCACCGCCACAGTTCTTCCCGGTACGCCGGATCGTGCAGCTCCGCGTCGGCGGCGCGGCCGGTGGAGGTGGCCAGCATCGGCATCTGGTCACGCCGCACGACGTGCAGGTACGCGCCCTCGGCCTCGACCGTCCGGCGCAGTCCGGTGAGGATGTCCTCGCCGACGGGTTGCTCGCCGAACGCCCGCCGGTCGGTGCGACGGCGGGGGATCGCCGCGGCCATGCGCTCGGCATCCGGGTCGGCTGCCGGTGTACCCGTCACCGTGATCAGCGCCAGCAGGTCCGCATCGCCACCCTCGGGCAGGCGGATCACATGCGCTGCCCAGCCCGCCGCGGCCAGGGCCACCCGAGCGTGGTGCAGCGCGGCACCGCAGCTCAGCATGAGCAGCCGGCGGTCGGGGTCGGTCGCGGCAAGGGACCGGTTGAGGTCGGCGTACAGCTCGAGACGGTCTCGGCAGAGACGCCACCGCCACGGTTGGGTGTTGAACACGGAGGGAGCGTGCAGGGATGCGCGGGCCGCGGCCTCGAGTGCCTCGGCGACCCGGCTTCGCGCGGGTCGCTCGGACGATGCGGTCATGACGGAGACCTCCTGCCTTCCCCCTCTACGGTGCGGGATCGGACGGTGCCTGATCAGGGCCGAAAGTCCCCTGCACCGGGAGGCGCTGGACCCGGCGGCCCGGTCCACGGCGACGCGACGTCCGGCCCTGCCTCAACCGGCCGCCACCGGAGAGGCCGACCCGCAACGAGGATGCGCCTGGCGCGGCCGTCTGCCTTTCCTGACCCGCCACTCCCATTGCCCGGTGTGGGTGATCAGGGAAGGCGACGACGGTCGATCACCGGGTGAGCGGAACACGCCAGATCAGGACTGTGCCACCGTGTGGGCCGGGGCTGAGATCGAGGTTCCCGCCCAGGTCAGCGGCCCTCTGCGTCATGTTGACGATTCCGCCGCGAGCCCGGCCCGGATCGATGCCGACGCCGTCGTCCTCGACGCTCACGGAGACCTCATCGCCGTCGGCGTGCACGGAGACCCGTACGGAGCTTGCGTCGGCATGCCGGGCGACGTTGGCCAGGCCCTCCCGGACGACGGCCAGCAGCGCGGAGGCCACGTCGTCGGGGACGACGCTGTCCAGGGGTCCCGAGACGTCCAGAACCGGCCGGAAGCCCAGCGCGTCGGTCGCGGCGTCGACGGTGGTGCCGAGCTCGCTCCGCAGCGACGAACCGACCGGCGAGCGTAGCTCGAAGATCGACCGGCGGATGTCGCGGATGGTGGCGTCCAGATCGTCGACGACCGCGTCGATGCGCTTGGCGGCTTCGGGGCGCAGCGCCTGCGGTGCCAGACCCTGCAGCTGCATGCCGGTGGCGAAGAGGCGTTGGATGACGACGTCGTGCAGGTCGCGCGCGATGCGTTCGCGGTCCTCCAGGACGGCCAGGAGCTCGCGTTCCTCCTGAGCGCGGGCCCGTTCCAGGGCCAGGGCGGCCTGCCCCGCGAAGGATGACAGCAGGACCGGAACCTCGTCCGCGGCGACAGTGCCCGGTCGCTGGACGACGATCAACACGCCCTGCAACGTGCCGGATCCGGTCATCGGCGCGGCGAGCGCGGGACCTTCGGGCACCGGACCCGGCCACTGCGCCGCCTGCGCCAGGTCTTCGACGAGCCGATACTTGTCCAGGCCGAAGGCGTGCGCCGCGGCGCCGTCGACCACTACCGTCCCGCCGGCCAGCCCGTCGTACGCGTCGTCCTCGCCATCCGAGACCTCGATGGTGTAGCGGGCGTCGTCGTCGTACAGCAGCACCAATACGACACGCGCCCCGGACACCTCCCGGGCGCGGCGGGCGATGAGCTGGAGGGCCTCCTTGCGGCGTACGGTGCCGAGCAGCACGGAGGTGATCTCCGCGGCGGCGGCGAGCCAGCGTTCGCGGCGCTGGGCCACGGCGAAGAGGCGGGCGTTGTCGATGGCGACGCCTGCGGCGGCGGCGAGGGCGACCACGATCTCCTCGTCGTCGTCGGTGAACTCGGCGGCGCCCTGTTTCTCGGCGAGGTAGAGGTTGCCGAAGATCTGGTCGCGGGTGCGGACGGGCACGCCGAGGAAGCTGTGCATGGGTGGGTGGTGGGGCGGGAAGCCGTACGAGCGCGGGTGCTGGGTGATGTCGGGCAGGCGTACCGGGCGGGGGTCGGTGATGAGTAGTCCGAGGACGCCGCGGCCGTGGGGCAGGTCGCCGATCTTGGCGTGGGTGGCGGGGTCGATGCCGTGGGTGATGAAGTCGGACAGCTCCCGCCGGTCGGGGGTGAGCACGCCGAGGGCGCCGTAGCGGGCGCCGGCGAGGTTGCAGGCGGCCTGGACGATGCTTTGCAGGGTGCTGCGCAGGTCGAGGTCGGTGCTGATGCCGACGACGGCGTCGAGCAGGGCGCGCAGGCGTTCGCGGCTGGTGACGACCTCGCCGACGCGGTCGAGCATTTCCTGCAGGAGCTCGTCCAGGCGGACCCGGGACAGCGGGACAAGGCCGAGCCAAGGTGCGTCATGGTGCCGGGGCGTCGCGGCGTCGCCATCGAGCTCCATGACCGCCAGCCTATCGGCGCGGCGCCGCCTCCGGAACGCTCCTCGTCCCGGCCGACCTCAGACCTTGTGGAGTTGCAGGGCGGTGGCCGCGAGCTCGGCACCCCAGTGGCGTGCCCGCTGCTCCTCGTCCGGAGCCAACGGCCCGGCCGTTCCGGTGACCAGGAAACTCTGTGCGGGCCGCACGATGCGGCAGCCGAGCCGTCGGAGCTGTCTCTGCGCCCTGCGGCCGGCCGATCCGGGCAGGAACGGCTTGTCAACCTTGGTGTCGAAGGCGGCGGCGGCCACGCCGCCCAGCGTGGGGGCGCAGACCAGCCACTCGCGCAGGCCGGCATCGACCGCACCGGGCCGCACTTCGCCCTGCTGACGCGCCTGTTCCCGGGTCGACGGGCGGGTCATCCCGAAGGCGTGGGTGGGTCCGCCGGCGACGAGCAGGTCGACGCCGAACGCCCGCGGCATCGTGGCTACGTCCGCGACGGTGACCTCGTATCCGTCCCGCAGTCCATCAGCGATCGCCCGTGCCACCTTTTCGGTGTTGCCGTACATGGATTCGTAGATGACCAGTGCCTTCATGGTGGCCTCCTTCACGGTGTCGGATACTTGGCGAGGATCACGCGCAGCCGGTCGACGAAGCGCAAGGACTCGTCGTGGTCGCGCTGCCAGCCGTTAGCCCGTGAGCCTCCGGAGACCAGCACCATGGTGCGGCCTCCCTTCCTGTCCCTCCACCTTCGTCGCCTCCGCCGTGTCGCGCCCAGGGTCGAACGGCCCGCCACCTGCTGGAATCTGGCATGTGGACGCCGCCGAACTGCGTCGCATGTTCGTCTCGGCCGCGCACTGCTGACCTGCTGCCGTAAGTCTGCTCTGCCCGGGCCGGTCGGCCCCTGTCCCGCCCGCGCGGTACGCCGAAGCTGCAACTCATGACGCAGATGAAGGCGGCACCTGCTTCGGTCGGCGAACGGCGTCCTCCCATCGAGCGCTTCCGGGACCTGCGGACCGGGTCCGGCCGGTCGAGGACAGGGTCCACCAGCCCGCCGAGCACCTCCAGCTCGCTGCGGGTCAAGCCGTGCAGCGGCGGCGATTCGCTCACGGGCAGCACCGTCCGCAGACGCCCGGGTGGCAATTCGGCACAGGGCAGTGCGGTGACCCGTACGATCGGTCCTCGATAGGTTTGCGGGTCTTGTGGGCAGAGGAATGTGGTGTACACGCTGCCGCGACGCGATGGGGCAGCCATCACCGTCACTGGGGAGCCCTCGTGTCCTCAGTGAGCGGCGCGGCGCGGGCCGAGCCGCACGTCCGTCTTCCGACCGGTCACCCGGCCGCCGCTATCGACGCGACGCCCGCAGAGCGTGCAGACGCTGCTCGTACTCCTCGGTGTCGATGTCGCCACGGGCCAACCGGTCGGCCAGCACCCGCTCGGCGTCCTCCGCCGAGTCGCGCGGAGCCGGGGGAGCGGTGTCGCGGTCCAGGAGCGGACGCGCGAGAACGACAACCAGCAAAGTGGCCAGCAGCGCCACGATGAGAACCATGAGGATCCAGCCTCCGGCACCCATGCCGCTTCCGTAGTACATCATGATCCCGATCCCCTCTGTGCGGCTCAGGTCCATGCTGCCCTCGTGCGCGGCGTATGACAGGGGCCGAACGGCCTGACCGGCCGCTGCCGGTGTTCCCCTCCTCGCCCCGGTCGTCATTTCCAGCGTGGCTGGCGGCCACGGTGGGAAGCAGGGCGGCCGTACCGCTTCGGCGGGCCGCTCGGCCCTGCCAGCAGTACGGGAGCTCGTCGACGACTTCGTGATCAAACTGCGGATCATCCGGTTCCTGCGCACCCCGGAGTACGACCAGCTGTTCTCCGGCGACCCGACCTGGGTCACCGAGGCTCTCGGCGGCATCGGCTGCGACGGCCGGTCGCTGGTCACCCGCACCAGCTTCCGATACCTGCAGACCCTCTACAACCTCGGCCCCGCGCCCGAACCCAACCTCACCGTGCTCTGGTCACCGCGACTACCGGAGGGCTTCAAGCGGTTCTGCGCGCAGGTCTCGATCGACACCAGAGCTCGATCCAGTACGAGAACGACGAGCTCATCCGCCCGGCCTACAACGACGACACCGCGATCGCATGCTGCGTCTCGGCGATGCGTGTCGGCAAGGACATGCAGTTCTTCGGCGCCCGCGCCAACCTCGCCAAAGCCCTGCTGTACGCGATCAACGGCGGCCGAGACGAGATGACCGGCGAACAGGTAGCCCCCGCCGCCGCACCCGTCACCGCCGACGTCCTCGACTACGACGAGGTGATGGCCGCCTACGACCGGACGCTCGACTGGCTCGCCAAGACGTACGTCGACGCGCTCAACGTCATCCACTACATGCACGACAAGTACGCCTACGAACGCCTCGAGATGGCCTTGCATGACTACCCCGTGCACCGGTTCCTGGCCACCGGCATCGCCGGGCTGTCCGTCGCCGCGGACAGCCTCAGCGCCATCAAGTCCGCCCAGGTCAAGGCGATGCGGGACGAGACCGGCCTGATCGTCGACTACGGCATCGACGGCGAGTTCCCGACCTTCGGCAACAACGACGACCGAGCCGATGCCATCGCCGTCGACCTGGTCGAACGGTTCATGGGCCAAGATCCGCCGGCAGCCGGCCTACCGCGGCGCCGAGCCGAGCCTGTCGGTGCTGACCATCACCTCGAACGTCGTCTACGGCGCCCGCACCGGCAACACCCCCGACGGCCGGCGAGCCGGCGAGCCGTTCAGCGGTGCGGCCGCTCACCGAGCAGACGGGTCGCGAGCACCGCCGCCTGGGTGCGTCGTTCCAGGCCGAGCTTGGCGAGGAGGCTGGAGACGTAGTTCTTGACCGTCTTCTCCGCCAGGAACATCCGGCCGGCGATCTCCCGGTTCGTCAGCCCTTCGGCGATGAGCTCCAGGATGCGGCCCTCCTGGTCCGTGAGGGACGCAAGCTCGGGCGGCTGCTCCACGCCGTTGCGGATGCGCTCCAGCACCCGCTGGGTCACCGCCGGGTCCAGCAGCGACTGCCCGCCGGCCACCCGGCGTACGGCGTCGACCAGGTCGGTGCCGCGGATCTGCTTGAGCACGTACCCGGACGCCCCCGCCATGATCGCGGCGAACAGCGCCTCGTCGTCCTCGTACGAGGTGAGGATCAATCCCTTGATCGACGAGTCGACCGCGCGCACGTCCCGGCACACGTCGATGCCGTTGCCGTCGGGCAGCCGGGCGTCGAGGACCGCGACGTCGGGCCGCAGCGCGGGGATCCGCCGAGCCGCCTCCTGCGCCGAGCCCGACTCGCCCACCACCTCGATGTCCCCGGCGGCGTGCAACAGGTCGGCGAGGCCGCGACGGACCACCTCGTGGTCGTCGAGCAGGAAGACACGGATCATGTGTCCTTCCTACCCGGGCCGGGTCCCGGCCGCAAAGGGCCCGACGGTCGACGACCTCCCGGCCGGGCGTCACGGCCCCTCACGCCCGCCGGAGGTTTGCTCCGCGGGCGGCCAGACGGCGGAGGCAACAGACACGGCCATCCGGGCCCTTCGGCCCTCAACGCCGGGCGGGAACTGCCCGACCCTGGACGTGGAACCGACGCGGAAGGGGCATCGTGGGAACGACAACAGCGCCGGCGGATCGAGGACTCACCGCCGAGGAGGCGATGGCGCGGCTCGTATCAGAGGGTCCCAACACAGTGGCCGCACCGATACCTCGCGGCCTCGTCGGCCGGATCGGGCGACAACTCGCCGACCCGTTGATCGCCCTCCTTCTCGTCGCCGCGGTGATCACGACTCTTCTCGGTGACTTGCCGGACACCGCGGTCATCGTCCTGGTCGTCACCGTCAACACGTTGATCGGCGTGATCCAGGAGGTCCGCGCCGACTCCGCGATAGCGGCGCTCGACCGCCTCGCCGCCCCGACAGCCCGTGTCGTCAGGGACGGCAGAGACGTGATCCTGCCGGCCGCTGACCTCGTCCGCGATGATCTTGTACGACTCGAGGCAGGCGACGTCGTCCCGGCCGATGTACGGCTGAACGAAGCACAGCGTGCGACCTTCGACGAGTCCTCGTTGACCGGTGAGTCCATTGCCGTACCCCGCGTCACCGACGACGAGGCCGCCGCCGGAACGGTAACGATGAGCTCGTGGTCGCGGTCGAGGTAACCCGGCTCGTGCGAGGTGATCGTCGACGGCGTGTGGGTGTCCACGTCGTAGATTCCGCGGCGGCGCTCCTCGACGAACATCCGCTGCAGCCGCTGCCAGATCCGCTCGGTGCGGTGCGTCGGCCCGGTCAGGAACTCCGGCCCGCCGGCGTACGGCTCGATGTTGTCGTGGATGAACCCGCCGATCGTCTCGCGCCAGCCGGTGCCGCGGAAACCGCGCCAGGCATCGTGGCCTGCAGTGGCCATGGGCCGTCCTCGTCTGCCTCCAGCCTTCCCTGGCCCGCGGCGACTGGTCAGGGCCAGAGGTCCCGGCCGGTACGGACCGTCCGGGACCTCCAGGTACGGGCGCGATCTTGTCGTCGCCGCTAGCAGCCATTCACAAATCAGAACGAGACGGATCCGGGGGCGGCCGGCGAGCTCGACCTCGATAGCGTCGAAATGCTTCGGCGCCGCGAGCAGGCTGCATCCGTCATGTGCAGATGGTGACGGAGGTCAGCGGCTGCTCAACTCGGGCCGGGCGAGCGCTGTATCGGGATCCGGCTGGAGGTCCCAGCCCCTGAGTAGCCGGCCCTCGGGCCGGGCGCAGCGGCCTCCGTGCTCAGCCCGGCGGCGGAGCCGGATCGCCACTGGAGGCGCACAGCCGGGTCAGGTACCGCCGGTGGGCCGGCCGGGCGTACCAGCGGATCAGCAGCCGCACCGGGGATGGCATCTGGTGCAGCAGGCCGGCCCGTTCGCCGGGTGTGGCGTCCTGCAACATCATCACCACGAAAAGCAAGCCCTTGCGGAGCGGCATGCTCCGGCGTCCTCGCCGGCTGAGTTCAGCCCATTGGGCGACGGTGAGGTGTTCGGCCACCGGTGGCAGCACCGTTGCCTCCTCATCGTCCAGGTGTTCCTCCAGTACCGGGTGCAGGCGTTCCAGTACGTCGGCGAGCTGGTCACGGGTCGCCGGGTCTGCGGTTGCGGCCCACGGCCCGAGCAGCTCGTCGGCGGCTGCGAGCAGGGCGGCGGCGTGCTCGTGCTGGGTTTGCATCCGGGCGGTGACCTCGGCGCAAGGCTGCGCCTCGGCGACCAGCCAGGGCCACAGCAGTTCGTCCTCGTCGCTGTGGTGGTGGTGCAGTGCGCCGGTGAGCCAGCGGCAGTGGGCCGCCACGGTGGCGGACCGGCGGGCGTCACCGGGCGCGACGCCGCGCACCAGCGCGGGCGCCAGGCGGAATTCGCGGCGGAACACCCGGTGGACGATGACCATCTCATTGGTGTCCGGTCGCGGATGTGGCAACTGTCTCTCCTGCGTTCGTGATGCGGGGTCAGGATGCAGGACGGCTGGACCGGCGCGACGACACGACGCGCGGCGCGTCCGGGGGACACTGCGCCGTGTCGCCGATCGGATCCGGTACCGGCATGCCGACAGGCGGGGCCGGTGGCCAGGATCGTCGGACCCCGGGATGGTGCATGAGCCCGGGTGATCAGCCATCGAGATCGGAGGTCCCCGTGGGCAGGACCGTCACTACTCCTCGGCCAGCCGATGGGCGCGGAGCAGGTGAGCCCACCATGGCCGGGCGGCGCGCAGCGGCGGGCGGGTCGTGCGCTTGAGGCTGATCCAGCCCCCGGGGCCCATGGTCACCGCGCCGATCGCGGGGCGCCGCCGCAGCGCCAGGCCGATCGACAGCCCGGCGCCGGTCACCGCCGCGGCGGTCAGCGCGGCCAGCGAGACGGCGGTGGCATCCACGGCCGGCACGAACCGCCCGTTGATGTAGGCGCCGATCTCCCGGTCGCCTCGGCGCACCGGCGTCACCGTGGCCGGTGTCCGGTTCTCCGTGGTGGTAAGCATGACGGCCTCCTATCGGCTGTCCGAGCCGGTCGCTCGGGTCGTGGCCCGTCCGGCCTCGAGCCGGGCGACAGGTACGCGGAACGGTGAGCAGGACACGTAGTCCAGGCCGGCGTCGTGGAAGAACCGAACCGAGGCGGGGTCGCCGCCGTGCTCGCCGCAGACTCCCACGGTGAGGCCGGACCGGACGGCGCGGCCGCGGTCGACGGCGATGTGGACGAGTTCGCCCACGCCGTCGACGTCGATGGTCTCGAACGGCGATGCCGCGAAGATGCCCAATGCGAGGTAGCGGCCGAAGAAGGCGCCCTCCACATCGTCGCGGGAGAAGCCCCACGTCATCTGGGTCAGGTCGTTGGTACCGAACGAGAAGAACTCCGCAGCGGTGGCGATCTGCCCGGCGGTCAGGGCCGCGCGCGGCACCTCGATCATGGTGCCGATCCGGATCGGGGGCGCGCCCGGCACGCCGGCCAGGATCGACTCGGCTTCCGCCCGTACCGTCTCCAACTCCTGGACCGCGCCGACCAGCGGGACCATGATCTCCGGCCGCGGGTCGCCGCCGTCGGCGACCCGCGCCGCCGCGGCCTGCGCGATCGCCCGGACCTGCATGGCGAACAAGCCGGGCACGACCAGGCCGAGGCGTACGCCGCGCAGGCCGAGCATGGGGTTCTGCTCGTGCATCCGGCGCACCGCCGCGAGCAGCGTGCCGTCGTGGCCGGGGTCCTCACCGAGCGCCTCCGCCCGGGCCACCCGTGCGGTGAGCTCCTCCAACGGCGGCAGGAACTCGTGCAGCGGGGGGTCGATCAGCCGGATCGTCACCGGCAGGCCGTCCATGACGGCGAGCAGGTCCCCGAAGTCGTTGCGCTGCAGGGGCAGCAGCGCTGCGAGGGCCTCGTCCCGCTCCGCCTCGCTGTCGGCCAGGATCAGCCGCTCGACGAGCTGCCGGCGGTCGCCGAGGAACATGTGCTCCGTGCGGCACAGACCGACGCCGGTGGCACCGAAACGGCGGGCGCGGGCGGCGTCGGCGGCCGTGTCGGCGTTGGCGTGCACCGCCAGCCGGGCGCTGTGGTCGGCGTGGGTCATCAACCGCTCCACCGCCGCCAGCAGCGGGTCGCCATGGGCGCTCAGTTCACCCTCGAAGTAGCGTACGACCGGCGAGGGCCGCACCGGGACGGCGCCCGGGTACACCTTGCCCGTGGTGCCGTCGATCGAGATGACGTCTCCGGCGTGCAGGGTGCGGCCGGCCACCGTGACCGAGTCGCCGTCGATGCGGAGCTCTTCGGCGCCGCAGACACAGGTCTTGCCCATTCCACGGGCGACCACGGCAGCGTGCGAGGTCTTGCCGCCGCGCGAGGTGAGGATGCCCTGGGAGGCGATCATGCCGGGCAGGTCGTCGGGGTTGGTCTCGCGGCGTACCAGGATCACGGGCCCGGTGGCCGCGGCCGCGGCGGCGGAGGCGAAGACGATCGCGCCGACGGCTGCACCCGGAGACGCGGGAACGCCGACGGTGAGCGGCGGGGGAGCGGCGTCGGTGTCGAAGCTGGGGAACATCAACTGGGCGAGTTGCTCGCCGGAGACCCGTTGCAGCGCCTCGTCGAGGCTGATGGTGCCCTCGTCGACCAATTGCGTGGCGATGACGAAGGCGGCGGCCGGGGTGCGTTTGCCGACGCGGGTCTGCAGCATCCACAGCTTGCCGTTCTCGATGGTGAACTCGATGTCGCACAGGTCGCGGTAGCGCTGCTCCAGGCGCTGCATGATCGACAGTAACTGCCGGTAGCTCACCGGGTCGATCGTGGCCAGCTCGCCGAGGCTCACGGTGTTGCGGATGCCGGCGACCACGTCCTCGCCCTGGGCGTTGCGCAGGTAGTCGCCGTAGGCGCCGCGGCGCCCGGTGGCCGGGTCGCGGGTGAAGGCCACACCCGTGCCGGAGCTCTCGCCCCGATTGCCGAAGACCATGGCCATGACGTTGACCGCGGTGCCCAGGTCCTGCGGGATGCGCTCCTGCCGGCGGTAGAGCATCGCGCGTTCGGCGTTCCACGACCGGAACACCGCCCCGATCGCGAGGAACAGCTGCTCGTGCACTGCCTGCGGAAAGTCGCGGCCGGTGTGTTCCTGGAAGACCTTCTGGTACGCGTACACCACATCTTGCAGCTGGGCCGTGCTCAGCTCGGCGTCCGTGGCGACGCCGGCGGTGGCCCGGGCTGCGGCGAGTTCGGTCTCGAAGGCCCCGCCGGGCACATCGAAGACGGTCCTGCCGAACATCTGGATGAGCCGCCGGTACGAGTCCCAGGCGAACCGCTCGTCGCCGTTCTGGCGACCGAGGCCGGCGACGCTCGCGTCGTTGAGGCCGACGTCGAGGATCGTCTCCATCATTCCGGGCATGGAGAACTTCGCGCCCGAGCGCACGGACAGCAGCAGCGGATCGTGGGCGTCGCCGAAGGTCTTGCCCATCCGGGTCTGCATGAGCTGCAGGTGGTGCTCCACCTCGCTCAGCAGGCCGGCGGGCATGGTGCCGGTGCGTAGGTATTCACGGCAGGCCTCGGTGGTGACGGTGAAGCCGGGCGGCACCGGCAACCCCATCCCGGTCATCTCGGCGAGATTGGCGCCCTTGCCGCCGAGCAGGTCCTTGAGGTCCTTGTTGCCCTCGATGAAGTCGTAGACGTATCCGGTCATCGCGGTCGCACCCCTTCTCTTTCCTCGTTGGTAGCCCGGCCGACGGCCTGCCCTGTAGGGCCGGACGTCCCTACTCGAGAGGTCCCGACAGGACGAGGGTGGAGGTGACGACAGCGAAAGGAGCCGGTTATGAAGGGGCTTGTCTACGGCGGGCCGGGAGTCCGGTCCTGGAAAGAGATTCCCGATGCGCGGATCCAGGACCCGCGTGACGCGGTCATCCGGGTCGACGCCGTCACGATCTGCGGTACGGACCTGCACATCCTCGGCGGCGACGTGCCCGAGGTGACATCCGGCCGGGTGCTCGGCCACGAGGCTGTCGGCACGGTCGTCGAGGTGGGCGGTGGCGTCGCCGGACTGACACCGGGAGACCGGGTGCTGGCGTCGTGCATCTCCGCCTGCGGGATCTGCCGCTACTGCCGGGAGGGCGTGTACGGGCAGTGCCGTGGCGGCGGCGGTTGGATCCTCGGTCACCTCGTCGACGGCGTGCAGTCGCAGTACGCGCGGATCCCGTTCGCCGACCTGTCGACGTACAAGCTGCCGGAGCAGGTCAGCGACGAGGCGGCCGTGTTGCTCGCCGACATCCTGCCGACCTCGTACGAGGTCGGCGTCCTCAACGGCCGGGTACGCCCGGGCGACACCGTGGTGATCGTCGGTGCTGGACCGATCGGACTGGCGGCCGTGGTGACCGCGAGGCTCTTCTCACCCGCCCACATCGTCGTGGTCGACAAGGCGGAGAGCCGGCTGCAGGCGGCGAAGATGTTCGGCGCCGACACGACAGTGGTGGCCGGTGCGGAGGATCCGCTGGCCGTCGTGCAGGCGCTGACCGGCGGGCTGGGCGCGGACGTGGCGATGGAGGCCGTCGGTACCCCGCAGACCTTCGAGCTGTGCGCGACGCTGGTGCGGCCCGGCGGCCGGGTCGCGATCATCGGCGTGCACGGCAAGCCGGCCACGCTGCACCTGGAAGACCTGTGGATCCGTGACGTCACGATCACCACCGGCCTGGTCGACACGTCGTCGACGCCGAAGCTGCTCGACATGCTCGTCGCCGGGCAACTCGACCTCGGGCACATGGTCACGCATCGATTCGGCCTCGAGGAGTTCATGGCGGCGTACGACGTCTTCGCCGATCCGGCACGCTCCGGCGCCCTGAAAGTGGTGCTGTCACGATGAAAACACCCACACTGCTCGCCGCCGCCGTTCTGACGGCGGCGGCCGTGACCTCCTCACCGCCGGTCCGCCGCCGGCTGCTGACCTGGGGCGCCACGCCCGGGGAAGCGGCCGGCCCCCTCGCCGGCGACGACCTCCTGCCGGACGCCGGCCTGATCTCCACCCGCGCGATCACCATCGCCGCCACGCCCGCGGCTGTCTGGCCCTGGCTGGTGCAGATGGGCAGCGGCCGCGGCGGCGCCTACACCTACGACTGGATCGAGAACCTGTTCGGCCTGAACATGCACAGCGCCGACGAGATCCTCCCGCAGTTCCAGCAGCTCGAAGTCGGCGACGTCCTGCCGCTGGGCACGACGGGACCCGACATGCGGGTGGAGATCTGCGACGCGGAGCGGACCCTGGCGATCCGCTCCACCGACGGCGCCTGGGTATGGACCTTCGCGCTGCGCCCGGAGACCGGCGGGACGCGGCTGATCAGCCGCAACCGGATCAGAATCCCCGGCGCCGGGCGGATCCGCCGGTTCCTCTACGACCTGGTGATGACGCCCGGCAGCCTCGTCATGGAACGCCGGATGCTGCTCGGCATCAAGCAACGCGCGGAGCGGCTCGGCGCGTCCCGCGACGCCGGGCCCTTCGGCCCTGACCCGTCGCGCGCCGACTCCCGTAGCGTCTGAGGTGAGCATCAGGAGGCAGTGATGAAGACCTGGACCGTCAACGATGTGATGACCCAGGAGGTGGTGTCTGTGCCGCCGACCGCCTCCTACCGCGAACTGGTCGACCTGCTGGTCGGCCGGCACTTCAGCGCCGTACCGGTCGTCGACGACTTCCGGCGCGTGACCGGCATGGTGTCCGAGGCGGACCTGCTCCGCAAGATCGAGTACGCCGGTGAGGAGGAGCCCCGCCTGTTCGAGCGGCGCCGCCGCCGGACGGACCGGGCCAAGGCGCTCGCCGGAACCGCCGCCGAACTGATGAGCACCCCGGCCGGAGGCTCGTCGGCATCGTCACCCGCGGCGACTTGCTGAAGGTGCACCTGCGTCCGGACGACGAGCTTCGCGCGGACATCGCCTCCGGTGTCCTCGCCTTCGCCGCCGACGTGGCGCAGTCGATCACCGTCGAGGTGAGCGAGGGTGTGGTGACGCTGTCCGGGCGCGTGGACCGCTGGTCCACAGCCGATTTGATCGCCCGCCTCACCCGGCAGATCGCCGGGGTCGTCGGGGTCGTCGGGGTCGTCGAGGAACTCACGTTCGACTTCGACGATCGGAACATGCTCACCGCAGGAACGATTCTGGCATGACGGCTCGTGCGAGGCCCGCCCGCCACCGGGCCTCGCACCCGTACCGCGAGGTGGCCAGCCATGGCGTCGTTCAGTGTCTTCGGCTTGTCGACAGTGCGCGGCTTCGTTGCTGACCTGCGACCGGATCTCGCTGACCAGTCACCGGATGGAGTAACCGCGACTTGCAACTGCCAGGCGGCCCGGCTGCGGTCAGCGCATCGTGGGAGCGGTCCTTTCGGCTGTGTGGCACCGGCGGCAAGTGCGAACCTGCGGTGAGTTGAATTCGGTGTTCAGATACAGCCAGGGTCCCCACTCGTGCGCGGTCCGGGTTTCCGTCGCGCCGCACCGTTCGCACCGACGGCACTGGCCGCACCGATCAGCATCGGCGTAGGCGTACTCGCCCCACGTGTGCCGGGTGACCTCCTCGGTCTCACCGCAGACGTCGCACGTCCGGACCATCTCGCAGCGGCTGCCGGGGTACGACCACCGCCCGGAATGCCGTCCTGTCGCACATAGGCCTCTTCTGAACACGCTCATCTCGGCTCCTCGTCCGTTGCTGAGTCCATCACGGTCCTCAAGGCCAAACTATGACGATGTCTGCAGACACCGTCAGGGCCGACAGACCCACCGTTCAGTGCAAGTCGAAAGGCCCGCGGCCGCCTGTCCTCCAGCCCTACTGCCCGACAGGCGGAAGCGGTGTGCTGAAGGTGCGAACAGTCAGCACCCGGCACAAGGACGGGTCATCATGAAGCGTCGTTTTGAACCGCCTCGGGTTTGATATCGGCCCGACCTCTTGTGGAGGATCGAGTCATGTCACGCCCTTCCCCGTACCCCGCCGAGCTGCGTCAGCGGGCGGTGCGGATGGTCGCCGAGGTGCGACCGAACTACGAGTCCGACTGGGCCGCGATCACCGCGGTCGCCCAGAAGCTCGGCGTCGGCACCGCGGAGACGCTACGGAAATGGGTCCGCCAGGCCCAGGTCGACACCGGCCCTCGCGCCGGGGTGAGCACGGACGAGTCCGCTGAATTGAAGCGGCTGCGCCGCGAGAACGCAGAGCTGCGCGGCGCCAACGAGATCCTCAAGAGCGCGTCGGCTTTCTTCGCGGCCGAGCTCGACCGGCCACAGCAACGCTCGTGACCTACATCGACGAGCACAAGCACCTGTTCGGCGTCGAGCCGATCTGCCAGGCTCTGACCTCGTTCGGGTGGCCGATCGCGTCCAGCACCTACCGCGCTGCCTGCCGGCGGCTGCCGTTTGTCAGGGCCCGCCGCGACGCGCGGTTAACCAAGCAGATCCGCCGTGTCCATGCAGATAACTACGGCGTCTACGGCGCTCGGAAGGTGTGGCTGGCCTTGAACCGTGAGGGCGTCGAGGTGGCCCGGTGCACCGTCGAACGGCTCATGCGTCAGCTTGGCCTGCGCGGTGTCGTGCGGGGCAAGACCCGCCGCACCACCATCGCGGACCAGCACGCGGCGCGGCCGGCGGATCTGGTGCAGCGTCGGTTCAGCGCAGACCGGCCGAACCGGTTGTGGGTCGCCGACTTCACCTACGTGCCGACCTGGTCCGGCATGGTCTACGTCGCGTTCGTGATCGACGTGTACTCCCGGCGGATCCTGGGCTGGCGCGCCGCGAGCAGCATGAAGACCGCCCTGGTCCTCGACGCGCTGGAGATGGCGATCTGGGCTCGTGCCCGGCACGGCGCCACCGACCTGTCCGGGTTGATCCATCACCACGACGCGGGCAGTCAATACACGTCGATCGCCTTCACCGAACGCCTCGCGATGGCCCGGCGTTGACGCGTCAGTCGGCACGGTCGCGGATGCCTACGACAACGCTCTGGCCGAGTCCACGATCGGGCTGTTCAAGACCGAACTGATCAAACCTCACGGGCCGTGGAGGACCTGCGACCAGGTCGAGATCGCCACCCTGGAGTACGTCGACTGGTACAACCACCGCCGCCTGCACAGCAGCGCGGCGGACCTGCCACCAGCCGACTTCGAAGCTCTGCACCACCCCACCGAACCCCGCCTCAACGAGGCGACATCCCAACCCATCTAGCCGCTACCGAACCCGGGGCGGTTCACCCCGATATCTGGCGGCGCTGGGCGTGACGGCGTACCGGGCGGCGTTCGCTCGCCCGAAGGCCGCGATGGGCCCGCAGGAGGAGCCGATCGGGCGTGCCGGTGTAACCCAGCGGGCTCAACGCGCACTACCCGGTGGACACGCTGGCCGAGGCGTTCGCCGAGCTGCGGGAGGCGGCGGCATGACGACGCGGCCCGCGCCGGACGCCCGGGGCGCGGGTCGGATGGCCGCCGCGACTCAGCGCGGCGGGATCTTGTCGCGGGAGACGGCGTTGGTGAGGGCGTCGGCGAAGGCGTCCGGGTCGCGCGTGCGGACGTAGGTCGACACGGCGTCGTAGAAGCCCTCCTGGAACTGCGGACTCATCGCCTCGCCGTGCGCCACGGACAGCAGCACCGGCGAGTTCCAGAGGCTCCTCGACGAGCTCTGCTGGTACGCCGGCAACGACGAGACGTCGACGTTGCGCAGCACGGGCACCGAGCCCTTCGCCGTGCTGAAGGCGATCTGTGTGGACGGCTCGCTGATGCCGCTCAGGAAGGCGAGCGCGTTCCTGGCGTTCCTGGCCTTGCTCGCCGCGACGAAGACGTCGACCACCGCGAGGAAGCTGTCGCGGGTGCCGGGGAAGGCGACGGCACCGAAGTCTTTACCCTCCTGGGCGCCGCCGGCCACCAGCTCCCCGTATGCGGAGTCGTTCATGGTCTCGAACGCGCACCCGCCGGCCGTCAGCTTCTTCGTCGCCGCGTCCCACGTCAGCCCGTTCGCCTCGGGGTCGGCGTAGGCGAGCAGCTCGCCGAACGACGTCAGCGCCGCCCGAACCCGCCCGCTGCGCCAGTTGAGATCGTCGTCGGCCATGCTCTGCCAGCCGCTCACCCCGATGGTGCTGAGCAGGGTGTTCTCGAACAACTCCACCGTCGTGAACGGGTCCCTGCCGCCCAGGCACAGGGCGGTGGAGCCGGCGGCCTTGACCTTCTCCAGGTCGGCGAGGAACGCGGCGAGCGGGTAGTCATCCGACGGCGGCGAGACGCCCGCCTTCTTCAGCAGCGCGGTGTTGAACCACAGCACGTTGCTGCGATGCGCACCCGTCGGAATCCCGTATGGCTTGCCGTCGCGCAGGAGCGACCGCAGGATCACCGGCTGCATGGTCGTGCGCAGCGCACCGCCGTCGACGACGGACGTCACGTCGCGCACGGCGCCGCGGTCGGCGTAGCCCTGGACCGACTTCCCGGCGAACGTCTGCCAGACATCGGGCGGGTCGCCCTTCTGCAGCCGCTTGGCCAGCGCGACGATCGCCTGCGAGCCGGCGCCGCCGGCCACCGCCGCGTTGACCGGGTCGACGCCGGGATTCGCCCGGCCGAAGGCGGTCAGCAGGGTGTCCAGCGCGGCAGCCTCGGATCCGGATGTCCACCACGACATGACCTCGAGCTGTTGCGTGGCCGCGTCGGCACTGGTCGGCTTGTCGCCACCGCAGGCGCTCACCGCCATCATCATCAGCGCGACGGCCGCCGCCGCGCGGCGCCGGGCGCTCATGCCACGCTCCCGGCGACGGTGTTCGGTGCCCTGAGGTCGTAGAGGGCGTAGAGCCCGACGACCGCGAAGCAGACGGCGGGGACGATGAACGAGATGGCGGCGCTCGTCTCGTCGACGAGCTTGCCCTGCACGAGCGGCATGATCGCACCGCCCACGATCGCCATCACCAGTCCGGCGGCACCGAACTTCGTGGCCGGCCCCAGCCCGTGCAGGGCGACGCCGTAGATCGTGGGGAACATCAGCGACAGGCAGAAGGAGAGGCTGACCACCGCGATGACGCCCGCCATGTTCGGGCTGACCATCGCGAACGCGCACAGCAGGACGGCCAGGAAGGCCAGTGCGCCGAGCACCTTGGTGGCGCGGATCCGGCCGATGACCCAGGTCATCAGGAACCGGGAGCCGAGGAAGACGAGCAGGCTCAACTGCAGGTAGAAGCCGCCCTTCTGGAGGCTGCCGTGCAGTGCCTGCTCCACGTACTGGATCAGGTAGGTCCAGGTGCAGACCTGGGCCGCGACGTTCGCGAACTGGGCTATCACGCCGTAGCGGTATCGCCTGGTGCGCCACAGCACCCGGAACAGGCCCGTGGTGCCACCCTCGTACGGGCCGGCGTCGGGGAACTCCTCGACGATGGGCGGCGCCTTCTGGCTCGCGATCGCGACGGCGATGAGGACCAGCAGGAAGGCCAGTCCCAGGTACGGGGCCATCACGGCGCCGAGCTCCCCCGCCCGGATGGTGTGCAGCTCGGCCGGTGTCAGCGACGAGATGTCCACCGGGTCGGCGAGCTTCGGCAGGATGAGCGTGGCGGCGAGGAGCACGCCGATGTTGGTGCCCACCGGGTTGAACGCCTGCGCGAGGTTCAGCCGGCGGGTCGCGGTCGGCTCCGGGCCCAGCGACATGACGTAGGGATTCGCGGACGTCTCCAGGATCGAACAGCCGGCGGCCATCGCGAAGAGCGCCACGAGGAATGCCTCGTAGGTCATGATCTTGCTCGCGGGATAGAACAGGAACGCGCCGAGCGCGGCGAGCCCGAGTCCAGTGAGGATGCCGGTCTTGTAGCCGAACCGCTGGTTGATGAAGGCCGCCGGCAGCGCCAACAGGAAGTACGCGCCGAAGTACGCCAGCTGGACGAGCGACGCCTGGAACGTGCTCATGTCGAAGATGCGCTTGAAGCCCGCCACCATCGGCGTGGTCAGATCCTGCGCCACGCCCCAGGCCGTGAAGCACCCGATCAGGGCCACGAACAGCAGAATCATTCCGTGGCCGAGCAGCGGCTGCCGCCGTTCGCGTTCGGCCTCGTCGCTGGCTGACGTCTGGGCGATGCTTGCCATCCGCGCTCCTTGCCCGAAGCGTTGCCCTAGGCGGCCGCCGGAAGGCGGGCCGCCGCGAGAGAGCCAGATCGTGCACGGCTGAGGCCCGGCCCCGCACCTCAAGCCCGGCCCCGCACCTCAAGCCCGGCCCTGCACGGTTGCTACCGCATCGTCGCCGAACGTAACTCCATTGAACTCCTTCGAAACGTTTGTGAAAAGACGCCGGTCTCATCGGCCTGCGCGAACGCGTACGGGTCAGGGCTCGATCCGCTCGGGAACCGTGACGATCACCGGCTCCGTCTCCTCGGCGAACGGGGTGACCGGGCTGTCGGAGCACACCGAACCTGCCCGTCGGTGTCGACGACTTCGCCGCCGTGCGTATCGATGTCACCGGCATGGCCCCGGGCAGCTACAAGGTCGGGGTCAAGGCGACCTACACCGGCGGCACGTTCGAGGGGCAACTCACTGCGCGGCGAGCGCGAGGAGGACGCCGCGCTGCCGGTGAGCTGGCGGCGATGGCCTCCGGCGATTCAGCGCGCGCGGCGGTAGTGCATGGCCAC
>NZ_JBFAZZ010000033.1:0-27076 GCF_040689425.1 Actinoplanes sp. NPDC051475
ATGACCTTGCCGAGGCGGAACAGGACTCCGAGCTCGTACTGCTTGACGACCTTCACGGCGAGCGAGGCCAAGGCCAGGAGCAACAGAACGATGAGAACGATCCACAGGTACCACATGGTGAAGATCCAGACTTCGGCCGCAGCCAGATTGTCGTGCCCGAGAACGGTCCGCGTTCGAAACGCACTTGATCGCTGCGGAGGCGAAGAAACGCCGAGACATCCACAGCGGCCAACTACCAGGCCACCAGGGTCCAGGGCGACACCTCAGACCCTACGCCTGTTCACGACACCCGGCGGCACGCGGCGTCAGGCTGGTTCGGCAGGCCCGGCGAAATGCGCGTACGGTCGTAGTGTCGCCCGGGACCCGGTGGCCGTTGAGTCCGCTGCCGCCTTCGACATCTCCCACCGATCGTGGATCCTGCTGTGGTCGACGCGTCCTCGAACGGCCTCGGAGCCCGTACTGGAGCACGGCTGTCGCCCTGAGTAGGTGGCGCCGCTATCCGATCGATCCGTCGGGCGTGCTGGACGCGTCGCGGAACCTGCGTCATGAGCATTCGAAGGAATGTGAGTGCGATGATCAACATCGCCAACGATCACAAGTCCTCTCGCTTGACCACCACGGAACGGCCGGAACGGGGCGCAAGACACCAGGCCGGCATCGCTGTCGTGCCGGACACCGCGCGTTCGGTGACCGGGACGACGGCCACCGCGACGCGGTACCTGCTGGCCGGCATCCGGCTAGCGCTGGGCTGGGTTTTCCTGTGGGCTTTCCTCGACAAACTGTTCGGTCTCGGGCGGAGCACTCCCGCCGCGAACGCGTGGCTGGACGGCGGCAGCCCCACCGCGGGGTTCCTCGGCAAGGCCGCGACCGGCCCGTTCGCCGGCTTCTACCACTCGATCGCCGGGAACGTCGTCGTCGACGGGCTGTTCATGGCCGCCCTGCTCGGCATCGGCGCAGCGCTGATCCTCGGCATCGGCATGCGGATCGCCGCAGCCGCCGGCGCCCTGCTGACCGTGATGATGTGGACCGCTGTCCTCCCGCCGGACACCAACCCGTTCATGGACGACCACCTCGTCTACGCCGCCGTGCTGGTCGTCCTGGCCCTACTCAGCGCCGGAAACACCTGGGGATTCGGCCGCCGGTGGGCGGCGATCCCGCTCGTGCAACGCCACACCTGGCTGACGTAGACCCGCTCGGCGTGCGCGTTCCGCCTGCCCGGACCGCGCACGCCGATGCGTGCCCTATCTCGCCGATGCCGCCGCCTTCATCGAGCCCGCCCTGTCGAGCGGCGGGTTCCTCATCTCCGGAGTTCGTCATGATCAATCAGGAACAGGTCCACGACCACCGCATCGTCGTCGGCGTCGACAACTCCGCCGGCTCCAGAGAAGCGCTGCGATGGGCGCTCGCCCATGCGCGGCTGACCGGCGCCACCGTCGAGGCCGTCACCGTGTGGCAGGTGCCGCCCATGTACGCCTACGCCTACGGGTGGTTGCCCACCGGGATCAACGACGCCGACATCATCAGATACGCCGAGAAGGCTCTGGCCGAGACGGTGGCACAGGTGCACGGCGGGGACAACTACTCGGTACAGGTCACCACCCGGGTCGTCGAAGGGCCGGCAGCGCAGGTGCTGCTGGCTGCCGCCAAGGGAGCAGAGCTGATCGTCCTCGGCAGCCGCGGTCACGGTGCCTTCGCCGGGATGCTGCTCGGTTCGGTCAGCCAGCACTGCGTCCAGCACGCCACGTGCCCCACGGTCATCATCCCGGAATAGGCCCACGACGGGCCGCGCACCAGGGCGCGTCAGCATCGTTCGCCAACCGGCATGTGAAGAGGCCTCAACGATGACCGCATCACCGACAGCGCCCGCGAGCATCATCGGGGCCGGCAGTGCCGGTATCGAGGTGAACGCGCGGGAGCCGATCGCCGAGCTGTTCCGCGACCTGCGCACCTCACCGCACGGGTTGGCCGGTCGCGAAGCCGCCCGGCGATCGCTCGTGTACGGGCGAAACGAACTGGCCCGGCGTACCGGCCGGCGCTGGCCCGGCGAGTTGCTGTCGCAGTTCACCCAGCCGCTGGCGATTCTGCTGGCCGTCGCCGCCGGTCTCGCCTGGGCCGGCGGCACCCCCGCGCTCGCCGTCGCCGTGGTGGCGGTGATCCTGCTCAACGCCGGTTTCGCTTTCGTCCAGGAGATGCAGGCCGAACACGCCGTCGACGCACTCGCCGCGTTCCTGCCCGCGACGGCCCAGGTGATTCGCGACGGCGCCCGCGCGGAGATCCCCGCCCGGGACCTGGTGCCGGGCGACGTCTTGATCATCGCGGAAGGCGACCGGATCAGCGCCGACGCCCGCATCATCGGCGGTGCTGTCACCGTCGACCTGTCCGCGCTGACCGGCGAATCGATGCCCGCCACCCGCAGCGCCGAGCCCATCGAGATCACCGGCTCTCTGCTGGACGCCCACGACCTCGTATTCAGCGGGACCACCTGCACCGGCGGCGAGGCCAGTACAGTCGTGACCCGCATCGGCATGCACACCGAACTCGGCCGCATCGCCGCCCTGTCGCAACGCGGCAAAACGCAGCCCAGCCCGCTGGAGACCCAGGTACGCCGGGCCACCTGGATCATCGCGGTCGTCGCCGTCGCCGTCGGCGTGGCGTTCCTGCCCATCGGGGTATGGGCCGGCCTGGGCTGGAGCGCCGCGATCAACTTCTCCATCGGCCTGATCGTCGCGAACGTCCCCGAAGGCCTGCTGCCCATCATCACCCTCGCCCTGGCCGTCGGCGTCCGGGAACTCGCCCGCAAAGGCGCCGTCGTGAAACGGCTCTCCGCCGTGGAGACCCTCGGCTCCACGACCGTCATCTGCACCGACAAGACCGGCACTCTCACCGAGAACCGGATGACCGTCACCCGACTATGGCTGCCCGGCACCGAACTCGACGCCACCGGGAAGGTCGACGACCCGCGTGCGGCGGTTCTCGCCGCGGCCGCGGCCGCCTGCACCAGCGCGCAGACACCGACCGACGCTCAGTCGTCCGGCAGCGGCGATCCCACCGAACTGGCCCTGCTGCGCCTCGCCACCCACCACGGCGTGGCGGTCACTCGTGGGGCACGCGACGCCGGCCGCCGGACCATCTTCCACTTCGACGCCCACCTCAAACGCATGACCAGCGTCGACGAGACGGCCGGCGTCGTGGCCGTACACACCAAAGGGGCACCCGAAACGGTGCTGCCGTGCTGCGCCGCCCTGGACGAGCCGACCCGACACGATCTGCAGCACACCATCGACCGCTATGCCGACAACGGCCTGCGAGTCCTCGCCGTCGCTCATCGGGTCCTCCCCGCGGGCGCGCCCGCCCCGATGCGACGCGACGAGGCCGAAGCAGAGCTGACGCTTCTCGGCCTTGTCGCGATGGCCGACCCCGCCCGCGACGGCGTGGCCGAGGCGGTCGCCAGCGCCCACCGCGCGGGCATCCGCATCCACGTCATCACCGGCGACTACGGGCCCACCGCCGCGGCGATCGCCCATCAGGTCGGTATCGGCGGGGCCGGCGGCCGCATCGTCACCGGCGACGACGTCGACCGGCTCAGTGACGCCGACCTCGACCGGCTGGTGGCCGGCGACGACGAGATCGTGTTCGCCCGGGCGTCACCGGAGGCGAAACTAAGGATCTGCGAAGCACTGCGGGCCGGCGGAAACATCGTGGCGATGACCGGCGACGGCGTCAACGACGCCCCCGCGTTGCGCCACGCCGACATCGGCGTGGCGATGGGCCGCTCCGGCACCGACGTCGCCCGCGAAGCCGCCACCATGGTCCTCACCGACGACAACTTCGCCACCATCGTCACCGCCGTCAACGCCGGGCGCCGCGTCTTCGCCAACGTCCGCAAATTCGTGCTCTACATCTTCGCCCACGCCGTACCCGAAGTAGTGCCCTTCCTGATCTTCGCCCTGTCCGGGGGATCCATTCCGCTGCCGCTGACGGTGCTGCAGATCCTGGCAATCGACCTCGGCACCGAGACGCTGCCCGCGCTGGCACTGGGCCGCGAGCCGGCCGAGCCGGGCCTGATGGACCGCCCGCCCCGGCCACGCCGCACCGGGGTGATCGACCGCAAGCTGCTGCTACGCGCGTGGCTGCTGCTCGGTGGGGTGTCCGCCCTTCTGGTCATGGGCGGCTACCTCTACACCCTCATGCGCGCCGGGTGGCACCCCGGCGACCCCACCGGGCCCGGCACGGCCTTGCACCACGCCTACCTGCAGGCCACCACCATCACCTTCGCCGGGATCGTCGCCTGCCAGATCGGCACCGCGTTCGCCGCCCGCACCGACCGGGCATCCCTGTTCACCATCGGACTGCTGAGCAACCCGCTCCTGCTCTGGGGCATCCTCTTCGAACTGCTCTTCACCGCTGCAGTCATCTACGCCCCACCGCTACAGCACATCTTCGGCACCGCATCACTCAACACAACCCAACTCGCGATCATCGCCCCGTTCCCGCTCATCGTCTGGGGCGTCGACGAAGCGGCACGCTGGGTGGCCCGGCGCCGCTCCGTGTCCCGCGCCACAAGGAGCTCGCATGACATGTCACGGTGAAACCAGCGCTGCCGCACAGACAAGAATGACCTCCTGATGGCGATCCGTGTTCCGGTGTCGCCTGACAGGCCTAGGCACGCCTGCTCCGGATACCGCCCCAACCCCCGATCTGAGCCGGCCTCCGATGCCATACGCATCGTGGTGACCGCCTTGACCACGGCGGCGCTCACCGCCCTCGCGACAGCAGGACGACAACCTCCCGCGATCCGGTCACGATGGGCCCGGACGCCGCAGGCAGGCCGGCTGGTCATCGAGTCCCGATGATGTCGCGGCCGGAACGCTCCGAGGCCACGCCGGTTGTCACGGGCAGCCCCACATCGCTGCCCGCCAGCGTGACGCTGTACTGGCTGCCGCTCGGCGCCGACGGCCACTGCATCCGCCTCAACGGACGCCTCTTCGAAGCCCTTCAAGCACGTCACGAGCATCGGCCAGTCCGCGACCTCTACCACTCCGCGCTCCAGGTACGCCTCGGTGCGGCCCGTTTCGTCGTCGAGATGACCCCGGTACTGGGCGGCGGCACCGCGGATCGCGGAGTCGTGTGCGAAGGCCCGGTCGGCTCACGCTTACTCAGAAACTCAGCGCTGTTCCGGTACGAGGTCAGGCGGTGGCGCGACGGCACCATTCCCGACGTGGCCGGGGCCGTAGCCGGCTCACGCATCGTCAGCGCGGACGCCACCCGAGCACGGGAGGTGTTACGGCTGGCGCCGCTCGTCCCCGCACTCGTCTGGGGCCGCGACGAGAGCCGTACCGGTGAGATGTGGAACTCCAACTCACTGACCGCCTGGCTCCTCGCCGGCAGCGAGCACCGGATGGAAACCATCGGCCCACCGGCCCTCGGCCGCGCTCCCGGATGGCACGCCGGCCTGGTCGTAGCCGCCCGGCGGAGGGGTTCCAGCCAGCACCCCGCGACTTCTTGTGGATGACTCGCCTTGCGCCTGCCTGCGGCGAGGTCCTGGTCGAGGCGCGCGCAGCGTTTCGCTGCCTCAGCGGGCGGTGGCGCCGCTCAGTTCACCTGCAATCTGGGCACCCCAGGCGTCGATCGCGTCCCAGTCACGGGAGTCGCCGTCGGGCACTCGCAGGGTCGCCACCACCGCCCTCTCGCCGAAACCGAGCCGGTGCCGGTCGAGGCGCCCGGCGAACAGGCGGTGCCCGCGGGCGTACGTGGCCATGGCGATGTCGCTGACCTCGGCAGGCTCCTCGTCCGGCTTGGGCGGATCACCGATCGGTCCGCTCGAGAACAGCCATACCGCTCGCCGCGGCTGCGCCGCGAGCCGTGCCGCAAGCTGACGAGCGCCCTCCAACCACCGTCCCATATAGACGGCGCTGCCCAGCACCACGGCATCATAGGATGTCACGTCATCAATCTCGTCGGCCGGAAGCACATCGACGACGGCGTCACCGGGAAGGCCCGCACGCAGGACCTCGGCGATACGGGTGGCAATCTCCCGGGTCGACCCGTGTTTGCTGGCAGTGCTGACGAGAATTCTCACGACCATCGCTCGTTTCTGTAGGTCTCCATGGCGTGGACCAGGCCCGGTGGGCGGGCGTCGACGCCGGCGTGGCGGTAGATCCGAACACGGCCGCGGTGCGGCTGGTCCGGCCGGCACTCCCCCGGTGACAGCCGGAACAGCCGCGCCTCGTCGTGCCCGGTCGGCTATGCGGTCGGTGCGATGACCGTGGTGGCGGGGTCGGTACCGCCGGTGTCCAACCGGAACGGCGGGTAGGCGTCGGTCATCAATGAGGTGTACGCAGCGACCCGCAGCACCCACCGGTTCAAGCCGAGAATGAAATCGAACAGGCCCTGCGGATAGCGGCCGGTGAAGGCCAGGACGATCGCGGCGATGAACACCAGCAGCCCGATCAGGCCGCCACCGGTCCAGCTGTAGTTGTCGGTGTCGGTGTTCATGGCGAACCAGGCGCCGCCGCCGACGAGCACGCCGACGATCAGCAGATGCGGCAGGGCCAACAGCCACCACTTCACCAGGACCAGCCCCCGAGACAGGTGCTCGGGGTAGGGCACATGCAGCTGGGCCGGGTATTCGGGGGCCTCAGCCAGTGAGAACGGCGGATATCGGTCCGTGCCCAGCGCGCTGTAGGCGTAATAGCTGACCCGCCAGCCCCACCGCAGCACGCCGAGGTTGAAGTCGAAGATCGGGCGGGGGTACCGGCCGGTGAACAGGATCGCGAAGAAGGCCACCACGGACAGCACAGCGAACGCGATCCAAAGGAAGACCAAGACGAAGTAGTGCGGAATGGTCAGGATCCATTTCACCAGCCACAGCCAACGGGACAGGTGCGGATCCAGGCGAGCATCCACACGCACCGGATAGACGGACGCAACGGTCATGATCGTCATACCTCCCACGGACCGGCGGTCGCCCTGAGCCGCCGGCGCGGAGACGCCGACGGGAACAAACGGCTGGTGCACGGGCCCGTCCGGAGTCCGAGCGGCGGGTATGACGCTGACGACCCGCTGCACGATCATCGCGATGACAACGTGCGGGTCGAGGCTCTTCCGCCCTCGCCCGGCCCTCAAACGCGGCGGTGCCGCGTCCGGCTGCCGAGGTCTTGGGCAGCGCGCCCGGTGGGCGCCGGCCGTCAAGATACTGACGAACCGATCCACCGCTGACTGTACGCGCTATCCGAGTGAACGCGGCCACCCCCGACCGACAGGTGCCTGGCACAGCGTGGCGCTTCGGAGATTCGCCTTCGCCCCGCTGCCCCGGGCGCCGCGGGCGAAGGCCCGACATCGTCAGGCGCGGTCGATGATCTGTTCGACGGGCAGCCGGGGCGCGTGCGGCGCGAGCAGAGCGGCCGGGTCGGTGCGGCCCAGGCGCAGCAACAGGTACGGGTGGCCGACGCTCGCGATCATCGCCCGCATCGCCTGACGGCTCGCTATCACCTCGATCGGCGCGCTGTACGGCACGATGCTGACGCCGCGGTCGGTGGCGGTGAGCCAACCGGCGGACAGCGCCTCACCCGCACGCAACCAGTCGGCCGGGTCGTCGCTGCGGCCGTAGAGCATGACGAACACTGCTGCGGTGTCGTGTCCTGCACTGACCGCCAGGTCACCATGACGGCCGAAATCGCGACTCGGCACCGTGGTCGGCGTGGCGCGGTCCGGGATCGCCGCATCGGGAACACCGGACCCGGACGGACGGGCGCCGCCCGCCCACGCAGCGAGTTCCGCCAGCCAGGCCGGATCCGCGGCTTCGCTGCGTTGCGCGTGCTCGACTGCCGAAGCCAGCTCGAGAACCTGGTCGGCTCGCAACGTGTGCAGCTCCGTGTCCTGGGCGCGCACCGCTGCGACGATGGCGGCCAGGTCGGCCGCCGCGACCGGCGTACCGATGATCGGACGCCGATCCGTGTGCCGCAACGGAATGGTCCGCAAGCACCGCAGCGAGGCCGGGTCCGCAGGTTTCCGGTCGGGAGCCTGGAGCCGGGCGAGCACGTCCGGGTCGCCGTCGCGCGGTGCCCGGGTCACGGTGGCATGCCAGCCCTGGGCCCGCAGTGCGACGTACGCGTGATGCAGTGCCGCACCGCAGCTCAATGTCGCCAAGCGGGCTTCCGGGTCGGTGACCTGCATGATCCGCTCCGGCGCGAGGCGCAGTTCGAGCGTGTCGGTGGTCAGCCGCCACTGCCACGGCTGGGTGTTGCAGATGGACGGGGCGTATCCGCCGATGGCGGCCGCCTCGGCGAGGGCGTGGGCGGCGACCTGGGCGTCGGTCGGATGGGTCATGGCGTCGCTGAACATTCGTGCGGCCGCGACGGATGATCTCCTTGCGCACCGCGGACTCCCACCTTGCTGCACCCAGCCGCCGGGTCCGGGCCAGGTCACCACGGTCGCGGTTGACCACGATGGTGAGCGCCGCGGTCCACGTCGAGGACCGAAACGGCTGCCGCGCGGTCTGCAACGCAGCCAGCCAGACACATTCCAACAGTGCCCGCATCTGCTGAACCTGACGCCCCGACTCCACCAACAGCTGCGCACGACGAGCACCCAGATGCCGCAGCCGGCCCCACGTCGCATCCACCGTCTCGGGCACGTAGCAGCGCAACTGCGCCGCGAGCCGAGCGATGAGCACCGCGTCTTTCTTATCGGTCTTGTCGAACGTCAGGTCCTCGCTACGCCGCGCCCAGCAGGTCAGCATCGGCTGCACGCACACGAACGACGTCCCACGATCGGCCGTCAGCTGACCCAGGACCCGCCACCGGTGACCCGCCGGCTCACACGCCACCGTCGCTGCGGCAAAGCCCTTCGCCATCGCCTGCCTTCCCGCCCAGTCCAACGCCGCACCAAGGTCCCACGCGTGACACCTGAACGTCTTACGCGCCAACACCCTCGAGTCGTGGTCGGTGACCACGACCATCTGCTTCTCATCGGCCAGGTCAATGCCGACGATCGCGTTCGAGAGCGGGACCAGAGTCAGCAACCGGGCCAGCCTCGCGTTGCGGTTGCGATCACCACGGGACACGCCGCTACCGTTACCCACGAACGTCCTCCTCCTGCGATGGGACACCAAGCCCGCAAGCGCATCAGGAGGACGTTCCTACGCCCTGCATCAACACGCAGAACGTCTTTCTATGCCGGCATCGCCGCCACCGCACTGATCTGCTTCATCTTCGGCTGGAACGAACTGCTATTCGCCCGGGTCCTGACCGCCACCGTCGCCGAAACCGCCACCGTCTTCCTCACCAGCTTCGTCACCAGCCAAGGCCTGTTCCTCGCCCAACTCTGCGCCGCTGCCTTCGTCGTCTCCCTGCCCATACTCGTGGCCGACTTCTCGGCCCAGGACAAACTCGTGCAAGGCCTGTCGCTGGGCTCAGTCAAGTAACCCAACCCCGGCCGAGACGGCCGGCCCGCCGTCGCCCCGTCGAGCTGGCCGGCGACCTCCACGTCCCCGCTCGGCAGCGGCTCGAACCAGCCATCACCATGAGCGACGACCATCGCTGGCAGCTGCTGTCCCGCTGCCTCACCGACCGCACCATCCCCGTCGACGCCCGCGCCGCCGGGGCGTTGGTGCTGCTCTACGGGCTTCCCGTCAGCCGCCTCGTCGAGCTGCCCGTTGACCGGCTCACTGTGGCTGGCGGGCAGCACTACCTCCAGATTGGCAGCCACCGGACCGTCCTGCCACCGGCGGTCGGTCAGTCAGCTCCTCGACCACGTCCCCACGATCACCGGGACGGCCCTGGTCACGACCGGCCAGCGCCAGTGGCTGTTCCCGGGCCAACTCGCCGGCCGCCCGCGATCGGCCGCTAGCCTGCAGAGACAACTGCGCAAGCACGGCATCGGCATCCGCGCGGCCCGCAACGCCGCCCTGATCGCCCTCGCCGCGGACCTGCCTGCACCCGTTCTAGCCGAGGTGCCGGGCATAAGCTTCAGCGGCGCCGTGCAATGGGCGCGGCGCGCGGGACGCAGCTGGCACACCTATCTACAGACACGCCTCGACCATCCACCGCCGGCCGGAAAGATCACGCCCGACGGGCTCGGATGATCACGGCGTGCATGCTTTCGGGGTGTGCGCCGGCGAAGTCGACGCTGACATCGGTGAACCCGGCGGCCGAGGCACCGGACGACGAACTCCGCACGTGTCTAATACCGCTCACCACGAGGCCTGCGGCCCGATCTCGCGCCCCGCAACGTCTCTCCACTCAGCCGGTAGAGGGCGGTCGGGCCTCTGAGCTGGCAGTGGCGGAGAACTCCACCGGAGCTCGCGACGTAGTGCTCCACCGCGTGGTGCTGGCCAGCAGCCCGACGGCGTCGCGCCACGACCAGGCTCCACCGTTGAGACAGAGCAGCGTTCTCTGGGGGGCCGGTCCTGTGAGCGCGTCTTCCCTGCTCAGCAGTACCATTCGTGACCCTATCGATCGCTACATCTGTGGCGCAAGGCGGCAGCCGGTTGAGGTGCGCCGTCCGCCCACTCACTTCCTCACGGCATAGGACGGCCCAAGGCCGCCGCCGTCCGACTGACTGCTCGTAACGCCGCTGACCCCACGGGCGCGTCCACCACGCTCACTGAAGCTTGTGTGCTCAAGCAACTTTGCTGGCTGACGACGGGCATGGGACAGGGCCGGATCGCGCAACGATGCAGCGACCCTGTCGGGGCCGCTGCATCGTTGTCATCAGGCGCCAAGAACGTTGCCTGATGACGCCTGGGCGCTACGTCAGGCGAGGCAGGGGACACATCAGTTCTGGCGGGCCAACCCGCGTGCCTTATCGGCGATGCCCTCGGGCGACATGCCGTATCGGTCGAGGAGGAACGCGGCCGACCCAGTGGGTGCGAACTCGGGTACGCCGAGTATCTCGACGCGGGTGGGGTGGTGCTTCACGACCGTCTCGGCGACCGCTCCGCCGAGCCCGCCGGCGATGGTGGCCTCCTCAGCGGTGATGATTCCGGCCGTCTCTTGGGCGGCGGCGATGACGGCGTCGACGTCGAGGGGCTTGACGGTGGGCATGGACAGCACGCGGGCGTTGATGCCGTCTTCGGCGAGTTGTTCGGCGGCTGCCAGGGCGCGCCACAGGACGGTGCCGTTGCTGATGATGGTGACGTCGTTGCCGTCGCGGACCGTGATGGCTTTTCCGGGTACGAACTCGTAGTCCTCGGGGTAGATCTCCGGAACGCTCATCCGGCTGACGCGGATGAAGGCAGGACCGTCGGTAGCGGCGGCCCAGCGCATGGCGGCGGCGGTCTCGACCGGAGAGGCCGGCACGATGATGGTCATGTTGTCGATGGCGCGCAGCCAGGCGATGTCTTCGATGGAGTGGTGGGTGGGGCCCAGCTCTCCGTAGGCCATGCCGGGGCTCATGCCGCAGAGTTTGACGTTGCGGTTGGAGTAGGCGATGTCGGCCTTGATTTGTTCGAGGGCGCGTGCGGTGAGGAAGCAGGAGGCGGCGGACACGAAGGGGATGCGGCCGCCGTTGGCGAGCCCAGCGGCGACACCGACCATGTCCTGTTCGGCGATGCCGACGTTGATGAGCCGGTCGGGGAAGGCCTTCTTGAAGGCGTCGAGCTTGCTGGAGCCGATGGAGTCGTTGACGACGCCGACGATGCGGTGGTCTTCCTGCGCTAGGTCGGCGAGGGCCTTGACGTAGGCGTTGCGGCAGTCGAACCGAGGCCGGTCGACGATCGACCCCTGGGTGGAGGTGGCGGGCACGATGGTTCTCCTCAATTGCCGGTGGTGGTGGGGCTGGACTCGAGCTCGTCGAGAGCCTGCTGGTACTCGGCGGCCGAGGGCACCCGGTGGTGCCAGGCCACGTTGTTGCTCATGTACGAGATGGGGTGGCCTTTGTGGGTGTGGGCGATGACGAAGGTGGGCTTGCCGGGCCGGAACGGCACTGAGGACAGCACGTCGTAGAGCTCGCCGTGGTCGTGGCCGTTGACTTCTACGACGGCGAAGCCGAATGCGGCCGCCTTCGCGTCGAGTGGGTCCAGGTCGTTGGTCTGGCGGACCGTGGCGCCCTGTTGCAGGCGGTTGCGGTCGACGATCACGGTGAGCCGGTCGAGCTCGTACTGGGAGGCCGCCATCATGGCTTCCCAGTTGCTGCCTTCCTGCAGTTCGCCGTCGCCGGTCAGGACGTAGGTGCGCCGGCGGGACACGTCGAGTTGGGCGGACAGGGCGAGCCCGACGGCGATCGGCAGGCCGTGCCCGAGGGGACCGGTGTTGGCCTCGATGCCCTTGACCTTGTTGCGGTTGGGGTGGCCATTGAGGGCTGACAGGGGTTTGAGGAAGGTGGCGAGCTCTTCCACCGGCAGGAACCCGAAGGCGGCCAGGGTGGTGTAGTAGGCGCCGGCGACGTGTCCCTTGGACAGGATGAACCGGTCCCGGTCGGGGTCGTCGACCGTATCGGGGCTGACGTTGAGTACGGCGCCGTACAGGGTTGCCAGGATGTCGATGGCGGAGAAGTCGCCGCCGATGTGCCCGGCTCCGGCGTGGTGCACGAGCTTGAGGTCCTGGATGCGGATCTGGCGGGCGGCTTCGGCGATGTGGGCGATCTGCTGGCCGCGGCTGCTGTGCGGCGGCAGCTGCTTGAAGACCGGCAGCGTGGCGTGTTCGGTGGTGAGAGGCATGCTTCTGCGTCCTTTTGTCGAGGTGGTGGCGGTGGTCAGGTACGGGGCTGGGCGGATCGCCAGATGGCGGCGAGTTCGCCGGGGTCGAGGCTTGCTCCGCCGACCAGGGCGCCGTCGATGTCGGGCTGGCGGAGGATGGCGGCGCTGCTGGAGGCCTTGACCGACCCGCCGTACAGCAGGCGGATCTGCTCCGCGGCGGCGGGTCCGTACCGGTCGGCGAGGTGGCCGCGGATGGCGCCGCAGACCTCTTGGGCGTCGTCGGGGGTGGCGACGTGCCCGGTGCCGATCGCCCACACCGGTTCGTAGGCGATGACCAGGGCGGTGAGGTCGTCGACCGGCGGGCCGGTCAGGGCCCGTTCGGCCTGGTCGAGGGTGTGGCGAAGGTGCTGGCCCGCGGTCCGTACGGTCAGCGGTTCGCCGACGCAGAGGATCGGGGTGAGGCGGTGGCGCAGCGCTGCGGCCACCTTGTCGTGCACGACCTCGTCGGTCTCGCCGTGGTGCTCCCGTCGTTCGGAGTGTCCGGCGAGCACGTAGCGGCATCCGAACCCGGTGAGCATCGGTCCGGAGATGTCGCCGGTGAAGGCGCCGCTGTCGTGTGCGCTGATGTCCTGCGCGCCGTATTCCACGGGTGTTCCGGCCAGCGCTTCGGGCAGCAGGGGCAG
The DNA here is from genome assembly GCF_040689425.1 of Actinoplanes sp. NPDC051475. NCBI lineage: Bacteria > Bacillati > Actinomycetota > Actinomycetes > Micromonosporales > Micromonosporaceae > Actinoplanes > Actinoplanes sp. NPDC051475. The sequence continues at coordinate 13,321 of NZ_JBFAZZ010000033.1, forward strand.
GGCGGTGAAGGGCGCCAGGACCACCAGCTGCGGCTGGTTGTCGGCTTGGGCGGCGATCTCGTCGGCCAGGCGTCGCCGGTGGTCCAGTCCTTGCCGGCCGCCCAGGTTCATCTTCCAGTTGCCGGCGATGAGCGGCCGGCGAGCAGGGTTGGCCATGGCCGTCACCAGCAGGTGAAGCCGCCGTCGACCAGCAGGTCGACACCGGTGCAGAAGCTGGCGGCGTCGCTGAGCAGGAACACTGCGGGTCCGACCATTTCCTCGACGGTGGCCATCCGACCCATCGGGGTTTCGGATTCGAACTGGCGGACCTGCTCGGCGACCTCAGGGCGGGTGTTCATCGGCGTGGCCGTGTAGCCGGGGCTGATCACGTTCACCCGGATACCGCGGTCGCACCACTCCATCGCGAGACTGCGGCTGAGGTGGATGACGGCGGCCTTGGACGCGTTGTAATGGGCCTGTAGAAGCCCGTGGTTGACGATCGAGCCAGACATCGAGGCGATGTTGACGATCGAGCCGCCGCCGTTGGCGAGCATGGCTTGCGCTTCGGCCTGGCAGGACAGGAAGACGCCAGTCACATTGATGTCGATCACGCGCCGCCACTGGTCCAGCGGCATGCTTTCCGCGGGGGCGGCGTTGGCGATGCCGGCGCTGTTGACGGCCAGGGTGAGCGCGCCGAGTCTGCTCTGTGTCTGCTCGACCGCTGCGGTGAGGCTGCTCGCGTCGGTGACGTCACCGGCGACCGGGATTGCTTTGACGCCGACGGCTTGGATCTGGGCGCAGACTTCGTCGAGCCCGGGTCCGGGCAGGTCGAAGCAGGCGACGTTGGCGCCGGATTCGGCGATGCCGACGGCGATCCCACGGCCGATACCGCTGGCGGCGCCGGTGACGAGAGCGGTGTGTTCATCGAGGCGGAAGTTGGGGACAGTCATTGCTTCGCCTTTCGGATTGAGCTGGCTGGTCAGCCGACAGCGAGGTGCATCACGGTGACGTCGCTGGCCTCGCCGCGATCGAGGATTCCCTTTTGTTCACCGCGGGCCAGGACCAGGACGCGGTGGGACAGCCCGAGTACTTCCTCAAGTTCGGAGCTGACCATGATGACGGCCATGCCCTGTTTGGCCAGGTCGACGATGACGTCATAGATCGCGGCGCGGGCGCCCACATCGATCCCGCGGGTGGGCTCGTCGAGGATGACGACCTTCGGCCTACGCTCCAGCCACTTGGCGATGACCACCTTCTGCTGGTTGCCGCCGGACAGGGTTCCGGCCGGCTGCTCCGGGCGTCCCTTTACCTGCATGATGCGGCATGCTTCGAGGGCTACGTCGCGGACGCGGCGGGTGCTGATGAAGCCGCCGGGTCCGGCGATCCGGTCGAGGTTGGCGATGGCGACGTTATCGGCGATGGGCAGGTCCAGGACGACACCTTGGGCTTTGCGGTCCTCGGGGACGAGCACGACGCCGGCCCTGATGGCGTCGCGGATGACACCCGGCCGCAGTTGCTTGCCGCTGACGTGTACGGTGCCGCCCGCCACGGGATCGGCTCCGGCGATGGCGCGGACCAATTCGGTGCGGCCGGCGCCGACGATGCCGGCGACGCCGAGGATCTCACCTTCGTGCACGGTGAAGGAGACGTCGGTGAACGCGCCCTCCGCGGAGGTCAGACCCTTGACCGAGATGACCTCGCGGTCGGTAGGCGGATCGAGGTGGGGGAAAACGTTCTCGATGCTGCGGCCGACCATGTCCTCGACGAGCTGGTTCACGGGTACCTGGGCGGTCTCGTGGGAGGCGACGTACTGACCGTCGCGCAGGACCACGATCCGGTCGCAGATGCGGGCGATCTCCTCCAGACGGTGACTGACGTAGATGAAGGAGACGCCTTCCTTGCGCAGTGCGTCGACCTGTGCGAACAGGTGATCGGTCTCGTCCTCGCCCAACGCTGCGGTGGGCTCGTCGAGGATGAGCAGCCGGGCGTTCAGGGTGAGGGCCTTGGCGATCTCGACCTGCTGCTGTGCGGCGACCCGCAGGCTGCTGACGAGGCGTTTGGGTGAGACGTCGAGGCCGAGCCGGCGGATCTGCTCCTGCGCCCGCCGGTCCATCTCCTTGCGGTCGATGCGGCCACCGCTCATCAGCTGCCGGCCGACGAAGACATTCTCGGAGATCGACAGGTCAGGCAGAAGTCGCATCTCCTGGTGGATCAAGCCGATTCCGGCGTCGAGGGCGTCTGCTGGGGCCGACGGTGCGTACGGCTGGCCGTTCCACCACATCTCGCCGGTGTCGGACTGGATGTCCCCGGCGATGATTTTGGAGATCGTCGATTTCCCAGCCCCGTTTTCGCCGAGGAGGGCGACGCACTCACCGGGCCGGACGTCCAGATCGACGCTGTGCAGTGCTTGGGTGGCACCGAACCGCTTGGAGACACCGCGGACGGTCAGCCCTTTGTGTTCGGTGTTCGTGGATGTCATGACAAGGTTCCTCTAAAGGCGGGGGGCTGGGAAGTCGAGGCGGTGGATCAGGGGTGCTTGGCGATGAATTCCGCGGCCTTGGCGGTGTCCTTGTCGGTCAGCAAGGTCGCAGTCTGCAACTGCTGAGCCGGCACGTCCTTGCCGTTGACGAGGTCGATGGCGGAGTCGACGGCCAGGCGGCCCATCAGCTGGGTCTGCTGCACCATCGTGGCGTTGACCTTGCCGTCGTGAACGGCCTGCAGGCCGGCCTTGTCACCGTCGAAGCCGAGGACCAGCGGCTTCGGGTGCATGTTGGCGTTCGCCGCGGCTTGGGCGGCGCCGAGGGCCATGGCGTCGGCCTGCCCCCAGAAGACGGTGATGTCGGGGTGGGCCTGGATCATGTCCTGGGCGTTGGCGAAGCCCTTCTCCTGTGACCAGTCGTCGGTCGGTCGCTCGGCGACGATCTTCAGGTTCGGTGCGGCTTGCAGTGCCTGCCGGAAGCCCTTCTCCCGGTCCACCTGGGGGGTGGTGCCGATCTGGCCTTGGATGATGCCGACGTTGCCCTTGCCGTTTGTCTGCTTGATCACCCATTCGCCGAGTTGCTTGGCGGCGGCCACGCTGTCGGTCGCGATGAATGTCTTGCCCGGCGCGTCGGGCGCGTTGCGGTCGACGTTGATCACCGGTATTTTGGCGCGTTCCGCCGCCTTCACCGGGACTCCGGCCGCGGTGGCGCCGGCGGGGATGTAGATGATGGCGCTGACCTGGCGGCTGATGAAGTCTTGGATCTGGCTGACCTGGCGGGCGGAGTCGCCGCCGGCGTCGGAGACCACGACGTCGACGCCCTTGGCGGCGGCCTCGGCGCTGACGGACTGCTTGATCTGGTTGAAGAAGTCGGCCTGCAGGTTCGCCACGGCCAAGCCGATGGTGATCTTCTTACCGCCGCTGCCGCCGGTGTCGGAGCTGCTGCCGCGGTTGCAGGCGGTCAGCGAAATGGTGGTCAGGGCGGCAACGGACAGGGCGAGTGCTTTACGGGAATTCATTGGTCCCTCCGGGACGGGTAAGGGGTGAGTGCAAAGAGGGGGATGTTCACGCGGAGCGGCGACGCAGGACGTCGACCATGACGGCGAGGGCGATGACGACGCCGATGACGACCTGTTGGATGAACGGCGAGACGGAAAGCAAGTTCAGCCCGTTGCGCAGCACGCCGATGATCAGAACGCCGACGATCGTGCCGGGAATCTTGCCGACGCCGCCGCTGAGGCTTGCGCCGCCGATGACGACGGCGGCGATGACGTCGAGCTCAAGGCCGACGGCTGAGCTGGGCTGGGAGGAGTCGAGCCGGGCGGCGAGGGCCACGCCGGCGAGGCCGGCCAGCAGACCGGTGATGACGTAGACGCTGGTCGTGGCCTTCTTGACTTTGATGCCGGCCAGCCGGGCGACCTCCTGGCTACCGCCGATGGCATAGAGCGCGCGGCCACCGGGCCGGTAGCGCAGGAACGCCCAACCGGCGGCAAGAAGGAGGATCAGTACGAGCGTCGTGACGGTCAGGAAGCCCAAATAGCGTTGCGTGGACAGTGCGGTGAACCAGTCGGGATAGCCGACGATCTGCTGGCCGTCGGTGATCACGTTGGCCAACCCTCGCGCGATGGACAACATGGCGAGGGTGGCGATGAACGGTGGCAGCTTCGTCAGGGTGATGCCGAGTCCGCTGGCCAGTCCGCACAGCCCGCCGACGACGACGGCGGCGATGATGCTGAGCCACAGCGGCCAGCCTCCGTTGTGGGAGGTCCAGCCCAGGATCATCGTGCCCAGCGCAAGGACGGAGCCGACCGACAGGTCAATGCCGCCGGTGACGATGACCAGCGTCATGCCGACAGCCAGGATGCCCAGGATCGTCACCTGGTCCAAGATGTTGAGCAGGTTGTTGACCGTCAGGAAGAACGGCGTAGCGATGAACAGGGCGATGCACAGAACGACAAGACCGATGAACGGTCCGCCCGTTCCGCTGCCGATCCGGCGAAGGCGATCTTTGACCTGATGGGAGTCTCTCGGCTGCGCTTCGGGCGCGGCCGCGGTGGTCGTACTCATGGCTTCTCCTGAGTGAGGGGATGTGCTGCGCTTCTCCTGGATGAGGCGGTGTGCTGCCGGAGACGGAAATGAGCTGTTCAGTTCATGAACATGCCGCCGTCGACGTTGATGGCCTGGCCCGTGATGTAGCCGGCTTCGTCGGAGGCGAGGAACAGCAGCAGGTTCGCCACGTCGTCGTTAGTGCCGGCGCGGCCGAGGGGGATGTCGGCGACCCACTTGGCCATCAGTTCGCCCGGCGCGTAGTCGCCCAGCAGCCGGCCCCATTCGCGGTCGTTGTAGGCCCACATGTCAGAGCCGACGATGCCGGGGCAGTAGGCGTTGACGGTGATGCCGTCCTTGGCGAGTTCTTTGGCCAGGCTCTGCGTCAGGCCGATCACGCCGAACTTGCTGGCCGCGTAGTGGGGTGTGTAGATGAAGCCCTGACGAGCCTGCCCGGAGGCCGCGTTGAGGATGCGGCCGTTGCGACTGGTTCTGCGGATCAGCGGTGCCGCCGCCTTGGCGCACAGGAACGCGCCGGTGGTGTTGACTGCCAGGACGCTGTTCCAGGCGTCCAAGGTCAGGTCGTCCAGCGGCGAGATCGTGATCGTGCCGGCGTTATTGATCAGGACGTCGAGGCGTCGGAATCCGGTCTGGACGGCCTCGATGAACGCTGTGACGTCGGACTCCTGGGTGACATCGCACACCACCCCGAGCGCCTGGACGCCGGACTTCGCCGCGACCTCGGCGGCAGCTTCACGCACGCTGTCGTCGCGGTCGACCAGGACCACGGCGGCGCCCTCGCCTGCGAACCGTTCGGCGATGCCCAGGCCGATCCCGCGGCCAGCGCCCGTCACGGCGACCACCTTGTTGGTCATCCGCTGGGTCGAGGTCATGCTGTGCCTCCTGCTCCTAAGGGAAGGCCGCGCGCGGCGGCGACGGCGGCGTGCCAACCGTCGAGGCGCTGTCGGCGTTGGGGGTCAGCGGAGTTGGGCCTGTACTCGGCCCCCGTCCGGCTGAGGCGATCGAGGTCGGCGATGGACCACAGGCCGGCGCCGAGCCCGGCGACGTGGGCAGCGCCGAGCGCGGACAGCTCGGCCGCCGGTGATGTACGGACGTGTCGCCCGGAGGTGTCCGCCTGCAGTTGCATCAACGTGGCGTTGGCCGAGGGACCGCCGTCGGCGAGGATCATCTGGACCGACCCGCCGGCGTGTTCGACGGCCGCGACGACGTCCTCGATCTGGAAGGCGATGGACTCGAGGGCCGCGCGCGCCAGCTGCTCGCGGCCCGTGCTGTCAGTCAGTCCGACGATCATCCCCCGGGCTCGGTCGTCCCACCACGGCGCGCCGAGGCCGGTGAAGGCTGGGACGATGAAGACGCCCTGGCTGTCGGATGCGGCGGCACCCGCCAGTTCGCCGGGTGTCGAGTTCAGCAGGCGGGCCAGCCAGACGAGCGTTGCGCCGCTCGAGCGGATATTGCCCTCCAGCGCATAGGTCGGCTCGCCGAGCTGCCAGGCGATGGTGCGCGCAACGCCGGCAGCCTGCTTCACCTCGGTGGTTGCCACGCCCATGACCGACGAGCCGGTCCCGTACGTGACCTTGACCCGCCCGCCGGTCCAGCCGGCATGCGCGAACAGGGCGGCGTGAGAGTCGCCGAGGACACCGGTGACCGGTACCTCCTGCAGGCTCGGGTGCAGGTCACGACAGGTCGTGAACGGCCCGATGGACGACGTCACCTGCGGCAGCGCCGGTAGCGGGACGTTGAACACGTCGAGCAGCCACGGGTCCCAGCGGCAGGTGGAGATGTCGAGCAGTTGCGTGCGGGCGGCGTTGCCGGTCTCGATGAGGTGCCGACCGCCCAGCTGCCACAGCAGCCATGAATCGATGGTGCCGAGGCACAGCTCGCCTCGGGAGCTGCGCGAGCGGTCCGGGTCGTGACGGTCCAACAGGGCGGCCGCCTTCGACGCCGAGAACATCGCATCGAGGGGAAGGCCGGTGGTCTCGCGGATCCGGTCGGCGTGGTCGTCGGCGCGCAGCATGGCGCAGAGACTGGCTCCGCGCGTGTCCTGCCAGCCGAGCAACGGGCCGAGGGGCTGCCCGGTGTTGCGGTCCCACAGAAGCGTGGACTCGCGTTGAGTACTGAGGCCGACCGCGAGGACCCGGCGTGGGTGAGCCTCGCTCAACACCTCAGCGACGGACCGCTGGACGGACCGCCAGATCTCCATCGGATCCTGCTCGGCCCAGCCCGGCTGCGGGTAGCTCTGGTGAATCGGCACAGTCGCCCGGTGGCTGATCTCGCCGCGATCGGTCACGACGACTGCCTTGGTGGCGCTCGTGCCTTGGTCGATGGCGAGGACGACGTCACCGCCCTCAACGCGCTCGTCGGATGCCATCTGCATCTCCATTCAATGCCGAATAGATACCCGGGAGCCTCCGCTCGCGTGAATGGACTGTCAATTGCTGAATATCTATGCAACACTGCGATCATGACAGCCGAAGCCTCGCTGCCGGTCCCGCGAGACCGGGGAGTCGATCAACTGCGTCTACTCGCCAAGATCGCCCGCATGTACCACGAGCAGGGCGTTCGTCAGCCCCAGATCGCGGCTGACCTGAATATTTCTCAGTCGCGGGTCTCTCGGCTGCTGCGCCAGGCCGCCGATATCGGCATCGTTCGAACTGTCGTCACCCTGCCGGATGGCGTCTATACGGACATCGAACAGGAACTGGAGAGAAGGTACGGACTGCTCGACTCGGTCGTCGTGGACACCGGCTCAACCGCTGGCGACGTCATGCAGGTGCTTGGCGCGGCGGCCGCGAGCTACCTCGGGGAGACCCTGGCCAACGGGGACGCCATCGGCATCTCATCCTGGAGCGCGACGCTGCTGGCCACGGTAGAAGCGATGCGACCCAAGAACGGATTAGCAGTCGACGTCGTCACCCAGCTTGTCGGAGGCATCGGCGACGCACATGTCCAGATGAACGCGACCCGGCTCCTCGACCGGTTCGCCACGCTCACCGGCGCCCGTCCCCTGTTCCTCCCCACACCGGGCCTGGTCAAGAATCCTTCCGTACGGCGCGCCTTGCTCGAGGACCCGACCGTCATCGGCGTGTGTGCCGTGTGGAAGCGATTGTCGGTCGCCATCGTCGGAATTGGCAGCGTTCAACCGTCGCCCTTGCTGCAGCAGAGCGGAAATGCCATCGGACCCGAGCAGCAGCAGGAACTGATGGAGCTGGGCGCAGTCGGCGACGTGTGCTACCGGTTCTTTGACCAGCGCGGCAAGCTGATCAACTCGCCGTTCAACGACCGGGTTCTGGGGATAGACCCGAAGGACCTGCGGGAGGTCCCTCGCCGGATCGGCGTGGCCGGAGGACAGTCCAAATTTGCCGCCATCGCCGCTGCCATCGAGGGAGGATGGATCAACACCCTCGTCACCGATCTCGATACGGCGGACCACCTGCTGAAGAGCCGACCCTGAGGGCATCCGCGCCGATCTGGCAGACCCCTTGGCCACCGCCGTGGACCGGCGCCTGCAGGTCAATCAGGTTGTTGAGCCCGTGCGCCCGCGGGCAGCGCAGGTGCCAAGGCGCCTGCGGCCCCGGGCTGGCGGACCGGTCCCGACCGTGAACTGGCAGGATGCTGAACTGGGCGCCATCGAGAGCCGCGAGGATCTTGCTCGCTACATGGTAGGCCTGGCGGCGAAGCTTCGCGAGGGCGAGATCTCGACTGAGAACCCGTCCACAGACGCCTTCGTGGACGCGGCGGGCCGCTGGACGAAGTCCATGGACGGTTTCTTCGCGAATGTCTTGCAGGAGCCGGTTCCTGAGACCCCAGATTGGGCGACGGTAGCCGCGATAGGCCGGACTTGTTGAGCCGCCCTTCGTCATATGCCGTTCGGCCAGTTCATTAACGTCGGGCCTTGGCCGCGACCCGGGCCGCCGCGCCGCGCCAAGAACGGCAACGCTTCCCAGCAGCAACGAACCACGCCGAGTTGGGATTGGGCACCCTGATATCCGCTCAGGCGGGCCTGACCCCGAGCCCTCGGCGTAGCGACGCTCGCGCGAGGATCAGTCGCCGCTACTCGCCGGCCTCCACCAAATATGGCCGGTGGGCCTTGATCCAAGCGTCCACTTGACCGCGGTGCCGGGTCCGGAATTTCGTGGCCGGGGTGCTGGCGCCGTTGCCGGACCAGATCTGCTTGACGATCGCGGAACATGCCGGTGACGACGGGCCGGGCGGTATGCAAGACATGATCGGCCGGACCACCTGGGACGAAGCCCTGGCCCGAACCGAGTGCGGGACTTCGTCTCGGCTTGCCCCGCGTTGGGGACGAAGTAGAAACCGGTCTTCGCCGGCGGCCCGGGCATCGCGACGGAGTGCACGGAACTCACGGACAGAACCAAACTCGGCAACGCGCCGGTGCGACATCATCCGACCAGGCGACTCCTCACGAAGTGAGGGCACCTCTCCATGACCATTTGCGCTGCGTACGAGCCATGTGAGCGGGGTGCTGACGGCGCTGTCATCCCTAGAGTGCAGCAGTGATCAACTCTTCGTTTCAGCGCGTTGTCGGACTCGCCATTACGGCGGCCTGGGTCGTCGGTTCGTCGAGCGGTTGCGCTGGTCTTTTCTCGTCGTTCGGAGGCTGCACCGACCATGACAAGCGAATCATAGCCGAGCTGACGAGTCTTCCGATCGTGACGGCACATCCGGACGGAGCAGTACCGATAGGCAGCTCATGGGCCTGCGATACAGACAATGGCGTGGCCAACGTGAGCCAGCGGTACCAGTCCGAACTGGACCGCAAGAGCGTCCTGTCGTTTTACCGTGCCGCCGCGAAAGCCGACGGCTGGCAACTCGACGGAAAGGATCCGTCTTCCGTTCCGTCTGCTGGTTCGACTCTCTCCGGCGTTGTCGAATGCTTCCGCAAGGAGATCGACAGCGCCACCGTGTACCTGAAAGTTTGGTTTCTGAGCGACTTCACCTTGTCCGACGATCCCAAGGTCCAGGAGTCCGACGATGATTACGGCTTGGACGCGAGCGGTTCGCATGACGGCACGGCCGGGTGTTGAACCTGTGACAACGGTGGCAGCACCTCTGGCGGCTGTCCATGAGAAAAGCCGCTGACCAGGACTTTCGTCCTCGCCAACGGCTTGAAAACTCTGGTCGGGCTGAGAGGATTTGAACCTGCGACCCCTTTGACCCCCAGGTCGTGGGGGTCAACGTTTGCGCACGTCATGCCCGATGCTCGGCGTTCGGCATCTCTGCTTTAGTGCACCTCCAGGCATGAGCGCGCATAGCGTTTGGTCCCCGCATGGTCCCCAACAAACACGACTCGCGCCAACCCGTGCGAGGCCGGGCTCAGGACCACTGCGCGTCGGCGGTCTCCACCGCCAGGTAGCGGAATGTAGACCCGCAGCGGACCTGCGGCCCCGCAGGTCGTCGCAGCTCAGTGCCGGCCCGGCTTGTTGCCGCGTGCTCGACCGCCCATCGCAGCCCTAACCGTCTCCCGGAAGTCTGATACTCGCTGCGTGTAAGGATGCTGAGCACCGAGCACGTTCCGCAGACCTTTCCACGCCTGCTCCGCTTGACGACGGGCATGTAGAACTCGGCCAAGGCTGAAATAGATGATCGCGAGGTGAAACCCATCCATCAGCGTGTCCGGGTGCTCCTCACCCAGCACCCGCCGCTGCTGCTCCCACACCTGCTGGCTGAGCGTCAACGCCTCCTGATACCGCCTCAACTCACTCAAGGCCCCCGCGACGTTGCTCGCCGACGTCAGCGTGTCCGGGTGCTCCTCACCCAGCACCCGCCGCTGCTGCTCCCACACCTGCTGGCTGAGCGTCAACGCCTCCTGATGCCGCCCCGACTTACTCAACGACCCCGCGACGTTGCTCGCCGACGTCAGCGTGTCCGGGTGCTCCTCACCCAGCACCCGCCGCCGCTGCTCCCACACCTGCTGGCTGAGCGTCAACGCCTCCTGATGCCGCCTCAACTCACTCAACGACCCCGCGACGTTGCTCGCCGACAGCAGCGTGTCCGGGTGCTCCTCACCCAGCACCCGCCGCCGCTGCTCCCACACCTGCTGGCTGAGCGTCAACGCCTCCTGATGCCGCCCCAACCTGCCCAACGACCCCGCGACGTCGCCCGCCGACAGCAGCGTGTCCGGGTGCTCCTCACCCGACACCCGCCGCCGCTGCTCCCACACCTGCTGGCTGAGCGTCAACGCCTCCTGATACCGCCCCAACCTGCCCAACGACCCCGCGACGTTGCTCGCCGACAGCAGCGTGTCCGGGTGCTCCTCACCCAACACCCGCCGACGCCGATCCCACACATCGCGTTCGACTTCCTCCGCACGCTGGTGGTTACCCAGAGCACTGTGGACGACAGCGAGGTCGGCCGCGCTCCGCAGCGTGTCGGGATCGTCATGCCCCAACGTGTTGATCTGCCGCGTCAACGTGTCGTCGACCAGTGGCCGCAACTGGCCGTATTCGCCGAGGTCGCGCAGCGCCCACACCAACTCGGTCGCCACGCGGAGGGTGTCCCGGTGGTCAGCGCCCAGCCGTTGCTTCCACTCGCCATAAAGGTCCCAGGCGAGTTGCCGGGCCGGGCCGGAATCACCGCGGCTGATCAGGTAGACCACCGCATCACGTGCACCTTCGCGAAGGCCCGGGTCATCGGTGGAGGCCGGCTTCGCGGCGAGCAGGTGCGGCATGAGCCGTGCCCAGGCCGGCCAGTGCGCCGGATCCCTGGGATCGCCTGGTCGCATGCCGCCGAGCGTCGCCTCCAGATGAGCGGCAAGCTCCTCGGATATCGGCTGCTCCAGCTGGCTGCGGACCACGGCCTGGGTCAACCGGTGAACCGTCACCGTCCCCGATCCGAGCTTGGCGAGCCCGTACGCGCCGAGCCGGCCGATGGCCTGCTGCCGCGCCAACGGCTTGCCGATCACCTCGCGAGCAGCGTTCAGCGCCTGCGGATAACGCTCGCGCGGTGCGGCAACCTCGACAATCAGCTCCACCGCAACCGGCTCCGGCGCCAGAAACGCACACAACCGAAGAATGGCGACCGAGGCCGGATCCACCTCCGACAAGGCGGACACGCTCAACGTGATGGCGGCCGCCAATGACTGCGCATAGTCGACCGGCTGTCCCAACGCCAGCACAGCTTCGGTTTCCTCAATCAGCAGCTGCCGATACTCGGCAACCGACGTCCCCGTCTGGGTGAGATACCCGACCGCCTGCGCCAACGCCAACGGCAGATCCCCCAACGCTTCCGCCAGCCGGTCCGCCTCGTCACCATCCAGACCGGACCGGTGCCGGGTCAAGAACCGCACCGCCTCGTCCCGGGGCAAGACATCCAGCTCCACCGCATCGGCGATCTGATGCCAGTTCCCCTGCCGCGAGGTGATCAGCACATGCCCGCCGCCTCGAGGCAGCCAAGGGAGCACATCCTCGCTGTTCACCACGTTGTCGAACACCAGCAGCCAACGTGCCTGCCCCGACAAGTACGCCAGCACCTTGCTCTTCGCAACGGTCGAATCGGCCGCCGCATCGACGATCCCCAGCTCGACGCCCAGCGCCGCAAACTGCTCACCGATCAACCCGGTCTGCTCCGCGGACACCCACCACACCAGGTCGTACTCCCCGGCGAACCGATACGCGTACTCCAACACCAGCTGTGTCTTCCCCACCCCGCCCATCCCGTGCAAGGCCCGCACCGCGACCCGTCCGCCACCAGACAGCGCGTCGCGCAACTGACTCAGCAGCTTGTCGCGGCCGGTGAACGAAGGATTTCGGCGGGCCAGGTTGCATACCGCCGGCAGAGAGCCTGGCGGGCGAGGTCCGACGTCGATGCCCGCAGGGTCTGTCGGACTATCGGGGTATCGCGGCGCCACGGAAGCCGGGGACGTCACGAGCGGCTCGAGCACTTTGCGAACGGTGTCCAGCAGCAGCACAGCAGCCTCATCCGCCGCTAGGTCGAACACATCCGGCACGACGATGGGCGCCCAAATCCCCTCGGCGAGATCGACTCTGTCAACCCGCACTGGGATCAGCTTGGCTCCCACGTCCTTCCGCCGCTGTGCCAGCCGGGCGGTCCACTCGTCCGTGGTGAATCGCTTCGGGTCGAGATACTCCGACGACAACAGCAACAGCATCGGATTCGCCCGCTGGACCCCCTCGTGCATCCGCTCGACGAAGTTGTCACCCGCCTTCCAGTCGACGCAGTCCAACTCAGTGCCATAGCCGGCCCTCTCCAAGTGCCAACGAGCCCACCCCGCCCACGGCCGATCCCGGCCGGCATACGAAATGAAGATCCGGGACGCATCACTCACACCATCCACCCTGCACTGTCACACGGTCGGACGAATACCCCCGATCGGACGACCAGGGCCCAGACATGCCAGAGCGGTCCCTGGAGGGCGGTCGACGCCCAGCCCAAGGGACGCCCCGCCCGCCCGGGTGCTTGACCATCGGTCAAGGTGCGCTACCACTGGCGCTATTTGACTCTTGTGGTCCCCAGGAACGCGAAGAAGACTGATCCAAGATCTAGACCAGCCTTCTGACCTGCGAAAATACTCTGTCGGGCTGACAGGATTTGAACCTGCGACCCCTTGACCCCCAGGCCGTTGGAGTAGACGTTTCCGCACGTCACGCGCGATGCGAGTCCCTGGCTGACGTGATCCGGGGGGCGGTCAGTGCGTCAGCGCGCATGACGTGTGGTCCCCAGATGGTCCCCGAGCGGTACACCATCCTGCGTTGGAGCATGACGTTCGACCTTTTAACCCGTTCCCAGAACCGCGGCCGGCAGACGCCGAGCAGCTCGCCGGTGCGGTGCGCGAGGGGCTCGCGATACTCCTCAGCGCCGGGGCCGGTCAGCGTGCCGAAGTAGCCGAAGATCACCGCGCGCATGACCCACACACGGACGCGCCGGAGACCCCCGTGGTGCGAGGGCCTCCGGCGAGGCGGTTCCGTGCGGTGGATCAGGATCCGCGAAGGATCAGGTTGCCGTTGTCCGCGGCGCCGCTCTGCGAGCCGCTCATTTCGCTGGCGCGTTTTGGCGGCGCCGCATTCCCCGCGGCTTTATCCGGCTGGCGTTTCGTTCAAACCCAAACCACGCAGGATGTTATCGCGGTTCGCGTTTGCGCGCAGCGCGGTCAAGGATTTCAAGCGGCCCAGCAAAGTCGTGGAAGATGCGGGGCATTTCAAGTCTTGAATCGCCGACAAGGTTTTTTCAAAGCGTTGGATGCGGCTTTCAAGG
>NZ_JBFAZZ010000033.1:27173-32168 GCF_040689425.1 Actinoplanes sp. NPDC051475
CGACCGGGAACTTTTACCCCGGTAGGGCCCACGCGGTCGGCCGTCGCGTTCGGATTGCCCGGGCTGAAACCCAGCGCCGGCACCAAAGCGTTAATGTCACCGGAGCTGGCTCCGGCGTTGCCCTGTTCGGCGGCCTGGCTCATCCCCGTGCCGACCGCGAGCGCCGAGCCGAGCAGCGCCGCGGCGGCACCTCCAATCACCAGCTTGCGCGTCCGGCTGCTGACTCCGCGTCGATACATGCACGGCTCCTCTTCGTTTCGGTACTGCTTGTGCCGAGATATACGAGCAATGATGTGGCAGCAGTTCATGACGCTGAGCAAGCGTTCCTTAAAGCTTCTTTAACGCGACTCCCGGGGCGTGCAGCCGCCAGCATCGTCGCGCCCACGTCCGCGCGGCCCAGCTACGCCGCAGCGCCGAACCCCTACAACAGGGCGGCGATCTGCACGACCCCTGGCACGGCCTGTTCCTCACCACCAAGAACGGCCGGATTGGTAGTTGCAGTGCCAACGCTTCTTCTGCCGGCCCCTCTCAAGAGCCTCCACCAGCACCGATGCCAGGGGTCAAGGGTGGCCGCAGGCCATCGCGAAGCGACGCGGAGCGTCCTTGACGCCTGGTACCGGTGCTGGACCATTGAGGCGAGAGGGGAAGGCCGACCGAGTTGTCGCTCGGCCTTCCGGGGTCCGCAGGACTGCCGCCGGCCGAAGTGCAGCTCTAGGAGCGAGGATGGAATGCCATGGTGCGGCCCGCCGCGCCGGCCGATGCCAGCCGGAGGCCGCCAGCAGGCCGGGCGCAAGCGGGCACGGTCGCGCCGCGTCAGCGGCGCCTTGATACACAGAATGACCAAGTCGGCAGTAACACTTGCTTGCTGCGGGTTTCTGGACCAGCGGTCAAGGTGCGCTACGACCGGCGCCACTTGACTCTTGTGGTCCCCAGGAACGCGAAGAAGGCTGATCCAAGATCTAGACCAGCCTTCTGACCTGCGAAAACCTTCGGTCGGGCTGACAGGATTTGAACCTGCGACCCCTTGACCCCCAGCATTTAGACGGCTCAGCGACGTGCTAACGAACGTTTTACCAGGTCACTGAAAAGTATACTCGGCCGGGTAAAGGGGTCCAAGCACATCACCCTTCCGAAGCCGGCCTCATCGTACCTGACCTGCACGTTTGCGGTCGCGGTTCTGACAGCAGCGTCCTGTCAGCCTTTACCGGTGCCCGCCTGTACGCTCCGAGCTGCGCGGCGGAGCGTCGCATGGAAGGTTTGATGTGTTCGCTCAGCGTTCTTGCACCGGCACTCCATGGCCTTTGAGGAATGCGGCCGTTCTGGGTTTGAACTCGGCTGGTACGGCTATCGCAAGAAGTCGTCGGGCTCGGGCTCACCAAGCTCCGACCGCCGCCACGCGCAACAGGCGGTGCTGCGTTGCAACAGCGGTGAACTCGCCGCCGACCGCCCCTGGGCATGGCTGGCCGCGCCGCGTGAGACCCTTCGCCACCACATCATCGACGCCTACCTGCGCCTGGCCGACGGCCTGAGCGCCGATGAAGCGCTGCCGCTGCTGGGCGAGGCGGTCACCCTGAACCCCTACAACCAGCATCTGCACCACCGCCTCGTCACCGCCCTTGTCAAGCTTGGTGATCATGACGCCGCTGACCGCCTGCGCGAAGCCTATGACGCCCGCCTCCTCGAGGCCGGCCTACTCAAGAATGATGACCACTAGGGCCGGCCATTCGTCGTCGTCGACGAGAACTCTGACACGAACACTCTCGCTATTCGTTTGCAGCGACAGCACGGCCAAGTTATCCGAATCGCTCACCCTGAGAATGCGTGACGACAGAGGCAATTCCCCAGAGAAGCGGAGCGTCATTTCGGCAGTCGCCGACTCAGGGAGACCGGCGTCGTACACCTCGACCGTGACCGGCCCGTCGACGGAAGCCTGCACACCTACGTAGAGAGAATCCTGGTCAAGGTGCACCTGCTCAGCGGCAGCTACCCAACCATCATGCGTGGCACGGGTCGCAGGATCTTCCAGGACCAGAAGGCCATGCTCGAACGGGACGGTGAACGACCCTCGCAGATCATCAGTCGAAATCATATCTTCCCTCTTTCAATTGCCGGACCATTCCGCCTTGCTGGCGCATGCAGGGCATGCACTGAGGGTATGCGGTTTGGGGGCCTCGCCCCGCAATCGATGTTGGCGGCTGATGATCGCGAACCCACGATCCCTTCTTAGTCCCAGGCGTCATCGCGCCGCAGGTATGACAACCGAACTTGTCGCCGGCCTCATTTACAAGCTTGATCACTCCTGGATCGTTGATGTTTCCATTAACGAGCCCCACACCTTCCTTTGCATGCGGGCCTGCACCGAGCGTCTGGGTTACCAGGCATCCTTCGTTCGCGTTATGGACGAGTACCGGCGTTGTGCCGACGAGCACATAGTAGGTGTGCAGGTCGGCGACTGTGAGGTTGTACATGGTCTGTAGGCCGGGGAACACGTGGACGTCTTTGACCGTGGCGGTGCCGTGCGTCTTCTCGGCGCCCAGGAACTGATGGGGCTTTAGCTTGCCGGCGTCGACCCACTTCTGGTGCTCCGGGCTCCAGAACGGGTGTTCTTCGGTGGTGTGCACCGTGACGGTTTGGCCGTCGGCGGTGTCTACGGTCAGGTCGACCAGCTCGGTGTCGCTGTTGACGTGAAGTTCGGTGACCGGCTCGACCCGGGTCGAGCCGGTCTCCGGGTCGGTGGCGAGCACCTGGTCGCCGATTTGGATCTCGGAGATCGGTTTGGTGGTTCCGTCGGCGAGCAGGACGCGGGTCTCGGGCGCGAAGCTGTTGCCCCGGACGCAGGCCGAGCTGACGCCGTGAGCCATATCTTCGAGCATGTCGTAGCTGCGCATCGATCCCGGCTTCAGCATGCGGCCTGCGGCGCCAGCGCTGCCACCTTCGTCGTTGCTGACCGCGTCGTGGGTGCGGCTGGAATATTCAGGGTCGCCGCCGTTGGCCTTGACGGCGTAGCTGTTGTGGGCGTCGTGGACGGCGGTGGCGTACACCGATGTACAGATGGAGTCCATCTGCGTACACGCCCAGTCCATGACGTACAGCATCTTGAGGTTGTCGTCGAGCGCGTCGAAGCCCTGCATAGTGGCGCGGAAGTAGTAGTACGCGTAGTTGACCTTTTGGCCGTAGGTGTAGACGTCGTCAACTTGGTCGGCCGTGACGGTGATGCCGCCGACGCTGCCCACTCTGTTGCCATAGGCCTCGATATCGACGGGGTTCTGCTGATTTCGGCTGCCGCTACCGCCATTGTTGCGGGCGCCGCCCTGGTACTTGTCGCTGTCGGGGTCCTTCTCGTCGGGGAGGACGTACCCGCCGCAATGTCCGCCGTTTCCGCGGGCGCACCCCGGACGGTCTCCGTCCACCCTGAGTCCGCTGGGGTCGGAGTTGGTGATGGGGTTGTCGCCGGCGTACGCGTAGCCGCCGAGCTGCGCCGGGTCGGTGGTTTCCAGGAGTGGGTCGGCGCTGATGAATCGGCCGAGGGTCGGGTCGTACTTGCGGGCGCCGACGTCGGTGTATCCGGTGCTGGGGTCCTTCGGAGCACCGAGGTAGCCGTGGGTGAGGTCCGGCCACAGGGTGGTGTTGGCCGCGGCCCGGTTCTCGCCGTAGGGCTTGTACTGCTGCCGCGACATCTTCTGGGTGGTGGTGTCGATGGCCAGGTTGGCGGTCCCGTTGGAGTTGCCGAAGACGTAGTGGGCGCCGCCGCCGGGCAGCGTGGACCGGACTGCGACGGCTCCTGCGCCGCCGTGCGTGTAGCGGCGCACGGCGCCGATCAGCACGGAAGGGTTGACCGCGGTGTTGACGACGATTTCGGTGTCGCCCGGCGAAGAGGCTGGTGCGGCCGGGGTCGCGGCGGATCAGTCGCTGACCGTTGGCGTCGTAGAGGTATTTGGTGGTGCCGGGCTGCGCGCCGGTCGTGGTGACCGAGGCGAGGTTACCCTCGTCGTCCCACTTCAGGGTTTGGTTGTTGGCCCTGGACGCGGTGCGGGTGAGCAGGTTCCCGTCGAGGTCGTAGACGAAGGTGGTGGCATCGCCGCCGCCGGTCGTCTCGGTGAGGGTGTGCGGCTGCGCGCCGGAGGCGGTGCCGTAGGTGTACTTGGTAGTGGCGTCCGCGCCGCCCGCGGTGGAGTGCTCCACAGTGCGGTCACGGTCGCCGATGGTCTTGTACCCGAACGTCTGCCAGTACGCGCCGGGCCTATTGGCTACCTGACCGGCCGCGGGCTGGGCGACTTCGATTCCGGGGCAGGCGGAGGCCGCCGTCCAGGCTTCGGTCAGGCGAGCCAGGGTGTCGTAGCGGTAGCACTGGGTGTCGGTGACGGTGTTGCCGGACTCCGACTGCTTGTCGACGACCGACAACGGGTTGCCGGCGTCGTCGTACGTGTAGCCGGTGTCGTCGATGACCGGCCCGGGGGCCTGCTTGCGGGAGATGGTGCGTGACTTCAGGCGCAGTGTGTACTTGTCGTAGTCGTAGAGGGCCTCGACCTGGTTGGTGGAGTCGCCCATCGTGATCCGCGATGGCTGTCCGAGGTCGCCGTAGGTGGTGCTGGAGACGTACAGATCGATGCCGGAGGTCTTCGTGGGGGCGCCGAGAGCGTCGCGGTCGTAGATGATCTTTTCGCCGGGCAGGGTGCCGACCGCCGGGTCCTGCTGGGTGGCCAAAAGCTCGGTGTTCGGGGTGTAGGTGAACTTCGTGGTGTACGAGAGGGGCAGCGGCCGCTCGACGCTCGGCAGTGTGATCGTCTGGCCGAGCGGCTGGCGCCCATCACGGTGTACCCCGTGGTGGCCACGGTGTAGCTACCGGTGACGTTGGGGACGTACCGGGTAGATGATGTCGGCTTGCCGATGCGTAGCGTGCGGGTCTGCTGCACCGATAGGTGACATCTGAGATGGCTTGCCCTGGTGGCGGGCTGGAAGGATGTTGCTGTGCCCAAGCCCTACCCTCGGGAGTTC
>NZ_JBFAZZ010000034.1:0-30901 GCF_040689425.1 Actinoplanes sp. NPDC051475
GGCGAGCGGCGGCTGCTACGCGGGCGCCGGCGCTTCAGTGGCGCCCGTCCTTGAGGGAGCGTCTCGCCGCGGACGGTCCTCCGCGGGAGGTCCTTACGAAGAACAGGGCCACGCCCGCGGCGAGCAGGACGCCCGCGCCGGCGGCGATGCCGCCCGCGGCGGCACCGGTCAGCGGCAGGGACGGCTCGTCGCCGGCGCCGCCACCCGAGGAGTCACAGTCGGCCGGCTGCTTGTAGGTGATGGTCGCGGCCTCGTCCTCGTAACCCTTGGGGGTCGCCTTGATCTTCAGGCCCTTGGAAGCCGGGAACTCCGCGGTGGTGGTCTCGCCACGCTTGCCCACGACGGTCTTCGACTCGCCGGTGCTCGGCTTGAAGGTGACCTCGATGTCCTCGGGCCAGTCGGCCGGGACGGTGATGCCCACGGTCAGCGAGTCGCAGTCCTGGTCGTGGACGAACTCCGGCTCCTTGGTGGGCGCCGGCGGCACGCTCGTGCTTCCCGAGGGCGTCGGCTCGCTCGGGGTGCTGGGCTCCTCGCTCGGCGTGCTCGGCTCGTCGGTCGGGGTGCTCGGCTCGTCGGTCGGGGTGCTGGGCCCCGTCGACGACGGGTTGGGCGTCGGGTGGCACTTGTCGGTCGGCTTCTGCACCGGGCGCTCGGCTTCGCGGGTCGCGGTGATCAGCTGGTCGCGCTGCCACTCGGCGGTCACCGCGATGGAGGCCGACTCGGCCGTCGCGGGCAGGGTCTGGACGCCCTCGAGCGTGCCGTTGCCGGCGACCGGCAGCGGAGCCTCGGCGGTGATGCCGGTGATGGTGCTGTCCGCGGGGGTCAGCACGACGTCGGTGACCTTGCCGACCAGGTCGTACTCGCTGTTGGCGACCTTCCAGGTCACCTGCCAGGTGCCGTCCTCGTTGACGCAGGAGGAGACGCCGTCGACGATCGGGTGGTGGGCGCTGGCGGGCGCGGCGAACGCGACGACTCCGGCCAGGCCGATGAGCGCACCGGCGGTGATGGCCGACGTGCGGCGCAGCGGGGACTTAAGCAGGTTCACGCCTACTCCTGTGAAGGGGTCGGGGGCACGGCACAGGAAGGCGGAAGGCGGCCCGCCGCGCGAAGACGCGTCGGCGAGAGCCCGTGACGACGCCTCCCCGCATCGTCGAGCCGACAGCGTTTCGTCGGCGGCGGACCGACCATAGCGACTGAGATGAATCTGAAAAACGTCCCAGGCGTTGCTAAGCCGGTTGATACCCATTCGAGATCTTCGCTGTACGGAAAGCATTGACGTCGATGCGTTGAGTGCTGAACAGCGCTCCGGCAGAGGGGAAAAGTTCACTCCGCAGTGGCCGGTGCGGAGTGGTGGCGTAGCGTCACAGCGTGCTACCTGATGACTCGCGAGAGGCCGTATGACCAGGATCATCGCCGGCGCACACGGTGGTCGCCGGCTGGCCGCCCCGCCCGGCGCGCTGACCAGGCCCACGTCGGATCGGGTGCGCGAGGCGTACTTCAGCGCCCTCGACACGATGATCGACCTGGACGGCGCCCGCTTCGCCGACCTGTACGCCGGCTCCGGCGCCATCGGCCTCGAGGCCCTGTCACGCGGCGCGGCGTTCACGCTGCTGGTGGAGGCCGACGCGAAGGCGGCCCGGGCGATCCGCGACAACATCGTCACGCTCCGGGTGGGTGCCGCCGCGCGCCTGGTCACCGGCAAGGTCGCCCAGCTCCTCACCGGCCCGCCCGAGGGTGGCCCCTACGATGTCGTCTTCGCCGATCCCCCGTACGCGGTCACCGACGACGAGGTCACCGAGGTCCAGCAGGCGCTGGTCGGGAACGGGTGGCTCGCCGAGGACGCGGTCGTGACGTTCGAGCGCTCCACGCGTACGGCCGTGCGGGGTGAGCCGTTGAGCTGGGTGGAAGGCATCACCCCGGACCGCAGTAGGCGCTACGGCGAGACCACCCTTTGGTACGGTCGCCGATCATGAGACGAGCGGTCTGCCCCGGCTCCTTCGATCCGGTCACCAACGGCCACCTCGACATCATCGGACGGGCCAGCCGGCTCTTCGACGAGGTGATCGTCGGCGTGCTGATCAACAACTCGAAGACCGGCCTGTTCACCGTCGAGGAGCGCATCGAGATGCTCCGCCAGGCGACGGCCGCGTACGGCAACGTCCGCGTCGAGGCGTTCCACGGCCTGCTGGTCGACTTCTGCCGGGCGCAGGCCGCCGCCGTGGTCATCAAGGGGCTGCGCGCGGTCAGCGACTTCGACTACGAATTGCAGATGGCGCAGATGAACATCGGGCTCTCCGGCGTGGAGACGCTGTTCATGCCGACGAATCCCCTGTACTCCTTCCTGTCTTCCAGTCTCGTCAAGGACGTGGTCAAGTGGGGCGGGGACGCGTCGTCGTACGTGCCGGACTTCGTCGGTGAGCGACTCGTGACCAGGCTGCGGCAAAACTGACGGCGTGGCCTTCGCGGCTACGTCGCCCGGTTCGGCAGTAACGTGATCGCACCACTCAGCGTGAGTGCGAGCTGACAGGAGTGAGGCGCCGGTGGATCCGCTCGACCGCATCGACGAGATCATCTCCATGGTGGAACAGGCACGCTCGGTCCCGATGTCCCGGACCAACTTCATGTTCGACCGGGCCGAGATGGTGGCGCTCCTCGACGAGCTGCGCTCCGAGCTGCCGGGCGACCTGCGCCGGGCCGTCGCCCTCCTGGAGGAGCGCGACAAGATCATCGATGCCGGCAAGCGCGAGGCCGACCGCATCATCAGCGAGGGTGAGACGGAACACGCGCGCCTGGTGTCGGTGAACGAGATCACGGTCTCGGCCGAGCACGAGGGCGCCCGGATCATCGCCGAGGCCCGCGCCGAGGCCCAGCGCTTGCGCGAGGAGGTCGACGACTACGTCGACACCGCCCTGGCCAACTTCGAGCAGTTCCTGACCCGGGCCCTGGCGTCGATAGAGCGTGGCCGCGACAAGATGCACGCGCTGCGCGAGATCGGCACCTTCCAGGGCGAGGACAGCGAGCGTCCGCTGCCCTTCTGAGACCGGGGGGCGATTCGACGCTGCGGTCCCTGCTCAGGTAACCTTTCCTGTCGGCCTACCCCAAGGCTGAGGAATCATGATGCCCAAGTCTCCGCAGAAACACCTCGATCCCAGGCAGCCGCTGGTCGTCGACACGACGAAGCTCCCGCGCCGGCCCGGGGCGACGCGTGCCCTGAAGCGGGTCGTCCCGGCGTCCGCGGACCTCGGCCTTGAGCTGATCTCGGTGCCCCAGGGTTCCGACCTCGAGCTCGATCTGAGCCTGACGTCGGTCTCCGAGGGCGTGTACGTCAGCGGCAACGTGCGCGGCTCACTCTCCGGTGAGTGCGGGCGCTGCCTCAACGAGATTTCGGAGTCGTTCGACGTCGCCATCGCGGAGCTGTACGCCTACGCGGACAGCACCACGGAGGAGACGACGGACGAGGACGAGGTGGGCCGGATGCAGGGCGACCTGATCGACCTGGAACCGGCGGTCCGTGACGCGATCGTGCTCACGCTGCCGACCAATCCGGTCTGCCGGCCGGACTGCCCAGGGTTGTGCCCCGAGTGCGGGGTGCATCTCGACGACCTTCCGGCTGATCACAGCCACGAGGAAGTCGACCCGCGCTGGGCCGCTTTGCGCAATCTGTCGAAAGCTGAGCTGCCCAAAGCGGCTTTGCCGCAAGACCCGCAAAATCGGATCAAGGAGTAGGTACCGTGGCCGTCCCGAAGCGCAAGATGTCGCGCAGCAACACCCGGTCCCGCCGGGCGAACTGGAAGGCGACCGCTGTCTCGACCGTGGCTTGCCCCCAGTGCAAGTCGCCGAAGCTGCCGCACACCGCCTGCTCGGTCTGCGGCACCTACAACGGTCGTCAGGTCCTCGAGGTCTGAGCCTCGAGGAGTGACACGCCCGATCATCGGGCGGGTCGAGCCTGAGCAGCGGCGAACGTCCGGTGCCCCGCTCCCGACGCAGTCCGGCCGCGAGGCCGGCACTGCCCGGGAACCGGGCACCGCGCGGATCGCCGTCGACCTCCTCGGCGGGGACCAAGCTCCCGCCGTCGTGGTTGACGGCGCTCTGCGCGCCTGCCAGGCCGATCCGGCCCTTCAGCTCTTGCTCGTCGGCCCGGTGGAAGCGGCCGACGCGATTCTCGGCGCCCTGGATCCGGCGGATCGGGACCGGGTCCACGCCGTAGCCGCCCCCACCGGCCTGCGCACCGGCGACCGTGAGGTCAGCAGCGTCGAGTCGGGCGTGCGCACGGCGGTGCTGGCCGTGGCCCAGGGCCGCGCCGACGCCGTGCTCTCCGCCGGCAACACCGGCGCCACCGTCACTTCCGCCGCGCTCGGCCTCGGCCGCTGGCCCGGGGTACGCCGCCCCCCGCTCGCCGCCGTGCTGCCCAGCGCCGACGGCCGGCTCGTCCTGCTCGACGTGGGTTCCTCCGTCGACCCCGACGAGTCCACCCTCGCCATGCACGCCCGGCTGGGCGCCGCGTACGCCTCGGTGGTGCACGGCGTCGCCGCCCCGCGGGTGGGCCTGCTGACCATCGGCACCGAACGGGGCAAAGGCGATCGCCTACGCCGCGCCGCCACGGCCCACCTCGCCGGCCTCGAGCTGCCCGCGGGTGGCCGCTACGCCGGGTTGATCGAGGGCAACGACGTGGTAACCGGCGGCAGCGCCGACGTCGTGGTGACCGACGGCTTCACCGGCAACGTCCTGCTCAAGGGCCTCGAGACGGCGTACGCGCTGCTCGGCTCCCCGGCGCCGGGGGAGGCACCGCCGCGCGCGGCCGTCCTGCTCGGCGTCGGCGGCACGGTCGTCGTCTGCCACGGTGCCGCGTCCGGCGCGGACATCGCCGCGGGGATCGGCCTCGCCGCCGCCCTGCACCGCCGGGACGCCGTCCCGGCCATCGCCGACTTGATCACGGGTCTCGAAGACCCCCTAGGTGAGCATCCGCGAAGCGCAAGAGGTGGTTCATGAGCAGTAACGACAAGCGGCGGTTCCGGCCCTCCACCGCCCCGCTCGAGGAGGCCTTCGGGGTTCCCATCGAGCCCGATCTGCTCGAGCGGGCGCTCACCCACCGCTCGTACGCGTACGAGAACGGCGGCCTGCCGACCAACGAGCGCCTGGAGTTCCTGGGCGACTCGGTCCTCGGCGTGGTCATCACCTCGGCGCTGTTCCACAACCACCCCGACCTGCCCGAGGGTCAGCTCGCGAAGCTGCGCGCCAGCGTCGTCAACATGCACGCGCTGGCCGACGTCGCCCGTACGCTCGGACCGGAGGGTCTCGGCCCGCACCTGCTGCTCGGCAAGGGCGAGGAGACGACCGGCGGCCGCGACAAGGCGAGCATCCTGGCGGACACCCTGGAGGCGCTGCTCGGGGCGATCTACCTCGAGCACGGGCTGGACCTCGCGAGCGAGGTCGTCCACCGGCTGTTCGACCCGCTGATGGCCGAGTCGGCCGGTCGGGGCGCGGCGCTGGACTGGAAGACCAGCCTCCAGGAGCTGACCGCGGCGCTCGGCCTGGGCGTGCCGGACTACGTGATCGACGACGCCGGGCCGGACCACGCCAAGACGTTCACCGCCTGGGTGGTCGTGGCCGGTGAGCGCTACGGCGGTTCGGACGGGCGCAGCAAGAAGCAGGCCGAGCAGCGGGCCGCCGCGGCCGCCTGGCGCACCCTCACCGAGCGGGCCGAGGCGGAGACGCCGCCGCCGGCCGTCGCGGGCGGCGGGCACGCCGAGATGTCCGCGGCCGACGGCAAGAACGCCGCCGCGGAGGCCGACGACAGAAGCGCCGCCGGCCGGTGAGCGTGGCGGCTCAGGACACGGACAGCGCCGCCGAGGTCGCCGACCCGCCGGACTTGGGCCTCTGGGACCGGGCCGGACGCTGGCACGGCGCCGCCGTGGCGGCCGGCATTCTGGCGCTGTCCCGAATCGTGCAGCTCATCCTGCTCGTCGGCCTGGACCGGGCCGCCGCGGAACCGGCCGGCCTGCGCGCCAACCTGCTGGTCTGGGACGGCGGCTGGTTCATGCGGGCCGCCGCGGGCTATCCGCACGGCTACACGTACGGGGCGGACGGCTCGCTCGAGGGCAACGAGCTGGCCTTCTTCCCGCTCTACCCGATGCTGATCCGCGGTCTGTCCCACCTGGGCTTCGACCCGGGCACCGCCGCGCTCACGGTGAGCTGGCTGGCCTCCGTCGCCGCGGCCGTGGCGCTGCACCTGCTCGGCACGACCCTGTACGGCCGCCGCGCCGGCTGGGCCCTCGTCGCGATCTGCTGCACCGCCCCGATGTCCGTGGTCCTGTCCATGGCCTATTCGGAGAGCCTGTTCCTCGCGCTGGTCGCCGGGATGTTCGTGGCTGCCCACCGCAGGGTGTGGTGGGCGGCGGGCCTGCTCGGCCTCGGCTGCGCCCTGACCAGGCCGACCGGGGCCGCGGCCGCCGTCGCCCTGGCCGTCGCCGCGGTGCTGGCCGTCCGGGAGAACCCGGCGAAGAAGTGGCAGCCGCTCGCTGCGGCGACTGTCGCGCTGGCGGGCGTACCGGCGTTCCTCGGCTGGGTCGGGTGGCGGGTCGGCGACCCGGACGCCTGGTTCCGGATCCAGGCGGCCGAATGGGGCACGGCCTTCGACTTCGGCAGCAGCACGCTGACGTTCCTCAACGACACGCTGACCACCGGCGACGGCTGGGTGCCGATGAGCGTGGCACTGATCCTGCTCGTCGCCGTGGCCGCCGCGGGGGTCGCGGTGGCGGGCCGTCCGTGGTTGCCGTTGGCCGCCTACGGGGTCGTCGCGATGGCGCTCGTGTACGGCCAGGCCGGCTATTACCACTCCAAGCCGCGGCTGCTGCTGCCCGTACTGTTGACGCTGCTGCCCGCGGTCGTCGCCGCCGGCCGGGCCCGCCCCCGCGTCGCCATCATGGCGATCGCCGCCTGGGCTGCGTTCGGCCTCTGGTACGGCGCGTACATGGTGGCTGTGTGGCCGTACACAATCTAAGAGAGAGCGATGCCTGAGCTTCCCGAGGTGGAGACCGTCCGGCAGGGGCTGGCCAAATGGGTGGCCGGCCGCCGCATCGAGACGGTCGAGGTGCGCCACCCCCGCGCGATCCGCCGCCACCTGCCCGGCGACGCGCACTTCGCCGCGGTCCTCGCCGGACGCACGATCACCGATGTCTCCCGGCGCGGCAAGTACCTGTGGCTGCCGCTGGACTCCGGCGACGCGATCATCGGCCACCTGGGGATGAGCGGTCAGCTGCTGATGCAGCCCGCCGAGGCGCCGGACGAGGCGCACCTGCGGGTCCGCTTCGCGTTCGCCGACGACGGCCCGGAGCTGCGCTTCGTCGACCAGCGGACGTTCGGCGGCCTGTCGGTCTCCGAGGACGGCGCCGAGCTGCCGGCGGAGATCGCCCACATCGCCCGGGATCCGATGGACCCGCTCTTCGACGACGAGGCGTTCGTCGCGGCGCTACGGCGCAAGCACACCGAGGTCAAGCGGGCTCTGCTCGACCAGACGCTCATCTCCGGGGTCGGCAACATCTATGCCGACGAGGCCCTGTGGCGGGCCCGGCTGCACGGGGCACGGCCGACCGACGCGCTGACCCGGCCGGTGGTACGCCGCCTGCTGGGACACGTCCGCGACGTCCTCGGTGAGGCGATCGTCGCGGGGGGCACGAGCTTCGATGCGCTCTACGTCAACGTCAATGGCGAGAGCGGGTACTTCGACCGGTCGCTGGACGCGTACGGGCGGGAGGGGCAGCCGTGCCACCGGTGCGGCACGGCCATCCGCCGCGAGCAGTTCATGAACCGGTCGTCGTTCAGCTGTCCGCGCTGCCAGCCGCGCCCCCGGAAGCCGCTGCGCTGACGTACGGGCCGGCGTCGGTGGCCAGCCCGAAGCCCGCGCCGCGCCTGCCCATCAGCCGCCGGGCGGCCGTCAGCAGCGTCGTCGGCACGCCGTGGACGAGGTGGCCGTCGCCGGGGCGTACGCCCTCACCGTCCCAGCCCTGGTACGCCGACCACGGCCCGTCGAAGGTGCAGATCTTCACGCCCAGGTCCCGGTAGAGCGGATGGGTGGGAACCCCCGGGTTCAGGACCACCCGGTGCAGCCCGCGGCGGGCCGCCAGCCGTACGGTCAGCGCCACCGGCCCGACCCCGCCCGAGCCGGCCGGCGCCCGGTCCAGGAAGAGGCCCTCCACGCCGTCCTCGCGCCACGCGTCGACGTCGGCCAGCACGTCGGCGAGGGAGCGCCCGCCCCAGTCCAGGTCGATGCGGCCGAGCCGCTGGTGCGCGGAGCGGCGCGAGCCCGGCCGTTCCTGCACGACCCAGGTGTCGGCGTCGACGGGCAGTTCGGGCGACGGTTGCGCGTACGGGGGGAACAGGGTTCTCACGGCGTCCTCCGGGGGTCTGCGGCGGTGCGGGCGACGACGAGCAGGCCGGCGAGATGCGTCGCCGCCAGGATGCCGACGACGATGGGCAGCGGGTCCGGCGGCAGGGCCGGTACGTGCGGGGCCGCGAACGCCGCGGCCGGCGGCGCGACGGCGAGCAGGGTGGCGATCCCGGTCCGCCCGCGCCAGCCGAGCAGCAGCGTGATCGCGAGGACGCCGCTGAGCAGGATGCCGCCGGCGAAGACGAGCACCCCGGCCGTTCCGGCGGGCACCTGGTACGCGGCCGCCGCCAGCGCGGTCCCCACGGCGAGCGGGGGTACCAGAGCAGCGACGGTCACGACGGTCACGCCGCCGAGGTGGGCGCGGAACTCCTCGTCGCTCTCGGCGGCGTCGAGCCCGGCCTGCACCTGCCGGCGGTGCCAGCCGATCAACGCCTCCAGCACCGGCCCGGCGGCGAGCAGCGGCAGGACGGCGGGGGAGGTGGCGGTCGGTGGTCCGGCCCGCCACAGCAGCGCCACGCTCGCGGCCTGGGCGGCGCCGAGCAGCAGCCGCATGCCGCCGTGCCGCAGATCCGAGCCGCGCAACCGGCCCACCGGCGAGGCGCCGAGGACGGGCCGGAACGCGCGGGTGGCGGCCAGCGCGATCGCGACGGGCAGCAGCGCAATCACGGGCACCCGCTGCGCCAGCGTGTCGCCGACGGTCCCGGCGATGCTCACCGCGGCCAGGAGCCAGCAGGGCAGGCTCCACCGGACCACGGCCGCCTCGGTGCGGGTTACCAGCGCAGCGGTGACCGTACCCAGGCAAAGCAGGCCGCAGACGCCGACCGCGACCGCCAGGAACCGGTCCGGGCCGACCAGGCGGGCGGGCGCGAGGCCGGCCGCCGCCGTCCAGAGCGCCGCCGCCGCGGTGAAGCCTCCCGCGACCAGCTTGGCGGCCGGGCCCCGGCCGCCGCGGCGCGCGACCAGGGCGCCGACGCCGGCGAGGGCGTGCGCCACGCTCCAGCCGAGCACGAGGATGCCGACGGGTACCTGCCACGCGACCCGGCCCAGCGGCCCGGCGGCGGCGACCGCGACGCTCAGCGGTCCGAGATAGAGGGCACAGCGCAGCAGCGTGGCGCCCAGCGCGGGCGCGCGGAGCATGCCGCCCCGCAGCGCCAGATCGGCGGTCATCGGTCCTCCCCGGCCCCGGCGAGCCATCGCAGGGTGGCCGGTCGCGCGTCGCGGGGCGCGGGAACGGCCAGGGCCAGTTCGTAGGCCGGTGCCGGGGGCGGCCCCGCCAGATCGGTGTAGAGCGCGCCATAGACGCGGACGACCCGGTCGGCGGTGAAGCACGCCAGGGCGCGGCGGCGCGCGGCGTCGCCGAGAGCACGCCGCCGGGCCGGTGCGGTGAGCAGGCCGATGCAGGCGGCGGCGAGCGCCGCCGGGTCCCGGTCGGGCACGATCACGCCGGCGTCGCCGAGCGTCTCGCCGACCGGCCCGACGTCGACCCCGACGACCGCACGGCCGGACATCATGGCCTCGATCAACCGGTACGGCGGGTCGGACGGCCCGGGCACGTGCACGACGACGTGGCCGGCGGCGTACCGGTCGCGGGGGTCGGCGGGCAGCGGGTGCAGCCGGATCGCGCGGCCCAGCCCGGTCCGCTCGGTCTGCTCGGCGCAGTGGTCCTCGTGGGCGGGCGTCACTCCGACCAGGTGCAGCACGGTGCCGGGCACGGCCGCGGCCACCCGCGCGAAGGCGTCCAGCAGCGGGCCGAGGCCGCTCTCCGGGCCGCCGTTGCCGGCCCACACGATCGCCGGCGGGTTCCGGGCCTCGGGCGCGCACGGGAAGTCCAGCGGGTCGACTCCGGCCGGCACCGGCACCAGCCGGCTGGGCTCGGCGCCGTGCCGCAGCGCCCAGGAGTGGTGGTACTCGCTGAGCGGGGCGATCAGGCCGGCCTCGGCGTACCCGGTGCGCGCCACGGCCCGGCGGAACCGGCGCAGCACGGCCTGCACGGCGGGCGACAGCCGTTCCTCCTGGGCCCGGAACTTGGCGACGGGGGCCCGGGCCTCGGTGAGCAGAAGCGCCGTGCCCGTGCGCCACCGACCGGCCAGCGCCGCCAGCAACGGCGTCGTGCCGCCGACGCAATGCACAAGATCAACTTCCGGCAACGGTACGGCCAGAGCCCGCGCCGCGTGCCGCAGCAGGGTGGCGGCCGTCCGCGCGTCCCGCAGGCTCAGCCGCGGCAGCCGCTCGTCGGCGCCGGAGGTCCGCCCGGCCCGCCACGCCTCCAGCAGCACATCAGCCAGCGGTACGGCGTTCAGCGGCGCCCCGGCGGCCCCGCCTACCCCGGCGGTCCGGGTTGCCCCGCCGGTACCGATTGCCCCGTCAGCGAGGGCAGCGAGCCCGGCCAGCCCGCGGGCGAACACCTCGTCCTGCTCGGTGACCAGCCCCCGGCACAGCAGCGCGGCCGCGGCGGTGGCGTGCTCGTCCCGGCCCTCCCGCCGCGGCGTCTCCCGGGGCAGCGCGACCGTACGCGCGGACGCCACGTGCCCGGGCAGCGCGTAAGCCGGCCCGCCCGGAGGTTCGCGGTCGGAGACGGTGACGAGGTCGAAGCGGAAGCGGGCGAGGCCGTCGACGAGCGTCCGGCACCAGCCGCCGAGCGCGTCCCGGCGGAACGGATAGCCGCCCCCGGTGAGCAGACAGATGCGCATGCGGTCAGCGCCGCGGGCACGTCGGGGGCGATATCACGAAGGCTGCAACGACGCAGGGGCGAAAAGTAACGGGATCGTGTCACCTAGGCGACAGATGTTCGCACTATTTGTCTGTTTTACCGCGTGCTTTGCCTAGGAACGCCCGAAAAGCTGGCCCCACACGATCGTTCCGTCCACGCCCTTCACCGCGCCGACCCCGATCGCCCCGAAGTCGCAGTTGAGGATGTTGGCGCGGTGACCCTCGCTGTTCATCCACGACTTCATGACGTCCGCCGCGTCCTGCTGGCCCCGGGCCACGTTCTCGCCGCCCGGGTCGTCGTACCCCTGCTCCTTGGCGCGCTGGACGAAGTCCCGGCCGTCGTCGCTGACGTGGCTGATGTAGAGGTTGCCGTGCGTACCCAACTCCTGGACGTGCAGCCGGATCGCCGTCCGCAGCTTGGTGTTCAGGCTCACGGAACCGCAGCCGGCCCGGTCGCGCTCGACGTTGACCAGGCGGATGACCTCGGTCTCCTGGCCCGGGAGCCCGGCCGGCACCCTCGGCGCGCTCTTCGTCACCGGCGTACGGGCCGGGGCCTTCGCTTTTCTGCTGGTGGCCGGCGTGGGTTTCTTGGTGGCCGGCTTCTTCGGGGCGGGCTTCGCCGACGCGGTCGTGGGTACGGGCGGCGCGGCCGGTGCGCTCCGGGTTCCCGTCCCGGCGCCGGGTGCCCCGCCACCGGCACCCGGCGCCAGGGCGGCGACGGCGGCCTCGGGTCGCTCGGCGGCGATGCCCGGGCCGGTGAGGCTCGACGGAAGCAGGGCGGCGCCCGCGCCGAAGACGGCGAGCAGGCCGGCGACCGGCAGTGCCAGGAGGACCGGCGAGGGCATCGACTGCCGTCCGCGGTGCCGTCCGGCAGTGCCCGCTCGTCGGTCCCGCTCGTTCTGCTCGTCTGGCCCCTGCACGTCCTGCCTCCGCGGTCCTCAGGGATCGAGAGGTTTCGACCCGGGTGACGGTAAGCAGTCGCCCGGATACCCGGCAAACCAGCTAAGGAAGAGATAAGGCTGACTTCAGGGAGGCTTCTGCCGAAAATCCCTTGATCAAAGCCCGGAACGCATGCCAAGGTGGCGTGATTCACTGGTAGACGGGGGTTGGCGCGGTGTCCACGGCTTGACTGAGCCTGGTCTCCGGCGCACCATAGAAGAGTCGCCAGTCGCGCCCATCTGTGCTCCGCACTCGTCTGAAGTACTAGGCGGGTCCTGAGCGCAGAAAAAATCTGCATCTCATGTACGTCCAGGGTGCAGGTCTGTGTCCACGCGTGTCCGTGGGTGCAGGTGCGGTACCACTGGGCGCGCGTTTGGCCGGCCTTTCCGGCAGCGCTTACAAAGAGACGCGGTGTCTCACAAGGAGAAGTCATGGCGAAGGCCCTCTACGGCCACGTAGGTGCGGCGCCCGACCGGCGCCTGCTCGACGAGGTCACCCGACTGCGTTCCAGGGTGCAGGCTCTGGAGTTCGAGGTCACCCGCCTGCGGGCGGAGAACGATCGGCTCGCGGCCGCCGCGGCGGAGGCGGACGATCTGATGCGGCTGACCGAGCCTGCGCTGACCTGAGCTCCGCGGGGGCGCCGAGACCGGGCGCTCACATCCCCCTAGCACCACAGACGCACACTGAAAAGCGCGCCTCCACGGATGTGGCGGCGCGCATTTTTTTGCGTTTCCCGGAACCTTTCCCCTGCTCGTGTCGCTGTCCGCCGCGCTGGTGTAGCGCAGCGCGCACACCGAATGGGACAAACAAGCTTTAACGGTTCTATACAGGTATGGACCGGGACGCGCGGCGTGCGCGGACACAGCCCGCACCTGCGGGTAACCTGCTGCCGGAGAGCAAACCGCGACCCCCGGAGATCCGTGCACCTCAAGAGCCTGACGGTCAAGGGCTTCAAGTCCTTCGCCTCCGCTACGACGCTGCGGCTGGAGCCGGGCATCACCTGCGTGGTGGGCCCCAACGGCTCCGGCAAGTCCAACGTCGTCGACGCCATCGCCTGGGTCCTCGGCGAGCAGGGCGCCAAGGCGCTGCGCGGCGGCAAGATGGAGGACGTCATCTTCGCCGGCACCGCCGGCCGGGCCCCGCTCGGCCGCGCCGAGGTGACCCTCACGATCGACAACGGCGACGGGGCCCTGCCGATCGACTACACCGAGGTGTCGATCACCCGCCGGATGTTCCGCTCCGGCGAGAGCGAGTACGAGATCAACGGCAGCTCGTGCCGCCTCCTCGACATCCAGGAGCTGCTGAGCGACTCCGGCATCGGCCGCGAGATGCACATCATCGTCGGCCAGGGCCGGCTCGACGCCATGCTGCACGCCAAGCCCGAGGACCGCCGCGCCTTCATCGAGGAGGCCGCCGGCGTCCTCAAGCATCGCAAGCGCAAAGAGAAGGCGATCCGCAAGCTCGACGCGATGCAGACCAACCTCAACCGGCTCAACGACCTCACCGCCGAGCTGCGCCGCCAGCTCAAGCCGCTCGGCAAGCAGGCCGAGGTCGCCCGCCGCGCCGCCGGCATCCAGGCCGACCTGCGCGACGCCCGCCTGCGGCTGCTCGCCGACGACCTGCACACCCTGCGGACGACGCTGGACAAGGAGATCGCCGACGAGTCGGCGATGCGCGACCGCCGCCAGCAGGTCGAGGACGAGAACCGCGAGGTCCAGCGCTGGCTCGCCGACCTCGAGGCCCAGCATGCCGAGGACGCGCCGCTGCTCCAGGCCGCCCAGGACACCTGGTACAAGCTCTCCACGCTGCAGGAACGCTTCCGCTCCACCGAGCAGCTCGCCTCCGAGCGGCTGCGCCACCTCGCCGCCACCCCCGAGGAGGAGCGCACCGGCCGCGACCCCGACCAGCTCGTCGCCGAGGCCGAGCGGGTCCGGGAGCAGGAAGAGGAGCTGCGCGAGGCGCTGACCGAGGACCAGATGCGCCTGGCCGAGGCGGTCGAGCACCGCCAGGAGCTGGAACGTCAGCTGGCCGCGGCCGAGGGCGCCCTGCGTACCGCGGCGAAGGCGATCGCCGACCGGCGTGAGGGCCTCGCGAAGCTGACCGGGCAGGTGAACGCGGCCCGGGCCCGTACCGGAAGCGCCGCGGAGGAGATCGAGCGCCTCGCGGCCGCGCACACCGACGCCCTCATGCGCGCCGACGCCGCGCAGGCCGAGGTCGACGCCGTCGCCGCGGAGTCGAGCGAGGCCGACCGCGACAACGCCGACCTGGACGCCCGGCACGCCGAGGCGGTCGCCGCGCACGACCGCGCGGCCGCCGTCGTCAAGGAACTCTCCGACGCCGAGCGCGCCGCCGAGAAGGACGCCGCGAGCTGGAAGGCCCGCGAGGAGGCGCTCGCCCTCGGCCTCAAGCGCAAGGACGGCGCCGGCGCGCTGCTCGCCAAGGCCGACCAGGTCCCCGGCCTGCTCGGCAGCCTCGCCTCGATGCTCACCGTCCGCCCCGGTCACGAGGCCGCCCTCGCCGCGGCGCTGGGTGTGCTCGCCGACGCCGTCGCCCTCTCCGGGACCGACGAGGCCGTCGAGGCCATGCGTACGCTCAAGATCACCGATGCCGGCCGCGCCGCCCTGGTGGTGGCGAGCCCCGCGGCCCCGGGCATGCAGGGCCCCCTCGACTCCCTGCGGCCCGCGCTCCCTTCGGACGCGACCTGGGCGCCCGACGTCATCGACTGCCCCGACACGATCCGGCCTGCGCTCAACCGGGCCCTGCGCGACGTCGTCCTCGTGCCCGACCTCGCCGCGGCGACCCGCCTCGTGGCCCAGAACGCGGAACTCCGCGCGGTCACCCCGGACGGCGACGTCCTCGGCGCCCACGCCGCGGCCGGCGGCTCGGGGAAGGCCACCAGCTACATCGAGGTGCAGGCCGCCGTCGACGAGGCCCGGGCCAACCGGGAAACCGCCGAGCAGTCCATCGGCGAGCTCGAGGAACGCCTCGCCGAGGCTCGCGCCGAGGTCGCCGAGCACAAGGAAGCGGTCAACGTCGCGGCAGCCGCCAAGCGCGCTGCCGAGGGCGAACGCAACGCCGCCGCCCGCCGCCTCGCCGAACTGGGCGCCGCCGCCCGCTCCGCCAAGGCCGAGTCCGAGCGGCTGGGCGCCTCCCGGCAGAAGGCGGAGGGCAACCGCGACCGCGACCTCGCCGGCCTCGCCGAACTCGAGGAACGGCTGCACCTCGCCGAGTCCACGCCGATCGACGAGGAGCCGTCCACCGAGGAACGCGACCGGCTCGCGGCTCTCGTGCCCCAGTCCCGGCAGAACGAGATGGAGGTGCGGCTCGCCGTCCGTACGGCGGAGGAACGCGTCTCGTCCATCGCCGGCCGCGCCGACTCGCTGCTGCGCCAGGCCAACGCCGAACGCCAGGCCCGCGAACGGGCGGCGGCCCGCCGCGAGGCCCGCGCCCGAGGAGCCGAGATCGCCAAGGCGGTCGCGCTGGGCGCGGCATCCGCCCTGGCCCGGGTGGCGGTCTCCCTGGCCGCCGCGGTCGAGGTCCGCGACGAACTCGCCCGCGCGCGTACGGCCCGGGAGGCGGAGCTTTCGGAGGTACGGGCGACCGCCAAGCGCCTCGTCTCCGAACTCGACCGCCTCACCAGCGAGGTCCACCGCGACGAGGTGGCGCGCGCGGAACAGCGCATGCGCATCGAACAACTCGAGGCCAAGGCGGCCGAGGACTTCTCCCTCGACGTCGACACCCTCGTCGCCGAGTACGGGCCGGACCAGCTCGTACCCCCGACGCAGGCCGAGGTGACGCAGGCGGAGAAGGACGACAAGCCGATCCCCGACCCGGTCCCGTTCCACCGCCCCACCCAGGAGAAGCGAGCGAACAAGGCCGAGCGCGACCTGGCCCTCCTGGGCAAGGTCAACCCGCTGGCCCTGGAGGAGTTCGCGGCGCTGGAGGAACGCTTCAAGTTCCTGTCGGACCAGCTCGAGGACCTCAAGGCCACCCGCAAGGACCTGCTGACGGTGGTCAAGGACGTCGACGACCGCATCCTCGAGGTGTTCGCGTCGGCGTTCGAAGACACCGCCCGCGAGTTCCAGACGGTCTTCCAGGTCCTCTTCCCGGGCGGTGAGGGCCGGCTCGTCCTGACCGACCCGGAGGACATGCTGTCCACGGGCGTCGAGGTCGAGGCCCGCCCGCCGGGCAAGAAGATCAAGCGCCTGTCGCTGCTCTCGGGCGGCGAGCGATCGCTGACGGCGGTCGCGATGCTGTGCGCGATCTTCCGGGCCCGCCCCAGCCCCTTCTACATCATGGACGAGGTCGAGGCGGCCCTCGACGACGTCAACCTGGGCCGGCTGATCACGCTGTTCCAGCAGCTGCGGGAGAAGAGCCAGCTCCTGATCATCACCCACCAGAAGCGGACGATGGAGGTCGCCGACGCCCTGTACGGCGTGACGATGCGCTCCGGCGTGACGCAGGTGATCAGCCAGCGGCTCAACCGGGAGCTCGAGGACTGACCCTCGGCCCGCGGTCGCTTCTTGGCCCGCGGTGTTTTCTCGGCCCGCGGTCTCTTCCCGGGGCGCTGTCTGCGTGGCGGGTCGCCCTCCGTAGGCTGGCGCTTTGAGCGTTGTCGCTCGGCCCCCGTCGAGGAAGGACCGCCAACCGCATGCACCGCCAACCCGCCCAGGCCATGCTGATCGACCTGGACGGCGTCATCCGCCGCTGGGACCCCGCGGTGGCGGCGGCCGCGGAGGTCGGCCACCACCTCCCGGCAGGGATCCTGATGCACACGGCCTTCTCCTGGGACCTCCTGCGCCCGGCCATCGCGGGTGAGATCACCGACGCGGAATGGATGCACCTCGTCGCGACCCGCCTGCCCCTCGCGTACGACGAGGCGGCCGCGGCGGTGACCGAGTGGCAGCAACACCGGGGCACGGTCGACCCCGAGGCACTCGCCTTCGTCCGAGCGGCCCGCGCCGCCGGTCGCCAGGTAGGGCTTGCCACGAACGCAACGGACCGCCTCCGCACCGACCTCGAGGCGCTCGACCTGACCGGCGAATTCGACGCGGTGATCAGCTCCAGCGAACTGAAGATCCACAAGCCGGCGCCCGAATTCTTCGCCCAGGCCTGCCAAGCCCTGAACACCGAGGCGCCGTGGATCCTGTTCGTGGACGACGACGACCGGGTGATCCGCGGGGCCCGGGCGGCGAAGCTCCTCGGCTTCCGCTGGACCGGCACCCAGGACCTGCCCTACCTCCGTAAGGCGCTCGCCCTCCCTTCCTGATCCGCCGAGGCCGGCGCCCGGCCGCCCTCGCGTCGCCCGGCCGCAGCTCGCCTACGGCCGCGCCGAGCTGCGGCGGACCCAGCCGGCCGGTCGTGCGGCCGGGCTCGCAGCCGCCCGGTCGTGCGGCCGGGCTCGCCGACAGCGCGTTCCGGGCTCACCGGCCCCACCTTCCGTACTCGCCGACCCGACCTTCCATACTTGCCGACCGCGCCGTTGCGCGGGCGGGGTCGCGGCGGTCCTCCGGTGTGTCTGGCGACGTGTTCCGGCGGTCAGTCGCCTGTCTGGCCGTCGATGCGTTCGCGCAGCAGGTCCGCGTGGCCGTTGTGGCGGGCGTACTCCTCGATCATGTGCAGATAGACCCAGCGGAGGCTCGTCGGCGGCCGGTCCTTCCGGGAGAACTCGTGGTCGAGCGGCAGCTCGGCCACCGCCGCCCGGGCCGCCTCGATCTCGGTCAGGAAGGTGGCATGGTCGCGCTCCGCGTCGGCGTCGGCCACGTCGTCGAAGTCGCCGTCGCGGTTGTCGTCGTCGCAGTAGAGGTCGGGGAGCTGCTGGCCTGCCGCATGCATGCGGAACCAGCCGCGCTCGACCTCGGCCATGTGGCGGATCAGGCCGAGCAGGGTCAGGTTGGACGGCTCCACCGCCGCCTTCTTCAGGTGCTCCGCGGTGAGGCCCGCGCATTTCGTCAGCAGGGTCTGTCGATGCCAGTCGAGCCAGCCTTCCAGCATGGCTCGCTCGTCACCGGTACGCGGTTCGCTCACTCGTTGCGCCGAAGGCGCGGTCCAGGAAGTCACGAGCACATCCTGGACCGTCCCTCCGACATTTTTCGCCGCGTTATCCGTCCTCGGACGGGACGACGATGATCCGGTCGCCCGGGATGAGGGGGGCGGACTCCTGCGGCTCGGCCGTGAGGTAGGCGGCCGAGTGGGTGAGGGAGGCCCACACCGCGTGGGATCTGGCGAGGTCGCCTCCGGTGAACGCGACCGTGTCCGCGATCGGGCCGGCCGACTCGGCGGTCAGGTCCAGCATCTGGGTGGCGGGGAGGTGGATCAGCACGTCCAGGCGGGCTCGCGCGACCTTGTCGCCCACGCACCGGGCGTGGGCGTCGAGCAGGGCGGTTGCCGGGATGCCGACGTAGGCCCGCTCGTCGCCGACCTCGGTGATGACCTCGCCGACGTGGACGTGGCCGTGGGCGTAGGACTGGATCGCCGAGCGGTCCAGCACGGCGCGGATCTCAGGGGTGTCAGTCATGCCGGCTCCTCCGTGCCGGGCCGGCGGCCTGCCTCGATGGCGTCGAGCCGGCGCCGGCTCTCGGCCCGCTGGGCGTCGGTGGGGCGGCGCAGTTTGTCGCGCCAGCGGGCCACGCCTTCTTCGGTGATGGTGAAGCCGGCGGCTTCCAGCATCGCCCTGGTGGTGGCGCCGCGTTGCATGTGGGACCGCACGGCCTCGGTCACGATCGCCGAGCTGTTGGGATGTTTGTCCAGGTATCGCGCTACATCGTCGGGGAGACTCACGGTGATCCGCCTTGTCATACTCGCATCATACTCTGACGTCCTTAGGTAGGACTGTAGAGACAATACTACGGACAAGGGTATCGGGCATGATCGATCTTGCGTTCAGTCGGTCAGGGGGACCTTGGCCACCGGGAACAGCTCGCCGTCCTTGGTGGTGCCCTCCAGGAGGACCTCCGCGCGCCCGGCTGAGTGGCGCAGTGTGCTCACCGCGTTGCCGAAATACGGCCCTGCCAGCCGCTTCCAGGTCACCGGCGGCCGCGCCACGCCCGCCGATCTGGCCAGGCCGCGCATCATCTTGGCCGCCGCGCGGGACCAGCTCAGGCGCATCAGGGGCTTCAGTGGCGCCGGCACCTGGTTGTGGATGGGGGAGCACGTCAGTTGGTGTACGGGCGTGCGTACGGCCCGTCCCAGGTCGGCCCGGGCCACGTACGAGTGGTGCACGTCCCCGGAGAGCACGCTGATCGTGGCGGGTGCCGCGTAGGCGCCGCCGGCTCCGACGCGGTGGCTGGGGGCTCCCTCGCCGCCCTCGCCGATGCGGCGGAACAGCTCCGTCAGGGCTTC
This sequence comes from Actinoplanes sp. NPDC051475, assembly GCF_040689425.1. NCBI lineage: Bacteria > Bacillati > Actinomycetota > Actinomycetes > Micromonosporales > Micromonosporaceae > Actinoplanes > Actinoplanes sp. NPDC051475. The sequence continues at coordinate 19,376 of NZ_JBFAZZ010000034.1, forward strand.
GAACGAGCGCCGGAACGCCGCCCAGTGTTCGAGGTCGAAGGCTCGGCGGATCTTCTCCGCCAGGCCTGTGGCCGAGGCGTCCGCGGCTTTCTCGTTCCATGCCTCGACGTGGTGGATCGCCGGCGGCATCAGCCACGGCAGGGACGAGCCGACCACCAGGTGGTCGTAGTCGCCGTGGGCCTGGTCGACGAACCAGCTCCATTCCGGCGCCGGGAGCATCTCGCGGGCGCCCGGGGTCAGGACGCGGTTGCAGCGGTTGTCGAGCATGACCAGGCGGGTACGGCCGATGTCGAGGGCGAAGCTCCACTGGTACGGCCGGTCCGTGTTCTCCGCCGACGACGGCGAGTCGACCGACAGGCCGAAGTCGTGCAGCAGGTCGGTCGCGTCCGGGACCGAGGTGATCTTCGCGAGCAGCGGGTCGGCGGTGAGTTCGTCCGGGCTGAGGTTGCCGAGGTGCTGGTAGACCCAGTACGACGCCAGGCCGCTGGCGATGCGTTCGGCCCACCACGGCCGGGCCGACATGTCGGCGCGCCAGGAGGCCGAGGTGTTCCAGTCGTCGATGATCTCGTGGTCGTCGAAGATCATGACGCTGGGCACGGTGGCGAGCAGCCAGCGGACCTCCGGGTCGCGCCACGACTCGAGGTAGAGCTTCGTGTACTCGTCGAAGGTGACCACCTCGTCCCTGGGGCCGTGGTGGCCGGCCGCGCGGCGGCGGCGCAGGAAGCGGCGTACCTTCGTCGAGGTCTTGTCCGCGTAGATCTGGTCGCCCAACAGCACGATGAGGTCGGGGCGCAGGTCCGGGTCGCGCGGGTCGGCCATCAGCCGCCGGGCGTACGCGTCCAGCGCGTCCGGTGGCAGCTTCCGCCCGGTGGCGTGCGGGGTGGCCTCCCGGCAGGAGCCGAAGATCATGCTGACCGGGTGGCCGGCGTCGTCCGCGGGGCGGGTCGCGATGACGCTCGGCGGGTACGGCGACTCGGACTGCGGCCACACGTGGCGGTCGTCGAGCCACAGCTCGTATTCCGTGGCCTTGCCGCGGGGCAGCCCCTCGACGACCACGATCGCGTAGTGGTGCCCGTACACGGAGAAGGTCTGCGCGGACCCGGCGCCGCCACCGGCGGCCTCGACCCGCACGCGGGCCGGTTCGGTGGTCTCCACCCAGATCGTCGCCTTGTCGCCCACGACACGCCGCAGCACCGGCCCGATGAGCAGGTGCGCGGTCACGGAGCTCCCGCGAGAAGCTGGGCTTGCACGAGGGGCTGGGCTTGCACGAGGAGCGGAAATGCCGGGCGGAGAGCCATGATTCCATCCTCCCCAGCAGGCCGGTTTTCCGCCACCGCGCTTTCGGGCACCACCGGGTCACCCGACGTGTCCGGCGACACCGACGGGTGGCGCCACGCTCCCCGGGCACATCTGTCAGGATTTCGTCCATGGAATACGTGGTCGCCTCCCTGATCCTGCTGGCGGTGCTGATCGTCGGGGCCGTCGGCCTCGTCGTGCCGCGCCTGCGCCGGCGTGAGCTCCCGCCGCCGGGAGAGACCCGGGCGGGCACGACCACGCTCGAGCGTCCCCCGGCGGTGCCCGAGACCGAGGCGCTGCCGCCGCTGATCGAGCGCCCGGCCGAGCCCGCGGTGCCCGAGGCGCCGGTCCTCGAGAAGCCCGAACCCACCGCCGGGCGGTTGGTGCGGCTGCGGGCCCGGCTCAGCCGGTCGCAGAACGCCTTCGGCCGGGGCCTGCTCAGCGTGCTGTCCCGCGACCACCTCGACGAGGACGCCTGGGAGGAGATCGAGGACAGCCTGATCACCGCCGACGTCGGCGTCGAGGCCACGCAGGTCCTCGTCGAGCGGCTGCGCGAGCGGGTACGGGTGCTGGGCACGCGTACGGTCGCCGAGGTGCGCGAGCAGCTCGCCGAGGAGCTCACCGCCGCCCTGGAGCCGGATCTGGACCGCAGCCTGAACACCGCCCCGCACGGGGGCAGGCCCGCGGTAGTGCTGGTCGTCGGGGTCAACGGCGCCGGCAAGACCACCACCTGCGGCAAGATCGGCCGGGTGCTCGTCGCGGACGGGCGTACGGTGCTGTTCGGCGCCGCCGACACGTTCCGGGCCGCCGCCGCCGAGCAGCTCGCCACCTGGGGTGAGCGGGTCGGGGCGGAGACCGTGCGGGGCCCCGAGGGCGGTGACCCGGCCAGCGTCGCTTTCGACGCCGTCAAGCGGGGTATCGACGTGGGCGTGGACACCGTTCTGATCGACACCGCCGGCCGGTTGCAGAACAAGGTCGGGCTGATGGACGAGCTCGGCAAGGTCAAGCGGGTGGTCGAGAAGCACGGCCCGGTCGACGAGACCCTGCTCATCCTGGACGCGACCACCGGCCAGAACGGGCTCGAGCAGGCCCGGGTCTTCACCGAGGTGGTGGACGTCACCGGGGTGGTGCTCACCAAGCTGGACGGCACCGCCAAGGGCGGAATCGTCATCGCCGTGCAACGCAAGCTGGGGATCCCGGTCAAGCTGGTCGGTCTGGGCGAGGGCCCGGACGATCTCGCGCCGTTCGAGCCCGCCGCCTTCGTCGAGGCCCTGCTTGGCACCGACGCGTAGTCTCGAGGGCGGTAAGCCCGTGAAGCGGGGAACGTCCAGGGGAGGTCGTGGGTGACGCAGGAACCCGTCCGCGAGATCCCATTGCACGGCGGGAACGTCAGCACGGTCTCGCGGGTCGGTGACACGGTCCGCCGCAACGCCGGGCCCTGGACTCCGGCCGTGCACTCGCTGCTCAACCACCTCCAGCGGGTGGGGTTCACCGGGTCCCCGCACGCCCTCGGCATGGACGAGAAGGGCCGCGAGGTCCTGTCGTACCTCGACGGTGAGTGCGGTGAGTATCCGCTGGCTCCGCACTGGACGACCGAGGAGGCGCTGGTCACGGTCGCCACGATGCTGCGCATGTTCCACGACGCGCAGTACGGCTTCCAGCCACCGCCCGGCGCTGTGTGGCGCAGCTTCGGGCCGCCCCCGCCGGACACCGAGGTGATCTGCCACCACGACGCCGCCCCGCACAACGTGGTCTGGCGGCCGGACGGCACCCTCGCCCTCATCGACTTCGATCTGGCCTCGCCGGGCGCCCGGATCTACGACGTCGCGTACGCGGCCTGGACCTGGGTGCCGCTCTTCAGCGACCGTGACTCCTACACGCTGGGCTGGAAGCGGCCCAACCGGCCGCGGCGGCTGCGGCTGTTCGCGGACGCGTACGGGCTGATCCCGCGCGACCGGCACCGGCTGGTCCGGACGATCCGCAAGCGCATCGTCGACCACGTCGAGGGCATCCGCCGGATGGCCGCCGCCGGCGACCCGGCCTTCGTCCGCATCGTGCACAAGGGTCATTTGCGGCGGCCGATGCGGGACCTACGCCTGCTCGATTACGAGCGGCACACCCTGGAGTACGCCCTCCGCTGACGGAGATGGGCATATTGTCCAGATCTACGGGCACTCCACCGCGCCCTTGTGAGAGTTTCTTCACACGCCGGAAACAAGCGGTGACGTGTTGGAAATCGCGCGTACACCGTGCGCGAAACAGCTGACCGGAAGGCTTCCGCCACACACCGGTCAACTGGCGCGACGCTGCCCTGGGGGACCGACCCCGCATTGCCCGACGGCTCGCCGCGTGGGCAAGCGCTGAAGGACACCTATCCGAGAGGAGGCAGCGTGGAGATCAACACCGGCAATACGGCCTGGTTGCTCCTGTCGTCTGCGCTCGTTTTGCTCATGACTCCGGGCCTGGCGCTGTTCTACGGTGGCCTGAACCGGTCCAAGGGCGTACTGAACATGATGATGATGAGCTTCTCGTGCATCGGGCTCATCTCCGTCCTCTGGGTTCTGTACGGCTTCACTCTGGCGTTCGGTGTCAACGACAACGAAGGCCTGAACAGCGTGATCGGCAACTTCTCCCAGTACTTCGGTACGGGCACCAGCGCGATCACCGAGGAATGGCTGTTCTTCGGCGCCAACACCGGCATCCCGACGTACGCGTTCATGGTCTTCCAGATGATGTTCGCGGTCATCACCGTCGCGCTGATCAGCGGCGCCGTCTCGGACCGCATGAAGTTCGGCGGCTGGGTGCTCTTCGCGCTCGCATGGTTCACGCTGGTCTACGTCCCGGTCGCGCACTGGGTCTGGGGTGGCGGCTTCATCGGCGCCAAGATCCGGGCGCTCGACTTCGCCGGTGGTACGGCGGTCCACATCAACGCCGGTGCCGCCGCGCTCGCGCTGTGCCTGATCCTGGGCAAGCGCATCGGCTGGCCGCGGGAGAACATGCGGCCGCACAACGTGCCGTTCGTCGCCCTCGGCGCCGGCCTGCTGTGGTTCGGCTGGTTCGGCTTCAACGCCGGCTCCGAGCTCACCGTCGACGGCACCACCGTCTTCGCCTTCATCAACACCCAGGTCGCCACGGCGGCCGCCCTGCTCGGCTGGGTCGTCGTGGAGTGGATCCGCGACGGCAAGCCCACCCTCGTCGGCGCCTCCTCCGGTGCGGTCGCCGGCCTGGTCGCGATCACCCCGGCGTGCGGCTTCGTCGCCCCGCTGCCGGCCGTACTCATCGGTCTTGTCGCCGGTGCGGTCTGCGCTCTGGCGGTCGGCCTGAAGTACCGCCTCGGCTACGACGACTCGCTCGACGTCGTCGGCGTCCACTTCGTCGGCGGCTGGATCGGCTCGCTGTCGATCGGCTTCTTCGCCACCGCGCAGGTCAACGCCGGCATCACCGACAGCAAGATCCTGAACGCGAGCGAGGGCCTGTTCTACGGCGGCGGCCTGACCCAGCTCGGCCGCCAGGCGGCGGGCAGCCTCATCGTGACGCTCTACTCGTTCGCCATCGCGGCGGTCATCGCCCTCGTCATCAAGGCCGCCAAGGGCCTGCGGGTGACCGAGGAGGCCGAGATCTCCGGCATCGACATCGCCGACCACGGCGAGACGGGCTACGAGCTCACCCCGAGCGGTGGCGCGGGCGCCGGCGGCGCCTTCGCGATGGCCGGCCTCACCAAGTCCGCACCCGTGGACGCTGACGGCAAGGCCGACGTCAGCCAGAAGGTCGCCGGTTAAGTTCTCTGACATGGAGGGACTGAGCATGAAGCTGGTGACCGCGGTCATCAAGCCGTACCAGCTCGACGCGGTGAAGGAGGCTCTGCACGCCCTGGGCGTCGCCGGGCTCACCGTGAGCGAGGTACAGGGCTACGGACGGCAGAAGGGCCACACCGAGGTGTACCGGGGTGCCGAGTACACGGTGGAGTTCCTGCCGAAGATCAAGGTCGAGGTCGTCACCGACGAGATCGACGTGGACAAGGTCGTGGACGCGGTGGTCACCTCCGCCAGGACCGGGAAGATCGGCGACGGCAAGGTCTGGGTGACGTCGGTCGACGACGTGGTCCGGGTCCGCACCGGCGAGCGCGGACTCGACGCGCTCTGATCGCCGGGCATGGTGAGTCACATGGTCGGTGAGCCGTCTGCGGCACCTCGTGTGCCGTCCGAGGGCTCGCCGGCCGCCCTGCGGCAGCACATCGGCGCCGTCGCCCGCTTGAACCGGGCGGCGGCGCTGGATGCGTGGCTGGCCGCGATGTTCCCCAGCCACCTGCCCGGCGTGAGCCTGGTCGCGGTCGGCGGGCTGGGCCGGCACGACGTGGCGCCGTACAGCGACCTGGACCTCGTGCTGCTGCACAACGGGACGGCCGGCATCGACCGGATCGCCTCCGCGCTGTGGTATCCGATCTGGGACGCGCGGCTCGGCCTCGACCACTCGGTGCGGACGCTGCCCGAGGCCTTGTCGGTCGCCCACGACGACGTGAAGGTGTCGCTGGGGCTGCTGGACGCCCGGCACATCGCCGGGGACGCCGCCCTCTCCGCCGAACTCATCGCCGCCGCCGGTGACCAGTGGCGGCGGACGGCCGTACGCCTGCTTCCCCAGCTCAAGGAGCTCACCACCGCCCGCTGGGCCACCCACGGCGAGCTTGCGTTCCTGCTCGAGGGCGACCTCAAGGAGGCCGCCGGCGGGCTGCGGGACGTGACGATCCTGCGCGGCATCGGCCGGGCGGGGGTCGCCGACACGATGCGCCCGGCGGTCCGCGCCGCCGACCTGCGGCTGCTCGACACCCGTGACGCCCTGCATCTCGCCGTCGGCCGCCGCGTGGACCGGCTGGTCGCCCAGGAGCGCGCCGCCGTCGCCGAGCTGCTGGAGGTCGAGGACGGCGACGCCCTGCTGCGCCGGGTCGCCGGCGACGCCCGGACCGTCGCCCATGCCCTCGACGACGCCTGGCGAGCCACCGACAGGCTGCGCAACGGACGCCGGCGCGGCACCGTGCCCGGCCGGCCGGCCCGGCGCCCGGTCGCCCGCGACGTGGTCGAGCAGGACGGTGAGCTCGTGCTCGCGCGGACCGCGATCGGGCCCGTGGCAGATCCGACGCTCTCGCTGCGGGTGGCCGCCGCGGCTGCGACCGTACGGCTGCCCATCGCGCGCGCTACTTGCGAGTGGCTGGCCGCCTTCTGCCCACCGCTGCCGACCCCGTGGCCGCCCGCCGCGCGGGCCGCGCTGGTCTCGCTGCTCGGCTCCGGGCCGGGCCTGCTGCCCACCTGGGAGGCATGCGACCGGTACGGCCTGATCGACGCCTGGCTGCCGGAGTGGGCCCGGATGCGCAGCCTCCCGCAGCACCACCCGGTGCACCGCTACACCCTGGACCGCCACCTCGTGCAGGCGGCGTACGAGGCGACCGCGTACGCCCGCGAGGTGGACCGCCCCGACCTGCTGCTGCTCGGCGCGTTCCTGCACGACGTCGGCAAGGGCCTGCCCGGCGACCACAGCATCGTCGGCGCGCCCGTCGCCGCCGAGATCGCGACCCGCATCGGCCTGCCGCCCGCGGACGTGGCGACGGTCGAGAAGCTGGTCCGCCTGCACCTGCTGCTGCCCGACGTGGCGACCCGCCGCGACCTCAGCGATCCGGTGACCATCTCCTCCGTCGCCGGCGACGTGGGCGACGCGACGACCCTCGACCTCCTGCACGCCCTGGCCCGGGCCGACTCGCACGCCACCGGCCCCGCCGCGTGGTCGGACTGGAAGGAGCGGCTGATCGCCGAGCTGGTCCGGCGCGTGCGTACCGCGCTGGACACCGGCGCGCTGCCCGAACCGCCCGCGCCCGACCCGGAGCTGCTCGACGGCGCCCTGCCCGCGGTCCACCTCGACGGCGACCGGGTCGCGGTGGCCGCGGCCGACCGCCGGGGACTGCTCGGCTCCGTGGCGGCGTGCCTGGCCATGCACCGCCTCGACGTCATCTCCGCCGACGCCTGCACGGTCGACGGCCGGGGGATCGTCGAGTTCCAGACCCAGCCCCGGTACGGCTCCCCGGCCGACCCGCTCGCCCTCGCCGCGGACCTGCGCCGGGTGGCGGCCGGCGACGTGTCGGTGACCCAGCGGGTGCGGGCGCGGGCGATGTCGACCCGCAGTGGCGCGGCACCGCGCGTGGTGTGGCTCCGGGCGGCGGCGACCGACGCGGTCGTGCTCGAGCTGCGGGCGGCCGACTCGGCGGGCCTGCTCTACCGGGTCGCCACCGCGCTGGACGAGGCCGGTGCCGAGGTGAGGGCGGCGCGCATCTCGACGCTGGGCGGCGACGTGGTCGACGCCTTCTACCTCGTCGGCCCCTGGTCGGACGCCGGCGAGCGGGAACGGGTGGGAGCGGCGGTCCTGGCGGTGGTCTGAGCCCGTCACCTCCCGGCGGCGGCGACGTTGCCTGTAGTGACATCCGGGGCTTGATGAAGAGGTCTGTTGCCGCATGGGGGAACCAGCCGGTCTGCTCGACGACTACCTGAGGATCGCCCGGTACCACGTGCAACGGGCCGTGCCGCCCACCGCGATCCGGCTCCGCTCGCTGGAGATGCGGCGGCTGCTGGCGTACATCGCGCTGCGCGACACCGGTACGACGTACGCGGAACTGCTGGCGGCCGCACGCTCGGGTGACGTGGCGTGGCTGCGCCGGATCCGCCAGGACGTCCGGCCCTCGGTGCTGGCCGGGCTCGCGCAGACGCTGGCATTGCAGGACATGCTGCCGGAGGACCGCAGCGACGCGCTGGCCCTGTACGAGCTCGTGCGTTCCGCTCTGGGGGCGCAGGCGCTGCCGGGCGCGCACCGGGGACTGCATGCGCAGCTCGCATACACGTGGCGCGGGGCCGAGGCGGCGCGGGCGCTGCTGCGGGCGTACCCGGAAATCAGCGAGGCCGTGCGCTGCGACCTCGAGATCGACGTCGCGAATCCCTTCGCCGGCGACGGCGAGCAGCCGGTGGCGCCCTGGCTGGCCGCGTTCCAGCGGCTGATGCCGAAGCCGTATCCGGCGATCGAGCCTGCCAACGGGTTGCCGCCGTTCGACCGGCTCACCGTCACCGCCGATCCCGCCCCGCTCGACGAGCCGCAGCGGGTCTCGGTGATCGTGACCGCGTTCCACCCGGACGAGGGCCTGATCACCGCGGTGCGCTCGATCCTCGCCCAGTCCTGGCGCAATGTCGAGGTGCTCATCGTCGACGACGCCTCGCCTCCGGAGTACGACGAGATGCTGCAGCGCGCGCTCGCGCTGGGTCCGCGGGTCCGGCTGGTCAAACAGCCGTACAACCAGGGCACGTACGCGGGGCGCAACGCCGGCCTCGACGCGGCGGAGGGCGAGTTCGTCGCGTTCCAGGACTCCGACGACTGGTCGCACCCGCGCCGGCTGGAGCTCCAGGTGCGGCCGATGCTGGAGAACGGCCGCATCGTCGCTACCACTACGGACGGCCTGGCGGTCACCGAGGATCTGGCGCTCACCCGTCCCGCGGTGCGGCGGGGCCGGTTCAACCCGTCGTCGCTGATGTTCCGCCGGCAGATGGTGATGGACCGGATCGGCTACTTCGACCGGGTCCGCAAGGCCGCCGACTCCGAGTACATCGGACGGATGCGGTCCGTCTACGGCGAGCGGGCGGTGCGCCACGTCGAGTCGGCGCCGCTCGCGCTCATCCGGCTGTCGCAGGGGTCGCTGTCGCGCTCGGAGATCCGGGCGTACTGGATGCACCCGGCGCGGGTCGCCTACTCGTCGGCGTACCAGTTGTGGCACGGGCGGATCGCGGCCCGCGCCGCGAAACCGTACCTGCCGCGGGAGGGCGGCGAGCGGCCCTTCGCGGCCCCCGACCACCTCCGGTACGCCCGGGGTGAGGCGCCGCCCCGCCCCGAGTACGACGTGGTGATGGCCGGCGACTGGCGGTTCCTGCAGGGGCCGCAGCTGTCCGCCGTGGACGAGATCCAGGCGCTGATCGACCGCGGACTGCGCGTCGCCGTGCTGCATCTGGAATCGTTGCGGCCGATGGCCCGGCGCCGCTACCCGCTGGCCGGCCCGATCCAGCGGCTGGTCAACGCCGGCCGGATCACTCAGCTGCTGCCCGGTGACGCCAACGAGGCGGCGCTCGTCATCGTCCGGCACGCGGCCGCGCTGCAGTTCGCGCCGGACGACGAGTGCCTGCTGCGACCCCGCCGGGTGCTCATCGTCGCCGACCAGGCACCGGTACGCCGCGACGGGCTCGACCACCGCTACGACCCGGAGGCGTGCACGGCTGCGGCGGCGCGGCTGTTCGCGGCGGAGCCGGTGTGGTGCCCGCAGGATCCGGAGGTGCGGGGCGTGCTGCGGGCGTACCCGTCGATCGAGCTGACGGCGTACGACCTGCCGACCGTCGTCGGGACCGGCCGATGGACGGCGGCGCGCGACGGCGCGACCGGGGATCTGCCGGTGGTGGGCACGGACCTGTGCGACCAGGGGGTGTGGCCCCGCGACACCCGGGAGTCGCTGTTCGTCTACGACGACCTGCGCAAGGTGGACGTCCGGCTGCGGCTGCCGGACTGGCCGCGGACCGACGTGTCGCTCGGCGGGCCCCGGTCGCACCTGGTCTACGAGGCCGGCGACCTGGACCTGCGGACCTTCCTGCACCAGCTCGACTTCTACCTGCACTTCCCGCATCCGGAGGCGGTGGAGACGTACTCCCGGCCGGCGCTCGAGGCGGCCGCGCAGGGCTGCGTGGTGGTGACGCCCGAGCGGCACGCCGCGATCTTCGGCGACGCCGCGGTCTACTGCACCCCGGCCGAGGCCGCCGGGCTCATCAAGCGCTACAGCGCGGACCGGGTGCTCTTCGCGGAGCAGAGCCGGCGCGCCCGGGCCGTCGTGGCCAAGGCCCACGACGCGCAGGGGTACGTCGACCGCATCGCGGGCCTCGTCCACGCGCCCAATACCACCCCGCCCGCGCAGCGCACACCTGAGCCGGCGCCGGCATGACATCGGAGGTTCGGAAGAATATGAGCAGCCTGACCGGGATCGGCGGCCGGCTGGCGGTACGCCTGCAGAGCCTGACCCGTCCGCAGGTCATCGTCCTCATCGTGGTGCTGGCGGTCGTCGCCGGCATCTGGACGGCGGCCGCGACGGGGCACCAGGGCCTCGCCGTCTCCCTCGTGGCGGTGCTGCTGCTCGGGGTGCTGCTCGGCATCCTGCACCTGTCGCGCTGGATGGGCGGCCTGCACCGCGCGAACCAGGCAGCCCACCGTGACCTGCGGGTCGTCGTCGAGCAGATGCAGCGCCGGGTCGTCGCGACGGTGGAGAAGGAGCGGGTGACCGCCGGCGACCGGCACCAGGAGCTGACCCGGACCATCACCCGTGGCCTGCGCCAGAACGGGCACGGCAACGATCTGCTGCTGCGCGCGCAGAGCCGGGAGATCGAGGCGATGTTCCAGCTGTTCGCCGAGTTCACGCCGCGGGCGCCGATGCCGTCGTCGGGCGACTTCGCGCTGAACCCCACGGATCTGCTGGAGCTGCTGCACATCGTGCGGCTGCGCCGGCCGCAGCTGGTGGTCGAGCTGGGCAGCGGCACGTCGACGGTGTGGCTCGCGTACGCGCTGGAGAAGAGCGGCGGCCGGCTGATCTCGCTGGACCACGACGAGGACTACGCGGGCAAGACGCGGGAGATGCTGGACGCGCACGGGCTGTCGGCTGTCGCCGAGGTGCGGACCGCGCCGCTGACCGAGCTGGTCGCCGACGGCAAGACCTATCGCTGGTACGACGTGGAGAAGCTCGCCGACGTCCGCGACATCGACCTGCTGCTGATCGACGGCCCGCCCGCGTCGACCGGGCCCGACGCGCGGTACCCGGCCATGCACGCCTTGGAGAGCCGCCTGGCGCCGGTCGCGACCGTGGTGCTCGACGACGCCAACCGCCCCGACGAGCAGGACGCCGTGCGGCGCTGGGTGGAGAACGTCGCCGGCCTCACCGCCGAGCCTCACCTGCTCGGGCGGCACGCGGTGCTGTCCTACTCGCGCAGCGGCGCGACTGCCTCCGTACCCGCATAAAAGTCGACCGGCCGGCATGCGGGGGCATGCCGGCCGGTCTTCGGGGGGAGGGAAAAGTCAGCGGCTACCGAAGTCCTGGGTGTAGTACGGGGTGCCGTTGGCGGAGTAGACCACGCCGACGGCGAACGTCTTGGCGCCGCAGTCGAGCAGGTTGGCGCGGTG
>NZ_JBFAZZ010000035.1:0-28238 GCF_040689425.1 Actinoplanes sp. NPDC051475
CTTTTACGGGGGTGACGGACACGTGCCCGCCCTGGGTGACCAAGAACGGCATAAAAACGCCCCACAGCCGTCTTGGTCACCCCGGCCCCCACCCGTCCACCGCAAGAAAGCCACGACGGGCTCAAGCATGGGAAAGAGCGAACGCGACAAGGAAGCCGGCGACCGTGACGAGCCCGATCAGCAGATGAGCGTCCTCGAAAGCCTCGGGAATCATGGTGTCAGCCACCATCGCCAGAATCGCCCCGGCAGCCACCGCCGTAACCCCGGCCAGAACCCCATCGGACGCGTCGCCAAGCAACGTGTACCCGGCAACCGCGGCAAGCCCGCTCACCACAGCGATCGCGGTCCACAGCCCGAAGACGTACCGGGAACTCCGCCCGGCACGCCGCATACCGGCAGCGCTCGACAACCCCTCAGGCACGTTACTGATGAACACGGCCGCCACGGTCACAGCCCCGACCGCTCCCCCACCCAGCAGACTCGCACCGATGACGATCGACTCAGGAATGCCGTCGAGAAGCGCACCGAGAGCGATCGCCGTACCCGATCCGGCGTCCTCGCTCTCGGACGGCTGCTGATCGCCGGACCGTTTGCGGTGGCGGGCTCCGTTCATCGCCAGCACGATGTTGCAGGCGGTATAGACGACCGCACCCGTGACGGCGCCGATCACCGTCGGTCTCAGACCACCGCGCTCGTCGGCCTCGGCGATCAGCTCGAAGGACACCGCGGACAGCAGTACGCCGGCGCCGAAGCCCATGATGGCGGACACCACATGTCTCGGCACCGGCGCCAGATATCCCACGGCGGCCCCGATGAGCAGGGCGGAGCCCGCCAATAGTCCCCATCCCCCGGCCTGCAACCACTCTGGCATAGGGGAGATTGTTCACCCCTTGACGGCGCCGGATGTCAGGCCGGTCACGATGTAACGCTGAAGGACCTGGAATACCAGGACCGTCGGTACGGCGGTGAGCAGCGTCCCCGCGCAGAACATGCCGAAGTTGTTGTTGCGTTCGCCGGCCACGAGCCCGTACATGCCGACCGAGAGGGTCTTGGCCCCGGTGTCGGTGAGGAAGACGTTGGCGATGAGGAACTCGTTGATGGTGCCGATGAACGCCAGCAGCGCGGTGACCGCCAGGATCGGGGCCACCAGCGGCAGCAGGATCCGGAAGAAGGTCTGGGCGTGCGTGGCGCCGTCCATCGTGGCGGACTCGTCCAGTTCGCGCGGCACGGTGTCGAAGAAGCCCTTCATCAGCCACGTGTTCACCCCGAGCGCGCCGCCCAGGTAGAGCAGGATGAGCCCCCAGGCCTGGTTGAAGCCGATCGCCGGCCACAGGTCGGTGATGGTGGAGAACATCAGGAAGATCGCCACGATCGCCAGGAACTGCGGGAACATCTGGATGAGCAGCAGGGCCAGGAGGCCGGCTCGCCGGCCGCGGAAACGCATGCGGCTGAACGCGTACGCGGCCAGCGCCGACAGGAACACCGATGCGGCCGCCGACACCCCGGCCACCAGCACCGAGTTGAGGAACCAGCGCGGGAATCGTGTCTCGGTCAGCAGCCGGGTGACGTTGTCGAGCGACGCGCCGGTCGGCAGCACCGACGTCGACGAGAGGGTGCCGAGCGGGTTGAGGGCGGCCGACACGACGAAAACGATCGGGAACAGCGAGAAGATGAGGGCGAGCACGGCCACCGCGTGCCGCCACCCCACCCGCGACAGCCACGTCATGAGTAGACCTCTTCCTGGCGACGGGTACGGCGGAAGCTGACCGCCGAGATCACCGCGACGATGACGAAGATGAAGATGGACACCGCGGCCGCGAACCCGTACTGGGCGCCCGACCCGCCGAAGGCCAGCCGGTAGGTGTAGGTGATCAGCAGGTCCGTGGCCCCGTTGGCCGGGTTGTCGGCGGCGAACGGCGCACCGTCGGTGGTCAGGTAGATCGCGTTGAAGTTGTTGAAGTTGAACGCGAACGACGAGATCAGCAGCGGGGTCAGGGCGACCAGCAGCAGCGGCAGCGTGACCCGGCGCAGCGACTGCCACGGCGACGCGCCGTCGAGCCGGGACGCCTCGGTGAGCTCGGCCGGGATCGCCTGCAGAGCACCGGTCGCGACCAGGAACATGTACGGGTAGCCCAGCCACAGTTGCACCAGGATCACCGCGATGCGGGCGGAGGCGGCGCCGCCGAACCAGTCCACGTCGAGCCCGAAGAGGTTGTTGATCAGGCCGAAGTCGGTGTTGAACATGTCCCGCCAGACGAGCAGCATCGCGAACGACGGCATCGCGTACGGCAGCACCAGCAGCGTCCGGTAGAGGCGCCGCCCCCGTACCCGCGGCGAGTGCAGGGCGAGCGCACAGACCAGGCCGAGCACGAAGGTCCCGACGGTCGAGGCCAGGGCGAAGATCAAGTTCCAGATGAGGGTACGGGCGAACGGCCCCGAAACAGCCGGGTCGGTGACCAGCCGGGTGAAGTTGGCGAGCCCGACCCCGACCTTCCAGCCCTGGGCGAGCCGTTCGCCGTCCGCGGCCACGAAGGCGCCCTGGGAGTCGTCGGCGGTCCACGTCTTCCCGGTGGACGCCTCGCGGATGCAGTCGCACCCGGCGTCGTACGCCCGCCCGGCCCGGCCCTCGTAGGCGCGCGACAGGCCCTGCGAGCGGATCGCGCCGCCCGGGGTGGGCACGGCCAGGTCGGTGATCTCCCGGCTCCGGGCGCTGGCCTGGCCGCCGGTGAGGATCGTGTATCCGGCCGCGGCGGTGACCCGGCCGGCGGCGTTGACGGCGGCCCCGCCCGGCGGCAGCTGCTCGAGGCCGTCGGTGTCCCCGGCGGAGACCCTGCGGGTTGCGGGGTCGGTGACCAGGAAGGTCAGCGGGCCCGTGGCCGCGTCGCCGGTGGTGGCCACGGTCAGGGCGTACTCGGCGGATCCGGGTACGCGCGTGACGGACGTCGCCTGGATGGCCACGACGGCGTCCTGCTTGTCGCCGCGGTGCCCGTCGCTGAAGTTCGTGAACGCGGTCGATGCCGTGTACAGGACCGGGAACAGCTGGAAGACGACGAGGAACAGGGTGCCGGGCACCAGGTACTTGGCGGGTATGTGCCGCGGAACGGCGTACAGATAAAAGAGTCCTGCCGTGGCCGCGACGAGGACCGCCAGGCCGGCCCACTGCCGCTGCTGGACCAGCGGGAAGGCGGCCCACAGCGCGATCGCGGCCGTGAGGCCGAGCACCAGGATGGTCAGGAGCGGACCGGAGGAACCGCTCCGGCGCGGCCGGGGGGCCTGCGCCGGAGCGGTCTCCCGCTCGAGGAGCACGGTCATTACTTGATCTGTCCGGAGATGGTCTTGGCGGCCGCGGTCAGGGCGGTCTTCGGGTCGGCGCCGCCGATGACGGCGGACTCGGCCTTGCCGAACGGGTCCCAGATCGTCGCCATCTCGGGGATCGCGGGCAGCGGTACGGCGTTCTTGCCGGCGTCGACGAACTTGGCGAGGTCCGGGTCGGCGCCCTTGACCTGGTCGAAGGCGGTGGTCAGCGCGGGCGGCCGCGGCTCGGCCTGGTAGAGGGCGACGGCGAGTTCCGGCGTGGTGACGTAGTTGGTGACGAACTCCTGCGCGAGGGCCTTGTTCTTGCCCTTGGCGGCCACGTAGAAGGTCTGCACGCCGAGGAACGGCTGGGCGGGCTTGCCGCCCGCGAAGCCGGGCACGGGCGAGACGTCGTACGCGATCTTGGCCTTCTTGGCGTCGGTGATCGCCCACGGCCCGGAGACCAGGAAGGCGCACTTGCCGGCGGTGAACGTGGCGATGGAGTTCTCGACGGTGATGGAGCGCTTGAGCGCGCCGTCGCCCTTCTCGCCGAGCTTGCGGATCTTCTCGAAGGCCGCGATCGACTCAGGCTTGCCGACGCCCAGGTCCTTCTTGTCGTAGTCGCCGTTCGCGGTCCGGCCGAAGAGGTAGCCGCCTGCGGAGGTGAAGAACGGGTACAGGTGGTAGGCGTCGCCGTTCTGGCCCACCTGCAGGCAGAGGATCTCGCTCGCCTTCTTCTCCACCTTGAGCTTCTCACCCGTCTTGACCAGGTCCTCCACGGTCGCGGGGGCCTCGGGCGCGAGCTTGGTGTTGCGGATCAGGGCGAGGTTCTCCGTCGCGTACGGCACGCCGTAGACCTGGCCGTTGAAGGTGACGGCCTTGAGCGCGTTGGGGGCGATGCCCTCCTGCTGGGCGGCGGTCAGCTGGACCGGGTCGACGGCGCCGTTCTGCACGAGGTTGCCGATCCAGTCGTGCGCGCCGATCACCACGTCCGGGCCGCTGCCCTGCTGGGAGGCGGTGACGAAGGTGGTCTGCTGGTCCTTCGAGATGGCCTGGACCTCGACGGTGACGCCGTTCTCCTGGCCGAACCGGTCGGCGAAGGGCTTGAGGGCGGCGGCGCGCTTGTCGTCACCCCAGATCACGAGCTTGCCGCCCGCGGCCGGGGCGGCGGACGACGACGTTCCGGGGGTGTCCTTGGTGCCGCTGCACCCGGCGGCGAGGGCGATCAGGGCGATCGCGGCTATGGCACGAATGCGCATTTTCTACTCCTATTGGGCAGCACGAGGCAGCCCACTGCACAGAGTGGGTGGTTCCGGAGGAAAGGGGTTCGGAGAGCACGAACGGCGTTGCTCGGCCGTGCCGGGACGTTAGCAAGGAGTTTCGTTCAATGGAAGGGCTTGCAGGCGTTCCGCAAGAACTTCCAGGGTCTACAGTGACGCCCATGCGCGCACGACTCTCCGATATCGCGCGCCAGGCCGAGGTCAGCGAGGCGACGGTGTCGCGGGTGCTCAACGACCGGCCCGGCGTGTCCGCCGACACCCGGCAGGCGGTGCTGACCGCTCTCGACGTCCTCGGCTACGAACGGCCCGAAAGACTGCGCAAACGCAGTGCGGGACTCGTCGGCCTCATCGTGCCGGAGCTGGAGAACCCGATCTTCCCGGCCTTCGCCCAGACGATCGAATCGGCGCTGTCGCAGTCCGGGTTCACCCCGGTGCTGTGCACCCAGACCCCGGGCGGCGTGACCGAGGACGAGTACGTGGAGATGCTCCTGGACCGGCAGGTGTCCGGCATCGTGTTCGTCTCCGGCCTGCACGCCGACACCACCATGGACCACGACCGCTACCGGCGCCTGGTGGACCGGCCACTGCCGATCGTGCTCATCAACGGCTTCGCCAAGGGCCTGGACGCCCCGTTCATCTCCTGCGACGACCGGCTCGCCGGGGAACTCGCGGTCAACCACCTGGTCGCGCTCGGACACCAGCGCATCGGTTTCATCTCCGGCCCGGACCGGTTCCTCAACGTGCAGCGCAAGCTCGAGGGTTACCGTACGGCGATGCGCCGCGAGCTCGGCCTGCGCGACCGGGAGATCGACGAGATGGTCGCCCTGACCCTCTTCGGCGTCGAGGGCGGCGAGGTGGCCGCCGGGCAACTGCTGGCCAAGGGCATCACGGGCATCGTCTGCGGCTCGGACCTGATGGCGCTGGGTGCCATCCGGGCGGCCCGCCGGCGGGGACTGAACGTGCCGCGCGACGTCTCGGTGGTCGGCTTCGACGACTCGCCGCTGATCGCCTTCACCGATCCGCCGCTGACCACGCTGCGCCAGCCGGTGGCCGCCATGGGCAACGCGGCCATCCGCCAGCTCGTGGACGAGATCCACGGGCACGGCGCGCCGCGATCGGAGTACGTCTTCCCGCCCGAGCTGGTGGTCCGCGGCTCCACCGCCATCAACAAGAGCGACCACGGCCCGGAAAGTATGAAGTTTTCCGCCGCGTGAGTCGATCCTGTTAACTTGATCTTTGAAAGTTGTTGCGGGCCTTCCAGCGGAGGCCGGCCGCTGCTACCTGGGCTTCCTCGGCGACACTCCGCCCGGTAAGTAAGGTTCACTGCAAGAAGAACAGGACAATCCTCGCATCACGGCGCACGGCATCGAGGCCTTTCTCTTTACGATGTCGAAACACGCTGCTAACTTTCCTCCACTTGCGCAAGGAGTTTCATCCGCTCCCCGCGTCCCTGGAGGCTTCCCATGCGAACCCGTCCGGTCGTCGCCGCCACGGTGACCACCCTGCTGGCGACGGCCCTGCTGGCCGTCGGCGTCGTACGCCACGGCGACCAGGCGGAGGCCTCGGCTGCCTCCCCCGGCGCCAAGGACGTCATCGTGCACCTCTTCGAGTGGCCCTGGGCGTCGGTCGCGACCGAATGCACGACGGTCCTCGGCCCGAAGGGCTTCGGTGGTGTGCAGGTCTCGCCACCCCAGGAGCACGTGGTGCTGCCCGCCAAGGGCTACCCCTGGTGGCAGGACTACCAGCCGGTCAGCTACCAGCTCACCGGCCGCCGCGGGAACCGGGCCGCCTTCGCGAGCATGGTGCAGACCTGCCACGCCGCCGGCGTGAAGATCTACGTCGACGCGGTCGTCAACCACATGGCCGGCGGCTCCTCGACCGGCACCGGCAGCGGCGGCTCGGCGTACTCGCAGTACGCGTACCCGGCCGTGCCGTACGGGAACGGCGACTTCCACCACTGTGGGCGCAACGGCAACGACGACATCGTCAACTGGGGTGACCGCTGGGAGGTCCAGAACTGCGAGCTCGTCGACCTCTCCGACCTCAAGACCGAGTCCTCGTACGTGCGCGGCAAACTCACCGCGTACCTGAACGACCTGGTGTCGCTGGGCGTCGACGGCTTCCGGGTGGACGCGGCCAAGCACCTGCCCGCCGCCGACCTGGCCGCGATCGTCGACCCGGTCACCGGCGACCCGCACGTCTTCAGCGAGGTCATCGAGGGCGGCAGCGGCGAGCCCGCCCCCGAGGAGTACACGGGCATCGGCGACGTCACCGAGTTCCGCTACGGCGACGTGGTCGGCGGCGCCTTCAAGGACGGCAACCTTTCGGGGTTGAACACCCTCGCCGACCGGATGCGCCTGAGCTCCGGCGACGCGGTGGCCTTCGTGGACAACCACGACACCCAACGCAACGGGCGGGCGAAGCTGACCTACAAGGACGGTGCCGCGTACGCGCTCGCCGAGGCGTTCATGATCGCCTGGCCGTACGGTGTCCCCCAGGTCATGTCGAGCTTCACCTTCAGCGACCCGGAGGCCGGCCCGCCCGCTTCGAGCAACGGCACCACCACCTCGGTGAGCTGCGGCAGCGGCTGGCAGTGCGAGCACCGCACGCGGACCACGACCAACATGGTGGCGCTGCGCAACGCCGCCGCCGGCGCAGCGGTCACCAACTGGTGGAGCAACGGCTCCGACCAGATCGCCTTCGGCCGCGGGAGTGCGGCGTACGTCGCGTTCAACCGCTCGGGCTCGGCGCTGACCCGTACCTTCCAGACGTCGCTGCCCGCCGGCACGTACTGCGACGTGATGGCCGGCGACTTCACCAACGGTTCGTGCTCCGGGCCCGCGTACGCGGTGAACGCCGCCGGCCAGGTCACCGCCACCGTCGCGGCGAACTCGGCGCTGGCGCTGCACATCAACGCCCGCGGTACGGGGACGCAGCCGACCGGCTGCCCGGCCGCGTCCATCTCGTTCGCCGCGAACGTCACGACGACGTGGGGTCAGAACGTCTTCGTCACCGGCAACACCGCCGCCCTCGGCAACTGGAACCCGGCCTCCGCGGTCCCGCTGTCCTCGGCGTCGTACCCGGTGTGGACCGCGACGGTGTCGCTGCCCGGCGCCACAGCGGTGCAGTACAAGTACATCAAGAAGGAGGGGTCGACGGTGCTCTGGGAGAGCGACCCGGACCGCACCAGGACCACCCCCTCGGCGTCGCCCTGCAGCGCCACCTGGAACGACTCCTGGCGCTGACCGCTCACAGGGCTCCGGCGCTCGCCGCGCCGGGGCCCTGTTGACATTGCGCGGCATCATCGCGCCGTGACCTTCCTCCTGAGGCGAAGCCTGCGCATGCGGCTCATGCTCACCTCGGCGGTGCTGCTCACCGGCGGCTTCCTCGCGTCCGCGTACTCGTGGGAGATTGCGTTCTGGGTCGACCAGGGCTGGGGCTGCGACCTGACCGTGCTGCCCGCGGCGGTCCGGCCGTGCGGCCGGATCGTCGTCGACAGCTGGAAGATCCGCGCCGCCCTCTACGCGGTCCTGACTGTGCTGCTGCTCATCGGCGCGCGGGCGCTCGCCGCCTGGTGCCTGCGCCCGATCCGCGACATGGTGCCGGTCATCGCCCAGGTCGGGCCGCAGAACCTGGGCTTCCGCATCGCCACCGGCGGCCACCGCCGCGACGAGCTGACCGCCCTGTCCGGCGCCCTCAACACGATGATGGACCGGCTCGCCGCCGGCTACGAGGGCCAGCGCCGCTTCGCCGCCAACGCCTCGCACGAGTTGCGCACCCCGCTCGCGGTGCAGCGAACCCTGATCGAGGTCGGCATGGCGACGACACTGTCGGCGGACCAGATGGCGCTGCTGACCACCCAGCTGCTGCAGACCAACGAGCGCAACGAGCGGCTCATCGAGGGCCTGCTGGTGCTCACCGAGGTGGACCAGGGCCTCACCGGCAGCACCCCGCACCAGCTCGACAAGATCGCCGCGTCCGTCGTGGCCGCCCACGAGGACGAGGCCGCGCTCGCGGGCCTCACCATCATCGCCGACCTCACCCCGCGCCGGGTGCCGGGCGAGGAGGTGCTGCTGGAGCGCCTGA
Source organism: Actinoplanes sp. NPDC051475 (assembly GCF_040689425.1). Taxonomy (NCBI): domain Bacteria; kingdom Bacillati; phylum Actinomycetota; class Actinomycetes; order Micromonosporales; family Micromonosporaceae; genus Actinoplanes; species Actinoplanes sp. NPDC051475. The sequence goes on from NZ_JBFAZZ010000035.1 coordinate 8,661, forward strand.
TCACCAACCTGGTGCAGAACGCGATCAAGTACAACCGCCCGGGCGGCACGATCCACGTCACGGTCCGCGGCGACCCCGCCCTGATCGTGGAGAACACCGGGCGCCCGGTGCCCGCCGACGCCGTCGCGGGCCTGTTCGAGCCGTTCAAGCGCCTCGGTTCGGACCGCATCGACCACAGCGGCGGTGCGGGCCTCGGCCTGGCGATCGTGCGCTCGATCGTGCACGCCCACCGGGGCACGGTCACCGCCGTCCCGGGCGGGGACGGCGGCCTGCGGGTCGAGACCCGTCTGCCACAAGACTGACTGTCACAGGACCGTCTGCCGCATGGCTCTCTGTCGCATGGCTTTCTGTCGCATGGCTTTCTGTCGCACGACTGAGGGAGCGGGCCCTCGCGGACCCGCTCCCCGTTGTCTCAGCCGATGACCGTGGCCGGCTCCGGTCAGCCGATGACCGTGGCCGCCGTGGAGTTCTGGCTGTCGCTGACCCGGTAGGCCACCACCTGGTAGCGGTTGCCCGGGGCCCAGGCGCCGTCGGTCCAGCCCTCGGTGTTGGTGCCGGCGACGAGGCCGACCCGGTCGATGAGGTGCTGCTCGCCGGCGAGCGAGTTGTCGATCACCAGGAACGGCTCAGCCTTCACTGCACCGGCCGGGGCCACGTAGGTGTACGACGAGGTGACCCAGTTGCCGGTCGACGCGACGGTGTTGCGGTGGTTGGGCGCGAACTTCCCGAGGCTCTTGCCGGTGGCGTCGCGCCAGGTCATGCCGGTCCGGACCGAGCGACCGCCGCTGGTGAGCGCCTTGAACGAGGTCACCGAGGTGTACGCGGTGCCGGCCGTGACCGGAACCGCCAGGCCGGCGACGGTGACCGTACCGGTGGTGCTACCGGTGGTGACCAGCATCGAGCCGTTGCCGACCGCGGCGTCGCCGGTCTTGGCCGCGACGGTGGCGCCGCTGCCGGTGTAGCCGGCGATCCCGTTCTCCATGCCGGACTGGTCCGCGGAGTACAGGTTGCCGGGGATGACGGGGCTGCCGACCGGGTAGGCGGCGACCTCGACACCGTTGCGGTACACGCGGTAGCCGCCGACCGGGCTGTAGGTGGCCGGGTCCTGCGCCACCGACTCCGACCAGGTGAACGCGCCGTTGGGGGCGGTCAGGCCGGTCGGCGCGAGGGCCGCGAGGGTGCCGTACTTGCGCTGGCCGCCGAGCAGCCCGCTGGTGGTGTTCCAGCCGCCGGTGGCGTCCGTCAGCTCGATGTTGGTCACCGAGATGTTCTTGTTGCTGGTGGTCGCGCCGATCTGCATGCCGTACCAGCTGGTGGGCCAGGCCTGGTCGTCGACGATCGAGTTGTGGTGCACCTTGTCGCCGTCGCCGATGCCGATGGCGATGCCGACGGTGTCGAAGCCGGAGTACTGGGTGGACCCGCGCACGCCGACGTTGGTGATCTGGTTGCCGGTGATGGTGTCCGGGGCGTTCTTGTCCGCGTTGCTCACGCCGGTGATCAGGATCGCGCTCTCGGCGGTGTTCGTGATCACGTTGTCGGTGATCGTGTTGTTGCCGCCGGGGTTGCGGACGTGCGTCGGGGCGCCGGCGTAGTCGTCGTAGACCGCGGTGATGGCGGTGTTGAACGTGTCGTGGATCAGGTTACGGGTGACGACGATGTCCCGGGTGTTGGTGACGTTGAGGTTCTCGCCCGTGTGGGAGTAGCCCGAGTTCGACTTGAGGACGATGTTGGCGCCCTTGAGGTCGTTGTCGCTGAAGGTGCCGCCGACCACGGACTCCAGGTACACGGAACCGTAGCCGGTCACCTTGCGCTGCTCGGCGTAGTACCGGTTGGCGACGACCTTGTTGTTGCGGAACGTCACGTTGCGGGCGTGGGTGAAGTCGAAGCTGTTGCCCCGGATCGTCTGGTCCCACTGGTTGTTCTCGATGACGGTGCCGGTGTTCTCGCCACCGCCACCGATGTTGTCCTCGTCGCCGCTGCCGGCGCCGAACCAGTTGTCCCACCGGTTGTCGACGATGTGGGCGTCACGGGTGCCGTTGACCCACAGCTTGAAGTAGTTGAAGTTCGTGAAGCGCACCTGCTGCACGGTCCAGCGGTTGCCCACCTTGATGCCGCCGCCGGCGTTGTTCTCCGTGGCGTAGTCGCTCTCGCAGCCGGACAGAGGCAGGTCCTCCGGCACGATGGTGGGTTCCTTGCTGCCCGTCTCCGAGTAGCCGCCCTTGCCCTTGACGCACCGGCCGTTCAGGGTCAGGTCGGAGACCGCGTTGACGCTGCCCGGCGACGGCTCGAGCGTCAGCGACTGGTCGGCCGCGGGCCGGATCATGAACGAGTACCCGAAGTTGCTCCACGGGGCCGCGTCAGCGATCTTGATGGCGGTCGTCTTGATGCTCGAACCGCGCAGGTTGACGTTGACCGGCAGCTTCAGCGGCTTGGTGATCGAGTAGGTGCCCTCTCCCAGCAGCACCGTGCCCGGCAGGGCCGGCGTGACGACGACGCCGTTGGCGTCGACGACCGCGGCGCTCGCGCGGGTCCCGGCGGCGTTCAGGGCGTTCTGCAGAACGGTGTAGTCATCTCCACCGGTCGGCGAGGCCACCAGGGCGCACCGCAGGTCGGCGGTGCAGTCGGTGGTGCTCAGCGGCGCCGGGCTGACCGTGGCGTCCAGCGAGTAGGGCGCGTCCGGCAGCTCGGTCGCGGCGTACGCCGTACCCATGCCGAGGGGCAGCATGGGCGAGGCGGCGGCGATCAGGACGGCGGGCAGCGCGCGCAGCGCCGTCCGCAGCGGACGACGAGGTTGGCGAATCAATTCCACTCCAGCTTGTCGGTTTCCGGCGGGTTCCCATCTAGGTGCTTCGCCGGTGAAGGTTCGGGTGGACCGCCCGGGAACTTAGCTTCGACCGATTGGTCTGCTCTGCCCGAATGGGCGTACTCCCCGGCCACTCGGCCACCCTGCAAGCGACCATCGGGGCGCCTTCGGCGGATCGCTATGATGGCCCATCGACAGCGTTCGTCGTACGGGGGCGAAATGGACATGCCAGGCAGCACGGGAGACCCGGGCCCTCTGCTGGAGCCAGGTGAGGCGCTGGACCGGCTGGCCGCCTGGAAGGGCAGGATCGACCGGCTGGCCGCCGACACCAAGGCGATGAGCGACCGCCTCGGCGACCTGCGGATCACCGCCGCCGACGACAACCGGATGGTCGAGGTCACGATCGACGCGCAGGGCGCCCTCCTGGACATCCGGCTCGGCCGGCGGGCCCAGCAGGTCGAGCCCGAGGTGCTGGCACGAACCATCATGACGACGATCCACGAGGCCCGGCGCCGCACCGCCGACCGGGCGCAGGAGATCATCGCCGAGACCGTCGGCACCGAGTCACCCGCCGCCCGGGCGATCGCGGCACAGGTCGGCGAGCGGTTGCGGGACGCCGCGCCGGCCGGGGACGCCGACGCGCGCGACCGGGACGGGTGGTGAGCCCGGTGGCCGACGAATTCCTCGTCGACGCGGCACAGATCCGCCGCCACGCCGGCAACATCGAGGCGGTCCGCGCCCGCTTCGCGGCGATCCGGGCGGCGAGCGCCCACATCGCCCAGGACCACAGCGCGTACGGCCTGCTCTGCAGCTGGCTGCCCGCCGTGCTGGAAGGACGCCACCAACGTCAGGACGGTCTGGTCGCGTACGTGGAGGAGAACCTTTCGCTGGCGGCGGACGAGCTGGCCGCGGTCGCCGACGCGTACGAGGAGGTCGACGCCGGCGCCGCCGACGCGATCCGCAGAGCCGGCGAAGGGCTGGGCCGATGAGTGACGGCTCGCTGATCGCCGACGTCGTCTCGACACGCCGGCCGTGGACCGGGGCAGCGCTGGCCGACAGCTTCCAGGGCCTGGTCACCGCCATCGAGAGCGAAGGCTGGGTCGACGACCTGCTGGCGGGCGGCGCGTTCGCTGTCGAGGTGGCGGCGACCGCCCTCGACCCGTTCAGCGCCCTGCTCGCCAACGGCCTCGGCTGGGCGCTGGAGTACTTCGAACCGCTGCGGTCGGTCCTCGACGAGCTCACCGGCATGCCCGACGTGGTCGCCTCGCACGCGGCGACCTGGAACAACATGGCCGCCGAACTGAGCGACATGGCCACCGAGCTGAAGGGGAACCTCTACGGCGACCTGCCCGACTGGCAGGGACGGGCGGCCTCGGCGTACACGAACCTGATGGGCCACAACGTGGACGCCATCGGCGGCCTGGGCGCGGTCGCGGCGGCGATGGCGGCGGCCACCGAGGCCGCGGGCAACCTCGTGCAGTTCACCCGGGACATCGTCCGAGACCTCATCGCGGACCTGGTCGCCCGGGTCATCGTCTGGGCCGCCGAAGCCATCTTCGTGGTGACGATCCCCCTGATCGCCGAACAGATCGTCGCGGCGGTCGTGAAGTGGGGCGGGCGCATCCTGACGTACACCACCGCTCTGATCACCAGCCTCACCAACCTGACCCGCCTCCTGAACGGCTGAGCCACGATGCCCGGTCGGAGGCCGCACGGGGGCGACAGCGACTCCCCTTCCGGCCGCCCCGGCCGTCCGCACGGCGGCGGGAGCGAGAACGTCGCGGCCGCCCACGAGGCGATCGAAGCGGAGGCGCAGCTGGGTTGCCCGGGCGCCGCCGGCGGCCGAACTCCGGCGGAGGGCGACGCCGGCACGGCCGCCGCACAGAATTTCGTCAACAACGTCGTCGCCGATCCGCGGTCGGTAGCAGGCCGGTCGGCGGAGGACATCGCCGCGGACTTCCGTGCCGCGGGCTACGACGCGACCGTGGAGCAGAGCACGAAGAAGGGCACCTCGGGCAACGCGGTGCAGGTGCGTATCCAGGGCCATCCCGATATCACCAACATCCAGGTACACCCGGGTGGGGGCAGGCACACCCCGGACGGCTCGCCATACTGGAAGATCTCGACGAGTACGGCCGGCAAGACCTGGGTCATCCCCGGGGATTTCCGGGGCGCTGACGACCTGGGCGGGAATGTCGTTCGCTATGACGAATAAATTGATCAAGGTGGACCGGGTGCGGTCGGCCGCCGAGGCGGTTGCCGTCGAGCGGCTCGGTGCCGACCTGGTCGGGGTCTCGCTCGGCCCGGATCCCCGGTTCGCCGACGACCGGACGGTCACCGTCGAGCAGGCGGCCGAGATCGGTACGGCCCTCGAGCGCGCCACGCTGGTCGCGGCGATGGAGCTCGGCCGGGACCGGGACCGGGTGCTACGCACCGTCACCACCGTCCGGGCCGGGATGGTCCAGCCGCTCGTCGGCACGATCCCGCCGCCGGAGATCCGCGAGGCGCTCAGCGACGCCGGGGTGGGCATCGTGTACGGCGGGATCGAGATCGCCCACGACGACGACCCGGGCTGGGTGTTCAGCGCGTACGCCGACGTGCCGGGCCTGAACGCGGTGCTGTTCCACGCGGACGTACTGCCCGAATACCGCGACTCGTGGGCTTTCCTGCGGGACAAGGCGCCCGAGTTCGAGGACGAGTTCCAGATCGGGGACCTCGACGGGCTCGCCCGGGAGCGGCCGATGGTTGCCGGGCTGGACTTCACGCCGGAGAACGTGGGAGAGGTCCTCGGCGCGCTGCCGGCGCTACGCGGTTTCGCGCTGACCCTTGGCGGGCAGGCGCGGCGGGGTGACGTGCGCTTTCACCGGTACGGACCGGCACTCGAGGTGCTGAAGGCGGCCGCCCGGGTGGATTGACGGGGGGCTCGCCCGTAATGTCCGGTACATGGCTTCTCGTTCTCGCCTGGCCGTATCACTGGCCGCCGCAGTCCTTGTGTCGGCCTGCACCCCGAACGGCACGCCGGCCGCGCCCGTCGCGTCTTCGCCTGCGGCCCGTGGGGATGCCCGGCCGAATGTCGTGTTCGTGCTGACCGACGACCTGTCGATGAATCTCGTGCGGTACATGCCTCACCTGCGCGACTTGCAGAGCCGGGGTGTCACGTTCACGAACTACACGGTCACCGATTCGCTGTGCTGCCCGTCGCGGGCGTCGCTGCTCACCGGCAAGGTTCCGCACCGTACCGGTGTCTTCACCAATGGCGGCATCGACGGCGGGTTCGTGATGTTTCACCGGCGGGGCCATGAGAGCCACACGTTCGCCACGGATCTGCAGGGGGCCGGATACCGCACGGCGTTGTTCGGCAAGTACCTCAACCGGTACCAGCCGGAGAACACGATCGGCACCGGGCGGCCGTACGTGCCGCCGGGGTGGAGCGGCTGGTACGTCGGCGGCGACGCGTACGGCCAGTACGGCTATGAGCTGAACGAGAACCATGTGGTCCGCCACTACGGCCACGACCCGGACGACTACCTGACCGACGTGATCAGCGCCAAGGCTTCCGCGTTCATCGAGGAGTCGGCCGCCTCCCGTACCCCGTTCCTGGTCGAGCTAGCCACGTTCGCGCCGCACGCGCCGTACACCCCGGCCCCGCGCGATGCCGACGCCTTCCCCGGCCTGACCGCCCCGCACGGGCCGGCCTTCGACTCGCTGCCCGCCGGCGCGCCGAAGTGGCTGGCCGGCCGGGCGCCGCTCACCTGGGACGAGCGCGCGCAGATCGACGTCGTGTTCCGCAAGCGGGTGCAGTCGGTGCAGTCCGTCGACCGGATGCTGGCGTCCCTGCAGGCCACCCTCGACCGGTCGGGGGTCGCCCGGAACACCGTCGTCGTGTTCGGCTCCGACAACGGCTTCCACACGGGCGAGTACCGCCTGAACCCCGGCAAGCAGACGGCGTTCGACACCGACGTCCGGGTGCCGCTGGTGGTCGCCGGGCCCGGCATCGAGGCGGGGCGGACGGTCTCCGCGCCGGCGCAGAACATCGACCTGCGGCCCACCTTCAACGACCTCGCCGGCGTCGAGCTGCCCGCCGACGTCGACGGGCGCAGCCTCACGCCGCTGTTCGCCGGCCCCGCGCCCGCGGACTGGCGCACGGCCGCGCTCATCGAGCACCACGGCCCCGACTTCGACCCCTCCGACCCGGACCGCCCCCGCCCCGGCAGCGGCAACCCGCCGACATATGCGGCGCTGCGCACGGCGGCGTACACCTACGTCGAGTACGTCGACGGGTCGCGGGAGTTCTACAACCGGCGCAAGGACCCGGAGCAGCTGCGCAACATCGTCGAGCAGCTCCCCCGGACGCGGCGCGCGGCGCTGCACCGGGCGTTGAAGCGGCTGACCACCTGCCGTGCCGCGTCCTGCCGTACGGCGGACCGGGTCACGGGCTGAGCGCCAGCCGCTCCCTCGGCGATGAACCGGTTGCGCTCGTCGTCCGAGTTGACGGCAGTGACGGGTGTCGATACGGTGCCGATCGGCAGGTAGGAGTTTTTCATGCTCAGGACAGTGGTGGCCGCCGCATTTCTGGCGGCGGCGACGGCGGCGAATCCGCCCACCGGCAGCGTCACCGTCGAGAAAGTGAAGGTCAACGGCAGCGGCTGCCGGTCGGACACGGTGGCGGTCGCGGTGTCGCAAGACAAGCAAGCGTTCACCGTGCTGTACAGCACCTACCTGGCCCAGGCCGGCATCGGCAGCAAGAACAAGGACGAGCGCCGCACCTGCAGCATCACCGTCCGGCTCACCGTCCCGGCCGGTGTCTCGTACGCCATCCCGACCGTCGACTACCGCGGCTTCGCCCACCTCGAGCCGGGTGGCTCGGCGACGTTGTCGGGGCGCTACCACCTTCAGGGTTCGGGCGCTCCGGCGTACACGGTGCATTCCTTCGGCAGTGGGCTCGACGACGACTGGCTGGTGACCGACGTCGTGGGCACGAGCCCGGTCTACAGCCAGTGCGGCAAGGACAGCAAGGTCGACATCGACACCGAGCTGCGTGCGATGGCCGACCGGGACGACGCCCCCACCAGCTACATCACCATGGACTCGACCGACGGTACGGTGGCCACGACGTACCACTTGAGCTACCGCAGCTGCTGACTCACAGGTCGCGGCGAGCGAAGGCGATGGCGGTGAGACCCAGCACGAGCGCGATCCACACGGCGGTCCAGGCCAGGTAGGCGGTCGTGAGCGGCGCCATGCTGAGGAACGGGGACTCCTCAACTCCCGTGCCGACCTGCAGCAGCAGGGCCGGATCCTGGAATGCGTTCATCGCCCCGCGCCACAGCCCGTCGGTCGGGAGCAGCATCCGCGACACCGTGCCGACCTCGGCCACGCTCTCGTTGCCGAGGGCCTCGCCGATCAGGCCCACCACGCCCGCGATCCAGGTGGCGCCGAAGAGGCCCACCGCCACGATGCCCGACGCCATCGGGGAGATCGCGGTGGACAGCAGCAGCCCGAGGGTGAGCAGCACGGTCGTCTGGGCCGCGAGCATGGCCAGCCCGGTCACCGGGTGCGGCGGCCAGTACCCGATGGTGAGCCGGACGATGACGAACTGGGCGAGCCCGGCCACGGTCACGAACCCGCTGCCGAAGACGACGAGCCCCAGCCACTTGCCGAGCAGGACCGCGCCGCGGCGGATCGGCCGGGCCAGGACCGCCAGCGCGATCCCCGACTCGATCTCGCCGGCCACCGTGGGCCCGGCGAGGAAGGCGGTGCCGAGCGCGGCGATCAGGCTGAGGCCGAACATGACCAGGTTGAGCACGATGGAGCCGGCCATCCGCCCCTCGCCGGAGGTGAAGCCGCCGAACTCCGCGTCGAGCCGGGAGAAGCCCCAGGCGCTGAGCGCGAGCAGCAGGATCGTCAGGACGGCGAGCGAGCGCAGCACCCGCCGGCGGGCGGCCTCGTGCAGAGTGAGGGCGGCCACGGTGAGGACGGTGCGGGCGGTCATCGGTGCTCCTCGTCGGAACCGGTGCGGAGGATGTCCAGGAGCCGTTCCTCGAGGCTGACCCGCGCGGGCTCGACCGCGTGGATGCGAACGCCCAGGCCGACCAGGTCGGCCACGAGGTCGGGCACGATGCCGGGTCCGGGATCGGCGGGCAGGTCGACCGTGTACGCGCTCCCGCTGCGGGTGAGCCGTCCCGTGGCGGCCAGCCGCGCCTCCGCCCGGTCGTCCACCCCGTCCAGCCGCAGCCGCAGCTCCCGCCCGCCGAGCAGCTCGGCGAGGGTGCCGGAGGCGGCGACCCGGCCCTTGTCGAGGATGACGACCCGGTCGCAGACGCGCTCCACCTCGCCGATCAGGTGCGAGTTCAGCAGGACGGCGACGTCGCGCTCCCGCAGCGCGAGCAGCAGGTCCCGGACGTCGGCCCGGCCGAGCGGGTCGAGGGCGCTCGTCGGCTCGTCGAGGACCACGAACTCCGGGCGGGCCACCAGCGCGACGGCCAGCCCGAGGCGCTGCTGCATGCCCTTGGAGAAGCCGCCCACCCGGTCTCCGGCGCGGTCGGCCAGGCCGACGCTCCCCAGGCATTCGCGCTGCTCCGGTACGGGCACCGCGCCGCCGGAGAGCCGTACGTGCAGGGCCAGCACCTCGGCGGCGGTGAGCCAGGGCTGGTACCGGAACAGCTCCGGCAGGTAGCCGACGCGTGCCCGCGCCCGCGGGTCCGTGGCCGGACGGCCCAGCAGCAGCACCTCGCCGGCGTCCGGCCGGACCAGGCCGAGCAGGATCTTGATGACCGTGGTCTTGCCCGCGCCGTTGGGCCCGAGCAGGCCGAGCACCTCGCCGCGGGCGACGCTGAACGACACGCCGTCGACCGCGGTCCGCCGCCGGTACCGTTTGCGCAGCCCCGAGCACCACACCGCCGGGGCCGGGGCCAGGTCGGCGAGCAGCTGCTCCGCCGCCTGGAGGCCGGGGCCGCTCACCGCAGTCCCCGGGCGACGGCCAGCACCTCGTCGGTGCTCAGCGAGCCGCCCACCGCGGTGATGACGCCGTCGTCGACCCAGACCACGCCGGCCATCAGGCCGTCCCGGGAGGCGAGCACGGTCGCCGGCGTCCCGTTGACGTCGGCCGCGGAGGCCATCACTTCCTCGGCCGACGTGAACAGCGGCAGCGTGGTCCCGTCGGCGGAGAACGTCCGCAGCTGGGACGCGACGGACCGGGGCAGGATCGGCAGCGACAGCAGGTAGTCGCGGGCGGTCTCGAACGGCACGCCCGAGGAGAACGCCTTGGGGGCGATCACCCGGCCCAGCACCATGGCGGGCACCGGGCGTCCGTCCTGCCAGACCGCGGCGATACCCGGTCCGGCGGTGAGCCGGAACCGGCTGCCGTCCAGGCCCGGCGGCGGGGGCGGCAGAGTCTCGCCGGCCGCCGCGGCAGTCTCGGCGGCCTTCTCGGCGGAGTAGGTGAAGACCGCGCTCGCCCGGCCACCGACGCGGTACTGCGGTTGCCCCGTCACCCCGCGGGGCAGATCGGTCACCTTCGGGAGGGTCAGCCCGGCGGCCTTCTGCGCGGCGGCGGCGTCTGCCACCGCCCGTACCGTCACCTTCTCGGTGATCTCGACCTTCCCGAAGTCGGTCAGGTCCGGGAGCTTGACCAGGTCGGCCTCGGGGGCGACGACCGGGGTGATCCGTTCGGCGCGGAAGATCGGCAGCCAGTCGGCGGCGGCCGCGGCGCCGGCGCCGGCAAGGAGAGCGGCGACGCCTACCACGGCGACCACCGGGCTGCGCAGGGCCGTGTGCCACCGCCGGGCCGGGCCGGGCGTACGCTCGCGCCGGTCTCCCTCGGCCACGACCGCCTGGGACAGCCGCGCCCAGCCCGCATCCACGTCGGGCGCCACGTCGGTGCCCAGTGCCGCGCCGGTCAGCGCCGCGTCGGCCTGCGCGGCGGCGAGCCCGACCAGGCACGACGGGCAGCCCGCCACATGGTCGCGGTCGGCCTGCGCGACTCCGGCCGGTTCGTCCACGAGCCGGCGCAGTGTGCCGTCAGTCGGATGACGCATGACGGTTCAACTCCTTGCGTAGAGCGGACTCGGCGCGCCGCACGGTGGTGCCCACGCTGCCGGGGGAAAGGCCGAGGGCGGCCGCGACCTCCGCGTAGCTGAGGCCGCTGTGCCGCAGGAGGAGCGCGACCGCCTGCCTGCGGGGCAGCCGGGCCAGCGCCGCCCGCACCCGGCGGCGCTCGTCGAGCGTCACGACCGCGTCCGCGGTGTCCGCGGCGACCGCATCCCGCTCCCGGACGTACTCCTCACGGGCGGCGCGCCGGCGGCCGGACCGCAGGTGGTTGAGCGCGGTGTGCGCCGCGGCGACGGACAGCCAGCCCATCGCCTCCCCCGCCGGCACCGCGGAACGCCCGAAGGTCAGGAACACCTCCTGGGCCACGTCCTCGGCCTCGTCGCGGGAGCCGAGCACCCGGGCGGCGACCCCGACGACCCGCGGGTAGGCGTACCGGAAGACCGTCTCGAGATCGGCGCGGACGCCCCCTCGGTGCGGGAGAGTCGTCACGGCACCGCCGCCCTTCCGTTCTGCCCGCCCGGCCGGCCGGTCATGGTCGTCCGCGGCCAGGACGGCCACATGTTCCTCCATACCCTCCAGAGCACCGCCGCCGCAGCGGATGTGACACCCGTCCGCGATGATGGCTGGACGAACGGTTGTGACCATGGGCAGCCGGCTGACAGGCTTTGGGCAACAAGCCGCCGCGCCGTGCGGTGGAGACGGCGGTCTGACCGATGGCAGGGTGGCGGTGAATCACCACAGCTCGGAAGGTCCACCCGATCGTGCGGGGTGGCAGATTCCCGCGGTGCGCGTTCCGCACCTGTTCGATCGTTACGATCCGGAGCAGGGCGACGGGGTCAGTGTCACTCTGGACGCGGACTCCTCGATCGTGATCCTGGCGGTGCACGGGTCGTGGGGCGTGCCGCTGCGCCGCGATACCCATGTCGCGATCCGCAAGTGTCTGAGCGAGCACCCCGGCGCTCTCATCATCGACCTGCAGGATGTGCAGGATCCGTACGCCACGAGCGTGTCGCTGTGGTTCACCGTCCGGCGGGCGGGTGCCGGGATGGATCCGCCGGTCGAGGTGGCGGTGTGCGCACCGGCGGAAACCGCAATCGTGGACCGGCTGCGGCGTCTGGGTTCGGCACGGTTCTTGCCGGTGTATCCGAGCGTCGCCCAAGCGTGCGCCGCGGTGACCGAGCGGCGACCGCTGACGGAGCTGATCAAGATGCGCCTTTCCGCCGATCCGTGGTCGGCGGCCCGGGTCCGGGCACGGGTCACCGAGGCGTGTGCGGCCTGGGACTTTTCCGAGCTCGCCGACCGGGCCCGGCTGGTCGTCTCGGAGCTGGTGGCCAATGCCGTGCAGCACGCCGCGCCGCCGATCACGGTGTTCGTCTCGCGTCGCGGCGACGGCTTGCACCTGGCCGTCCGCGATGGCGATCCCCGCCTGCCGCACCGCATTGACGTTCCCTCGGCCAGGTCGGGATCCTTGCCGTCGCGCGGACTCGGGCTGGCCGCGGTGCACGCGGCCGCGTCGGTGTGGGGTGCGATGCCCACTACCGGCGGCAAGGCCGTGTGGGCGACGATCCGCCCCTCGGCCCGGCGGTGAGAAGGACCGTCAGCGGCCCTTACGACCACCGGGGTCGAGGCGAACGCGGGGGGCGGGCACGGTGAGCGCGCAGGTCAGGGCGATGCTCGTGGGTATCAGACGCACACGTTGATCAACTCGTCGGCGGGGTGGAAGGTTGCGCCCACCGCGGCCGGCGCCCGCCCGCGGACCGGGGCGCCGGCGGGCCGGACCGGCGCTTCTGGCGATACATGGCGTGGTCGGCGCGGGCGGTCAGGACCTCGATGTCGTCGCCGGTCTCGCCGATCGCCCAGCCGGCGCTGGCGCCGACCCGGTGCAGGCCGGTGGCGCCCCGGACCGGTTCGGCGATGGCCGCGCGCAGCCGCTCCGCGGTGTCGCCGATCGTGGCGGCCAGGCCGGCGCCGGTGACCACGGCCACGAACTCGTCGCCGCCGGTCCTCGCGATGACCTCGTGCCCGGGCAGCCGATGACGCAGGCGTCCGGCGATCACCCGGAGCACCTCGTCGCCCGCCTCGTGCCCGGCCGCGTCGTTGATCTTCTTGAAGCCGTCCAGGTCGACGACGAGCACCGCGACCTGCCGGCCGGGCTGCCGCTCGATCGCGTCCGCGCGGGTCTTCAGCAGGGTGCGGTTGGCCAGCCCGGTGAGGCAGTCGTGGGTGGCGGCGTAGTGCGCCTCGGCGCGGCTGCGTTCCAGCTCCGAGTGCAGCCGGGCGTGCTGAATCGCGATCGCTGCGTGCTCGGCGAAGAGGGCGAGGATCTCGAGCTGCTCGGCACCGGGCTTGCGCAACCCCTCGGGCAGGTCGACGCTCAGCACCCCGACCCACTCCCCCGACGGCGCCATGAGCGGCGCGAAGAGGCAGTCCATCGGGTGCCACATCGCCGGGTCGTCGGTCACCTCGATGTCCGGCACCCAGGTGTAGAGGTCCTCCGGCACACCGGTCCGGTGGTCGACGAAGTAGAGGTTCCCCCACCGCTCGGACCGGCGGAACAGCTCCGCCCAGGTCGCCGCCGAGCCGCGGTAGCCGAGCAGCTCCCGGCGCAGCTCGTCGCTGCCCGCCACGGCCACCGCGGTGTAGTCGCCGTTGGACTCGGCCAGGTTGACGCAGGCCAGCCCGAACCCGGCGGCCTCGACGACACCGCAGGCCACGGCGTCGAGGGTCCGGGTCAGATCGAGGCTGGCGTGCACGCGCTTGGTCACGGCGTGCAGGGCCCGCAGCGCCTGCAACTGGGTGTCGGCACCTGCCATCCAGCGGCCTCCCTCGACCGGCATCCTGATCGACCGACCGTAGACCATCCACTCACGAGTCGTGGACCCCGTCGCGGCCGCGGCGGCGGACGTAGCAGGATCACGACATGACACTCACTCACGATGTGGCCGGTGACGGATCCGCCGTCGTCCTCGTGCACTCCACCGCCTGCGACCGGAGGATGTGGGACCCCCAGATCCCCGCCCTCAGCGACGCCGGCCACCTCGTCGTGCGCTGCGACCTGCGCGGCTACGGCGAGACGCCGGTGCCCGACCGGCCGTACGACAGCGCACGCGACGTCCTCGACCTGCTGGATCTGCTGGCGGTCGAGAAGGCCGCGCTGGTCGGCGCCTCCGGTGGCGGGCGGGTCGCCCTGGAGCTCGCCGCCCGCTGGCCGCATCGGGTGAGCGCGCTGGCCCTGCTCTGCACCGCGCTGGCCGGCCACGAGCCGAGCGACGAGCTTCGCGCCTTCGGCGACCGCGAGGACGCGCTGCTCGAGGCCGGCGACATCGACGGCGCCACCGACCTCAACGTGACGACGTGGCTGGGCCCGTACGCGGACGACGCCACCCGCGCGAAGGTCCGCGAGATGCAACGGCACGCCTTCGAGGTCCAGCTCGCGGCTGCCGACGAATACCCGCCGATCCGCGTCGCGGCCGATCCGGCCCGGATCAACGCACCCAGCCTGGTGGTCGCCGGCGCCCACGACCTGAGCGACTTCCGTACCATCGCGACCCACCTGGCGAGCACGATCCCCGAGGCGCGGCTCGTGGAGCTGGAGTGGGCGGGCCACCTCCCCAGCCTCGAACGCCCGGACGTGGTGAACGCGCTGCTGGTCGACTTCCTCGGGTCCGCACTGGAATGATTTCAGGCATGACCGATTCCGAACTGTCGGACCTTCGCGCACGCGCCGCCCAGGGAGACCCGGACGCCGTGGGCGCGCTGGTCGAACTGGCCGGCGAACGTGGCGACATGGCGGAACTGCGTCGCCTCGCGGAGGGCGGCAGCAGCGACGCTCTGGCCGAGCTGGTCCAGCTGGCCGGCGAGCGGGGCGACACGGAGGAGTTGCGGCGACTCGCCGCCGCGGGCAGCAGCGACGCGGCCGACGTGCTGACCGAGCTCGCCGACGAGGGCGAAGAAGAACGCGATTAGGGGCAACCGATAGGACCAGTCCCTGACGATGTTCGACAGCGCCGGAAGGTCCTTCATGCGACGTGCCCCAATGGCAGTTCTGACCGCCGCGCTCGCGTGCGCCGCGCCGACCGCCCTGCCGAGCGCTGCGGTCGCCGCCGCCCGGCCGACCGTGGTGATCAGTGGCAAGCTCGCCGGCCACTCGGGCGCGGTGCTGCTCGCAGTGGGCCGCAACAGCGCTTCCTGACGGCAGCGGACTGCCGAACCTGCCGAACGACCGGCCGAGCACCTGGTCGGCCGGCGTGCAGCCGCGGGTCACCACCGCGCAGATCCACCCCGGCGACGCGTTCACCGTCAACTTCCAGCTGACCAGCGGCGAGGTCGTCACCGTGCCGACGAGCCTGTCCGCGTACTTCGTCACGACGCCGGCCGTCACGCACTATTCGACGAGCGCGGCCAGCGGTGACGTGACCTATCCGATCACCGACGCCAGCCCCATGACCGGCAACCTCGAGGCGCCGGACGGCCGCCTGAGCCTGACGTTCTGGCGCCCGCAGCGGATGGCGATCCCGGGGACCGGCGAGTCCGGCCTCATCGACATGGGCAAGCTGCACTGGGGCGTCGAGATCGGCGTCGATGGCCGGAACATGGAGTTCGGCTTCGGCGGCTACTTCTCGGACTTCTCCGCCTCGCTGACGGACGAGTTCCAGGCCGGCGGAAAGGACGACACGCTGTCCCTCTTCCCGCTGCACGACGCCGAGGCCGACGCCGCACCGGACGCCGCCCGGACCCTGTCGTTCACGTCGACCTCGCCGGCTGCCTCCAGCGTGCCGGAGTCGACCCCACCGGCATCGACGTGCGGGTGCGCCTTGCCGGTGCCACCGAGGGCCGGGCCGGCGGCGCCGACCGCGCGTCCCAGGAGCTCACGGTCCACCTGCCGTAGTCCGGAGGGCCAGTGGTCAGGAATCCTGACCACTGGCCTTCTTGTGAATCACGCCTGCCGGAGGGCCGCGCCGATGCGCCGGACGGCTTCCTGGAGGCGGTCCGGCGGGTGCGCCGCGTACCCGATCACCAGTCCCGGCGGTCCGGGAGCCTGGCGGTGCCAGGACAGCGGCTGGACCCGGACGCCCGCCGCGGCGATGTGTCCGGCCAGGACGGTGTCGTCGAGGTCGCCCGGCAGGGTGATCAGCACGTGCAGGCCGGCCGCCACCCCCTCGACACAGGCGGCCGGGACGTGCTCGTGCAGGGCGGTCACCAGGGCGTCCCGGTGGCGGCGCTGGCGGCGGCGGACCGTACGCAGGTGGCGGTCGTGGTCGCCGGTGGCCAGGAGCCGGGCCAGGATGAGCTGCGGCAGGGCCGGGTTGCCCAGATCGCTGGCGTGCTTGGCGGTGACCAGGTCGGCGTGCAGGTGGCGCGGGGCGATCAGCCAGCCGAGCCGCATGCCGGGCGCCAGGGATTTCGAGACGCTGCCGCAGTAGGCGATGCGTTCCGGTGCCGAGGCCTGCATGGCGGCGACCGGGGCGCGGTCGTAGCGGTGCTCGGCGTCGTAGTCGTCCTCGATGATGAGCCCCGGCCAGTCGAGCAGCGCGAGGCGGCGGCGGGGGCTCAGCACGACGCCGGTCGGGAACTGGTGCGCCGGGGTCAGCAGGACCGCTTCCAGGTCCGTCGCGGTCAGTTCCGGCACGCGCAGGCCGTGGGCGTCCACGGGTACGGGCACCGCACGCACCCCCCAGTGGCGCAGCTCGTCCTGGGAGCCTCGGGAGCCGGGGTCCTCCACGCCCCAGGCGTCGACGCCGCGGGCCCGGGACGTCTGGCAGAGCAGGGCGAGCGCCTGGGCGACGCCGTTGACGACGATGATGTCGTCGGCGCCCGCCCGGACACCGCGGGTGCGGGCCAGCCAGGTCGCGAGCTCGGCCCGGAGGCGGGGGGTGCCGCGCGGGTCGCCGTACCCGAGATCGGCGCTGGTCACCTCGGCCAGGACCGTCCGCTCGGCGCGCAACCAGGCAGCGCGCGGGAAGGCCGAGAGGTCGGGGACGCCGGGTGACAGGTCGAGCTCGATGTCCGGTGACGGGCGTTGCGGCAGGCGCAGGCCGCCGGGCTCCTGGCGGGCGGGTCCGCCGCGGGGCCGCGGCGCGCGGGCGGTGACCCGGGTGCCGGCGCCGGTACGCCCGCTGAGCAGACCCTCGTCGGTGAGCCGCTGGTACGCCTCGACGACGACGCCCCGCGACACGCCCAGCTCACCGGCGAGAACCCGGGTGGCGGGCAACCGGGCGCCGGCCGGCAGGCGCCCGGCGACGACCGCGGCGCGCAGTCCGTCCGCGAGCCATGCCGTGCGGCCCCGGTCCGGCGGCGCACCCAGGAAGTCGATTTGGTCCACCCGTCTGGCTCGGTATTGGTTCTTCCAGGGGACCATACCGCTGACGAGCATGGTGGGCGTGTCCCGTCTTGTCTCGCTCGTCACCGGTTCCGTCGCCATGATCTGCGTCGGCGGCAGTGTCGCGGTCTCCGCCCTGCTCGCCGGCGCTCCGCTGTTCACCACGCAGTCGCTGCGGTACGCCGTCGCCTGCCTGCTGCTGGTCGCCTTCGCGCGGATCCGCCGGATTCCGCTGGTCCGGCCCCGCGGCCGGGAGTGGGCGTGGCTCGCCGGGATCGCCGCCACCGGGCTGGTCCTCTTCAACGTCGCGCTGGTGGAGGGCGTCCGGCACGCCGAGCCCGCCGTACTGGGCGTGGCGGTGGCGTCCGTGCCGATCCTGCTCGCGATCGCCGGGCCGCTGCTCGACGGACGGACCCCCAGCCGTACCGTGCCGGCCGCGGCGGTCGTCGTCACCGCGGGCGCCGCGCTGGTGCAGGGCCTCGGGCGTACGGACGGCGCCGGGGTCGCGTGGGCCGCGGTGGCGTTCGCGTGCGAGGCGGCGTTCACGCTGCTCGCCGTACCGGTGCTCGGCCGCCACGGCCCGGCGGGCGTGTCCGTGCACACCACCTGGCTGGCCGCCGCGATGCTCGCCGTGCTCGGCGTGCTGCACGAGGGCCCGGGCGCGGCCGCCACCCTGCGGCCCACCGAGCTGATCGCCGGCGGATACCTCGCGGTCATGGTCACCGCGGTGGCGTTCGTCCTCTGGTACGGCAGCGTGGCCCGTCTCGGCGCCGGGACCGCCGGCCTGCTCACCGGCATCGCGCCGATCGCGGCGGCGCTGACCGGCGTGGCGCTGGGCGGCCCGGCACCCCGGCCGCTGGTCTGGGCCGGCATCGCGACGGTGGCGGCCGGCCTCGCGCTGGGCCTGCGGACCCGTCCGGCCACCGTTCCCGCGGCCGCCCCGGCGGATATAGTTACGACGGTCGATATCTTCCAGCGAGGGTGAAGGCAGGTACCCCGTGCGCCTGTGCACAGTGATCGCCGTCTGCGCCACGGTCCTCGGGGTTCCGCAGGCGGCCACCGCCGCCCCCGCCCCGGACTGCTACGACCGCACCGCCGCCGTCACCTACGAGGAGAGCCGGATCGAGACCCCCGCGCTGCCGGGCGGCTCGCGGGTGCCCTATGCGCTGGTCGAGGCGGGCGGCTTCGACCCGTACGTGGCGCGGCTGAAGCGGGACCTGTGCCGGGCGCGTTCGCTGCCCGCGGCGAAGCGGCTGCTCCAGCGGCACGGCGCGCGGTTGTGGGAGACCGCCGTCGCCCGCGCGCAGGGCCGGGTGCGGATGGGCACGATCGACCGGTACGACGACCGTCCGCTCTACTGGTCACGCCTGATGGGCACCCGCGACATCCGGCAGTGGGTCCCCCGGTTCCCCCTCGGCGAGGAGGACCGCGCCGGGCTGCTGCGGGTCTACGAGTACGCGTCCCGCGGCGTCGCGTCCACGAGGTTCGGGCGCGGGGCAGCGCGGGTGCTGGTGAGCGGCTTCGACCCGTACCAGCTCAACGGGGAGATCCGCCGCTCCAACCCGTCCGGGGCGGCCGCGTTGCAGCTCGACGGGCTGACCTACCGGGACGGCGGGCACACCGTACGCGTGCAGGCGGTGGCCCTGCCGGTGACCTGGAGCGGCTTCGACGCCGGCATCGTGGAGGACGCGTTCGGGCCGCACCTCACCGCCCTCGCCCGGGAGCGCGCCGACCTGATCATGACCATCAGCCAGGGCAACCGCGGCGTGATGAACATCGAGCAGTGGGCGGGCGCGTGGCGCGGCGGCTCGGCGGACAACAACAACGAGGGCGAGGCCGAGCTCGTTCCGCCGGCGCCGCGCTGGCCCCAGCCGTCGCCGACGCCGGAGTTCATCGAGACCACGCTGCCCTATCAGGCGATGGTCGACGCCGGCACCGGCCCGTGGCCCACCGCGCTGAACCCGCGCCTCTGCGAGTGGCCCGCGGGCACCCGGCCGGCCGGACCGGTGCAGTGCCGCACCGACGGCCCCTCCCCCGGCGGCCAGGCCCAGTCGGGCGGCGGCGGCAACTACCTGTCGAACGAGAGCATGTACCGGTCCAACCGGCTGCGGCTGGCGCTCGGCGCCGCCGACGTCCCGGGCGGCCACCTGCACATCTCGGCCCTGGTCTACCCCGCCGACCCGCTGGTCGTGATCGACGACGCCTTCGCGGCCGACCGGGCGGCGACCGTCGACCAGACGGTCGCCCTGGTGCAGGCCGCAGAAAAGGCCGCCCCTCGTATTCGAGGGGCGGCCTTCGCGCGTTGAAAGAGCTCAGCCGAGCAGCGTCGGGATCTTCTCGAACAGCTGCGTCGTGTACGTGATCATCTCGTGCAGCATCCAGTTACCCGAGAACAGGATCGCCGCAC
>NZ_JBFAZZ010000036.1:0-24243 GCF_040689425.1 Actinoplanes sp. NPDC051475
TGAAACGACGCCTCTCCGACGTCGTCTACCAAGCGCTTCGCACCGACGTCAACGGCCGCCAACCAGCCGTCGCTTGACAGAGGAGCAATCCACAGTCCTCCGCAGCGGGACAATCGGCGACGGTCGCAGAATGCAGCCGACAGGGACCGTCAGTCAGGGCTTGCGTCGACCGGCGTCGACCGGGCGGCGCCCGTGTCTCGGCGCACCAGCTGGCTGAACCTCCAGGCGTCGGGGGCACGGGGCAGGTTGTTGAACATCACGTATGCCGGGCCGGCGTCGATGATGTCGGCGAGCCATGCCAGCTGAGCATCCGTATACACATGGCGGGCGCCGGAGATGCCGTGCAGCCGGTAGTAGGCCATCGGTGTCAGGCTGGGGCGCAGGAACGGGTCGGCGGCGTGGGTCAGGTCCAGTTCCTCGCACAAAGCCCGAACCACCTCATCCGGCCACGGGCCGCGCGGCTCCCACAACAGCCGGACACCCGCCGGCCGCCGCGCTCTGGAAAGGAACTCGCGCAACCGCGCGATGGCGGGCTCGGTCGGCCGGAAGCTCGCCGGGCACTGGAGCAGGATCGCGGTCGCTTCCAGGATCGCGGCGCAGCGGAGCGTGGTATCCCAGGCGCGTGCGGCGATGGGCGTCCACCGGAAACCGCCGACCTCGGTGCGTTCCTGGGCACTCAGCGGTGTACGCAGCCGCCGGTACGTGGAGCTTTTCGCCTCGTGCGTGATCAACTGCCAGGCCTTGATGGTGAACTCGAACGCCGGTGGGACGCTGGCCCGCCACCGCCGCAGCGTCGACTCGCGGGGTGGCTCGTAGAACGTCTGCTGAACCTCCAGCACACGGAAACGTTGCGCGTACGAGGTCAGCGCCATGCTGGCCCCGCACAGGCCGACCTTTACCGGCGTCATGCGCGGTGCATACCCCCGGATCTCGAGGGAATCACATCGGGACGACAGGGTCGGGCAGGGGCTGTCCCCCGACGTTGTGGCGGACGGTCCCCCGCACCGAATCGATCGCCCAGGCCCAAGCCGAACTGGTCCCAGCGGAAGCACGACTACGAATCAGCAGCCGAGAATTTGCTCGCCTGATGACCCGTGCCGAATCACCGAGCTGGTCACCTTAACCGCTGTGTCGAGGGGTGACTTGCACACCCACGCCGGTGACCTTCAGGTACGCAGCTGCTTGCGATAAGCGCCCACGGCCGAACCGCAGCTCACGCCTTGATCAGTTGTGTCCGAGGCCCAACACATCGGATACGCACACGGTGATTGCCGAGAGGACACTGTCACTGGCGCTCCGAAGCTGAGCGCCACGTTGCCTGGTCGGAACCCTGATCGACCTTCTGACTCTTCCATCAGGCACGTGCGACGAGAGGCCATTCCCTCGGCAGTGTCCTGGCGCCACTCCCCCGGGCGGCCGGGCCCACCATCGCCCTCGCCGACGGTACTAACGCCGGTGTCGACGACACCACGCCCGGCGGTCCCGCCGGCGATCATCGGCTTACGGGACGCAGCGGCGAGGTGTTGTCACTGAGGAGAATCTCGAGGCTCCGAACATTACCTTTGAAACTCCACAGGCTCACGTGTCGATTTCACTACACCCTTCAGCCGGCCAGCCACGTGCCGTCGAGCGACCGCTCGCGCTACCAGGGCCGTACAGAATACTCGTTCCTTGTGCTCGGGGGCCGTAAAGTGCCATTTCTGAGATCATCAGTAGGCACACCGCTTTCCTGGAGGACGGATCCGACTTTCAAGCCAGGTGGTTGCATTGTTCTCTCCGGCGAGCCTGTTGCTAGGGCGGTTGCGCTATGCGTACAAAATCCTGCTCGTGACGGTGGTCCTGCTTCTCCCACTTGGCTTCGTCACCTGGGGTTACGTAGGGATTCAGACCACTCAGGTCGCCTTCAGCGCCAAGGAACGCGTGGGCGTCGCCTACCTGTCGCCGCTGTTGAAGCTGACGGCCGCCACGGTGCGCGCCCGGCACTCGGCGGTCTCCGAGGGCGCACCTGATGGCGCCTCGACGAACGCGGCGATCAGCGCGGTGGACGCCGTCGACAAGGCCCACGGCGCGGAACTCGGAGTCAGCCAGGCGTGGTCCGCAGCCAGGGCGGGGCTGGCCGCTGCCCCGAACTCGGGCACCGGGCAGACCGCCTACGACGCGTACAGCAAGGCCTCGGCCGCCTTGCTCGATCTGGTGGTCGCCGTGTCCGACGCATCGAACCTCACCCTGGATCCCGACCTCGACTCCTACTACGTGATGGACGCGCTGGTCTTCCGGCTGCCGGGCCTGCTCGATCAGGCCGGCCGAACCGTCGACGAGACGCTCCTGGCGTCAGGTAGCGCCCCGGAGGTGGTGCGCAGCTCCCAGCTGCGTCTGGCCAGTACGGCGGGTGCGCTGGCGAGCACCCAGAAGGCGGTCGACTCAGGGATGGCCACCGCCCTGGCCAAGACGGTCCGGCGTCAGCTGGCCGATGTGCGGCCGTCGATCGAGGCCGAGCATCAGGCCGTCGCCTCGCTGCTCACCCAGGTCGACAGTGCGGTCGCGTCGGGACAGCTCGCGGATGTCACCCCCGCGGCAGGGGACAGGGCGTGGACCACAATGGTCCAGCTGACCGACGTCCTCGTGCCTCAGCTGGACGCGCTGCTGACGACCAGGATCAGTGGATTCCAGAAGAAGGCCTATGTCGTCGAGGCGGCCACAGTCGGCGCCCTGCTGTTGGTGTGCTACCTGCTCGTGGGTTTCTACCGTTCGGCGACGGTGCCTATGCGGCGAATCGTGACCGCGTTGCGGGCCCTGGCCGAGGGTGACCTCACCCAGCAGGTGCCGGTCGACACTCGCGACGAAGTCGGGCAGATGGGTACCGCCTTCAACCACGCTCTCACCCGGGTCCGCGAGGCGATCCACGCTCTGCGCGCCGACGCTGACGAGGTTGCCGCTACCTCCAGTAGACTGTCCAACGTCAGCGCCGACATGCGGACCACCGCGGAATCGACGGCGAGCAAGGCACGACAGGCCGGCACGGTCGCCGACGAGGCCTCCAACCGCCTCACCGCGGTCTCGGCCGGCGCGGAAGAGATGTCCGCCTCGATCGACGAGATCTCGCTCGGCGCGAGTCAGGCCGCGGCCGTGGCCACCGAAGCGGTCGACGCGGCCCGCAGGACCGGGCAGACGATCGCTCGGCTCAGCACGAGTTCCGCACAGATCGGGGAGGTGCTGAAGGTCATCACCGGGATTGCGGCACAGACCAACCTGCTGGCCCTCAACGCGACCATCGAAGCAGCCCGGGCGGGCGAAACCGGCAAGGGCTTCGCCGTCGTCGCCGGCGAGGTCAAGGACCTGGCGCAGGAGACCGGCCAGGCCACCCAGAACATCGCGACCCGCATCGACGCCATCCAGACCGACGCACGGGACGCGGTCGAGGCCATCCAGCAGATCAGCGACGTCATCGCCCGGGTCAACGAAATCCAGTCCACCATCGCCGCCGCCGTCGAGGAGCAGTCGGCCACCACCTCGGAGATGACCAACGGGATCAGCGAGGTGGCAGCCGGCGCCGAACGGATCGCGGTCGGCGTCAGCTCCGCCACCCAGGAGGCGAACCGGACGACCACCGGTGCGGACTCGGCCGCCCGATCGGCGCAGGAACTGGCGCAGACCGCGGAACGACTACGCGACATCGTGGCCAGGTTCACTACCTGACAAAGAGGCCCTTACCAACCTTTGGCAGGAGTAGCCCAGCACCCCGGTCGTACTCGCGGGCACCGATATGTGTCAGGCCCGTTGTCGTGTCCGCCGCCTTGCCGAGGAAGCCCTTGTCGTCAGGCCGTCCCAGGCACCGTCTCGGGCTCCACCGGAGCGCCACTTCACCCGATACCGAGTGATCTTGCCCTTGGTTTTTCCGGGTTTCGATTGAAGCCATCGCGCTTCTCCCAGCTGCCATGGCGAACCATGCCGCTGCCGGAAGGAGGGCCCCGCCGGGAGGCGGTGTTCCCACCGTGTTCCCACGGCGGCCCGTGCTGGGCGTCAAGGTCGCGGCCTCGACCGTCTGGGAAATCCTCAAGGACGCCGGTATCGACCCGGCACCCCGGCGAACCAGCGACACCTGGGCAACGTTCTTGCGCTCCCAAGCCCACGCCATCCTTGCCGCCGACTTCTTCGAAATGACGACGTTAACCGGCGCCCGCGTATACGTCCTGGCCGTCATCGAGCACGCCACCCGCCGGGTGCGCATCCTCGGCGCCACCGCCCACCCGACCGCCACATGGGTGAGCCAGGCGGCCCGCAACCTCGTCATGGACCTCGACGACGCCGGATGCCAGGTGAAATACCTCATCCGTGACCGCGACGGGAGTACCCGGCCCCGCTCGACGCGATCCTCGCCGACGCTGGAATCACGGTTGTACTCAGCGGCGTCCGGATGCCGCGCATGAATTCGATCATGGAGCGGTGGATCCAAGCCTGCCGCCACGAACTGCTCGACCGGACGTTGATCTGGAACCAGGCGCATCTACTGCACGCCCTAGGCGAGTACGAACGGCACCACAACCGTCACCGTCCCCATCGGGGTATCGCGAACGCCCGGCCGCCACATCCGCTGCCCGACCCGATCGCCGACCCCGCCGCGATCACGCATCTGCACATCCGCCGATACGATCGGCTCGGCGGACTCCTCCACGAATACGAACACTCGGCCTGAGCTGCACGGACGAGATTGTCGGCACCCACAGCGCCGTTGGTGTCAGTAACTCCGGCGTCGTCGAGAAAGGCGGAAAGCCTGCGACGCGCAGCGTTCTGTCTATCTCGACAGCGCTCGGGGGCCTCACCGGAGCTGCGGGCAGCATGCGGGACACCTGTGGCATTACGAGTGCCGGGCTACCTGACTCGAACCGGCTCATGCCGAACGGACGGCGGCCCGCTCAAAGGCAACATAACTGAATATGACGCACCTTCCCATGTGCCTTTGCCCGGCGCTCGTCCGCCAATTTAGTATCTCGCCCTTCCCCGACCGGAGCGACGTCCGACAGTCGTCGGCATCGACACACTCTCACATCGGCTACTCGCCGAGCGTCGCGCCCGCTCGGCGGCCAGAGGAGTAGAACACTGCGATGCTGATGATTCGCTTCTACGGGCCGCGGAGTTTCCCCATTCCCGCCCTCACCGTCGTGGATCTGCACCCGGTAGTGTGCCGTGCCCGGTACGCCGTCACTTGTGCTCCGTGCTGGGCATGCGATGTCTGCCAGGAAGTCGAACCCCTGCGCCTGCCCTCGGCGCGCCAAGAAGGGAGCCGGTTTACCCGCCGGCTCTCGGGTCTGTGCACGCCTCCACGTCGGCTACCTGCTCCGCGCCTTTCAATCGAGTAGGTCGGCCTCCCAGTTGGTCCGTTGGATCAGTGTGTCGATTTCACGTAGTTGCCGGGCGAGGTCGTCCGCTTGGCGTCGTAGGTCCGCCACCGGCAGAGCCGGGATCATCTTCAGCTCGGAGCGCAGCTGCCGAAACCCCCGCTGGCCCTCGCCGGCCGCGGCGTCAGCCGCGGAGGTGATGATGCCGTGCCGCAGGCGCAGGACGTCGCGGCGAGCGAGTGCGTCGGTGAGGGTGCCACCCTCGACCGGGGTGGCGGCGTTGGTCCGATTGATCCGCCGAATCAGCGACTCGAGCTCGTCGAGCACGGCGCCAGCTTCGGCCAGCAGCGACGCTGCGTCCTCGGCCGGCGTCTCGCCTTCCTGGTGGCGCGCGCTGCCGGTGACACGGGAACGGAGCTGTTCAGCACGACGCGACGCATCTGCGCGCAGCGCGAGAGCCTCGGCAAGTTTCATGGACACCAGTATGGCGAAACAAGATCGACATCGCGCGGCAATTTCTCGCCAGATCCCGGCCGAGGCACGGTGGCCGCGCCGTCAGGAACTCGTCCGCCGGATGTACGGAGCGCGACGGCCGCACGGAGCATCCCACACCACTGGCGGCATGTGCGGGCGTCTTGCGGTCCGAACCATTGGCGGCGATCGGCTGCCCGCTTCACGGCACGTGGGGTTCCGGATGCTCGTCAAGGAAGCGCATGGCGTTGTCATCGTCGGCGAGCCACTCGACGGCGCGCCGGTGGGCGCGGGCATCGCGGAACGCGTGCCACGCGGGCAGCAGGTGCGGGTACTCCTGGTGCAGTTCGTCTTTGAACCGGCGGAAGGCGCGGCGCGTGGTGATTTGACGAATGCTCAATGGGCCAAGCTGGAGGCGGTGCTGCCGCCGGTGCGGATGGGACGTCCGCCGCGGGACCCGCGGACGGTGATCGACGCGATCCGGTGGCGGGTGCGGACGGGGTCGCCGTGGCGGGACATGCCAGAGCGGTATGGGCCGTGGGAGACCGCCTACGGGCTATTCCGGCAGTGGCAGCGCGACGGCACCTGGCAGCAGCGGAGAACCAGGGCAACAAGACGTTCTACCTCTATTGATCCACGGCGGCTCTGATCAGGCGAACGGTTGCAGCTCCGGCGGAACCCGATCGGGTACGTCCCATCGCCCGGCCGAGGCCGAATATCGGAAGTGCCCGTGCTCGATGCCCCGAGCCCAGCCGTTGACAACGTCGGCCCAGCTCGGCACCAGCACGTCGAACACGCGGTCCGGCGCCTCGTCCCAGACGTGCACCGGCGCGTTGCCGTCCGCGGCGGTCGCCCGAAGGTCGACGAAGAGACAGGCGGCGTCGAACGTCACGACGGGCAGCCACCACGGCGCCCACTGGCCCTCCCACTCCTCCACATCGTCGGGAAACTCGGGCGGGTCGTTCCAGGACAGGCGCTTGGCGCGTTGGTCGAGGGCCTCACGCAACGACATCAGATACCACGTGGCCCCCACCTGCGCGCCCAGGCTGGACACCCCGTCGGCCGCACCGTTGTGCCATCCCCACCAGACGCGCAGGTCACCCGGAAGGTCCAAGCCCAACTCGGCGGCGTACGCGTCCAGTTCCGCCTCGCTCAGGCCGGGTGCGAGCGAGCCGGGCGTCGGCGCGCCCTGGGCCCGCCACGCCGCGGCGAGCCGGTCAAGATCCCGTTGTTGAAGCACGTCGTCATAGTGCCTGCACCCGTACGAGGAAGTCCACGTGGCCAAAGACCATCGCACCTTGCTCATCGCGCCAGACAGGCGCCAACCTAGGTTGACATAGGTCCATTATCGATCGACTCGCCGTTGAGGGCGAGCCGCCTTCATGGCGCGTTCCGTGTCGTGCCGGGCCTGGTACTCGGAGCTCAGCTGCGCCGCAGCCCCGGTCTGGACCGCCGAGACCGCGCGCAAGAGCAACATCACCAGCGGCTGACGAAGCTAAAGAAATCGAGTCCGCTTTCTGATCTTCGGTTTCCCGGTGAGGCTGCTACGTTGCTAAGCGATGTCTCGTAACCCGGTGACGGTCCGCTTCGGACGATAGTGGATCATCGATGGGTGCAGGTGTTCTCGGCCTCTCGCCCAGAGTTGATCCACCCGTTCACCGGACTACGGCCGGCGCAGTTCCGCCGGCTGGTACGCCTGGTCGCTCGACGCGGCGGTGACGCCATCGCCGATGGGCGCCCGGGCCGGCCCTGGGCCCTGACCCTGCCGGACCGGGTACTACTGGTAGCGGTGTACTGGCGCACGAACCTGACCATGCGCCAACTCGGACCGTTGTTCGGGGTCTCGCACTCCGCGGCGCACCGCGTCATCGACACCGTCGGACCCCTGCTGGCTTTGGCGCCGTTACGTCGCCGACCGAAAGATCAGGTCGCGATGGTCGACGGCACCCTGATCCCCACGCGGGACCATCGATTGGCCGCCCCGAGCAAGAACTACCGGTACTCGACGAACCTGCAGGTGGCCATCGACGCGAACACCCGCCTGGTCATCGCCCTGGGCGACCCGCAGCCTGGCAACCGTAACGACACGATCGTGTACCGCAGCAGCGGCATCAACGATCAACTCGCCGGGCGGGCGGTGATGGCCGACGGCGGCTACCACGGCAACCACGAAGTAATCATGCCGTACCGCAAACCCCGTGACGGCAGCGAACTACCCGAGTGGAAGCAGGACTACAACGCCGGGCACCGCAAGGATCGGGCTCGGGTCGAACATGTCCTGGCCCGACTCAAGACCTACAAAATCCTGCGCGACTACCGTCGCGCCGCACGAACCCTCGCTGTCACCGCCGCCGGAATCGCCCACCTGCACAACATCGCTCTGGCCAGCTGACCCCGGAACCGTTCACGGGCAACGCCTACACCCAGTTACGAGACATCGCTTAGTCGGTCATTTCCGGCCGCCGGCACAGTCGTGGGTGGCCGCGGCGAGCGCGGCCCGCCCTCCGGCGTGCCAGTGCGCCGCGAACTCGGCCGCGGGCACCGCCGGCCCCCACAGCCAACCCTGGCCGTTCGGTACGTCCATTGCGGCGAGCGCGTCCCGCTGGAGCGGGGTCTCAACGCCCTCGGCGATGAGGCTCAGCCCTAGCGCGTGGCTCATCGCCACCACGGCCCGGACGATCTCTTCGTCCTCGGTGCTCGACCCGAGTCCGGTCACGAACGACCGGTCGATCTTCACCCCGGTCACCGGGAAACGGCGCAGGTAGCCCAGCGCCGAGAAGCCCGTCCCGAAGTCGTCGATCAGCAGCTTGAAGCCGAGCTTCCGCAGCTCGAACAGCACTTGCCCGGTCACCCGGGAGCCGTCCACCATCACCGACTCGGTCATCTCCAGCGCGACGCAGTGTGCCGGCACACCGAAGCGCAGTAGCTCGCCCGCGACGATCAGCGGTAGCTCAGGGTCGGTGAGTTGCCGCGGGGACACGTTGATCGACAGGTAGAAGTCGGCGCCGACCGTGCCGTCCTCCCGCCACTCGCTGAGCTGGCGCAACGCCTCCTGGCGTACCCAGGTGCCGATCACACCGATCAGCCCGGCCTCCTCGGCGATCGGGATGAACGCGGACGGCGGGACCTGGCCGCGTTCGGGATGCACCCAGCGGACCAGGGCCTCGGCGCCGACCGGCTGGCCGCTCTCCATCCCGACGATCGGCTGGTACGCGACGTACAGCTGGCCGGCGCTCAGTGCCTGGCGCAGCGCGACCTCCAGCTCGGTCCGTTCCCGAACCTGCTCGTGCATCGAGGTGTCGAAGAACGTGATCCGGCCGGGGCCCTCCCCCTTGGCCCGGTACATCGCGGTGTCCGCGTCGCGCATCAGTGCGTCGGCGGTCATCGCGGCCTGCTCGTTGTCGGACGCTGCATGGGCGATGCCGATCGACGCGCTGATCGCCATGTCGGTGTCGCGGACCAGCACGGGTCGATCGAAGCAGCTGCGGATCTCATCGGCCAGGCTCAGCGCCCCGTTCTTGTCACCGACGTACACGAGCAGGAACTCGTCGCCGCCGACCCGCCCGACCGGCACGCTCGCCGGCAGCGCGGTCCGCAGTCGCCCGGCCACCTCGATCACCAGCTGATCGCCCGTGTCGTGCCCCCAGGAGTCGTTGACCCACTTGAACCCGTCCAGGTCGAGCAGGAAGACCCACACCCGCCGGTCCTCGTCGCCGGGCGGGATGTCGTCGAGCAACCGGGTGATCTCCCTGGACATCCTCTGCCGGTTCGGCAGCCCAGTCAGCACGTCGTGCCGGGCCTGGTACTCGGAGCTCAGCTGCGCCGCAGCCCCGGTCTGGACCGCCGAGACCGCGCGCAAGAGCAACATCACCACCGTGAGCACGCCGCCGACGGTGATCAGCAGCCGGGTTCCGGAACCCCGGCCGCCGATCGTAGCGAGCAGCACGAACGGTGTCACCAGTGCGGGTGCGAGCACCATGATCCGAGCCGCAGACCAGGCCTGCACCGGGCGGCGGTCAGCCCGGCTCAGCTCTGCCACGGAGGGGTGCAGCGCGCACACCGCCAGCATCGTGAACGTCAGCAGCGCGGGGACGTCCAGCAGCGGCGACGCTGACGTCCCACCGGAGAGGGCGGTGATCGCGGCGGCGGCGTCACCGACGAACATCATGATGGCACCGGTGATCCAGGCGAGAAGGCTGACCGGCAACCTGGTGGCGGTGAACGTGACGTTTACGGTGAGGAGCAGGACGATGACGTCCAGCGGCGGGTACAACGCGGTGATCACCGCCTCCACCGGTGGCCGGCCCGGAATGTCGAGGGCGGGCAGGGCGAGGAGCAACACGCTGGCCAGACCGAGGGCGAGGCAGACGGTGAGGGCGTCGAGCACGGCGTGCCGTTCCAGGCTTTGCCGGGCTCGCAGCAGCCGGACCAGGAGAACGAAGAGCAGTACATAGCCGGACATCGCGGCGGCGTGGGGAAGCAGATGCAGGGCCGGGCCGTGGCCGTCGACCAACGGTTGGATCAGGATGCTGAGCAGGAAGCAGAGCGCCCCGCCGCCCATCAGGCTCCAGCCTCCGCGGGGCTCGGCGTGCCAGCGGCGTGGCCCGGCCAAACAGGCCCAGACACCGCCCACCCCCACGACGGCCGAGCACCCGGCATTGATCATGGAGGAAAGCTCAAGCGCATAGAGCACGGTCGCCAGCACGCCGGCGATCGCGAACAGGCGCCACAGATGCCGGCCGGTGATCCACGCCGCCAACCACGACATCCCGTGCCCTCCCTCGACCGCGCGGTACCGATGCCAACCCTTCGGGCAGCCCCTACCCCATCGGTACGCGGACGCCGGGACTGAGCAAATGGGCGCTATGTGTGCCCGATCTTCCGAGGCGCCCAGGTGCCCGATCACAGCACCAACCCGCACCGGCCCAGCGGTAAACACTGAAGATCCACAAGCCGGGCGAGCAGCGCCGCCAGGAAGGGTCCGCGATGACCACGATCCTCATCGCCGTGGACAGCGACGACGTCCGCATGGGCTTGCAACGTCTGTTCACCCGTGCTGGCTTCACCGTCCACCCGGCGCCCGACGGGCACGCCGCCCTGCAGGCCAGCACGCCGGCAAACCCCGACGTCGTGCTCACCGACCTCGACATGCCGCACCTCGACGGCCGGGGACTCTGCCGCGCCATCCGCGACGACCCGACCCTGTGCGACACCTCGTGGCAATCCTCAGCGGCGATCCCCGCCTGAGCGAGGCCCAATCGTGCGGGGTGCTGCTCAAACCCTTCTCCAACACCGACCTGGTCGCCGCAGTGCAACACCTCGCAGACGCCGGCCCCCGCCGGCACAAGACCGACTCCGCGGCCTGCCCGCAGCACGCCGGATAGCACACGACGAGCGACGCGCAACTGCGCCGCGGCGACCGGCCTTCTTCGACACGGGCACCGAGCGACAAGGCGGCATTCCCACCGCCTGATCCCTCCGGCTCCAAGCCACCGCTCCGCGATCGCGCCCTGTCGGCGGCATGTCAGGGCGAGGGAAGCGAGATGATCAGTCCGTGTTGATCCGAGAGACAAGGACGCTCCTTGCGTCGATGCTCGATGACGCAGTGCCAGCGAAACGCCGGTTTCCCAAAAGTCGACCATGGCCGGATGTTGTGCTCGAGAAGAATCTTGCGCGAGAAACGCAACTGATCATTGCCGCGGCGAGGAACGCCGACGCGCCCACACGGTCGACTGCCCGCCACCGAAGTCCAGAGCGACACCTCGACCCTACGCCTGCCCGCCTGGCCAGCCCGCCGCCACGTCGCTGGCGACGCCGACCACGTGAAATGCGCGTACGGTGAGACTCGTCGCTCGAGACCCCGGTGGCACTCTGCCCACCGCCGTCGAATCCGCCCCTCAGCCGGGTGACGTTTCCGAGCCGACCAGCCTGTCACTCGATGCGCCCGCACCGGCCGATACGCGGCCCGGGACAGCCTGGCCCGAACCGCACACCATCCGCTTGCCCCTCGTCTTTGTCTGCCACCCGGTGAAGAGACGCACACGACGACGTCGAGAGATGAGGCGATGATGAGTCAGCAGGCACCGGCGGTTCCTTCTAGGCCGTCGACAGGGTCCTCGACGGCGCGGAGCTGGTTGATGCTCGGCCTCGCCACGCTGGGGTTCGCGGTGAACTTCTGGGCCTGGGCGTTGCTCAGTCCGCTGGCGCCGAAGCTCAAGGATGCCTTGCGCTTGACCCCGTTCCAGCAGGCTCTGCTGGTGGCCGTGCCGGTGGTGGTCGGGTCCGTGGGGCGTATCCCGGTCGGTGCCCTGACGGACCGGTTCGGCGGCCGGATCATGTTTCCGCTGGTCTCGCTCGCGACGATCGTGCCCGTCCTGTACCTCGGGTGGGCGGGGCATGCCTCCTTCGCCGGTCTGTTGGTCGGCGGGTTCCTGCTCGGTGTCGGCGGGACGACCTTCGCGATCGGGGTTCCGTTCGTCACCGCCTGGTTCCCGTCGGCGAAGCGGGGCCTGGCCGTGGGCGTCTTCGGCATGGGCATGGGCGGTACCGCCATCAGCGCGCTCACCACGGTCAAACTCGTTGCGGTGTACGGCACGGCAACCCCGTTCCTGGTGACCGCGGGCGTGTTGTTCGGCTACGCCGGCCTGGCGGCCCTGCTGCTGCGTGACGCGCCGAACCGGCAGGTGCCGGCCGAGCCGTTGGCCCGCCGGCTGGCCGCGACGCTGCGGCTACCGATCACGTGGCACGCCTCGGCGCTGTACGCGGTCGTCTTCGGCGGCTACGTGGCGTTCTCGGTCTATCTCCCCGCCTACCTGAAGACCGCGTACGCGCTGAGCCAGGCCGACGCGGCCAACCGGATGGCCGGATTCGTGCTGCTGGCGGTCATCATGCGCCCGGCGGGCGGCTGGCTGTCGGACCGGTTCGGGCCGACCCGGGTGCTGTACGTCGTCCTGCCGGTCGTCGGGCTCGGCGCGGTGGTGCAGGCGTTCACTCCGGCGCTGGCGCCGATCGGGACGGCGGCGTTCCTGGCCATGGCCGCGGCGTTGGGCGCCGGAAGCGGCGCGACGTTCGCCTTGGTGGCGTTGCTGGCGCCCGCGAACAAGGTGGGTTCCGTAACCGGTGTCGTCGGCGCGGCCGGCGGCCTCGGCGGGTTCGTTCCGCCGCTGCTGATGGGCGCCGTCTACACCCGGTACGGCTCATACGCGATCGGCCTGCTCCTGCTAGCGGTCGTCGCGGCGGCGGCGCTGGTGCTGACGGTCACCGCCGTCCGCAAGTCCGCGCGGCCTGCGACCATCCGGCCCGGCCGGGTGCCGTCCGATGTGTGAGTACTGCGGTTGCCAGGCCATGCCGGCCATCGCCGAGCTGACCCGGGAGCACGATGCGGTCGTCGCGCTCGTCAGCCAGGTGCGGGCGGCCCACGGCGCAGGGGATGTGGCCGCGATGGCGGTGATCGCACGGCGGATCGCCGTGATCCTCGGCCCGCACACCCAGGTCGAGGAGGAGGGACTGTTCCCGGCCCTGGAAGGCGACTTCCGCGATCACGTTGCCGTGCTGCGCGCGGAGCACCGCGTGGTCGAGGCGGTTCTCGACGAGGCGGCAGCCGGGGTGCCGGCTGAGCCGGGTTGGCCGGATCGACTCTTCACGATGCTGGAGATGTTGCGTGAGCACATCCTCAAGGAACAGGACGGGGTGTTCCCGGCAGCCCTGACCGGTCTGCGTACCGCCGACTGGGACGCCGTCGACGCCGTACGAGCACGAGTGGGCACGGCGGTGGCAATCGACTCCATCCGGCAGCCGCATGAACAACAGGGCCTGGCCCGGGAATGAGCGATATGTCGCGTACGGCTGGACAGGCGGGGCGGGCGTTGTTGTCCGTTGGCGGGCTGCTGCGGCGGGCGGAGGTGTCCGACGACGGGCGCACCCTGCATCAGATCGGCGGGCGGGAGGCCGACAGCTTCTACCGGGATCGCTGGGCCTACGACAAGGTGGTGCGTTCCACCCACGGGGTGAACTGCACCGGGTCGTGCTCGTGGAAGGTGTATGTCAAGGATGGCATCATCACCTGGGAGCAGCAGCAGACCGACTATCCGAGCGTGGGTGCGGATCGTCCGGAGTACGAGCCGCGGGGCTGCCCGCGCGGGGCGGCGTTCTCCTGGTACACGTATTCGCCGACCCGGGTGCGTTACCCGTACGCCCGCGGGGTGCTGGTCGAGATGTACCGCGAGGCCAAGGCCCGCCTCGGCGGCGATCCGGTCGCGGCGTGGTCCGACATCCAGGCCGATCCGGTACGCCGGCGCCGTTACCAGCGGGCCCGCGGCAAGGGCGGCCTGATCCGGGTTGGCTGGGATGAGGCGCAGGAGATCGTGGCGGCGGCGCACGTGCACACGATCGGCGCGTACGGTCCGGACCGGGTCGCCGGCTTCTCGCCGATCCCGGCGATGTCCATGGTCTCGCACGCAGTGGGTGCCCGGTTCCTGTCGCTGATCGGCGGGTCGATGCTGTCGTTCTACGACTGGTACGCCGACCTGCCGGTGGCCTCACCGCAGATGTTCGGCGACCAGACCGACGTGCCGGAGTCGGGCGACTGGTGGGACGCCTCCTACCTGATGATGTGGGGCTCGAACGTCCCGGTGACCCGTACCCCGGACGCCCACTGGATGGCCGAGGCCCGCTACCGGGGCCAGAAGGTCGTCGTGGTCTCTCCCGACTACGCCGACAACGTCAAGTTCGCCGACGAGTGGCTGCCCGCCCAGCCCGGCACGGACGGTGCACTCGCGATGGCGATGGGGCACGTCATCCTCAAGGAGTTCTTCGTCGACAAGACCACCGAGCCGTTCGTCGACTACGTGTCGCGGTACACCGACCTGCCCTACCTGGTCGCCCTGGAGCCGGTCGACGGCGGCGGATACCGGCCGGGCAAGTTCGTCACCGCCGCCGACCTGGGCGAGACCGACGCCGAGGCGGCGTTCCGGCCGGCGCTGTGGGACAGCGTCACCGACGCTGTCGGGGTGCCCAACGGGTCGCTCGGGCACCGCTTCAACGACGCCGGCGTCGGCAAGTGGAACCTCGACCTCGGCGCCATCGTCCCCCGGCTCAGCTGCGCCGGCGGCGACGGTGTCGAAATCGCGCTGCCCCGCTTCGACAACGACACCCCCGAGCTGATGCGCCGGGGCGTGCCCACCGCGCGGGTCGCCGGCAAGCTGGTCACCACCGTCTTCGACCTGATGCTCGCCCAGTACGGTGTCGCCCGGCCGGACCTGCCGGGGACGTGGCCGACCGGCTACGACGACGCGGACGTGCCCTACACCCCGGCCTGGCAGGAGCCGATCACCGGCGTACCGGCGGCGGCCGTGGCCCGCATCGGCCGGGAGTTCGCCGACAACGCCGAACGCTCCGGCGGCCGGTCGATGATCCTGATGGGCGCGGGCACGAACCACTGGTTCCATTCCGACACCACCTACCGGGCCATGCTCGTGCTCACCACGATCACCGGCTGCCAGGGCAAGAACGGCGGCGGCTGGGCGCACTACGTGGGCCAGGAGAAGTGCCGCCCGGTCACGGGCTGGTCCCATCTGGCCTTCGGCCTGGACTGGGTCCGGCCGCCGCGGCAGATGATTGGTACGGCGTTCTGGTATCTGCACACCGACCAGTGGCGCTACGACCAGTACACCGCCGACGTGCTCACCTCGCCCCTTGCAAAGGGCGACTTCGCCGGCCGGCACACCGCGGACCTGCTGGCGAAGTCGGCCCGGCTGGGCTGGATGCCGACGATGCCGACCTTCGACCGCAGCCCTCTCGACGTGGCCGACGAGGCGCTCGCCGCCGCGCCGGAGGACCCGGCCGGGTACGTGGCCAAGGAACTGGTCGACGGCCGGCTCGAGTTCGCCTGCACCGACCCGGACGCGGAGCAGAACTGGCCGCGGGTGCTGACGGTGTGGCGGGCCAACCTGTTGGGCTCGTCCGCCAAGGGCAACGAGTACTTCCTGCGGCATCTGCTCGGCACCGACGCCTCGCTGCGCGCCACCGAGGCGCCGCCGGAGAAGCGCCCGCAGGATGTGGTCTGGCACGACCAGGCCCCCGAGGGCAAACTCGATCTGCTGCTGTCGCTGGACTTCCGGATGACCTCCACGACGCTGTTCTCCGATGTGGTGCTGCCCGCCGCGACCTGGTACGAGAAGCACGACCTGAACACCACCGACATGCACCCGTTCATCCACGCGTTCACCCCGGCGATCCACCCGCCGTGGCAGACGCGGACCGACTTCGACGCGTTCCACGGCATCGCCAAGGTCTTCTCCGAACTGGCGGGCCCGCGCCTCGGCGTGCGGAAGGACCTCGTCGCGGCGCCGCTGCTGCACGACACCCCGGATGCGATGGCCACCCCGGGTGGTGTGGTGCGGGACTGGCAGACCGGTGAGGTGCCGGCGGTGCCGGGAAAGACCATGCCGAAGTTCATCGTGGTCGAACGCGACTACGGGGCGATCAGCGCGAAGATGGGCTCGCTGGGTCCGCTGCTGGACCGGCTCGGCACCACCACGAAGGCCGTCACCGTGGACGTCAAGCCGGAGATCGAGTTCCTTAAGAAGGTCAACGGCACGGTGCGGGGTGGTGTCGCCGACGGCCGTCCGCGCCTGGACACCGACATTCGCTGTTGCGAGGCGATCCTGGCCCTGTCGGGCACAACCAACGGCCGGGTAGCCACCGAGGGGTTCCAGTTCCTCGAACGGCGTACGGGGCAGAAGCTGGCGGATCTGGCGGCCGAACACGAAGGCAAGCAGATCCGCTTCGCCGACACCCAGTCGCGCCCGGTGCCGGTCATCACCAGCCCGGAGTGGTCGGGCAGCGAGCACGGCGGGCGCCGCTACTCGCCGTTCACCATCAACGTCGAGCGGCTCAAACCCTGGCACACGCTGACCGGGCGGCAGCACTTCTACCTCGACCACGACTGGATGCAGGAGCTCGGCGAGGAGCTGCCGGCGTTCCGTCCACCGCTGGACATGCACAAGCTGTTCGGGGAGCCCCGCCTCGGCCCCAAGGGCGAGCTGGAGCTGACGGTGCGCTATCTGACGCCGCACTCGAAGTGGTCCATCCACTCGGAGTACCAGGACAACCTGATCATGCTCACGCTCTCCCGCGGCGGCCCGACGATGTGGATGAGCGAGATCGACGCGGCGAAGATCGGAGTGACGGACAACGAGTGGATCGAGGCCGTCAACCGCAACGGCGTCGTAGTCTGCCGCTCCGTGGTGACGCACAAGATGCCCGAGGGCACCGTGTACCTCTACCACGCCGCCGAGCGGGTCATCGACGTGCCGAAGGCCGAGACGAACGGCCGCCGCGGCGGCATCCACAACTCGCTGACCCGGCTGCTGATCAAGCCCAGCCACCTCATCGGCGGCTACGCCCAGCTGTCGTTCGCGTTCAACTACCTCGGCCCGACCGGCAACCAGCGCGACGAGGTCACCGTGATCCGCCGTAGGTCCCAGGAAGTGGAGTACTGATGCGCGTCATGGCCCAGATGTCGATGGTGATGAACCTCGACAAGTGCATCGGCTGCCACACCTGCTCGGTGACCTGCAAACAGGCGTGGACCAACCGCTCCGGCGTCGAGTACGCCTGGTTCAACAACGTCGAGTCCCGCCCCGGGCAGGGCTACCCGCGTACCTATCAGGACCAGGAGAAGTGGCAGGGTGGCTGGGTGCGGACCCGGACCGGGCGGCTCAAGCCCCGGTCGGGCGGCCGGCTCAAGAAACTCATGACCATCTTCGCCAATCCGAAGATGCCGGCCATGCAGGACTACTACGAGCCCTGGACCTACGACTACGAGCACCTGCTCACCGCCCCGGCCGGCGACGACACCCCGGTGGCCCGGCCCAAGTCGCTGCTGACCGGCGAGGACACCAAGGTCACCTGGTCGGCGAACTGGGACGACTCCCTCGCGGGCGGCAACGAGATCGCCGCCGGCGACCCGATCCTGCAACAACTGTCCGACCAGGTCCGGCAGGAATATGAGAAGGCGTTCCTGTTCTTCCTGCCGCGCATCTGCGAACACTGTCTCAACCCATCCTGCGCCGCGTCGTGCCCCTCCGGGGCGATCTACAAACGCTCCGAGGACGGCATCGTGCTGGTCGACCAGGACCGCTGCCGCGGCTGGCGGATGTGCGTGACCGGCTGCCCGTACAAGAAGATCTATTTCAACCACCGCACCGGCAAGGCCGAGAAGTGCACGTTCTGCTTCCCGCGCATCGAGATCGGGCAGCCGACGATCTGTTCCGAGACGTGTGTCGGCCGGCTGCGCTACCTCGGCCTGATGCTGTACGACGCGGACGCCGTCGGAAAGGCTGCCGCGGTCAAGGACGAGCACGCCCTGTTCGAGGCCCAGAAGTCGGTCTTCCTTGACCCCCACGACCCGCGGGTCGTCGCCGCGGCCCGGGCCGCGGACATCCCCGACGACTGGATCACCGCAGCGCAACGCTCCCCGATCTGGGACCTGATCATGAAGTACCAGGTGGCCCTGCCGCTGCACCCGGAGTACCGCACCATGCCGATGGTTTGGTACATCCCCCCGCTGTCGCCCGTCGTCGACATCCTGCGCGACACCGGCCACGACGGCGAGGACCTCAACAACCTGTTCGGCGCCGTCGACGCGCTGCGCATCCCGCTCGACTACCTCGCCGGACTGTTCACCGCCGGTGACCCCGCACCGGTCACCGCCGTCCTGCAGCGCCTCGCCGCCATGCGGGTCTATCAACGACGCATCAACCTCGGCGAGGAACGCGACGAGTCCATCGCCGGCGCCGTCGGCTTGACCGGCGAGCAGATGGACGACATGTACCGCCTGCTGGCCATCGCCAAATACGAGGAGCGCTACGTCATCCCGGCCGCCCACGCCGAGGACGCCCACAAGCTGGAGGCGCAGGGCGCCGAGTGCAGTCTCGACTTCGAGGGTGGACCGGGGATGGGCGGGTCGGGGCCGTTCGGTGAGGCCTCCGGCACCCCGGCGCCGATCTCGGTGGAGAACTTCCACATCCAGCGCGACCGGCAGACCGCCGACTCCGGCGCGGCACCCGACGGCAAACAGGCCCGCGTCAACCTCCTCAACTGGGACGGCCGGGGACGGCCCGACGGCCTGTTCCCGCCGAGACAAGACACCGAGACCCGATGACGACGATCAGAGAACGGATCACGCACAGACGTGGTCGTGCGGCGGAGGAACCGGCCTGGCGGGCGGTCGCCGCCCGCGCCGCCTCCCTGCTGCTGCGGTACCCCGACGACGCCACCCTTTCCGTCCTGCCGACCGTGGCGGCCGCCCTCGACGAACTGCCGGCCGTCGTAGCGCGCCCCTTGCGGTCGGTGGCGGACATGCGGGCTCACGCCCATCCGGTTACCCTGGCCGCCGAATACATCCAGCTGTTCGACTTCCGCCGGCGCTGTTGCCTGCACCTGACGTACTACACCGCCGGCGACACGCGCAAACGCGGCGAGGCTCTGGTGCTCTTCGCCGCGGCGTACAAGGCGGCAGGTGTGGAGATCGTGGATGGTGAACTGCCGGACTATCTGCCGGCCGTTCTCGACCTGGCCGCGCTCGACGACGACGGCTGGCGGCTGCTGCGGGAGAACCGCGTCGGCCTCGACCTGCTCGCCACGGCTTTGGACGCTGAGAAATCGGCCTACCGGCACGTCATCGAGGCGGTGCGGGCGATGCTGCCGCCGCCGCAACCCGGCGACATCGCAGCCGCCCTCCGCCTGGCCCAGTCCGGCCCGCCGGTCGAGCAGGTAGGCCTGGAACCGTTCGGGCACGTCGACACGACCGGAGGCCGTCGGTGAAAGTCCTGCTCTGGGTGGTCTACCCGTACCTCTGCATCGCGGTGCTCGTCGGCGGGACGATCTGGCGCTACCGCTACGACAAGTTCGGCTGGACCACCCGCTCCTCCCAACTCTACGAGTCAGCGATCCTGCGCTGGGGCAGCCCGATGTTCCACTTCGGCATCCTCATGGTTCTCGTCGGCCACATCGGCGGCCTGCTCATCCCCAAGGCGTGGACCGAGGCGGCCGGTATCACCGAACACGCGTACCACCTGACGGCGGTGTTCGTCGGGACGATCGCGGGGCTGTGCACGCTGATCGGCATGGCCATCCTCATCGCCCGCCGGCGGCTCACCGGCCCGGTCTTCGCCGCCACCACCAAGAACGACAAGGCGATGTACGTCGTACTCGCCGGAGTGATCGTCCTGGGGCTGCTGGCGACGGTGCGGGCGAACATCATCGGTGACGGATATGACTACCGGGAAACGGTCTCGCCGTGGCTGCGGTCGCTGTTCTACTTCAGCCCCGATCCTGAGCAGATGGCCGGCGTCCCTGCCGGGTTCAAATTTCATGTCATCGCCGCGTTCACGCTGTTCGCGTTCTGGCCGTTCACCCGGCTCGTGCACGCGTTCAGCGCCCCGGTG
This sequence comes from Actinoplanes sp. NPDC051475, assembly GCF_040689425.1. NCBI lineage: Bacteria > Bacillati > Actinomycetota > Actinomycetes > Micromonosporales > Micromonosporaceae > Actinoplanes > Actinoplanes sp. NPDC051475. Next base: position 20,258 of record NZ_JBFAZZ010000036.1, read on the forward strand.
GGCTACCTCACCCGCCCCTACATCGTCTATCGCAGCCGCGACGCCCGCCCCGGCCTGCGCAGGTCGAGACGTGGGTGGGAGGGCCCACCGAAGCTCCCCGAACGGCCCCGCACCAAGCAGAAGTGATCTCCAGGAAGGCATCCGTTGTGGAATCCACCTCGTTGACAGCACTGATCCAGGAACGCTGCCTTTGCTACGCCGTGGCGCGGAGGCGGCTGACCCACCCCTGGGCGGTGTAGCGGGGTACCTGATAGTGCGCGGCGATGCCCGCCACGGTCCCGACCTGCTCGAAGACCGCCGCGAGATCGTCGGGGGTACGCCGGTAGACGCGCCCGCTCGTAGAAGACGTCGCGGTGGTAGTGGCAACACGAGCCCGCTTCGCGGGTGTCTTACTCTTCGCCGGGGTCGCAGCGCGCGTGGCGGCTCGCTTGCTCGCCGACGTCGGTGGGGTCTTCGTCGTTACCGTTTTTCCGGTGGCCTTCACCGCGGCCTGCTTAGCGGTGCGCCGTTGACGTGGCGGTGCCTCGTCCCGATCGGCGCGGCGCAAGGTCTCGCCCCCGGACGCTGCCGTGGCAGTAGGCGCGAGTGCCGGGCGTCTCGAAGGCGTCGCCGCAGTCCGCGGTGTGGCTTTACGCGCGCGGCCCTTCCGTGCCGCAGGCGCAGCCGACTGGTCGGCGGGCTCGGTACGGGCGGCAGCCTCGAGGGTGAGCGCGCCCTGCGGCGCGCTCAGCTCACTCACGCCGGCAGGATGCTGACCGCTCGATGCGGTCATGGCGCCGGTCACCGCTTGCAAGAGCAGATCGAAGTCGACGGTCGGGATGTGTCCACTCGACAGGCCCTGCGGGGCATGCAGGTGTACATCGGTTATCCGAACCTGACCACCGGACGCATCGATCACCAGCCGGGTCGCGGCACCGCTGTCGTCGTTCGGGGCAATCGTGATGGTGTACGAATCCATAAGGTTTCCTCCGCGGGGGTGACGCAGTCGTCGGCGATTAGTCATGCCGCCTTCCCCCGACAGGCGATGACGTCCAGCATGACAAACGCCAGATGAAGGTCACCAATGTAGCGCCGCAGCGAAAACGTAGCGACACCCCACGGCTACAGGACACCCGTCGCTTCTGTGGCATCTCGGGGTGTCGGATGCGTGAAGGCCCGATCGCCTGCAACTCGTCGGCGCTCAGCCCTCGTACACCGCGATGCACTGACTTCGGCATGTCCGCGCAACGGGGCCGGTCGCTCAGCCCGAGGCCCCTGCTGACGGCGACGCCGCGCACGACCGACGGCACATATGCGCGTCCGAATCCATGTCAGCTCATGGGCCGCAGGTCGCGCTTGGCGGAGACACGTCCTGGTAACCACATCTGGTATCCCGGGGCCCTCCTCGCCTAAGGTGAGCGACGTTCTGGCAATCTCGCGTCATGGACCACTCCCCATAGGATGAGATCTCAGCCGGGATCGCCGCAGCGCCGTATCCGATCGTGCAACTGCCGTCGGACAAGGCCCAAGCCGAGGTGGGCCTGCGACGAGTACCCGTTCGCGAGCACCAAGGAAGGCGCCTTCACCGGCAGTTCCGTGAGCACCGGTACGCCGGACGGACGGCGCAAGTGGCGCGATTCCTCGCGGCTCATCGGCGAGGTCGACGACCGGGATTCCGGTCGGCAGTACCTGAACGTCGCCTTCTATCAAGGCCATCGCATCCTCAGCGATGACCCCTTGGTTCTGAGCGCGAGTAGCGGTCCCGATTGGGCGGGAGTCTGGGTCCCGGCACCTTCCGGCGGGTTTCATCGGGCGTGTGTTTGGGGCTCTGGCGCGAACTGCGTGATTGACCTTGGTCCTGGTAGCCAGCTTCGGTTACAGCGCGGCGGAGAGCGCCAACGCGGTTCTCGCTTGATTGGCAGTCCTTTCACGGCATCCTTACCTGGTGACTGCCAGACAAGCGAGGGAGGAGCGGTCGGCAGAGTTACGTGCCGTCCTGCGAGACGTCCGGGTAGCGGATCATTGGCAGGAGTGTGACCCGGGCCGGTTCATTGACGTCGCGGTGCGTCGCTGGACCAGCTTCGAGCGGCGCATCCATGCGGGTAAGCGAACGCCCCAGAAGCGAATCCAGGATCTCCTACGCGGGCTCAGGGAGTCGCTCGGAGAAAATGTCGTTTTCGAGGATCCCGGGTGGCTGGAGCACCTCGCGGAGTGTTTCGGCGCTGCACTACTGGCGGCCGATCGCGCCGTGGAGGCTTCCAGCAGTCAGCATCCGCCGAACCCTCCGCCAGCCCCGTAGCGTCGCGGTGATGAGCCTGCTCAGCCTTTCTTCTGCAGCGAGTAGCACGCGCTTGCGGAGCAGGTCGAAATCGGCTCGGCCATACATCTGCCGCTTGATCATCTTAATGCGGTTGACGTTGCCCTCGACCCGTCCGGAGCTGAGGGGCAGGCTCAGCCCCGCCGCGACCGCGGGGTCGGCGTTCAGGCCGGTCGCGAAGCGGCTGATGCCAGGCAACCTCGCCTGCTCAGCCGCGGCAATCCATGCGGTGAGCCGTTCGCCGGTGCAGGTGGGTCAGCATGTCGGCGAACGAGCGGACCAGACCGGCGGCGGTTCGCAGCTCCCGGCAGCGGTCCAGGGCCGTGCAGCGTTGTTCGGTGTCGCGGCCGACGAGGTTGTCCGGATGCCGGCAGATCCATCCGGACACCCGCCGAACCGATGGCGGACGGCGGACGACCGTCAGGTCGGGTTTGTTGCGGTACTGCTCGACGAACCTGCCGACGATCGCGTAGCTACCCGCGAATCCCTGGGCAGCGATCTCGCGATACAAGGTGCTGGCTTTGAGGCAGCCCTCGCCGATGCGGCGTATCAGGTAGGACTGGACCTGGTCGACCAGGCTCGGTCGCCGCTTCTGCCCGACCACCATCTCTTGCCACGTGGCGGCGTGGGCATATTTCGACACTGTCCGATGTGACCAGCCGAGATGCCGGCCGATCTGTCTGCCAGAGGTGGAAACGGCAGGCGACCTGCACGGCCTGCGGCGCCGCGGTGCGAGCCGCTTCAGCATAGGCGCTGGCCCGGTCCCGGCAGATCACCTCCGGAGCCGGATGTTCCTGCAGCAGGCAGTCAGCGGCGCGGCATCCCGGCCGACCAACACATCCACAACCTGGCGGGTCGCGCAGTCGATCAACACGGTGCCGTAGTGATGCCCGCGCTTGACCGCGAAGTCATCCACCCCAAGCACCGTGATCTCGCCGACGGGAGGGTCAGGCAAGGCTCGGACCAACCGAAGCAGACGATCGCGGCTGGCCGGCATCCCCCACGCCGTGGACAGCCGGGCACCCGCCCGGCCGGCCAGGGCAAGTCCGATCGCCGTCAACATTCGCCGGAGCCCGTCACTCACACGTGACCAGCGCCAGGTCAGCCCGTCGACCTGCTCAACGAACGTCCTGCGCCGGCACTCGGGGGTTGCCGCAGAAGAAACGACGCACCCTCAGCAAGATCCGAATCAACCGGCCCGCCACCGGCGCATCGGTCAACGTCCGCCGATACCGCGAATGCACCCGGACCGACGGCTTCGAGCAGGCAGGGCACACGCCTACCTCACCGCGCACCGTGGCCGTGAAGACAACTTCGGCCTCGGGAATGCACCTCCTCGACATCGACGCCGGCCAGGTGAGGAAGAAGCTGCTCAACGGCACCACACGGTCAGACAACGACTCATCGCCCAACGTCCATCACACAGTTCGCACCAGAGCCGAGTTTGGGACTCGCCCTGGTCGTGGGTGTCGAGCTGGCGACGCCCGCGAGCGCGTGCAGGCTCGTCCAGACCGACGACTTCAACGAGACGGGGCGTGTGTACCTCAAGCTCGCTGACGCGACGCCCGCCTGGTCCGACGCCGTAGTGGCGTTAAACTCGCGGGCCATGGGACCGCTCATCTTCAGTCTCAATCTCACCCTGGACGGTTGCGTCGACCACCAGGAGGGGATCGCTGACGACGAGACGCAC
>NZ_JBFAZZ010000037.1:0-21246 GCF_040689425.1 Actinoplanes sp. NPDC051475
GGGTTGCCGCAGCCGTTGCGGGCGGTGGTGGGGTTGGCGTTGGCGAAGGATCCGCGGGATCGTCCGAGTGCGCGGGAGTTGCTGGACATGCTCCTCGGCGACCGGCCCGCCCCGCGGCCCGTCGCCGCCCGGCAGCAAACCACGGTGCTCACCGAGTCGCGCGACGACCTGCTCCGCGCGGTGACCGCCGACCCCCACTACGACGACTACGAACCGCCGCCGGACCGGGCCGTGCGCACCCGAGGCCACCGGATGCTCGCCGCGCTGGCGGTGCTGCTGGTCATCGCCGGGCTCACCACCGTCGGCCTCGTCGTGAACGCCCACGCCCGGAGCCGCACCCCCACGGCGGGCACCTCCTCGCCGGACGGCGGCGAGGCGGCCGGAGCGCCGGAGCCCGGCCCCGGCGGCACCGGGAGCCCGGCGACCGACGACCCGCTGCCGAGCGCCCCGCCGGACGACCCGGAACCACCGTCAACCGGCGGCAGACCCGTGCCGATCGAGCCGACCGGCGGCGAACCGATCATCCAGGACCCGCTGAACCAGCCCGGGCAGTGGTTCGACAGTGAGATCCGCGAGGCGAACGCGCGCTGCTTCATCCGCGGCGTGATGAAGGCCGAGCGCATCGACCGCGGCGTCTACCAGTGCGCCGGGCCCGACGAGAAGATCGAGGACGACTTCGGTGTCGAGGTCACCACGACGCTGCAGACCGCAGGCAGCTGCGCGGCCATCTGGTTCCATTGGAGCGACCAGGACGGCGGCCAGGTGCTGCGCATCTGCCAGGACGAGATCGACCTCGCCGCGGACACACCCGCCGACCGTCAGGTCTTCGACAGCGTGCAGCTCGACGACCCGATCCCGCTGCAGAAGACCACCCGCATCCACCTCGTCGTCCGCGACGGCGCGGCCCAGGTCTTCCGGGGCGGCACCTTCGCCGGCGAGTTCGCCCTGCCGGCCCGGGTCGCGGACGCCGGCGAGGTCAGACTCGGCCTCAGTGCGGAGGCCACCGACACGGAGCCGCCATACGCGGTCACTTTCAGCAACGTCGACATCCGGTCGATCTGAGGATCTCGAGTGTCGGTTAGGCGGCAACCGGCGGACGGGTCTTCGCAGGCAGTGACACCGCCCGATAGGGTGCCTTCCTGTCGGGGGTGATGTCCCGTGCCCTGAGGGCGCGGGGAGGACGGCGAACGAGCCGTCCGGGGGCGTAGGAGCAGCGGCATGGCGGAGGAGCGGACGACCCCGCTGCGCCCGCGTGACCCGCGCAGGCTGGGGCCGTACGAGCTGCTCAGCCGGCTCGGCGAGGGCGGCATGGGCACCGTCTACCTGGCGCGCGCCGCGTCGGGGACACTCGTAGCGGTCAAGATGATCCGCGCCGACCTGGCCCCCGACGACGCGTTCCGCCGCCGCTTCCGCAGCGAGGTCAACCGGGTCCGCCAGGTGCCGCCGTTCTGCACCGCCGAGGTGCTCGACGCCGACCCCGACCACGAACAGCCCTACCTGGTCGTCGAGTACGTCGACGGCCCCAGCCTCGCCGAGGTTGTCGAGGAACGCGGCCCGCTCACCGCCGCCAACCTGCACGGCGTCGCGATCGGCGTGGCGACCGCCCTCACCGCCATCCACGGCGCGGGGATCATCCACCGCGACCTCAAACCCCGCAACGTGCTGCTCGCGCCGGGCAGCCCCAAGGTCATCGACTTCGGCATCGCCCGGCCCATGGAGGCCACCGACGGGCACACCCACACGGACGAGATGGTGGGCACGGTGGCGTACATGGCGCCCGAGCGCTTCGGCGACGACACCACGCTGCTCACCCCGGCCGCCGACGTGTTCGCCTGGGGTGGCGTGGTCGCGTACGCGGGCACCGGCCGTACCCCCTTCAGCGCCGACTCGCCGCCGGCGACCGCGGCCCGGATCCTGACCCGCCCGCCGGATCTGACGGGCCTCAGCGGGCCGCTGCGCGACCTGGTCGCGCACGCCCTGGAGAAGGATCCGGCCAACCGCCCGACCGCCCGCGAGCTGCTCGACCTGCTGGTGACGAGCCCGCAGCAGCCGGCCCCGGCCGCGGCGGCCCTCGCCCACCAGCCGGGCCTGCGGGTCGCGGCCGAGGAGGCGCAGGCGGCCACCGGCTACCACTCGGCCCGCCAACTGACCGCGATCGCGGCGCCGGCGGAGCTCGTCGGCTACACCGAGGACTCGATCGTCACGCAGCCGGTGCCGGTGTCCCCGGCCGGACCGGCGACCCCGTTCACGCGTGAGCCGCACCCCCGCCGCCCCTGGGTCCTGCCGACGGCGATGATCCTGCTCGTGCTCGCCCTCCTCGCGACGGCCGGCCTCGCGGTGGGTCTCTGGCCCAGGTTCCGCGACCGCGATCTGGCCCCGCCCGGGCAGCAGGAGGCGCCACTGCTGACGGATCCGCTGCGGCAGCCCCGCCTCTGGAAGGCGTCCACCGACGCCGACGAGGGGGCGACCTGTTCGTTCCGCGACGGCCTGATCGTGCGCCGCGAGACCAAGGGCGTCTTCCGCTGCCGCGGTCCGGCCGACGCCGAACCTGCCGACCTGCAGGTGCAGGTCGGCATCCGGCTGCTCACCCCGGACAGCTGCGCCTCCGTCTGGCTGCGCTTCCGCGGCAACCAGGGCTACCAGGTACGCGTCTGCGAACGCAACGTGTACGTCGGCACCCACAAATCCACCGACATCGAGGTCCTCAAGACGTTCCCGCTCGACGACGCCCCGATCGGCGTGGGCGCGCCCCCGACAACGATGACACTGACGATGCAGGGCGAGACGCTCGAGATCCTGCGCGACGGGGAGCTGGTGGGGACCCTGGCGGTGACCGACAAGGACATCACGATCGGGCGGGTCGCGCTGGGCATCTACACGGAGCAGTACGCGGCGCCGACCGGCCCTTATGAGGTGGCTTTCACCGACATCAAGATCTGGCAGGTCTGACAGGGCGGGCGTCGCGGTCGCCCCCGGCCCTGGTGAGCCGGGGGCGTCGCCGGATGTCAGTCCTTCGTCAGCCCGGCCCGCCGCAGGGCGTCGGCCATCGCGCCGCCGTTGAAGCTCGTGCCGGACTGCTGGCCGCTGCCGCGCTGCTGACCGCCGCCCTGGCGCGGCTGGCCCTGACGCTGGCTGCCGCCGCTCGCGCCGCCACCGCCCTGACGGGGCTGTCCACCGCGCTGGCCGCCGTCGCGTGCACCGCGGTCGCGACCGCCGCGCTCGCCGCCGCCCTGCCCGCCGCCTTGTCCGCCGCCTTGGCCGCCGCCGCCCTGCCCAGCGCCGCCTTGGCCGCCCTGTCCAGCGCCGCCTTGGCCGCGCCGGTCGCCGCCGCCTTGCCTGCCGCCGCCTTGGCCGCGCTGGTCGCCGCCGCCCGGCCCGCGCTTGTCCCCGCCGCCGGGGCCGCGCCGGTCGCCGCCGCCCTGGCGGGGTTCGTCGGTCAGGCGCATCGTCAGTGAGATGCGCTTGCGGGCCTCGTCCACCTCGACCACGCGGACCTTGACCACGTCGCCGGACTTCACCACCTCGCGGGGGTCCTTCACGAACGTGTTCGACAGCGCCGACACGTGCACGAGGCCGTCCTGGTGGACGCCGACGTCGACGAAGGCCCCGAACGCCGCCACGTTGGTGACGACGCCCTCGAGGACCATGCCCGGCTTCAGGTGGGCGATCTTCTCCACGCCCTCGGCGAAGGTGGCCGTGGTGAAGGCCGGGCGCGGGTCGCGGCCCGGCTTCTCGAGCTCGCGCAGGATGTCGGTGATCGTGGGGAGGCCCACCGTGTCGGTGACGAACTGCTCGGGCTTGAGCGCGCGCAGGATCGGGCTGTTGCCCATGGCGGCGCGCAGGTCGGTGCCCGCCGTGGCGAGGATCTTGCGGACCACCGGGTAGGACTCCGGGTGCACGCTGGAGGCGTCGAGCGGGTCGTCGCCGTCGGGGATGCGCAGGAAGCCCGCGCACTGCTCGAACGCCTTGGGGCCGAGCCGGGCGACCTTCTTGATCTCCGAGCGGCTGCGGAACGGGCCGTTGGCGTCGCGGTGCAGCACGATGTTCTCCGCGAGGCCCGCGCCGATGCCGGAGACCCGGGTCAGCAGGGGAGCGGACGCCGTGTTGACGTCGACGCCGACCGCGTTCACGCAGTCCTCGACCACCGCGTCGAGCGAGCGGGACAGCTTCACCTCGGACAGGTCGTGCTGGTACTGCCCGACGCCGATCGAGCGCGGATCGATCTTGACCAGTTCGGCCAGCGGATCCTGCAAACGCCGGGCGATGGAGACCGCGCCGCGCAGCGAGACGTCCATGCCGGGCAGTTCCTGCGATGCGTACGCCGAAGCCGAGTACACAGACGCACCGGCCTCCGACACCATCACCTTGGTCAGGTTCAGCTCGGGGTGCCGCTTGATGAGATCGGCCGCCAGCTTGTCGGTCTCGCGGGACGCAGTGCCGTTGCCGATGGCCACCAGGTCGACGTTGTGCTGCTTGGCGAGCTCCGCCAGCGTGTGGATGGACGCGTCCCACTTGTTCTGCGGGACGTGCGGGTAGATCGTCGAGGTGGCGACGCACTTGCCCGTGGAGTCGACGACGGCCACCTTCACACCCGTACGGAATCCGGGGTCGAGGCCCATGGTGGCGCGCGTGCCGGCGGGCGCGGCGAGGAGCAGGTCGCGCAGATTGGCCGCGAAGACCCGCACGGCCTCGTCCTCGGCCGCCTGCCACAGCCGGACCCGCAGGTCGGCGCCGAGGTGGATGAGGATGCGGGTGCGCCAGGCCCAGCGCACCGTGTCGGCCAGCCAGCGGTCGCCGGGCCGGCCGTGGTCGGAGACGCCGAAGCGGCCGGCGATCGCGGCCTCGAACGACGGCGCGTCCGCCTCGTCGGCGGTCGGCTCCATCGTGAGGTCGAGGACTTCCTCCTTCTCGCCGCGGAACATGGCGAGAATCCGATGCGAGGGCAGCTTCGTGTACGGCTCCGCGAAGTCGAAGTAGTCGGCGAACTTCGCGCCGTCGGTCTCCTTGCCCTCGCGCACCTTGGCGACCAGCCGGCCGCGCGTCCACATGCGCTCGCGCAGCTCACCGATGAGGTCGGCGTCCTCGGCGAAGCGCTCGATGAGGATCGCCCGGGCCCCGTCGAGGGCCGCGGCCGCGTCGGCCACCCCCTTGTCGGTATCCACGTATGCCGCCGCCTCGGCCTTCGGGTCGCGGGCGGGGTCGCCGAGCAGCAGGTCGGCGAGCGGCTCCAGGCCGGCCTCACGGGCGATCTGCGCGCGGGTGCGGCGCTTCGGCTTGTAGGGCAGGTAGATGTCCTCGAGCCGCGCCTTGGAATCCGCGGCCATGATCTGCGCCTCGAGCGCGTCGTCGAGCTTGCCCTGCGAGCGGATCGATTCGAGTACGGCGACCCGCCGGTCCTCGAGCTCGCGCAGGTAGCCGAGGCGTTCCTCCAGCACACGCAGCTGCTGGTCGTCGAGGGTGCCGGTGACCTCCTTGCGATACCGGGCGATGAACGGCACGGTGGCACCGCCGTCGAGCAGCTCGACGGCCGCCGAGACCTGGCCCTCGCGGACCCCGAGCTCCTGGGCGATGCGCTGATGGATGGCTGTCGTCACGCGGACGATTGTGACCGAGGGGTACGACACTTGTCGCGGCACCCCGCTCACGGCGAGCTGATCATCACCCGGTCCGGGTGCGCACATCCGCCCCGAGATCCCGCTGGACCGCCCACAACGCGGCCTCGGTGCGGGACACCGCACCAGTCTTACGCAGCAGATTCGACACGTGCACGGTCACCGTGCGGACCGAGATGCCGAGCGCGCCGGCGATCTGCTTGTTCGCCATCCCCTCCGCCAGACAGCCGAGCACCTCCCGCTCGCGGGCGGTCAGCTCCACAGCCTCCCGCAGCTGCCCGGCGAGGTCGTCCCGGTCGCCGGCCAGCAGCTCGGTGATCCGGTACGGGTTCCCGCCCGTGCGCCGCCATACCGCCTCGGCGAGGGCCCGGGACGGCCGGCTGTCCCCGTACACGTGATCGAGGACCTGGGCCACCTGCCCGGCGGTGAGCGGACCGAGATGCCGGCGCACGGCACCGGGCGCGCCGGCCAGGCGCTCCAGCGCACGGACGGTGAGGGCGGGGTTGACCGCGGCGTCCGGAGGGCGGGACGTCACCAGCAGCAGGGCGGGGACGTCCGCGCCGGCCAGCTCCGCGATGAGGCTGAGGCTGGCGGGGTCGAGAGCGTGCAGATCGTCGACCAGCAGGACGGCCGGGCGCCCCCCGACCAGCGTGCGCACCGTGGTGACGGCCAGGCGCAGCAGCGCGTCGGGCGTGTACCGCTCCCGGGGGACATCGGGATCCTGGGCGAGCCAGGCCAGCGCGTCGGGCGGCACGGGCAGATCCGGGCGTGGCCCGGTGGCGGCGAGCACGGCGGCCAGCCAGTCGTACGGTGCGGGGGAGTGCAGCCGTGCGGACCCGGACAGGACCACCTCAGCGGCCGCTACCTGCGCCGCCGCCGCGGCCAGGGTGCTCTTCCCGGTCCCGGGCAGGCCGGTGACGACGGCGGGGACGCACCGGCCGCCGCCGCGCACACGCTCCCAGGCGTGCCGCAGTTCGTCGAGTGCGGCCGCCCGGCCGACCATCGGCACCGGCATCACCTCTCAACACTACGTACTACGTACTACAGACATGCTCTCCGCCCTTTGGCAGTCTTGGAGGCATGAGCTTGGTGCTACGTGCGGTCGCCGCCTCCGACCAGGGGCTGGTCCGGTCGAACAACGAGGACGCGGTCTTCGTCGGCGGGCGGCTGCTGGTCGTGGCGGACGGCATGGGCGGCCTGCCCGCCGGCGAACTCGCCAGCGACATCCTGGTGAAAGCGGTGGCCGTCGTCGACGACATCCCGGAGTCGGACGAACCGTTGCAGGACCTGATCGCCGCGCTCGCCACGGCGAACGAGCGGATCGAGGCGGCCGTCGCCGACGACGCCGACCGCGACGGCATGGGGACCACGGTGACGGCCCTGCTGCTCGCCGGCGACCGCGTCGCGGCCCTCAACGTCGGCGACTCCCGCTGCTACCTGATGCGCGACGGGGTGCTGACCCAGATCACCCGCGACGACACGTACGTGCAGGCGCTGGTCGACCAGGGCGTGCTGACCCCGGGCGACGCCCGCCGGCACCCCCAGCGGGCCCTGGTCACCCAGGCGGTCCAGGGCGGCCCGTTCCGCCCGGCGGGCCGGATGGTTCCGGTACGCGCCGGCGACCGGTTCCTGCTGTGCAGCGACGGGCTCAGCGACTACGTCGAGGACGAGGTGATCGCCACGACGCTGCGGGCGTACGCGGACCGGCAGGTGTGTGCGGCGGAGCTGATCGCGCGAACCCTGGAAGCCGGGGCGCCTGACAACGTGACCGTGATCGTCGCGGACCTCGAGTAGTGCTCACCACCGAGCGCCTCGTGCTGCGCCGGTTCCGGCTCGAGGATGCGGGGGCGCTGGCTGCGTACCGGTCGGATCCGTCCGTGGCCCGCTACCAGTCGTGGAACTCGCCGTACTCGCTGGACAAGGCACGGTACGCCGTCCAGACGATGGTCGCCGCGGATCCGCGACAGCCGGGCTGGTTCCAGTACGCGGTCGAGCTCGCGGAGGAGGACACGCTCGTCGGGGACGTGGGCGTGAACCTCGCGGACAACCTGCGGCAGGCGGAGATCGGCTACACGCTGGCCCCCCGGTGGCAGGGACACGGGTACGCCACCGAGGCCGTACGGGCGGTCGTCGACCATCTGTTCCGTGACCGTGGCCTGCACAAGGTGTCGGCGGAGTGCGACGCGCGGAACACGGCGTCGGCGCGGTTGCTGGAGCGGATCGGCTTCACGCGCGAGGGGCATCTGCGGCAGCACACCTGGATCAAGAACGAGTGGACGGACGACCTGCTCTACGGGCTGTTGTCCGACGATTGGTTTTCCACAGGCCACGAAGATTAGGGGCGCGGCGGGTGGCGGCGGGGCTATGGTGCTGGTTGCACAGCGGCCTCGTCAGTCACAGGTTTCGGTTCGTGTCGCGGCTGCGTAGTCGCAGGTCACGGCAAACTCGTCTCGGCAAAGGAGCCGGCCATGTCCGTTCGCCTCAACCCGTACATCTCCTTCCCCGACGGCAACGCGCGCGCGGCGATGGAGTTCTACCACTCCGTCTTCGGGGGCGACCTCCGGATCAACACCTTCGGCGAGTTCGGGATGCCTGACCCGGCGGTGGCCGACAAGATCATGCACGCCCTGCTGGAGACGCCGAGCGGCCTCGCGCTGATGGCCGCCGACACGCCGCCGGGCATGGAGGTCGTACCGGGATCGACCATCTCGGTCAGCCTCAGCGGCGACGACGCCGACGCGCTGCGCGGGTATTGGGAGAAGCTGTCCGAGAGCGGGACGGTCAGCGTGCCCCTGGAGAAGCAGATGTGGGGCGACGAGTTCGGCAGCTGCCGTGACCGGTTCGGCATCGACTGGATGGTCAACATCACCGCTCCGCAGGCCTGAGTCGCCTCTCTCGTCTGAGCGCTATCACCGGGGTTGTGGGAGGCGGGTGAGTCTTCGGTGGGCGGGGTCAGCCGGAGGGGGCGGCTGGGGACCTCGTGCGGGTGCGGACGGCTTCGGCTGCGCGTTGTGGACTGCGGGTGGTGCGTTGCGGCCTCGCGGTCAGGCGCGTGCGGCCTGACGGCGGCCCGCCGAGCTGCCCCTGTCCGACCGCCCGCGTGCCTGGCCGGCCGCCCCGGCCCGCGTGCCTGGCCGCCTCGGCCCCGCCTGCCGGGCCCAGCTGCCCGGCCCAGCTGCCCGGCGGGGGAAGCCCCTGCCCACCTGCCGGCGGGGAAGCCCTGCGGGCCGCCGTGGACTTCGGGCCGGGCTGTGGAGGGGGAGAGGCCGCAGAAACGACCGCCGATCGAGCGGAGACAGCAGCGCACGGGGCACGGTCACCGCGGTGGGCTGGCGGCGGTCACTGAGGTGGGCTGGCGCGGTCACCGCGGCAGGCTGGCGCGGACCCTGGGGCGGGTTGTCACGGTCCCCGGGCCGGATCAGCGACGTGGTCAGCAAAGCGATTAGCGGCGCGGTCAGCAAAGCGGCTCTGAAGGCGTAGCGCATGCTGGTTCAGTGCGGAGGGGAGGCACAGAAGTGCTCGAGGAGGTGCGGCGGATCTGCCTCGCGCTGCCGGAGGTCACCGAGCGGCTCAGTCACGGCTCACCGACCTGGTTCGTCCGCGACAAGCGGACATTCGTCTCGCTGATGGCCGACGGCCATCACGACACCGACTTCCCGCAGCTATGGTGCGCCGCCCCGCCAGGCGCTCAGGAGGAGCTGATCCTCGCCGACGGTGACCGATTCTTCCGCCCGCCCTACGTGGGGCATCGCGGATGGCTAGGGGTGCGGCTGGACGGTGAGGTGGACTGGGCGGAGATCGCGGAGTTGTGCGAGGACGCCTTCAACACCGTAGCCCCGAAGACCCTGCGCACCTCCCGCTGAACAAAAGGAGCGGGCGCCTCCCGAGGAGACGCCCGCGTCGGCCCGGCTCAGCCCTCGAAGCGCAACCAGACCGCCCCGAGGGGCGGTACCCGCAGCGCCGCTGATGCGTTCAGGCCGTGCCAGGGCAGGGCTTCGGCGTGGACCTCGCCCAGGTTGCCTACGCCCGAGCCGCCGTACATTGTGCTGTCCGTGTTGATGACTTCGCGCCACACGCCCGCCCGGGGGAGGCCGATGCGGTAGTCCTCGTGCGGGACCGCCGCGAAGTTGACCACGCAGGCCAGGGTGTCGCCGTTGGGGGCGAAGCGCAGGAACGAGAACGTGTTGTGCTGCGAGTCCTCCGAGGTGATCCAGCGGAAGCCGCTCGGCGTGGTGTCCTGCGTCCACAGCGCCGGCGTTTCGCGGTATGTGCGGTTCAGGTCCTTGATCAGGCGGTGGATGCCGCCGCCTCGGCTCTCGTCGGCGAGCAGGTCCCAGTCGAGGCCGCGTTCCTCGCTCCACTCGCGTTCGTCGCCCATCTCGGCGCCCATGAAGATCAGCTGTTTGCCGGTGAAGGCCCACATGAAGCCGAGCAGGGCGCGGTTGTTGGCGAGCTTCTGCCAGAGGTCGCCGGGCATCTTGCCGGTCAGCGAGCCCTTGCCGTGCACGACCTCGTCGTGGCTGATCGGCAGGATGTAGTTCTCGCTCCAGGCGTACACGGTGGCGAAGGTCAGCTGGTGGTGGTGCCACTGCCGGTAGATCGGCTCCTTCTCCATGTAGGACAGGGTGTCGTTCATCCAGCCCATGTTCCATTTGAAGCCGAAGCCCAGCCCGCCGAGATGGGTCGGACGGGTCACGCCCGGCCAGGCCGTGGACTCCTCGGCGATCGTGACCACGCCGGGGCTGTTCTTGTAGACCGTCGCGTTCATCTCCTGCAGGAAGCTGATCGCGTCGAGGTTCTCGCGGCCGCCGTACTGGTTCGGCGTCCACTCGCCGTCCTTGCGGGAGTAGTCCAGGTACAGCATCGAGGCGACCGCGTCGACGCGCAGACCGTCGGCGTGGAACTCCTCGCACCAGTAGAGGGCGTTGGCCACGAGGAAGTTGCGGACCTCCTTGCGGCCGAAGTCGAAGACGTACGTGCCCCAGTCCGGGTGCTCGCCGCGCCGCCAGTCGCCGTGCTCGTAGAGGGGGGTGCCGTCGAAGCGGGCCAGGGCCCATTCGTCCTTGGGGAAGTGCGCCGGGACCCAGTCCAGGATCACGCCGATGCCCGCCTGGTGGAGCTTGTCGACCAGGTAGCGGAACTCGTCGGGCGTGCCGAAGCGCGACGTCGGCGCGAAGTAGCCGGTGACCTGGTAGCCCCACGAGCCGCCGAACGGGTGCTCCATGACCGGCATCAGCTCGACGTGCGTGAAGCCGCTGTCGGCCACGTAGTCGACGAGTTGCGACGCGAGCTCGGTGTAGGACAGGCCCGGCCGCCACGAGCCGAGGTGCACCTCGTAGGCGCTCATCGGTTCCTGGTGCCAGTGCCGGGTGGCGCGCTCGGCCATCCACTGGCCGTCCTGCCACTCGTACCCGGACTCGAAGACGACCGATGCGGTCGCCGGCGGCACCTCGGTGTGCTGGGCCATCGGGTCGGCCTTCTCGCGCCAGACGCCGTCGCGGCCGAGGATCTTGAACTTGTACTTGGTGCCGGCGGACGCGCCCGGCACGTAGATCTCCCAGACGCCGCTGCCGCCGAGCGAACGCATCGGCAGGCCGTCGTACGGGCCCCAGCCCGCGAAGTCGCCGATGACCTGCACGCCGCGGGCCGACGGCGCCCACACGGCGAACGCGACGCCCTCGCCGCGCGGGTGGGCGCCGAGCACCGTCCACAGCTTCTCGTGCCGCCCCTCGCCGATCAGGTGCAGGTCCAGCTCGCCGAGGGTGGGCAGGTGCCGGTACGGGTCGTCGCAGACCGTACCGTCCACGTCGATGCGGTAGTCGAGCACGGAGTCGGGCAGCTCGGCGGCGAAGATGCCGTCAGGGTGCACCTGGGTCATCTCCGTACGCTCGTCGCCGACGACCACCGCGACGGCCTTCGCCCCCTTGCGCATCGTCCGGATCACCGTGCGGCCGCCGCTGGGGTGCGCGCCCAGCAGCGAGTGCGGGTCGTGCGTGTCGCCCGAGATGACGGCGTGCATCTGGCGCTGGTCGGCGCCGCCCGGCGCGGGCGAGGAGGGTGGGGTGGTCTGGCCGATCATCGGTTCTTCCTCCGGGGTGTCAGCCGGCGAGCCGGGCGATGGACCGCAGCGGGATGCGCAGCCATCCGGGCCGGTGCCGGGCTTCGTACGCGGCCTCGTAGACCGCCTTGTCCAGCTCGTACGCCGCCAGCAACGCGGCATGGTCGCGCGGGTCGGCGCCGGCGGCTGCCGCGTACCCGTCGCAGAAGGAGGCCCGGTTGCGGTCGACCCATTCGCGGGCGCGCGCGGCCAGGTGCTCGTCGTCGTCCTGATCCACCAGCAGCTGGTAGGCCGCGTACTCGTAGCTTCGCAGCACGCCGGCGATGTCGCGCAGCGGCGAGTCCGGCAGCCGGCGCTCGTCCAGCGGCTGACCCGGCTCGCCCTCGAAGTCGATGAGCAGCCACGCCTGCGGGGTGCGCAGCACCTGGCCGAGGTGCAGGTCGCCGTGGACCCGCTGCACGGTCACCTGCTCGCCGGTGAGCTTGCGGAACCGTTCCTCGATGACGGGGACGTACTCCCGCAGCTCGGGCACGGTGGCGGCGGCCGAGGTCAGCCGGGCCACGACGGCGTCGACCGGGAACGGCGACGGCCCGCTGCCCAGTTCGTCGGCGAGGGTCCGGTGCACCGACGCGACGGCCTCGCCCAGCCTGTACGACTCGCCGGCGAAGTCGCCGCCCATCTCGTCGGCCCGCAGGTCCGCGTCGGCGAACAGGTCGCGGGCGCTGGCGGTGGCCATCGCCCAGCCCTCGGCGGAGTTGACCGCGTAGGCGGTGACCATGCCGAGCGGGCAGGGCCCGCTGTCCGAGCTCGTCTCGAACGAGCCGAGGAGCCGGGCCACGTGCGGGTTGCCCGCGCGGCCGAGGACCCGGTTGAGCTCGATGTCGGGATTGATGCCGCAGTCGACCCGACGGAAGATCTTGAGGATGGCCTCCTCCTCGAAGATCACGCTGGTGTTGCTCTGCTCGGCGTCGAAGACCCGTGGCGACGAGTTGAGCGGCAGCGAGGTGCCCGGTTCCTTGGTGAACACCACGTCGCCCTTGACCGCCGACGAGTCGATCAGCCCGAGCAGGAAGCGGGCCGCATCGGCGTCGTAGAGCCCGTCGTAGCCGGTGCGATCGCCGTCGGTGCCGATCGTGGCGATCGTGCTGTACTCCGAGATCGGGCCGTCGTTCCACGCGACCACGACCTGGTAGCGCTCGGTGCTGCCGTCCTCGTACGCGACGTCGACGAGGATCAGGTCCATGTCGTCGCGCAGCGGTGTCATCGAGGAGGGTTCGGCGGAGACGAGGGTACGGCTGCGGCCCGCGTACCAGCGTTGCTGGGGCAGCCATTCGGCGAAGGGCAGCGTCATTGCTTCTCCTCGGACCCGCAGAGCTGGAACCAGTAGAACCCATGTCCCGGCAGCGTCAGCAGGTAGGGCAGCTGGCCGATGCGCGGGAAGTTCACGTGCCCGGTCAGCTCGACCGGCGTGTACCCGTTCCAGTGCTGCAGGTTCAATTCGATGGGCTGGGGGAAGCGCGAGAGGTTGTTGACGCAGAGCACCACGTCGTCCCCGGCCTCACGCAGGTACGCCAGCACCGACGGGTTGGAGCCGCCGAGCTCGCGGAACGTGCCGATGGCGAACGCCTCGTGCCGCCGCCGGACGGCCAGCATCGTCCGGGTCCAGTTGAGCAGCGACGTGGAGTTGTCGCGCTGGGCCTCCACGTTGACCGCCTGGTACCCGTACACCGGGTCCTGGTTGGCCGGCAGGTACAGCCGGCCGGGATTGGCCGTGGAGAATCCCGCGTTGCGGTCGGGGGTCCACTGCATGGGTGTGCGGACGCCGTCGCGGTCGCCCAGCCAGATGTTGTCGCCCATGCCGATCTCGTCGCCGTAGTACAGCACCGGGGAGCCGGGCAGGGACAGCAGCAGGGCGGTGAACAGCTCGATCTGGTTGCGGTCGTTCTCCAGCAGCGGGGCGAGCCGCCGGCGGATGCCCACGTTCGCCTTCATCCGCGGGTCCTTGGCGTACTCGGTGAACATGTAGTCGCGCTCTTCGTCCGTGACCATCTCGAGCGTGAGCTCGTCGTGGTTGCGCAGGAAGATGCCCCACTGGGCCATGTCCGGGATCTCCGGCGTCTGGGCCAGGATCTCGGAGATGGGGAAGCGGGACTCGCGCCGCACGGCCATGAAGATGCGCGGCATGAGCGGGAAGTGGAACGCCATGTGGCACTCGTCGCCGCCGGCGTCCGAGTCGCCGAAGTACTCCACCACGTCCGCGGGCCACTGGTTCGCCTCGGCGAGCAGGACCCGGCCGGGGAACTCGTCGTCGATCACCTTGCGGCAGTGCTTGAGGAACGCGTGCGTCTCGGGCAGGTTCTCGCAGTTGGTGCCCTCGCGCTCGAACAGGTACGGCACCGCGTCCAGCCGGAAGCCGTCGATGCCCAGGTCCAGCCAGAAGCGCAGGACGTCGAGCATCGCCTCCTGGACCTTCGGATTGTCGTAGTTCAGGTCCGGCTGGTGGCTGAAGAACCGGTGCCAGTAGAACTGCCGGCGCACCGGGTCGAACGTCCAGTTCGACTCCTCGGTGTCGACGAAGATGATCCGGGCGTCCGAGTACGGCTCGCTGGTGTCGCTCCACACGTAGAAGTCGCCGTACGGGCCGTCGGGGTCGCGGCGCGACTCCTGGAACCAGGCGTGCGAGTCCGAGGTGTGGTTCATGACCAGGTCGGTGATGACCCGGATGCCGCGCTTGTGCGCCGCGTCGAGCAGGGCGACGAAGTCCTCCACCGTGCCGAAGTCCGGCAGGACCTTGTAGAAGTCGCGGATGTCGTAGCCGCCGTCGCGCAGGGGCGAGTCGTAGAACGGCGGCAGCCAGAGGCAGTCCACGCCGAGCCACTGGAGGTAGTCCAGGCGCTCGATCAGGCCGCGCAGGTCGCCGGAGCCGTCGGCACTGGAGTCGTAGAAGGCCCGGACCAGCACCTCGTAGAACACGGCTCGTTTGAACCAGGTCCGGTCCGCGGGCAGCGTCCGGGCATGACCGAAGTCGTCGGCGGTGGGGTGCTCGACCACACCGTCCTCGACGTGGCTGCCCTCCGCGGGATCGTGCTCGACGGTTACATCGAGGTCGTTCGTCAAGTCCATCAGACGCTCACCTACCCCACCCCGCAGGAACTGAATCGCGTGCGCCGTCAGCGGCGCGGGTGCACCACGAACACGTGCGCCGGCTCGACGTACGGGTCGATCCGTACGGCGTTGTGCTGGCCCCACTCGTACGACGCCCCGGTGATCTGGTCGACCACGTCGAAGCGCTCGTGCCAATCCATGCCGAGAGCGGGCATGTCGATGGTCGTGTTGCCCCATTGCACGTTCGCCGAGTCGAACGAGCAGATGACCAGAACGGTGTTGCCCGTCTCGGGATCCCGCTTGGACCAGCACAGCAGCTCGGTGTTGTCGATCTCGTGGAACTCGATGTTCCGCAGCCACTGCATCGCCGGGTTCTCCCGCCGGATGGTGTTCAGCCGAGTGATGTACGGCGCCAGCGACCGCCCGGCCCGCTCCGCGCCGGCCCAGTCGCGTGGCTTGAGCTCGAACTTCTCGTTGTCGATGTACTCCTCGGAGCCCGGCCGCGGCACGTGCTCGAAGAGCTCCAGCCCCGAGTACATGCCCCAGGAGGGCGAGAGCATGCTCGCCAGGACCGTACGGATCTTGAACATCGGCGGGCCGCCGTGCCACAGGTGCTCGGGCAGGATGTCCGGGGTGTTGGGCCAGAAGTTGGGGCGCATCCAGTCGATCGAGGACTTCAGCTGGTGCACGTACTCACGCATCTCCCAGGCCGTCGTGCGCCAGGTGAAGTACGTGTACGACTGGGTGAAGCCGATCTTGCCCAGCCCGTTCATCATCGCCGGGCGGGTGAACGCCTCGGCCAGGAAGAGCACGTCGGGGTCGACGGCCTTGACCTTGGCGATGCACCACTGCCAGAAGTTCAGCGCCTTGGTGTGCGGGTTGTCGACGCGGAAGATCTTGACGCCCTGCTCGACCCAGTGCAGCACCACGCGCAGCACTTCCTCGCGCAGGCCCTTCGGATCGTTGTCCCAGTTCAGCGGGTAGATGTCCTGGTACTTCTTGGGCGGGTTCTCCGCGTACGCGATGGTGCCGTCGGCGCGGGTGGTGAACCACTCCGGGTGCTCGCTGACCCAGGGGTGGTCGGGCGCGGCCTGCAGCGCGAGGTCCATCGCGACCTCGAGGCCGTGCTCGTTCGCCGTACGGATGAAGGCCCGGAAGTCCTCCAGCGTGCCCAGCTGGGGATGGATGGCGTCGTGGCCGCCCTCGTCGGAGCCGATCGCCCAGGGCGAGCCGACGTCCTCGGGGCGGGCGACCAGGGTGTTGTTGCGGCCCTTGCGGTTGACCTTGCCGATGGGGTGGATCGGCGGCAGGTACAGCACGTCGAAGCCCATGCCCGCGACGGCCGGGATCCGCTGCGACGCGGTCGCGAAGGTCCCGTGCTTGACCGGCGTCGCCTCGGGGCCGACCTCCGCGCCCTCGGAGCGCGGGAAGAGCTCGTACCAGGCGGAGAAGAGGGCGCGCTGGCGGTCGACCCACAGCGCGTAGGACCGGGTGGTCGTCACGAGCTGGCGCACGGGGTTGTGCCAGAGCAGCTCCTCCAGCTCCAGCGCGGGGGAGACCCGGGCGAACAGCGAGCGGTGGTCGTCGCGCAGGGCGGCGGCGGCGTCGCGGACCCGCTCCTCGTCGCCCTGCGGCACGATCTTGGCGGCGAGGTCCAGCACCTCGGCGCCCTCGGCCAGGTCGTTGGCCAGGTCCTCGAGCCCCTGCCCGGCGCCGATCTTCTTGGTGACGGCGTTGCGCCAGGTCTGGTAAGGATCGTCGAACGCCTCGACGGTGAACGTCCACCGGCCCACCCGGTCCGGCTTGATGACGCCGTGCCACTGGTCCAGGCCGGGCTCGCCGGGGCTGAGCCGGGTGAAGGGCTGTGCCTCGCCGTCGGGACCGGTCCATACCACGTTCACGCCCAGCGCGTGGTGGCCTTCCCGATAGGACACGGCCGAGACCGGGACCAGCTCGCCGACCACCGCCTTCGCCGGGTAGCGGCCGCAGGACACGGACGGCGTGACGTCTTCGATGGGAAAGCGTCCGGTCATGATCTCCACCGTAGTCAGAAAGGTCGGGAGGGGCCTCGGAGACGGGCGAAATGCAGCGACCGTCCACGTCAGTTTCTCCGCATTGGAGGAACTGCAAACGGCGTCGCACCCGGTGCCCCACAACCTACCGGAGCACGCTCAGGCGTACCCGTCGAGGCGCGCCTTTGCCCCACCCAGAAACTCGGTCAAATCGGCGCCGTGCCACACCCTGGCCGGCTCCGGATCCCGGGCCGTCGCGGCGGCCAGCCGGGAAACGGGCAGATCGCCGGAAACCGCCCCGGCCGCCAGCACCACGTTGCCGGCCCTGCGCCCCCGGACCAGGCCCGGCGGCGCAATCAGGGCCACGTCGCCGAAGGCGGCGCGCAGCGTCGCCGCCTGGATCCGCGAGTAGGACAGCGGCGGCAGGTCGGTCAGGTTCATCGCGAGCACGCCGCCGGGCCGCAGCAGGCGGGCCGCGGCGGCCGCGAAACCCACCCCGGCGACGCTCGCCGGCATCGCCGCCCCCTGGAACACGTCCGTCACGATCGCGTCGTAGCTCCCGGCCGGGGCCGCGTCCACGAACGCCCGGGCGTCGCCCACCTCGACGGTCACCGCATCCGGCCAGGGCAGTGTCCGGGCCACGACTGCCAGCAGCAACGGATCGTGCTCCACGACGGTCTGCACCGAGCCGGGCCGCGTCGCGGAGATCCAGCGCGGCAGCGTCAGCCCGCCGCCCCCCAGATGCAGAACGGTCAACGGTACGGCCGCAGGAGCCCCCAACCGCAGCACCGTGGCGACCCGGCGCACATATCCGAAAGCCAGGAACGTGGGATCGCCAAGATCGACATACGACTGCGGTATCCCGTCCACGCACACGGTCCAGCCGCGCTCCCGGGCGGGATCCGGCTCCAGCATGGCGGTCCCCGAGGCCACCCGCGCGAAGATCGTTGCCCGTTGGTTGCCGTGGGTTGCCATCGGGGGCAGGCTACTCAAGGACCCGGCTGCGGCGCCGAGAGGTACGGCGAGGCACCCCAGGCAGGGGCGCACCGAGCCCTGGGGGAACATATGGCGGGTCCGTCGACCGCGCTGTCGCCGGTGATCGCGGCCAGCACGCACTGGCTGGTCCGGGCGTACCCCTGGACGGGCTCGGACAGCGCCGCGGCCACCCTCAACGAGCTCCAGGCCCGCCAGGCGGTCACCGTAGCCGCGTGGCTGCGCTACCCGACCCCGGTCGACGCCGAGCTGGTGGCGATGGCCGGCCCCGGCGGCTCCGCGGTCCTGGACTGGCGCACCGGCAGCGAGCCCGACGACGAGCTCGCCGAGAACGAGGGCTGGCGCACCTGGGTGGACGAGGTCGTGGTGAGCTGGGCGGCCTGCCTGCTCGCCGACCCGCTGCTCGCCGCCCGTGCCGTCGACGCGGTGGCCGCCGCCGTACCCGCGAGCGCCCCGGCCGACGACCGCCCCCGTCCCCGCGGCCGCGCGGGCGACCTCCCGGCCGAGTTCCGCCGCCTGACCGCCCCCGACGACCGCGAACAGGCCGCCGCAATCCTCCTGCGCCACCCCGACCTGCTGGAATCGGTAGCGGACCTGCACCGCGACGACTTGTTCTACCTGCTTCCCGCGTTGTCGATGCCGGCCTGACGTCAGGCGAGGCGCACCGGGAAGCCGCCTGTGGCGATCGGGCCCCAGGATTCGATCGTCACGCGGATCAGGGACTTGCCCTGTTCCTGCATGGCGCTGCGGTACTCGTCCCAGTCCGAGTGCTCGCCGGAGATCACCCGGAAGTACTCGACCAGCGGCTCGAGTGCCTCGGGCAGGTCGAGCACCTCCGCGACGCCGTCGACCTGGACCCATGCGCCGCCGAATTCGTCGGACAGCACGCAGACGCTGACCCGGGGATCGCGGCGGATGTTCTTCACCTTGGCCCGCTCGGGGTAGGTGGAGATGACGATGCGGCCCTCGGCGTCGACGCCGCAGGTGTTCGGCGACGACTGGGGCCGGCCGTCCCTGCGGGTGGTCATCAGGATCGCGTGGTGCCGGGGCCGGAGGAACTCCAGCAGCTCCTCGCGGCCGACACGGTTGTTGGTGGCGACGGTGCGAGCCACGGCGCTCAGCCCTTCCGATCGCCGACGGCGGCGCCCACGACGCCGGGCCGATCGGCCTCGACGGGGACGGCGCCCGGGTGCCCGGCCGCCTGCTCGGCGGTCACGGCGGCGCCGATGATGCCCGCGTTGTTCAGCAGCGTCGCGGGGACGATCGGGGTACGGACGTCGAGCAGCGGCAGCCACTTGTCCGCCTTCTTGCTCACGCCGCCGCCGACGATGAACAGCCGCGGGGACAGCAGCATCTCGACGTGCCGCAGGTACGCCTGGACCCGGTCGGCCCAGTCCTCCCAGCTCAGGTCCTCCTGCTCGCGGGCTCGGTCGGAGGCGCGCAGCTCGGCGTCCTTGCCGTGCAGCTCCAGGTGGCCGAACTCGGTGTTCGGCACGAGCGTGCCGTCGAGGAACAGGGCGCTGCCGATGCCCGTACCGAAGGTCAGCATCATCACCAGGCCCCGCTGGTCGTGCCCGGCGCCGAAGGCGATCTCGGCGACGCCGGCGGCGTCGGCGTCGTTGAGCACGGACACCGGCTTGCCGAGCCGCTCGGAGAAGAGCCGCGCGGCCGGCGCGTCGAGCCACGACTTGTCCACGTTCGCCGCCGTACGGGTGACGCCGTCGACCACCACGCCGGGGAACGTGATGCCGACCCGCTCGTAGTCGCCGAACTGGCCGGCCACCTCGGCGACGGTCTCGACGATGCCCGCCACGTCCGACGGCTGCGGTGTCGGTATCCGGATCCGTTCCGCGAGCAGCTCCCCGCGCACCGTGTCGACCGGTGCCCCCTTCACTCCGGACCCGCCGATATCGATGCCCAGGATCGCCATAACCGCTCTCCGTCTCACAGGTGTTTCGCATATGTGTACCCACAGATACTCGCGGTCGAATCGTGCCATCCGCCGCCTCCCGCCCTTGCACCTGCTCGGTGAGGCGTGCATACTGCCGTTAGAACATCTAACGAAGTGGAGCAGTGATATGAATTCCGCGACCGAGATCGTCCTTCCCGGCGTCGTCGAGCCCGAGGGCCTGGAGATCCGCAACCGCCCGATCCCCGCGCCCGGACCGGGGCAGGCGCTGGTGCGCGTCGAGGCCACCGGCGTCTCCTTCGCCGAGCAGCAGATGCGGCGCGGCCGCTACTACGACCAGCCGGCGTACCCCTTCGTCCCCGGCTACGACCTGGTCGGCACGGTCGCCGAGATCGGGCAGGGCGTGGACCCGGCCCTGCGCGGGCGCCGGGTCGCCGCGCTCACCAAGGTCGGCGGCTGGACCACCCATGCCGTCCTGGACGCCGCCGACCTCGTGCCGGTCCCGGCCGGGGTGCGGGCCGCCGACGCCGAGACCGTGGTCGTCAACGGCATCACCGCCTGGCAGATGCTGCACCGCCACGCGAAGGTACGCGCCGGGCAGACCGTGCTGGTGCTCGGCGCCAACGGCGGCGTCGGTTCCACCCTGGTGCAGCTCGCCCGGATGGCCGGCGCGCGGGTCCTCGGCAGCGCGTCCCCGCGCCACCATGAGGCGCTGCGGTCGGCCGGGGTGATCCCGGTCGACTACCGCGGCGACGTCACCGCCCAGGTTCGCGCCGTCGCGCCGGACGGGGTGGACGCCGTCTTCGACCACGTCGGCGGCCCGGGCATCGTGGCGTCCTGGAAGTTGCTGCGCCGGGGCGGCGCGCTGGTCTCGTACGGCACCGCGTCCACCCGTGACGACACCGGCAACCGCCAGCTCCCGGTGCTCAAGCTGCTCGGCCGCCTCTACCTGTGGAACCTGCTGCCCAACGGCCGGCGGGCCTCCTTCTACAACGTGTGGGGCGGCCGCGCCCTGAACCGCAAGCGGTTCCAGGCCCGGCTGAGCGCGGACCTGACCGCCGTCCTCGAGGCGATGGCCGCCGGCCGGCTCACCGCCCAGGTCGCCGCCGAGCTGCCGCTGACCCGCGCAGCCGAGGCGCTGCGCCTCGCCGAGTCGGGAACCGTGGCCGGCAAGATCGTCCTGACGCCCTGACCGGATCGTCCCCCAAAGGGGGCAAATCGCCCGCGTCGCGGAGCGTGACTCATACTTTCGGCTGGTCAAGGCTGGGCCGACCGGCTAGCGTAAACCAGAGTGAACGGTCGCCGCGTGTGGGCACGGCTCTCTGCCCGCTGATGGAGGACCTCCTCGATGACCGCAACAGCGATCCGCGCCACCACGGCGAGTGACTCCACGACGGAGAGCGCCGCCGATCTTCTCCACGCCATGGCCGAGGCTCCCGCCGGGGACCGCTGCCGCGCCGTCCTGCGCGATCGGGCGATCGAGGCCTGGCTGCCGCTGGCCCGCCACCTCGCCCACCGCTACTCCGGCCGCGGCGAACCCACCGACGACCTCGTCCA
>NZ_JBFAZZ010000038.1:0-20063 GCF_040689425.1 Actinoplanes sp. NPDC051475
GCATGGTCGCGGGCCAGCCGAGGACTTCCTCGCGGCGGTAGCCGTAGAGCCGTTCGGCGCCTGAGTTCCAACTGGTGATCACCCCGTCGAGGGTTTCGGAGATGATCGCGTCGTGCGATGACTCCACGATCGCTGCCAGGCGCTGCTGCTCGGCCAGCGCGGTGGCCCGCTGCGCCAGGACGGTAGCGCGCTGCGCGAGGGCGGCGGCCTGTTCACCGAGCTCGGTCAGCAGGGCGACGTCGTCATCGGCGAACAAGCGACGGTACCGGCTGAGCAGCACCACCGCGCCACGACCGTCCGCCGTCGGCACCGGCGCTGCAGTCACGAAACGGGCCTTACCGGCCTGGGCGAGCGTGACCGCTATCCGCGGCGCTCCGGTGCCGGCAGCTAGGGCGTCGATCGTGGCCGTGGCAGCCAATACCTCGTCGACGTCTCGCTGGTCATGCTCATGCTCATGCTCGGGCAGCGGCAGTCCGCACCGGGTCACCACCTGTACGGTGTCGGCTGCGGCGGGCAGTAACACCACGGCCGCGTCGGCGCCGAACATCTCCCGGGCGCCTTGGCAGTAAGCCTGCCAGGTCCGTGCTGCCGGCTCGTCGGCCGGTATGGCGAGCAGTTGACGCAGCACCGTGTTCGCGGCCTCCCGCGACCAGTTCCGGCGCAGCCGGCGCGGCGGCACGAACGCCAGGACATACAGCAGTCCGGAGATCACCGCCATCGAGCGTGACCACACGGCCACCCCCGGACCGCCGCCGGCGATCAACAACGTCACGCCGAACAGAGCGGTACCTGCCGCGGCACACCCCAGCCGCGCCCGGGCGGCGCCCGCGCGGCGGCGCGCCTCGACGCTCAACAGCCACGCGGCGACCGCCTCCACGGTGAAGAACACGCCCACCACGAACCACACCACCTGCGGCGGCACCGGCGCCGGCAACGCCACCACCGGCAGCGCGCTCAGCACCCAGCCGGCCAACGCCGCCACCTGCAACCACCCTGGCACGCGGCGCAGCCGCCCGACCAGCCGCAAAGTCAGCGCCGGCTGCGCCAACAGCAACGCCGACGATGCCGCCGCCACCACCTGCGGCGGCTGGCCGATCAGCACATAGACGACGCCGAGAACGAACAGCAACGCCACCGCCGCGAAAATCAACATCACGTCGCGCAGCAGCGGATCACGTCGGCGCAGATAGCACCACGACACCCACAGGAAGACCATCATGTAGAGCGCGGTGACAGCCAGGACGGCCATGGTGCCCTCGGTCCCCCCGCCAGGTGAACGGCCAAAGGAGCATTTCATCTCAGCCTAGGACGAAAGCACGAAGCACGGTCAGAAACGCCATCAGCGCCCGCCCGCCGGCCCCCGGAGCTCA
The DNA here is from genome assembly GCF_040689425.1 of Actinoplanes sp. NPDC051475. NCBI lineage: Bacteria > Bacillati > Actinomycetota > Actinomycetes > Micromonosporales > Micromonosporaceae > Actinoplanes > Actinoplanes sp. NPDC051475. The sequence continues at coordinate 1,371 of NZ_JBFAZZ010000038.1, forward strand.
GCCGCCGAGAATAGCCAGCACACCCGTCGCGGTGACCGCCCGTAATCCGACGGCCATGGACCTGCACCGTGCGCTCGGGCAGATGCAGCAGGCGCGGGCCCGGCTGATCGCCGGCGCTGATGCCTTGACCGGCCAGACGCCGCTGAACTGGCCCAGAAGGCCAGACCTGGATCGGCTCGGCTGTCATGGTCATCTGATAGACCCGGCGGCGGCCTGACTCTTCTTGATCTCGTGGCTCGCGGCGGTCCCGCGGTTGATCCCGGTCGCCGTCTGGGCGACAAACGATTCCGGGGCACCTACCGCTGCGGCGCTGGGGGCTCGTCGTGGCCTGGACCTTCGCGCCGCCGGCTCGCCAGCTGGTTGCCGTGGTGCAAAGGTCGCGGCGCGGGCGACACGCCAGTACGGTGCAACGCCATGAGTGACAGCGCCCGGCCTGGTGAAGTGGGCCCGGCGGGATCCGGGCCGGCGGGCGCCGTGCCGGGTGTGCTGCTGCACCAGCAGTTCACCGAGGCCGAGGTGAGCGCGCTGCGCCACGCGGTGACCACAGCGGTGGCCACCGCCGGGCTCCGCGGCGAGGCAGCCGAGGACTTCGTGCTGGCGGTCCACGAGCTGGTCACCAACGCGGTCCGCCACGGCGGCGGGGGCGGCAGCCTCGAGTTGCGGCTGCTGGCCGACGTGCTGACCTGCGAGATCGCCGATGATGGCGGGCCTTGCGGTGGTTTGCCGGTGCGGTTGTCGCCGATCGACCGCGCCGGCGGTCGGGGTCTGTGGCTGGCGCATCAGCTCACCGGCACGCTGATGCTGACCCGGCGGCCCGGCGGGGTCACCGCCTCGGTCAGCGCCTGCGTGACCGCGCAGCAGTCCGTATCGTGGCCCCTGACACTCAGCGACGCCGACGCCCCGGCGTCCCTGAGTGCGAGCGAGGACAGGTGAACCCGCAGCCCGGCTGGCATCACGGGACCCGCGCCGGCGACCGGCACACTACCGTCACGCTGTCCGGTGAGATCGACATGAGCGGCGCCGGGCAACTGCAGGATCTGCTGCAGCAGGCGGTGCACGGCGCCGAGGCGGTCACCGTCGATGTCGCCGACGCCGGGTTCATCGACTCCACCGTCATCAGCGCCCTGGTCGCCGCCCGCAACACCGCGCATAGCACCGGCCGCCGGTTCACCCTGATCAACCCCGATGCCCAGGTGCGTCGGGTCCTGCAGATCACCGGCATCCTCGACACCCTCACCGAGGCGCGCCCCGGACCCTCCTGACACCCTGCCTCACCGGCCAGTGCCAGGCCCGAAGGTCCGACACACCGCGCGGACTGCGCGCGGGCGTGCTCCGCCGTTCGGAGGACCCGGCCACCGCCCGATCGACGTGGGCGGTTTCGGCCGCTAAGAGCATGTACCGGTCAACATCTGCAGTTTATCGTGACCACATCATGCGTCACATTTCCGAGCCTGTTGGCTTGCGCACGACGCTGCGCTGGGAGCCGGGACGCGCCGCGGTCCTCGCGGTGACCGGCGATCTGGACCATCACGGCGTCGCCGTGTGGCGCGAGGCACTGCTACGGCTGCGTGCGCACGGTCCTACCGCGATCTCGGTCGACCTCAGCGGTGTCACGGTCTTCTGCTGCGCGGCGCTCAGCGAACTGCTGCTGCTGCACGCCCGCTGCCCGGCGCCGCTGACGATCGTCACCCCGGCCTCGCCGGTGCGGCGCATCCTGGGCATCGTCGGCCTGGACACCCGGCTGCGCCCCACCGGCTGACCCCTCTCAGGTGGGGGATACGACGCGTGGTGGCCTTGCCGGTGTTGCATGAAGGCTGACGCGCGCACGGTGACGTGGCTGGCTGCCTCACCTGCCGGTCGAGACTGCCCGACGTGATCACCCCTGCGCTGCTTCGGGGTGATGCGGGTCGCGTCGGTGTACTCGCCGCGCGGTTGGTTGAGGGTCGGCGGCGACGATCTGGTTGCGGCCGTTGGCGACGGTGTCCTCCACGGCGATGCGCGCCCTTCGCGCCTGATCGGGCTCATCTGGTCAGGAGCACGCGCTTGCGGAGCAGATCGAAGCCGGCTCGACCATACATCTGTCGTTTGAGCATCTTGATTCTGTTGACGTTGCCCTCCACCGGCCTTGAGGTTATGGCCGATGAGCTCGTCGTTCGCGAAAACGCGGCTTCCCGGATCGGGTGGTCTGGTTCTCAGCTGCTCATAAGGACTCGTTTGCGGAGCAGGTCGAAGCCGGCGCGGCCGTACATCTGCCGTTTGAGCATCTTGATCCGGTTGGCGTTTCCCTCGACCGGTCCGGAGCTGGAGGGCAGGCTCAGTCCGGCGGTCACGGCATCGAGGTCGGCAGTCACGCCGTTGACGAAGGGGTTCATCCCGGGCAGGTCGGCCTGCATCACACAATCCACAACAAATGCTCGGGTCAGACGCTACGTCGGATCGCGAGGGGATGACTTTCAGGACGCGGCGACAGTCTCGAGCTGTTCGTCTATGTCGCTAGTCCGTTCGGCGGCCGCCCCCAAAGCCCAGAGCTCCTGCAACTCCTGCCGCCAACAGAGGTCCTCGCGACGCACACCTGAGACACCGCCCATCACCGCCCGATGCCGACAGCGCCAAGCACCGCAAGACCGTGTGACGTAGACGGATGCCGCGGTCGAGAACCGCGCCGGCGCAAGGTCTCCGGCCGGAGTTGCGCCCGGCCTCGCTCCCAGACGTGCGGACTCCGTCGCCGAACGGCCGCATGTCGATTCCTACACCGGCGCCCTGCGCCCACCGACGGCCTTGGCGAGGTTTGCCAGGCATCGGCAATGTGCTGTTCGTGGCCCCGCCTTTTGTGCTGTCTGGCCTGTGTGGACGGTGGGTGTCACGTGGGTGCGAGCGCCGCCCCGGCCGCGGTGGGGGCGCCGTTCGGCTACGTCACCGACTTCGCCGGAGAGGGACAGGCCGCCCGCATCGTCTACCGCACCGGAAACGGGCACCTGCAGGAACTGGTCGTCGGAAGGACCGGCTACTGGAGCACCGCGAACCTGACCACGCTGATCGGTGCGCCGGCCGCGGCGCCGGGCGCACCCGTCCACGGCTACGCCACCGCCTTCCCCGGCCAGGGCAGCGTCGGCCGCGTGGTCTACCGGACCACGTCCGGATCCATCCACGAGCTGGCCGTCCGCCCGAGCGGCTGGACCAGCACCAGCCTCTCCGGGGCGACGGGCGCACCGGGCGGCAGCGCCGCCCCGACTGCCTTCGTCACCGACCTGGCCGGACACGGGCCCGGCGCCCGGGTCCTCTACCCGAACGGGACCGGGCAGGTGATCGAGATCGCCGGTGGCCGCTGAGCCCCGGCCCCGGACCGGGGCAGAGCGGGAGCGCGCCCGACGCCCTCCCGCTCTCGTCCCGGCGAACACGTCCTGGGTGCACCGAGGGTGTAGGCATGGCGGCCCGCAGTTCACCCGTAAGTGGGGGCGAACCCTGGGACGCGGGTGTGTCCGCCGGCGGAAATTGGGTGGTCGGGGTCACTTCAGCCGCGGCGGCGTGCGCCGATAGAGATGGCGGATTGATCGTCGCCCGATCGGAGCCGGCATGACCACGCGGATCGCTCGTGCGTGCTATGCCGCCTGGCTGGCATCTTTGACCGGCGTCTACTACGCATGGCCGGATGAACGGTGGATCACTCGTACGGTGATCGGCCTGTCCGGCGTCGCGGCGGTTCTGGCCGGGGTGAGGACCAACCGGCCCGCGCAGCGGTTGCCGTGGTATCTGATGGCCGGCGCGCTGCTGCTGTTCAGCACTGGCGACACCCTGTACAACCTGCAGCGAGGGCATGGTCTATCGATCACGTACGCCCGCGCCGGCGACGTGTTCTATGTCCTGGTCTATCCGCTGCTCGCGGTCGCATTGGCGCTTTTCATCCGGGCCCGAGCGGGAGACGGCAACCGGGCGGCGCTGCTCGATGCGCTGGTGCCGACGGCCAGCCTGGGATTGCTCGCCTGGGTACTCTTGGTTGCGCCCTACTCCCGCGCTGCCGATCTGTCGGGGCCGGACAAGGCATTTTCGATGGCCTACCCGCTGGGCGACGTGCTGGCTTTGGCCATGATGCTGCGGCTGCTCGCCGTCCCGGGGCGCAAGCCGCTGTCGGCCGGCATTCTGGCCCTCAGCGTCTGCGGCATGCTCGTCGCCGACATCTTCTACGGCCTCCTGCGCCTGGGCAACAACTGGGCGCCCGGCGGCACCGTAGACCTGGGCTGGATCGCCTTCTACTTCGCGGCCGGCTACGCCGCGCTGCACCCGTCCATGACGCGGATGACCAATGATCTGCCGTCCGCGGACTGCGCGGTCGGCGCCCGCCGTCGACGGCTGCTGTTCATGACTGCGGCCACGCTGATCGCGCCTGGTGTCCTGCTGGCCGAGCACCTGAGCGGGGGCATCGTCGACGCGCCCGTCATCGCGGCGGGGTCCGCGCTGATGTTCCTGCTCGTCATGGCCCGCGTCGATGACCTGCTCACCGACCAGCGCCGCACCAACCAGCGGGAGCGAGCACTGCGCCGAGCCGGCGCGAGCCTCGCGGCCGCGACCACCGAGGCTGATGTCATCGCGGCCATGCGCACGGCCGTCGCCACGTTGATGCCCCCGGGGCGTTCGTACCAGCTGGTCGTCACCGACCCGGTTCCGTGCGACGGCATCTGCGATGTCGAGGACGGCGTCACCATGGTGGCAACGACTCAGCTCTGCGCCGTACCCGATCCGGACTTCGAATTTGCCCTGCACGCGCAGATGGTCCTGCCCGGCAGCCCGCCGCGGCGGGCTGCGGTTTATCTAGCCGCGGCCGCGGCCACGCTGCGGGCCCAGCGACCCGCCTTCCAGGCGCTGTTCGCGCAGATCGCCATCGTCGTCGAGCGGATCAACCTGGCCGGCGAGATCAGCCGGCGCGACGGCGAGGCCTACTTCCGGACTCTGGTCCGCAACGCGTCGGACGTAATCATGATCATCGACAATGACGACCGCATCCGGTACGCGAGCCCGTCGGCCACGACTGTCTTCGGCGGAACGGACCCGGCCGGCAACCGCCTCAGTGCGCTGATCGCCGACACCCACCACGACGCGCTCGCCGACGTGCTGGCCCGCGCCCGGGCCGGGCACGGCAACGTCGACGGCGTATACCTCAGTGCCGTCTGCGCGAACGGCCGCCCGCTGCAAGTCGAATGTGCCATCCGTGACCTGCGCGACGACCCGACGGTCCGTGGCCTCGTGCTGACCGTCCAGGACGTGACCGAGCGTCGCCGCCTGGAGAACGACCTCGTCCACCAGGCGTTCCACGATGAGCTGACCGGACTCGCCAACCGGGTGCTCTTCCGCAACCGCCTCGATCACGCGTTCGCCATGGCCGGGCGCGACGGCTCGGAGGTCGGCGTGCTCTTCGTCGACATCGACGACTTCAAGGAGGTCAACGACGCCCTCGGGCACGCCGTCGGGGACCAGCTGCTGGTCGCGGTCGGGCAGCGCATCGCCCAGACCATCGGCGCGCACAACACGGCCGCCCGGATGGGCGGGGACGAGTTCGCGATCCTCATCGAGCAGGCGCCCGACGCCGACGCCGCTGAGGCCGTCGCGGCCGGCATCATCGCCGCGCTTGCCGCGCCGGTTCAGGTGCTGGACAGCCTCGGCGGCACACATACCGTCAGCGGCGCCGCCAGCATCGGCCTGGCCACCAGCGGAGACGCCGCCAGCCCCAGCGAACTGCTACGCCACGCCGACCTCGCTCTTTACCTGGCCAAGGGCGCCGGCAAGGGCTCCTGGCAGCGCTACCAGAGCGACCTGGACCACGCGATGGTCGAGCGGCTCGCGCTGCGCACCGCGCTCCATGAGGCCGTCCGGGCACAGCAGTTCGTGCTGCAGTACCAGCCCATCGTGGACATCGGCACCGCGACCATCGTCGGCGTGGAGGCGCTGGTGCGCTGGCAGCACCCCCAGCGCGGACTGCTGGGCCCCTGCCACTTCATCGAGATGGCCGAGGAGTCCGGCGTGATCGTCGGCATCGGTGGCTGGGTGCTGCGCGAGGCGCTTCGGCAGTTTGCGCTGTGGCGCGCCGCGGCCCCGGGCACCTCGATGCACTACGTCAGCGTCAATGTGTCCGCCCGCCAGTTCCGGATGCCCGGCTTCGTTGACCAGGTCCGCGCGGGTCTGGCCGATGCGGGTGCGCGGCCCGAGTGGCTGCTGCTGGAGATCACCGAGAGTCTGGTGCTGCGCGACGCCGAGCAGGTGTGCGAGGACCTGCGGACCCTGCGCGCCCTGGGGGTGCGCATCGCCATCGATGACTTCGGCACTGGGTACTCGTCATTGAGCTACCTGCGGCGGATGCCCGTCGACGTGCTGAAGATAGACAAGTCCTTCATCGATGACATCCTCGCGAGCAAGCAGCAGCGAGCCCTGGTCAGCGCGATCGTTACGCTCGCCGGTGACCTGGACCTGACCGTCGTCGCCGAGGGTGTCGAGGACGCGGAGCAGCGCAGGATGCTGGCCGCGATGGGCGGCCCTTATGGGCAGGGTTACCTGTTCTCCAAGCCGGTCTGGCCCAGCGAGATCCCGCCCATGCTCGATCAGGTGGCTGTCGCCGCCTGAGCCGGCAGGCCGACAGCGCTGACGCGCTCGCGACGGTATCGGGTGATCCGGGACGGCGCCGCTCCACGATCCGCGTTTCGCGCCATGCCCACTGTGTCGGAGTTGCTAGATGACATTGAGGCCGCTCTGACGGGACACCCGGCCAACCCACCTACCGTTGCGGCACCGCAGGCACGACAACGGCTGGAGGGGCACAAGTGGATGAGTATCCGATCGACAGGAGCGCTGGAAACCCCAGTCGCCGTACCGTTCTCGCCACTCTCGGTGGGATAGGGCTAGGCGGACTGATCATGGCAGCTGCGGGCTGCGCCTCTGACGAGCCCGCAGGCGAGGAGGCCGCTGCGCCCGGCCCGAGCAGTTCGGCCGCGGGGACGCCCTCGTGCGTCCTGTCCGCGGCCCGTACAACCTCGAACCCCATGCCGTCACCTCCGTCACCGCCAGCGGTGGCACCGCCCTGCAATACGCCTACGACCCGTCGGGGAAAGCCGTACGAGCCCTGGCAGTACGGTTAGCCGCCCGGCGCACCGCAGAACAGGCAGTCGACGCCGTTTGTCTGGTCCTCGTCGACGTCGACTGCCCGTAGCCCTCGTCCGTCGTCACCCAGCCGGCCGGGACCCCGGCGGCGAACGCGCGAGCGAGCGTGGTCCTGGCCATCTCGACCTTGGTGGCGACGCCGACCTCGTCCGGGATGCCCGCCGCCTGCCACCGGCCGCGGTCGTCGGTCCAAACCTGGGGAACAACCAGCTGCCGGTCGATCAACGCGTGGCCCTTGGCCGAGCGGTAGGCCAGGAACGCCCCGACCTGGCAGTTCTCGATCCGGCCCGCGGTGCCGGAGTGCTGGCGGGTCGGCTCCCGCGAGGTGGTCGAGGGGTCGGGTCGCGTCCGCCGGTCACGGGCCAGCCGGCTGGCGATTTCTCGCAGCTGGGGCCCTGAACATTCGCCATCGCCATCTACATTCGCCATCGCCATCTCTTCACGTTTCCGCATGCGACAGATACCGGCGCGTAAGCAGACCAATCAGGAACAACGGCATACCGCCACCCTCCCGGAACCACTCCGGTCCCAGCTGCTTGCCACACGCCGATCGCGACAGCGCCATCCTCGCTGCTCACACTTGCGCCGACCCGCGAGACCGGGCCTGGTGACAATTTCGTACTAAATGGAGTCCGATGTTCAGGTCTGTTAATTGGATGGGATGGCATTTGACTTAACAATCGGTAATTGCGTACAAAATAGTTGTGCGGGAATTGGTACCACATTCGCGTCCTCCAGTTTGGAATGGTGCTATGGTTCCACCAGGTCGGGGGAGAGTGAACCTTTCCCTGATCGACTTTGAGGTCACGGGCAGACCCCCGAGACCATTTGTAAAGGAAGCTTAAAATGCGCAAGACTTATCAGGCTGCCCTCGCGATGACCGCGGCCACCGTGCTCGCCCCTTCGGCCGCCCATGCCGCGCCCGCCGCCGCCGCCGACCCGCTAGGCACGTACGGGTTCGGCCGAGCCGGGATCATCGGCGACGCCGGGATGACTGCCGGTGTCTGGCGTTCCTTCGCGGTGCGCTCCGGGATCGCCGGCGATGACCTGACCGTCACGCACACGCCTCGGACCAAGCCGTTCGCCACGGAGAAGCTGGCGTACACCGCTGCATTCGATGCCGTCGCGGACCCGCAGGCCGAGTGCCGCAAGGTCGGCGCGGCTGGTGTGGCACACCGAGTGTGGGTGTCGTTCCGATGCCAGACCGGTTTCGTGCCCAGCTACACGCTCTACGTGCGCTGACGCGCCGGCAACGCTGCCAAGAATCGTACTTTCAACGGTCCGAACAATGATCGCGCGCCGGTCCTGGCGGCGCGCGGATTGCCAAATCCCGAGCAATGAGTCATTGGGTCGGCGTCCCCGCCGCGCTCGAGCAGCGAACACGCCACTCGGCAGATGTTCCGCTTCTTTTCGGGACTGTTCCCGATCGCCTCTTTTCGCGACTGTTCCCGATCGCTGGCTCCCGCCTGCCCTTTTCGCTAACAGATGAACAATTTTGGAGTTCCGATGAAGAAGCTCACCGTCAGCGGTCTGGGCGTTCTGGCCGGTGTGGGCGTTGCCCTCGCGATGGTCTCGCCGGCCGCGGCCGCGGGCAACACCTTCGAGCTGGCCGCCGGTAGCGCCACCGCGTACGGCACGTACGACCGGATGATGAGCATCCCGGAGCAGCCTGTTGCGCCGGTCAAGGTCAAAGGCACCCTGGCGCTGAACGGCCGGAGCCGGTGCGCCGTCGTCCAGATCGCTGATAGCGGTCCGGCGGACGGCATTGAGTGGCGCACCCTGAACGGCCTGTGCCGTCCCGGCAAGACGAACTTCGCGGCCACCTCCGATCTCCTCCGGGGCGGCTTCGAGCCCGAGCTGCGGCTGTGTGTCGGCACCACCTTGAAGCGTGCCGAGGAAGGCCGCAACTGCGACGTCCGCACCTCCGCGTCCAGCAGCTGATCGTGCCGTCCGAGTGCTGAGAAGCGGCGGCACGCACACGATCATCGGTCGGCGCAACCACTCAGGTCACCCGTGAGCCGAGCCGAGAGCCCTGGCTGCCGGCCCGTCCGGTGCCCCGCAACGTCATTGAGCGGGGCACCGGTCTGACCCGCCGTCGCGCGCTGACGCAACGGCGGCCACCCCACCGGAAGAAGAAACTTAAATGTCCAATTTGGGTCGTCGCGACGTTCTCCGTTACGCCGCCGCCGCTACCGCTGTCGTCAGCGGCGTGGTCGGTGCGCAGGCTTTGTCCAGGTCGAGTTCCGCTGCCGAGGCGCCGACCGCTGCGCCGCTGCGCACGGATCCGCGCGACTTCGAGATCGACTACCGCGGCAAGAAGATCAAGGGAATGCATGTCGGCGGCAAGGAGCGCAGCCGGCAGCCGCATCAGGTGTCCATTAATGGCCGGAAGCTGGCCGTCATGCGGATCGAGCTACCGGCCGCTGCGGGCGCGTCCGGTGTTGCGGTTGGCTTCATCAGTGCTCTCAACCACTACGAGCCGGTCCTGCTCGACGAGGACAAGAACAAGGACGGGCTGCGCAAGCTCGCCGAGCGAGCGGTCGACGTGCTCGGCGACAGCGAGCTGACCGCCTCGGCGGGCTCGGAGCACGACCACGGGCACTGATCCGCGGCCACCCCTCCGCATTGATCCACTTCGAAGGGCGACCCATCATGGGCGTACGCAAGAACGCGCGCAACCTCACCAGCACCGAGAAGGCGGCGTTCGTCTCCGCCGTGAAGCGTCTGAAGGCGCAGACCACCGGCCGTAACTACGACTGGTTCGTCACCACACACATGAACTATTTCGCCGGCGTCAACGGCATCCGTTACGCCCACCAGTCCCCGTCCTTCCTGCCGTGGCACCGGCGGTATCTCATCGAGTTCGAGCGGGCACTTCAGGTCTACGACCCCGCAGTGACCGTTCCTTACTGGGACTGGACGGTGGACCGCTCGACGACCGGCGCTCCCTTCACAGCCGACCTGATGGGCGGCAACGGATCCGGTGGCAACGGCCCCATCATCACCGGCCCGTTCGCTGGCGCGACGAACTGGCGCATCAATGTGGGCAGCACCACCTCGACCTCGCTGCGCCGTGCCATGGGCAGCAACACCCTGCCGAGCGCCACGCAGGTCAGCTCGGTGCTGGGCGTCTCGACATACGACGCCTCGCCGTGGAACAGCTCGGCCACCAGCGGCATGCGCAACCGGATGGAGGGCTGGACGACTCCTAACCTGCACAACGCGGTGCACGTCTGGGTCGGCGGCCACATGGGTCAGCAGGACTCCCCGAACGACCCGGTTTTCTGGCTGCACCACTGCAACATCGACCGTCTCTGGTCGCAGTGGCAGACCCGGTGGGGCTTCGACACGGGGCACTACCTCCCCGCCGCGGGTACCACGAATGTCGTGGACCTCAACGAGACCCTGCAGCCGTGGCCTGGCGTGACCCCGGCGTCGGTCCTTGAACACGGCAGCGTTTACACGTACGCCTGACCCGACAGGCGTACACCACTCGGGTGCCGCGACGGCGGCACCCGCGTCGCGCTGTCGAAGTGGTGCCCGGCTCGCGCCGGCCGGATCACGGCCGGCAGTACGCCGGTAGCTCGGCCGGCTGCAGGTCGGCGCCGGCCAAGCTGCGCACCGCAGCCCGGGCGGTGGCGTGGACGCCGAAGGTCTTCTCGTAGGCGTTAACCACGCTGCTGTACCAGTTTCCGCCGTGGTCGATGAGTTCGAGCGGCATGCCGTCGATGAACGCGCACGGCCGGGCGCCGCCCCAGCCGTGAATGTAGCGGCCGTGATACCGCTCGGCGAAGGCGCCGACCCTCGGGTGAGTGTCCGCTACCGGTGCCGCTGTGCCGGCTGGCGGGTGTGCCGCCGCCGGCGTCGCCGCGACGGCGGACGATCCCGCCGACAACAGGGCCGCAGTGAGGATGGCGATCAGGCGTCGCGTCATCGTGGTCTCCTCGACCGAGCAAGGGATTGACTGACGCGAATCTATACCAAGTTTGAGCTGGGTGCGGCTTGCGCACAGTACGGCAAAACGGTGCAGATGGACCTCAGCCGTCACGCCGTTCCCACGCGAGCCGGCGCAGCATCGCACCGTCGAGCTCCGGACCGGACAGCACGATGCTGAGATGGCAGCGGGCACCACGCGCCGACCGGGCCGCAGCCAGCAGCGCGACGATCTCCTCGCCGCTGGCCCGGTTCACCGCCCTCTCCGGGGCGGCAAAGAGCGGTACACCGTGAACGGCTACCCAGTGCACGACGTGCTCTACGTTGTTTAATCTCGGTGAGGTGAGTACGGACCGTGCCCGGCGGGCGAAAGCCGGCGACCGCCCGGATGCCGACCTGGATGCCGCTCTAAACGGGCTTGAGGATCGGGTCGAGCAAGGCCTGGACCACTTCAACGCCATGATCAAGCCCCGGCTTCGGGGATGGCTGCACGCCGGCGCTTTTCCTCTCGCCGTAGCTGTCGGCGCGCTCCTGATCGCGCTGTCGCCGGACGTCAGATCCCGCGTGGCCTTGGCGCTGTTCACGTTGTCGGCGGCGCTGCTGTTCGGCATCAGCGGGCTGTATCACCGGGGCCACTGGAACGAGCGCGCCCACAAGGCGCTGCAGCGCTTCGACCACGCCAACATCTTCCTGATCATCGCCGGCACCTACACGCCGTTCTGCGTGCTCCTCCTGCCGAGCGGGCAGGCCCGAGCCCTGCTGTGGATCGTGTGGTGCGGCGCGCTGGCCGGCGTCGCCTTCCGGGTCCTGTGGGTCGGCGCCCCACGCTGGCTGTACGTACCGGTGTACATCGCCCTGGGATGGGTCGCCGTGATCTACCTACCCGGATTCTGGCGTTCCGGTGGCGCCCCGGTCGTCACGTTCCTGTTTCTCGGCGGCATGCTCTACACCCTCGGTGCTGTCGTGTACGGCTTGCAACGGCCTGACCCGAACCCGCGATGGTTCGGCTTCCACGAGGTCTTCCACGCCCTGACCATCGCCGCCTTCACCGCCCACTGCATCGGCATCTGCATCGCCTTACGCACCGCCACCGCCTAAAGACACCAGTGGCGAGCGGTCTGTACAGACTGCGCGAACGCCCTCCGGAAGGTACCGGAATAGCGTGCCCACCTGGCCGTAGTGATGCCGGTCGCCTCAACGCCGGGCACGTACTCCGGGATACACCCCGACATCACATTCACGCGCGCTCGACGACCGACCTGCACCAGCTGGGACCTGAGCCGCCGGCGGCCCGGCCCGGTTCAGGGTGTGGCAGCGGGCGGCTACGCCTGCTCGTGGACGCCTTTCAGTCGCCGTCACCGCCACCGTGCTGAAAGCCCCGGGCAGCCGTCAAGAAATCTAGGTCGTGTCGACTAGACATCCTCGCCACGATCAGCTAATGTTTCCTCCGTTGACAGCAGAGACCGGTTGAAACGTAGACGAACCGGACCGAGCGTTAAGCAGGGCCCGGAACTTTCGTGGCTCGCTCGGCAAGCGGTGGAACGCATCACCGCACGCAGCAAGGCAAGGCAAGGTAAGTGGAAGTCAAGACCTTGACGTAACTCCAGGTCAGGGCAACCGCAGGCAGGGCCGATGCAGGTTCGGGGCTCTGTCTGATGCAGCAAAGGTCCGCTGTACGTGTGCGGGGCCATGAGGTTTGCGTGGGGCTCCGACACCGGCGGACGGCACGACAGCACCACAGGTAATGGAAGCAGAGGAAAGGGAGGGCAGAACACCGTTGGATCGCCCACCGTCAGGACGTGGTTCAAGTTCTGAGGTGGACACCGTAGAGCCATCGAACGTGAGGTGGTCTCCGGTCACGCTTATGCGATCCTCGCACCCCGACCCGCCGACGGCGGCCGGTGCGGATACGACAACCCGACGAACCCGTCGGTAGATGGTGTATTCAACCCGTAACCCTGGGCCCCGGCGCTTCCTGCGCCGGGGCCCTCGTCATGGAGGTGTACATGGCCCAACCCGACGACATGCTCGACGACGACGACTACCCCGCCTACACGATGGGCCGCGCCGCGGAGATCGTCGGCGCCTCGCAGGACTTCCTACGCCGCCTAGACGAGGCAAAACTGTTCACCCCGTTCCGCTCGGCCGGCGGGCACCGCCGCTACTCCCGCTATCAGCTGCGCCTCGCCGCACGAGCCCGGGAGATGGTCGACCACGGCACCGCTCTGGAAGCCGCCTGTCGGATCATCATTCTCGAAGACCAACTCGAAGAAGCCCTTCGGCACCACCAGAACCGCCAGAACCACCAGCAAGCCGACGCTGCCTGAGCCCCGCCACTCACGGTCCTTCTCCACCATGAGAAGGACCGTCGTCGTACTACGGTGCGCTGATCTCAACCACGCGGACGACGTGGTCGCCCGTGGAGGTGATGCTGGCCGAGTGCTGCCTGGTCGCGCTCGATCTTCCTCGAACGCCATCGTGGGAGGGCTCTTCGCCCGGCCCACCCACGACATGGCTTGAGAAACTGACGGGCTGCACCCGGCGATCCACGTACGGCCGGTGCTCAGTTCTGCGACGTGCTCAAACCCTCTGATCCACACTCTGCGAACGTCGGCCCGCAAACCCTGCGCCAGATCCTCACGCTAGTTGCTCGGTGGGGTCGGCGTCTGCGATGTCAGGATCGACTCTCGCAGGGTGGTCATCGGCATGCCGTGTCCAGCCGGTGTGACATACCGGCCATTGCGACGCGCGGGGTTTCCATATTCCGCACGCCTGAGACACGGCTGGGTTTCGATTGCGTGGGCATCACCGCGTCATAACGGGGTAATCGCAAACGGTATGGAGCGTGAGGACAACGAAGCGGGCCCACCGGCCGACAAGATCCCTGACCCCGACCACATCGCCGACGCCGCCGATCCCGTCTCTCCGCAGCAGATCGTCGCCGACTCGTGGATTCCGCGGGCGGCGGCGCCTACGGTGGTGACGACAACGATCAACAGTCCTCGCCAGAGCCGACATCGTGGCCGGCGTCTGCGATGGCGCCTGAGGATGGGGGAGCGGCTATGAACGTCACCGTTGTTGGTTCTGGCAACGGAGGCATGGCTGTCGCCTTCGACTTTGCTCAGCAAGGCCACCGGGTGTCGCTGTACTCCCGAGCCGCACACGCTCACCAAAACCTCGAGGCAGTTCGGGCAAAGGGCGGCATCACGAGTCAGGGACGGCTGGAGGGCTTCGCCCCGGTGGCGTACGCCGGTACGGACATCGCAGCCGCCATGGAGGGCGCCGAGGTCGTCTTCGTGGTCGGGCCCGCGTTCGCCACCGAGCCCTTCGGTCGTGACCTCGCACCTCACCTGCGTACCGGGATGACCGTGGTGATCTGTCCCGGCTCCTGCGGCGGCGCCCTCGCCTTCAAGCGAGCCGCAGGTTTGGCGGTGCACGACGACAGCATCCTCGTCGGGGAAACCAGCACCCTGCCGTACGCATGCCGGGCCGACGGCCAGGGCAACGTCCACGTATTCCACAAGTTCGACACGGGCCTGTTCGCCTCGGCCGTTCCTCGGTCCGGCAACGGCAAGCTGCTGGAGATCCTCAGGCAGGTCTATCCCTCGACCATCGAGGCGGCCACGGTCTTCCAGACGTCTCTGCAGAACGGCAACCCTGTCATCCACCCCGCAGTGACGCTCATGAACGCCGCCCTGCTGGAGCGGACCGGTGGCGACTTCCTGTTCTACGAGGAGGGTGTCACCCCAGCTGCGGGCCGTCTCATGGAGGCTGTCGACACCGAGCGTCTCGCCATCGCGGCGGCGCTCGGCGTGACGATCCTGTCCGAACCGGATATCGGTGTGGAGCAGGGCTACATGACCGAGAGTAACTACACGACCGGGTACTCCCGCGCGCCCGGTTTCCGCGGCATCAAGGCACCGACTGCCATCGACTCGCGGTATCTCACCGAAGACGTCGGCTACAGCCTGGTCTTCTTCACCGACCTGGCACGCCGACTCGCAGTGCCCACCCCGACGATGGACGCGATCATCGAGATCACCTCTGTCGTCCTCGCGCGCGACCTCCGTGCGGAAGGAGCCCGCACGATGAGTTCTTTGGGACTCGACGACCTGACCGCCGAGCAGCTACTGAGCCTTTGAGGACAGGGCCAAGGCCTCATCCCTGGCCGCAACGAAGCTACGCGACGAGGTACCGGGGACGTTCTACCCCTTCGACCCGCTGCACCTCGACGGCACCGACCTCACGACCCTGTCCTATACCGAGCGCCGCGCGACCGTAGCGGGCCGATACGACTCCTCCCGCCGTCAGGCAGCCGTAGATGATCCGTCTCTAGGCGCGCGGATCACCTCGCGGTCGCGCCTCGGGGAGCTGGGCGGCGAACGCGGCGAACGCGGCACGCTCGTCGGCGTCAAGCAGGGCGAGGCGGTCCCATCGCCGACAAAGAGCGGGTGACGGCGGCCGGACAGGTCCTCGATCGGTCTCCCACGCGACCTACTCGGCGCCGCGGCCGCCGCTGCGCTGATTCTCGGTCTCCTCCCGGCGCTGTTCCAGGCGGCGGATCGTCGTGTCCGGCTGCCGGTACGCGTCGGCCGTGGAGCTCGCTGTATCCGTGCGCGTACCACCATTTTGCGGGTGACTGTGCCATCGACATACACCGACCGCGGTCGAGAGGTCCACCTGAACTGAGGGGCGAGCGCGCAGGCACAACGACTCCCGTCGTGAGCGGCCGAGGGGCACAGGCCCTTCGCCGGAATGCCGCTCCGATCGGTCAGCCACCGGTGCGTGCGGCACGCATCCTGTCGCGTCGTCGCCGGAGTAGATATCGCCGGTCCCCCGCCGCGTGCCACGGCGGCGACCGTGTCGGGGATTACCGGCCGTGGTCCACGTCGCCATGGCACTGCACCGTGAAGTGAAGTTCACGGGCACCGATGCGGATATCAAGCACGACCTTCGCGGCCGCGGACAGCCCGTTCGTGCCGGCAGCCTGTGGGTCAAGCCGAATCCGTTGACGGCGCGGGCGGCCGGGCACGGAAAAGGGACGGGATCGTGGCCAGCCCGGCGATGGTGACTGCGGCGCCCATCAGCATCGGGAGCCGCGAACTGGTGGTCGGTGTGGTGGTAGCGATGTCGAACATGGCGTGAAACACCGCGACGACCAGGATGCTGGCACGGCCGGCCCGGTAGAGCCAGGCGAGCACGAGCGCCGCGACGAGCAGGCTGAAGTAGAAACCGATGAATCCGGCGGCCGGCATCGCCCGATAGGTGGGTGTGATCGCGAGCAGCGGCAGATGCCACGGCGCCCACACCACTGAAACGGCCGCCGCGGCGGTCAGGGCGCTGCGTCGGCGCTGCAATGCGGGCTGCAGGAAGCCGCGCCAGCCGATCTCCTCGCCGTAACCGTAGAACAGCAGGTTCGCCGCCCAGTACACGGAGATCGGCAGGGCCGGATACTCGACGCTGGCACCGAAGCGGCCCAGCGACGGCCAGACACCGTCGATGACCCTGGCGGCGCCGACGGCGATCCCGAACAAGGCCAGCGGTCCCAGTGCCGCGACCACGAGCCAGCCGAGGCGTCCGCGCCACGCGACGCACCGGCGCAGCAGCAGCCCGACCCCGGCACGTCCATGCACCACGGCGGTCACCAGCAGCGCGCCCACGGCGGGCCCGATTCGCCCGAGCAGGTGCAGGTACGGCCACGCCGACCAGCTCACCCAGTCCCGCGCGTCAGCCAGCAGCGGAAGCCAGCACGCCCACGCCCACCCGTAGGCGACCAAGACGAACCACCCGACCGGAAGGCGCGCCACCACACCTGCGGGCGCGGCCGGCTCACTCACCAGGGGCCCTGACCAGGCTCCGGGCGACGTCGGTGATCTTGCAAGCGAGGAGTTCGCTCGCCGGCCAAACGGCCTGCAGCCGGCGGGGACATCGGTGGCCGGCTCGTTCGGGCCGGGTCGGGTGGGCGATGCGGTCATCGCGGTCATCGCCTTGTGGGGAGCGAAGGGGTTCCAGCACGGCCGCGCCGGTTCAGGCGCGGTCGATGATCTGATCCGCGGGCAGGCGGGAGGTGCGCGGCGCGCCGGTGTCGGCCGGGCCGATCGTGCCAAGGCGCAGTACCAGGCAGGGGTAGCCGATGCTCGCGATCATCGCACGCATCGCCTGGCGGGTGGCGATCACTTCGATCGGAGCGCTGTGCGGTACCACGGAGATGCGGTGTTCGGTGGCGGTGAGCCATCCGGCGGACAGCGCTTCACCGCAGCGCAACCAGTCGAGCGGCTCGTCGGCGTTGCCGTAGAGCATGACGAACACGGCCGCCTTGTCGTGTTCGGCGCTGACGGGCAACGCACCGTGGTGGCCGAAGTCGCGTCCCGGCACCGTGGTCTGCGTGGCCCGGTCCGGGATGGCGGCGTCGGAGATCCCGGTCCCGGCGGGCCGGGCGGCACCGGTCCAGTAGGCGAGTTCGGACTGCCAGGCGGGGTCTGCGGCTTCGCTGCGCTGGGCGTGATCAGCGGCGGCGGCCAGTTCGAGGACGTCGTCGGGTCGCAGCGTGTATAGCCCGGTGTTCTGCTCCTCGACGGCCGTGGTGATGGCCGCTAGGCCGGCCGGATCGACCGGCGTGTCGGTAACCGGGCGGCGGTCGGTGCGCCGCAACGGAATGGTTCGCAGGTGCAGCACCGACGGCGGATCGACCGGCGCCCGGCCCCCGACATGAAGTCGGGCGAGCAGGTCCGGCCCGGCGTCACGGGGCATCCGGGTCACCGCGACGCGCCAGCCCTGCGCGGCCGCGGCGACGCGGGCGTGGTGCAGCGCCACGCCGCAGCTCAACGTCGCCAGCCGCCCGTCAGGGTCGCTGACCTGCAGGATTCGGCTACGAACGAGGTGGAGATCCAGTGTGTCTCCGATGAGGCGCCAGCGCCACGGTTGGGTGTTGTGGATCGACGGGGCGTACCCGGCGGCGGACGCCGCATCGGCCAGGGCGTGGGTCGCGAGTTGAGGGTCGGTGGGGTGGGTCAGGGCGTCGCTGTCCATGTGGGGCCTCCTCGGTGGGTCAGTCTCGCTGTCGGCCGAGCCCAGTCGCGGATCTCGGGCAGGTCCTCACCGGTGCGCCAGACGTAGGCGTGGCGTTCGGTGCGTTTGTCGACCCGGGCGGTGAAGATGGGTTCGAACTCGGGGTCCGGTAGGCCGTGCGGGCGCTTGGGTTCGGGTCATCAGGTCGACGACGTGGACCATCCGCACCTTGAGGTCGGGCAGGTGGCGCCGCAGCAGGTCGGTGGCGGCCAGGATTTCCAGGTGAGCACGTCGCCGGCGGCGAGGACGACGTACGCGGTCACCGCCTCCGTTGCTCGCCCGTCCCAGATGCAGAGCTTCTCGGGACCGAACGGCGCATCCGCCGCCACACGCAGGGTGGGGATGTTGTGCGGGAAGGCGGTGCGGGTCGCGATCATCAGGAGGCCTTCGTCGGCAGGGGCTGGCCGTTGATCGGCACCGTGGCAGGCGGCGGAGGCACGGCGGTCGCCGCGGCGTTCTCGCGGGCCAGGAACGTGCCGAGTTCGCCGATGGTGCTCATCAGCGGCGCGGGGAACACGACGGTGCTGTTCTTGTCGACACCGAGTTCGA
>NZ_JBFAZZ010000039.1:0-19872 GCF_040689425.1 Actinoplanes sp. NPDC051475
AGCCCTCCAGCGCCGATGGTACTGCACTCGGGAGGGTGTGGGAGAGTAGGACGCCGCCGGACTCAACGTAGGAAACGCCCACCCCTTTCACGGGGTGGGCGTTTTCTGTATACCCAGAACAGAAGAAAGAAAGGCCGACCCCGGAAGGGTCGGCCTTTTTGTGCATGCAGGCCCATTGCCCGGTAGGTGCCATGCACGCACCGCCGGCCGGCGGTGATGGCATTGCGGTGCTCCGGGGGGAGTTGGCCATCTCGGGTACGGGCCATCTGGGCAACTGGGCGCGGGCCGTCCTGGAGCCACCGGGATCGGACCGTGCTGGGATTACTAGGAGCGGTCTTGGTCACCGAGACCGGGCCGGGCGGGATCCCCGAGATCGGGCCGGGCTGGGGTCACCGGGACCGGGCCGTGCTGGGATCACTGGGAGCGGCCGTCCTGGGCCACCGGCCGCGGGCAACCCCGGGGGGTTGCGACCCGTACCGGGCGGCGGCAGAGTGACGACCGAACCACCGCCGGCCATCGGGCGCGGGACGACGTGGGGCACGGGACACTCAGGGCGCGGGGCACCTGGGACTGATCCGGGCACCGGCCACCGTAGGCGGCCGCCAGGACTGGAGGCGGCGGGCCTGGGCGTACATGTTGTGTAGGGAACTGAGGGGTCGGGTAATAGGTGGCCGTGATTGTCCGGGTGTTGAGGGCCTGCGCGTTGTCCGCCGTCCTCGTCTTGTCCGGATGCTCCATGGCCGACGACGACGGACGCGACCACAACCCGGCGCACCAGCCGAACTACGTCATCCCCGAGCAGCGCGGCTCGGGTCCCACGCCGGTCCCCACCTGGCCCGGCTCCGGCACCGGCCTGGGTCTGCCCGGCGTCGGCCAGGGGGAGCCGAGCGAACCCGATCAGGTCGTAAGGGGAGGGGCCGGCTACTCCGCCCAGCCGCACAGTTTCCAGCTGGTCGACGGCTCTGACGTGTTGCGGATCAGCTTGGCCGATCTCCGTGGCGAGCTGTTCCACGTGGCGACCCCAGGCGACTCCAAGGTCGCGCCGGCCGTGGACGTCGACGGGACCTCGGTCACCGCCCGGTTGAGTGGCACGCGGCGTGAAGGCCTGGCCATCGTCACCGTGGTGCTGGCCCGGGACGTGCGGTGGCAGGTGCGGCTCGTGGGTGGGGCGAGCGATGAAGCCGTTGATCTGAGCGGTGGATCGGTCGGCGGGGATGTCGAGCTCACCGCCGGAACCAGTAAGGCCGAGCTGTTCCTGCCGGCGGCCCCAGGCACACAGAAGGTCAGTGTGAGCGGCGGTGCGAGCCAGCTGCTCGTTCATCTCGCCGGATCGGCACCGGTCCGGGTTGCCGCCCGGGACGGGGCCGGGGAGGTGACCGTCGACGGGCAGACCCACGCGGGTGTCGCCGCGGGCACGGTGTTCACCCCTGCCACTTGGGACACCGCCAAGGACCGATTCGACATCGACGCGTCGTCCGGAATCTCCGAGCTCACCGTCAGCCGAAGCTGACCGGAAGCAAGGCACGGAGATCGCTGTGGGCCGAGTCGGCGCAACAGCGCGGACGGCAGGCTAAGGATGGGCGAACAGCGGTCTTGTCGCCGACCGTTCCTCTCGGAGCCAGGCGAGCGTTCTGCGAACGCCGCCGCCAGTGCCCTGCCGGAGGTGCTCGGGGGCGCCGGCCTGTCCGCCGCCGACGGCCCGTCGTTCGGTCTGGCGGCGCGCGATCCTGCTGGAACGCCCGGGCCGTCGAGCGTCAGCCCGGGCGCGTGCCCAGCGGTTCCCCTGGTCCCCCTCGGAGGACGGGTTCCTAGCGCAGACCGACCCGGCGCCAGTCGACGTACTTGAAGTTGGTGCTGACCCGGCCCTCGTCCGGCTTGTTCTCGCCGTCGTGCAGGACGAGCAGGCCGCGCGGGTAGCCGGGCAGCGCGGTGGAGGTGGCGGCGGCGCCGTCGGAGTGCTGGACGCCGTCGATGCGCGGGCCGTCGCTCACCGCGTAGCTCGTGATCGGCGCGTTGGTGCGGCGGTCGTAGACGAAGAAGCGGCTGTCGCCCTGGCTGGAGACGAGCAGGTAGTCCTCGTAGATCGTGGCGCCCTCGACGTCGGCGTGGATGCGGCCGCCCTCGCCCGGGCCGATGACCGTGCAGTCCGCGTCGTACGGGGCGCCGAACTCGGCTACGTGCTCGACGACGTGCTTCTTCTTGGTGCGCAGGTCGATGCGCCACAGGCCGACGTCCTCCTGGGCGGCGTACAGCACGCGGGCCTTCGCGTCGATGACCATGCCTTCGACCTGCGGGTCCTCGCCCGGGTCTGCGCATGGCGTCCAGCTGCTGCCGTCCGTGAGCGTGAAGGTGCGGGGCAGGTCCAGGGTCTCGCGGCGGACGTAGGTCACCTTGCCGCCGCGGTCGCGGATCTCGAAGAAGCCGAGGCGGGTGGTGTGGCGGCGGCTGACGACGGCGAGGTTCCCGTACGTGGTCAGGCCGTATCCGGTGGCCTGCCCCTCGACCTCCTCCTCGTCCTTCGAGAACAGCAGCGGCGGGTCGGCGACGGTCACGTCGGTGAGCCGCAGGGTGCGCGGGTCGATCCGGAAGAACCGCAGCTGGTCGCGGCCCCGGTCGGTGACGACGACCAGGTTGCCGCGGGTGATGTCCACGTTGTTGAAGCGGCTGCCGTCCGCCGCGGGGATCGACTGGAGCTCGCGGCCGGCGAGGTCGTAGACGCGCAGGCCGCCGTTCTTGGCGGTGCCGACGATCAGGCTCCGGCCGCGGTCACCGGGGTGCACCCAGATCGCCGGGTCGTCGGCGTCGGCGTCGCCGCCGGCCTCGTCGTCGAAGAGCGCGGGGGTTTCGGCGGTGGCCGTGACCGGCCGTGGCCGATGGCCGCCGGCGTGGGCGGGACTGCCGGCGACCAGGAGCGCACCGGTGATCGTGAGGGCGAGAGTACGACGCATGCCCAGGGACGTTTCTCGACCGCGGTGACCGGTGGGTGAACGCACGGTTGCCGTCCGCGGGCCGGTCAGCCGTCGATCCGGGTGATGTTGCGGATCTTGTTGGCGGCATCGAGCGCCGCGACCTTGTATGCCTCCGCCAGCGTCGGATAGTTGAAAACCGCGTCGATCAGGTAGTCGATGGTGCCGCCGCAGCCCATCACCGCCTGTCCGATGTGCACGATCTCGGTCGCGCCGGTGCCGAAGACGTGGACGCCGAGGAGCCTGCCGTCGCCGGGGGAGACGAGGAGCTTGAGCATTCCGTACGAGTCACCGACGATCTGACCGCGGGCGAGCTCCCGGTAGCGGGCGATGCCGACCTCGAACGGGGTCGCGTCGTCGGTCAGCCCCTCCTCGGTGGCACCGACGAAGCTGATCTCCGGAATCGTGTAGATGCCGATCGGCTGCAGCTCGTGCATCGTCCGGGCCGGCTCGCCGCAGGCGTGGAGCGCCGCCAGCCGGCCCTGCTCCATCGACGTCGACGCCAGTGCCGGGAAGCCGATGACGTCCCCGACCGCGTAGATGTTCTCCACCGCCGTACGGAAATTGCCGTCGACCTCGATGCGGCCGCGACGGTCCGCACTCAGCCCGGCCGCCTCCAGGGCCAGGTTGTCGGTCTGTCCCTGCCGCCCGGCGGAATACATGACCGTGTCCGCGACGATCTTCTTGCCGCTCTTGAGAATGCAGAGGGCGGCGGTCTGGTGCCGCTCGACCGCTGCGACCTCCTCGCCGAACCGGAACGTCACGGAGAGATCCCGCAGGTGGTACTTGAGCGACTCGACGATCTCCTCGTCGCAGAAGTCGAGCATCTTGTCGCGGCGCTCGACGACCGTCACCTTCGTGCCCAGCGCGGCGAAGAGCGATGCATACTCCATGCCGATCACACCGGCGCCGACCACGACCATGCTCCGCGGTACGGCCTCCAGATTGATCACGCCGTCCGAGTCGACGATCGTCCGGTCGTCGAAGTCCACGCTGTCCGGCCGCGCGGGACGCGTACCCGCAGCAATGATGATCTTGTCTGCAGTGACCTTGCTTTCCCGGCCTTCGCCACCGTCCACCCAGATCGAGTGCGCGTCCGCGAACCGCCCGGTGCCGGTGATCATGACGACCCGGTTGCGCGCGAGCTGGTTGCGGATGACGTCGGTCTGCCGGCTGATCACGTGCTGCGTGCGGGCGGCCAGGTCGGAGACGGTGATGTTCTCCTTGACCCGGTAGCTGCTGCCGTAGAGGTCACGTTGGCTGAGGCCGGTGAGGTAGAGCACCGCCTCGCGCAAGGTCTTGGACGGGACCGTGCCGGTGTTGATGCACACCCCGCCGATCATGTCGCGCCGGTCGACGATCGCCACCCGCTTGCCGAGTTTCGTCGCGGCGATGGCCGCCTTCTGCCCACTGGGCCCCGAGCCCAGGACCACCAGGTCGTAGTCGCTCACAGGCCCAGCCTCGCAGCCGGGACACGGTCTGCGCTACGGCTTCTCGCACAAAGCCTTGATCGGCATCTGCGTGCTGGGAACGGGCCCGGGGGGCCACGGCGAGCCGTACAGTTCCGCGGACATCACAACGGTCATCCACGGCACCCACGGCCCCCGCAGCATCATCGGCTGGGCGCCCTGGAAGTACAGGTTGACCGACCAGTCGAGCGGGTTCGGCTGGATGAGGATGAGCGTGCGGAAGTCGTACGCGTGCGCCCGGTCCGCGCCCCGCAGCACCAGGCGCTGGCTGGTGAGCGTCACGGTCTGCCGCCCCTCGTGACGCCAGCCGCAGCGCGTCGCGGTGCTGCTCTCGGTGAAGAAGAAGCCGCCGCTGGCGAAGATGCTGCTCGAGTAGTCGACCTCGGGCGAGAAGTAGGACAGCGCGTTCGCGGGGAACGCGCCGTACTGCTTCTCACCGACGCTCAATGCGATCGTCGGTGTGACCGGAGCGGGATGTCCGCCGCGCTGAACGAAGCGAGCAAGCAGCGACATCGAACGCCACCCGGCGTCGGTCTGGTCCTTCGTGAAGTCCCACGTCTTGCGAGACGAAATGCTTGTCACGGCACCGAGCGTGACACGCGCGGTTACGTGTCACCACTGCTTTCGCCCACCCGTGCGGCGAAATGCCCGGAGCGCGGAGACGCGATGCCCGAACGTCCTGGGTGTACCCCCCAACGAAGACACCCGGGAGATGGAAAATGCAGCGCCGAAATGTAGGACCTTTCAGCTAGCGTTCTTGGCCGAGCAGCCCTGGTCGCGGCGGCTGACCCGGGCAAGTGGAGGCGGCACTCGTTGTCCGATGGGGGCGGCTTGGCGCTGTCATGATGGAGAAATGGGGCGGGTGCTCAGAGTCACCATCGCGAGCTTGTTTCTCGTCAGTGGAGTGGTGGGTTGTGTTGTTCTCCTCAGCGGTCAGGGCCTCGACCGGGCAGAGAAGTGGACCTCGCTCGTCGGCGTCTTCCTCTCGGCGTCGATCGGTCTCATAGGACTCGTCACGGGGACGGGTAGAGCCGAGCCGGGACGGGTGCTCTCCCGTACCGGGAAAGCGACGGCCGTCGGACCCGGCAGCCTGGCCAACAGCGGGTTGATCGGCGGAGCCGGGGGTTCGGTGCGGAACACCGGGGACGCCGAGGCGCGCGGAGGGGGGACCGCGAACACCGGCGACGATCGTCGCGGGCGGCGGCCTTGAGCGGGCGGGCGGGACTCGGGTGAGCCGGGGCGGGGGCGGGTTGTTCGGCTGGTGGCCGCGGGCCAGTGGGGACGCGACAGCCGATCGGGGTGGTGTCGCGATCAGCGGTGTCGTGCATTCGCTGAATGTCGGCACCGAGCCGCCGGCCTGTTCCGGGTATCCCGATCGGGTACGTGAGATCGCTCCGTCGGAGCTGCTCGGGCGTGCCGGCGAGCTTGCCGAGATGGATGCGTTCTGCACGGCGGCGAAGGTGGATGTCCCTTTTCTGTGGTGGCGGGGGCCGGCGTGGACCGGTAAGTCGGCGCTCATGTCCTGGTTCGTGCTGCACCCGCCGCCGGGCGTACGGATCGTGTCGTTCTTCGTCACCGCCCGGTACGCCTCGCAGAACGACCGGGCGTCCTTCGTCGACGTCGTCGCCGAGCAGCTTGCCGAGATATTGGGGCGGCCCACCCCTCGGTTCGTGAGTGATGCGACCCGGGAATCGTCGCTGCTGACCCTGGTACGCCAGGCCGCGGCGCATTGCCGGGAGCACAAGGAACGGCTGATCCTGCTCGTCGACGGGCTCGACGAGGACCGGGGCGTCATCACCGGGTCGGACGCGCGGAGCATCGCGGCGCTGCTGCCCACGCGGCCGGATGACGGCATGCGGATTCTGCTCTCGGGGCGTCCGGATCCGCCGATTCCCGCCGACGTTCCGGACTGGCATCCGGTGCGTGATCCCGCCATTGTGCGCTCCCTCAGCGCTTCGCCGTTCGCTCAGGTCGTACGGCATGACGCGGAGCGTGAGCTGGACCGGTTGCTGGAGGGCGCTCCCGCCGAGAAGGATCTGCTCGGCGTGCTGACCGCGGCCGGGGGCGGGCTGTCCGGTGCCGACCTGGCCGCGCTCACCGGGTCGTCGCTGCGGCAGGTCGAGAGGCAGCTCTGCACCGTTTCCGGGCGTACGTTCAGCGGGCGGGCCGGGCAGTGGCGCTCGGACACCCGGGTCTATGTGCTCGCGCATGAGGAACTGCAGACCCGGGCGGCGGCCGAGCTCGCCGATGAGCTGCCCGAGTTCCGGCACCGGCTGCATGAATGGGCCGAGGGCTACCGCCGGAAGAGCTGGCCGTCCGACACCCCGGAATACCTGCTCCGGGATTACTTCCGGCTGCTCGATGCGACCGGGGACATCGCCGCGATGCTGGATCTGGCGACCGACCCCGATCGGCACGCGAGGATGCTGGACATCACCGGTGGCGATTCCGCCGCGCTCACCGAGATCGCCACCGCCGGCGAACGCATCCGCCGGGCCGGTCCGCCGGACCTGGTGGCGCTGGGCCGGCTCGCGGTGCACCGGCGCGTGCTCAGCCTGCGCAACGAGAACATGCCGGTCGGCCTGCCCAAGGTGTGGGCGCGGCTCGGCTTCGTCGAACGTGCCGAGGCCCTGGCCCGCTGCCTGCCGGACATCGAACAGCAGGCCGTCGCCATGGCGGAGGTCGCCGCGGCGGTGTCGGTCAGCCAGCCGGACCGGATGCGTGACGTGGCCCGGCGGGGCGAGGCGCTCGCCCGATCCCTGACCAACGAGGACGCGCGCGACAGGGTGCTCGTCGATCTGGCCGTGGGGACCGCCGCCTCCGACGCCGAGACCGCCGTCGGCATCGCCCAGTCGATCGAGGACAAGTCTCGTCGGGCCGAGGCGCTCACCAGCGTCGCGACCGCGGTGGCACCCGGCGACCCGGAG
Source organism: Actinoplanes sp. NPDC051475 (assembly GCF_040689425.1). NCBI lineage: Bacteria > Bacillati > Actinomycetota > Actinomycetes > Micromonosporales > Micromonosporaceae > Actinoplanes > Actinoplanes sp. NPDC051475. The sequence goes on from NZ_JBFAZZ010000039.1 coordinate 7,363, forward strand.
CGAGCGTTGGCGGTGGCCCGGTCCATCACCGACTCCCGGCACCGCAATATCGCGCTGGCCGGCGTGCTGGGCGCGATCGCCGCCGACGATCCGGACGAGGCGGTGCGACTCGCCGAGGCCGTCAACGACCCGCTGGGCCGGGCCGAGGCCCTGACCCGTATCGCCGTCGCGATTGCCGCAACCGATCCCGACCGGGCGGAGGAGCTGGCGCGCTCGATCGCCAATCCGGTGCTGCGCAACGATGCCCTGCGTACGCTCGCCGTGGCGATCGCCCCGCGTGTTCCCCGCCGGGCCGAGGTGCTGGCGCGCTCGACCACCGGGGCGGAGGAACGCAGCGAGGCGCTCGCCCGGGTCGCGGTCGCGATGGCTCCCGCCGACTATTCACGGGCGAAGACCATCGCACGGTCGATTCCTCACCCGCGCTGGCGTGCCGAGGGGATGGCGGCGCTGTCCGTCGTCAGCGAACGCCGGCCGGCGATCGCGACGGGGTTGGCGGACGCCGACGACGTACCGAGGGCGCGGGACCCGCGGCGTCATGTCGAGGCCCTCACCGCCGCGGCCGGGGCCCTGGTGCCGGTCGACCCCGGGAGTGCTCGGATACTTGCCGGCGCCGCGGAGGACCTGGCCCGGTCGCTCACCGACGCGGACCGGCAGGAACAGCTGCTGTCCGACATCGCCGTCGCGGTGGCTCCCGAGGATCCGGCGCAGGCCGAGGCGCTGGCCCTGGCCATCGTCAGCCGACGACGGCGGTCGGAGGCGCTCATCGGCCTCGCCAAGGCGGCGGCCACCACGGATCCGGCCCATGCCGAGGCGCTTGCGTACTCCGTCGACTCCTTCTGGAGGATCGAGGCGCTCGCCGCTGCCGCTTCCGCGGTCGGCGCACTCGACGCGGCGAGCAGCCGTACGCTCGCCGACCGTGCCGTGGCGCTCGCGTCCACGATGGGCGGTGTCTTCGCGCAGGCGGAAGCGATCGCCAAGATCGCGGTGGCGATCGCCGGCGCCGACCCGGGCCGTGCCGAGGCCCTGGCCCGGTCGATCACCAATTCTCAGTGGGGACCGGAGGCGCTGGCCGGCACCGCAGCCATGATCGCGGGCGATGACCCCGACAGGGCGACAGACCTGGTACGGGCCATCCGCAACCCGCACCGCCGAGCCGAGGCCCTGGCCGACGTAGCCGCGATCATCGCCGAGCGGAACGCCGACCGGGGCGAGGCTCTCGCCCTGTCGATCACGTATCCGTACATCCGGGCCGTGGCCCTGGTCAAGGTGGCCGTCGCCATCGCACGGCAGGACCCCGACCGTGGTGAACGGCTGATCCTGCTGGTCACCGACCGCCGGCGCCGGGTCGGGGCGCTCGCCGCTCTTGAAGCCGTCGATCGCCGCCGGGCGGAACGGCTGCAGCCCGCGCTGATCCCCGCCAACCGGCGGCCGGACGTGCTGAGTCGTCTCGCCGTGGCGATCGCCGCGACCGACCCGGCCCGGGCGGAGGCGCTCATCCCCTCGATCGAGGACCCGCAACGGTCGATCGAGGCCCGGGCGGGAATCGTCGCCACGATCGCCGCCACGCACCCGGAGCAGGCCGAGGCGGTGGCGCGTTCGATCGCCGACCCGCTTCAGCAGGCGAGTGCGCTGGCCGTCGTCGCGTCCGCCATCCGGTCGACGGCGCGGGCCCGCGTGCTCCTCGGGGAGGCCCTGCACACGGGGGACCTCGGCGTCCTGAGCCCGATCATGGCGCAGCTGGAGCCGGCAGCCGCCGCGGCTGTGGCGGCCGAGATCGGCACGGTGATCGATCACCAGAGCAGGACGGCGGCGCGAACCGCGACGGCCCTGGCCACCGACCTCACCGAGACCGCCGACTCCTAGGCGCCCGTTCCGGGCCGGGTCTTTGCCGGCCCGGAACAGTGCAGGGTCAGCGACCTGCCAGGGCTCGCGGTGCGGCCGTGGCCGGTACGGGGGTCACCTTCCAGTCCGGGTGGCCGGGCATGGCCGGGGTCGTGGTGCCGTAGAGCCAGTCGGTCAGGAACGCGTGCAGGTTCCGGCCCGACACCCGCGAGGCGAGCGCGATGAAGTCGGCGGTCGACGGCGACTTGCCGCGGTACTTGCTCACCCAGACGCGCTCGAGCAGCTCGAACTTCGCCACACCGATCTTCTGCCGCAGGGCGTAGAGGGCGAGTGCGCCACCGTCGTAGACGTTCGGGTTGAACACGTCCCAGACCGATGCCGAGCCGGCGGGGCGGGCGACCGGGCCGTACTTCTGGCGGTACTGGTCACCGCGCGCGTACACCCGCTTGAAGTAGTCCTCGAGGGTCGCGGAGCCCGTGTACTGCTTGAGGACGCCGGTCTCGTCGGCGTAGAGCATCTCGTACCAGGTCGCGTGGCCCTCGTTCTGCCACACGTCGCTCCACGACCAGGGGGCCACGCTGTCGCCGAACCACTGGTGCGCCAGCTCGTGGTTCATGACCGGGTCGAGGACGAACTTGGGCGCGGCGAAGAGGCCCGTGTCGTACAGGGAGAGCGACTGGGTCTCCAGGGCGAAGCCGAGGTCGGCGTCGATGACCAGGGAACCGTAGTTCTCGAACGGGTACCGGCCGACCTTGTTCACCATCCACGTCAGCTGGGACCGCTCGACGTCGGCCTTGGGCAGCAGGGTGCTCGCGAGCCGGCGCGGGACGACGTCGCGGATGGGCACGCCCCCGACCGCGGGCCGGGTGTGGACGACGAAGTCGCCGACCGCGGCCTGGATGAGCTCGCTGGCCATCGGCTTCGACTCACGGTAGGTCGAGGTCACGAAGCCGCCGTTGCGGCGGTCGCCGAGGTGCCGCCCGTTGGCGACGGCCGTCCAGCCCTCCGGGGCGGTCAGCGCGATCGTGTACGTCGCCAGGTCCCGCGGGTGGTCGTTGCTGGGGAACAGCTGGTGCGACTGGTCGGGCTGGCCCGCCATGATCGTGCCGTCCGGGGTGGTCACGAAGCCCGCCGGGGAGTCGGCGTTGGCCTCGATGGGTGTCGCGGTGAACCCGCTGACCGTGACCCAGAAGCGCTTGCCCTTGGCGAGGTAGTGCCGTGGCGTGATCACCAGCTCGTCGCCGGAGCGGGCGAAGGTGGCGGAGCGGCCGTTCACCCGGACCGAGCCGACCGAGTCGCCGCCGAAGTCGAGGTCGAACCGCGACAGGTTCTGCGTGGCGACGGCCGTGATCGTGACGTCGCCGTTGACGGTCTGCTTCGGGTCCTTCTTGGGGTAGCGGACGCGCAGCGCGTAGTCCTGCACGTCGTATCCGCCGTTACCGAGCAGCGGGTAGAGCCGGTCCCCGAGGCCGGCGGACCCGGGAGACGGCGCGGCGCCGCCGGCGTAGGCGGGTGCGACGGTGCCCACGGCACCGACCAAAAGGGTGGCGGTGCTCGCGACGAGCACCGAGAGACGGCTGCCTATGGAGGTTCTCATGGTCGTCGACGTTACGCCCGGAGGTCCGCTGGTGGGGGGCGGTTATCCACAGGCGGCCGTCGTGAGACATGTAAAAAGTTCATGAATGGTCTATTCAGCCTTCAAGTACTCCTGGATCATATCGAGATCGATGGATGCTCCCGCGTCCTGGATCAGGGAGGAACGGGTTGAGAAAAGCTCTCGCACTGGCCGGCGTCACGCTGCTGGCCGGTAGTGGCCTCGCGGTCACCGCCACGAGTGTTTCCGCCGCGCCGCCGTCCACACCGTCCAATTCGCTGCTGGCAGCCGCCGGTGCAGCGCTCGAGAACCACGCCCGGGCCGTCAAGGGCTCGCCCCAGGATCGGTACACCGTCTACAGCAGCAAGAGGGACGCCAAGGGCAACGGCGTGGTGCGCTACACCCGTACCCATCAAGGTCTGCGTGTCTACGGCGGAGATCTGGTCATCCGGGTCGGCGCCGACGGCGCATTCACCGGGAGTTCCGTCGGCCTTGCGAAACCGCTCTCGCTGAGCGTCACCCCGAAGGTCGGGACCGCAAGCGCGCGTGCCGCCGCGAGGAAGGCGTTCTCCGGAAAGGTGGCCTCGATCGGCAGCCCTGAACTGTTCGTCGACGCCAGTTCCGGCTTACCCGTGCTCGCCTGGGAAACGGTCATCGCCGGCCGGGCCAAGGACGGCCAGACCCCATCGCGGCTGCACGTCGTTACGGATGCGACGACGAATGCGGTGCGCGGTTCGTTCGACGAGATCGAGACGGTCGACGGCACCGGCAACAGCCTCTACTCGGGCACCGTGGCCATCGACACCACGCCCTCGGGCGACGCTTACACCCTGGTCGATCCGGTACGCGGAAACGGCCGCACCTGCGACCTCAACAACGGCACCTCGACGTGCACGACATTCACCGACGCCGACAACGTCTGGGGCACCGGCGCGATCACCGACCGGGCCTCCGCCGCCGTCGACGCGCACTTCGGCGCCGCCACCACGTTCGACTATTTCCACGACGTCCACGGGCGCGACGGCATCTTCGGCAACGGCACCGGCGTGCCGTCCCGCGTGCATTACGGCAACGCCTACGTCAATGCCTTCTGGGACGGCACCCAGATGACCTATGGCGACGGTACGGGGAACGCCAAGCCCCTGGTCGCCCTCGATGTGGCGGGCCACGAGATGTCGCACGGCGTCACGGAGAACGTGGTGCCGGGCGGGCTGACGTATTCGGGCGAGTCCGGCGGCCTGAACGAGGCCACCAGCGACATCTTCGGCACGATGGTCGAGTTCTACGCCCACAGCACGGGCGACCCGGGCGACTACGACATCGGTGAGAAAATCGATATCCGGGGTACGGGCGTCCCGCTGCGGTACATGTACAACCCCGCCCTCGACGGAGTTTCGCACTCCTGCTGGTCGACCGGTACCAACGGGGTCGACGTGCACTATTCCTCCGGCGTGGCCAACCACTTCTTCTTCGACCTGGCGGAGGGGACGGGTGCCACGGCGTACGGGACCTCACCGATCTGTGGTGCCGCGGAGCCGGTGGTCGGCATCGGCCGGGAGAAGGCCGAAAAGATCTGGTTCCGGGCGTTGGACACGTATTTCGTGTCCAACACGCGCTACGTCAACACCGCCGCCCCGGCCAACACGGCACGGGCCTACTCACTGTCGGCGGCCGCGGACCTTTACGGCCTCTGCGGTACGGAATACAAGGCGGTACAGGCGGCGTGGACCGCGGTGAACGTGGCCGGCAGCGACTACTGCCCCACGGATCACGACTTCTCGGTGGCCATCTCGCCCGGAACGGTGACGCTGGACCGAGGTGAAACGGTCACCACGACCCTGGCCACATCGGTGACCAATGGAACCCCGGAAACGGCCACCCTCACCGCATCGGGCGTGCCGGCGGGGGCGACCGTGTCGTTCAGCCCGGCCGAAATCACCGCCGGGGAATCGACCACGGTGACCGTCACGACACCGGAAACGCTGGGAACCGGCACCTATCCGATCACGCTGACCGCCACGACACCCTCGGTGGCGCACTCGACAATTCTCACTTTGACGGTACGCAGCCCGCAGGGTTGCACGGCCGCCAACGACACCGACGTCGCCATCCCGGACAACACCACGGTGACGAGCAATGTGGAACTGAGCGGATGCACGATCACGCCATCGTCGACGAGCGCGGTGGAAATGCACATCGTCCACACCTACATCGGGGACCTGGTGGTCGATCTGGTGGCGCCGGACGGGAGTGTTTACACCCTGCACAACCGGGCCGGGGGGAGCACGGACAACATCGATCAGACGTACGCGGTGAACTTGTCGGGTGAATCGCCGGACGGGACGTGGACCCTGCGGGTTCAGGACGCCGCGTCGATCGACACCGGTTATGTCAACAGCTGGAGTCTGTCGCTCTAGCAGCGCAACCGGCCGAGGAGCTCGGGGTCCTAATCGCGGTAACGGCGGTTCAGGACCTCGAGCGCCCGGCGGCCCCACGCGATGTTCTCGCGTTCGAAGCTGATTCCGCGCTGGAGGGTCAGATAGGGGCCGATTCGCTTGCCCGTCCTCAAGAACTCCTCGTCGTCGCGGCCACCGAGAATCTCCACCAGTCGGGTCTCGTAGGTTTGCAGACGACGGGTGCTCGACTCGATCCGGGATTCGATCGAGGAGCGGACGCTGGGGACGTCCGCGTGGGCCAGCGCCTCGACCTGGACCAGGAGCTCGTCGCGTACCGTCGTCGGCCGTGGCTCTTGCTTGGTGAATTCGTGCAATGCGACTCGGCCGGCTTCGGTCAGCGAGTAGAGCCGCTTGTCCGGGCGCTTGGGCTGGGCGACGACCCGCGCCGAGAGCAGCCCGTCCGACTCCATCTTCTCCAGCTCCCGGTACAGCTGCTGCGAGGTCGCGGTCCAGAAATTCGCGACCGAGACGTGAAACTGCTTGGCCAGCTCGTAGCCGGACGCCTCGCGGTTGATGAGGGCGGCGAGGACTGCGTTGCGAAGCGACACGGCACCCAGATTACGAGGTGGTCGGGGGTGCGCCGGTCATCGCGCGCGGGGCCGGTAGTCGGGTGACGTCCTGCTGCGGGCGGCGCGCTGGGCGATCTTGGTGTTCGGCAGCATGAGCAGGCGTACCTGTTCGCGCCGCTCCCGGGCGAAGGTCCGCCGGGCGCTGCCGGTCACCGCGCCGTCAAGCAGGCGCTTGGCGGCGGCGACGGCGTCCGGGGACCGCGCGGCAAGCCGCTGCGCGAAGGCGGCGGCGGCCGCGGTGGGATCGTCGTGCACCTCGGTGACGAGGCCGATGCGGGCCGCCTCGGCGCCGGAGATCTCCTCCGCGGTCATCGTGAGCCGCTTGGCGACGTCGAGGCCGACGACCTCCGAGAGGCTGCGCATCCCGGTCATGTCGGGGATGATGCCCCACTTGCCTTCCAGCACCGACCATCGGGAGTCAGGTGTGGCGAAGCGGAAATCCGCGCTGAGTGCGATCTGCACCGCGCCGCCGTAACAATGCCCGTGCACCGCGGCGATCACCGGAACGGGAACGCGCCGCCATGCCCAGCAGGCCTCCTGGAACAGGTTGGTGCCGCGCCACGGTACGGGCAGGAAGGCGCCCACGATGCGGCGAGGCCTACGCATCACATCCGGAATGTCCAGACCGGAACAGAACGACTCGCCCTCACCCGCGATGACGATCGCCCGCAGGGAACGGTCGCGGCGCAACCACCGCGCCGTGCGGACCAACTCGTCGAGGGTGTCCAGGGTGAGCGCGTTGAGTTTGTCCGGCCGGGCGAGACGGACGTGCGCTATCCCGTCCTCGACCCGGGTGGTCACGAGCCGCGTCGACGGCTGCTTGCTGCTCATGGTGCGCTCCTCCTTGATCAAAGCGGGCTCCCTCGTAGTCCAGCGTCAGAGCCGGGCGGCTAGCTCGGTCGCCTGCTTGATCGCGCGCTTCGCGTCGAGCTCGGCGGCGAAGTCGGCGCCACCGATGACATGAACGGACACGCCCTGTTGGGTGAGCGGTTCGACGAGGTCGCGGACTGATTCCTGGCCGGCGCAGATCACCACCGTGTCGACCGCGAGAACCCGCGCCTCCCGCGGGGACTTCGGATCGCGGATGTTCTGCGGCACGGTGATGTGCAGGCCGTCGTCGTCGATGCGGACGTACTCCACGCCCCGCAGCATGGTCACACCAGAATCCTGCAGGGTGGCGCGGTGCACCCAGCCGGTGGTCTTGCCGAGCCCCTTGCCCAGCGACGTGGTCTTGCGCTGCAACAGGTGGACCTCGCGACGCGTCGGCACCTTGGTCTTCGTGGTGAGCCCGCCTCGATGCAGCGCCGGATCGGTGACCCCCCAGCGTCGCATCCACCGGTCGGCCGGCTCGCCCGGCTCGTGGAGCAAGAACTCGGCAACATCGAAACCGATCCCGCCGGCGCCGATGACGGCGACGCGGTCACCCACCGCGGCCCGGTCGGAGATCACCTGCGGGTACGTGAGGACCTTCGGATGCGCCATCCCGGGAATGCGCGGGGCCCGGGGAGTCACCCCCGTCGCCACGATCACGTCGTCGAACCCGGTCAGATCCGCCGCGGAGGCGCGTACACCGAGGTGAAGGGTGATGCCGCGGACCTCGATCATGTGCTCGTAGTAGGCGAGCGTATGGGCGAAGTCCTCCTTGCCGGGGATCCGCGCCGCCAGGCGGAACTGCCCGCCGATCCGTTCCGAGGCCTCGAAGAGTTCGACGCGATGGCCACGACCGGCGAGCTCGACCGCCGCCGCCAGGCCGGCCGGACCGGCGCCGACCACCGCGATGCGCTTGGCCGTCCGGGTGGGTGCGAGCACCAGCTCCGTCTCGTACCCGGCCCGCGGATTGAGCATGCAGGTCGCGCGCTGGTTCCGGAAGGTGTGGTCGAGGCACGCCTGATTGCAGGCGATGCAGGTGATGATCTCCCGATCCCGGCCCGCAGCAGCCTTGTTCACAAACTCGGGGTCGGCCAGCAGCGGCCGGGCCATCGAGATCAGATCAGCGTCCCCGGCGGCCAGCACCTGCTCGGCAATCTCGGGCCGGTTGATGCGGTTGGAGGCGATCACCGGCACCGACACCTCGCGGCGCAGCTTGCCGGTGACCCACGCGAAAGCGGCCGGCGGCACCGAGGTGACGATGGTCGGAATCCGGGCCTCGTGCCATCCGATCCCGGTGTTCAGAATCGACACGCCACGCTCCTGCAGCCCGCGCGCAAGCTCGACGGTCTCCTCCCAGGACTGGGCGTCGTCGACGAGGTCCAGGAGACTGATCCGGTACTGCACGATGAAGTCGTCGCCGACCAGGTCACGGGTCCGCCGTACGATCTCCAGCGGGAAGTTCATCCGCTTCGTCGCGGACCCGCCCCACTTGTCGGAGCGGTCGTTGGTCCGGGCAGCGAGGAACTGGTTGATCAGGTACCCCTCCGATCCCATGATCTCCACACCGTCGTACCCCGCCTGCCGGGCGAGGCTCGCGGCCCGGGCGAAGGCTGTCGCCGTACGGTCGACCTCCCGCGAGCTCATGGCCCGCGGCCGGAACGGGGTGATCGGCGACTTGCGCTTCGAAGCGCTGGTGCTGAACGGGTGGTACGCGTACCGCCCGGCGTGCAGCACCTGCAGAAGGATCTTGCCGTCGTGACGGTGTACGGCGTCTGTTACTACTCGGTGGGCACGGGCGTGGCCGCGCGACGTCATCTTGCTGCCGAACGGTGCCAGCCAGCCACGCCACGTCGGCGCGAAACCGCCGGTGACCATGAGGGCTACACCGCCTTGCGCTCGTTCGGCGAAGAACGCGGCGAGCTTGGGGAGGTCCCGGGATCGGTCTTCCAGCTTTGTGTGCATCGACCCCATGACCACGCGGTTGCGCAGGATGGTGTGGCCGAGATCCAGCGGGCTCAACAGGGTTGGGTACGCGCTCTCGGGCTGTGCCGGGGACGTGCTCACTTCGTCTGTCTCCTCGCCTCGGGCTCGCCGGACGGGGGCAGCATATACAACAAAACACCTATGCAACAGGTTGCATAGGCGGCCGCACCGTGCTGCGCCACTCGAACCGTGGGTCGAGGCGATCTGCATCTGCTCGATGGGCGCTGTACCCGCCTGTCCACCGCCCTGCCGCTGGGTGCATCACGTTCTGTGATGCACCCAGCACCGGACAACGCCCGATGCGCGGCCGTGCGAGTGTGCTTCTATGAGTCTCGATTATCGAGTCGCTCAGCCTGACGCTGCGGCTTAAAACGGCGAACCTCATGGGGCCAGCCGCATGCTTCCGCGATCTTGCCCGCCCACATCTTTGCGGTCTCGTCGTCGGCCACGTCCACCACGGCGAACCCGCCCAGGAACTCCTTGCTCTCGACGTAGGGCCCGTCGGTGATCAACACGGTGCCACTGGTGGGGTCGGCGCTGTAGACCGGGCCGTCTTCCTCCTCCAGCCCTCCGGCGAAGACGTACACGCCCGCCGCCTTCATCTCGTCCACGACCGCCATGGCGAGCGGTCCGCGCCCGCGGAACCATTCCTCGGAGTGGTCACCCACCCACTGCTGGTTGAAGTACATGAGGTACTCGGTCACGACTGCTCCTTCTGCTCTGGGCGGACCCACGGGGACCGCGTTCAGACACCCCACGAACGGCGACAGGCGAATCCGACACAGTAGTACCGGAAAAGACGCACCGATTTTGGCGTCGCAGCGAAGAGCACTCGCAGGGCGCCCGGTGCGCCTGACACGCCTCGGACTTCGTCTTCACCACCCGCTCCGGCACCAGCGATCGTCCGACTCAGGAATCGATGCCGGCCTACCGAGCTCGCCGTGACCGTCCGCACGGGGGTACACCGTGACGGCCGCTTGGGGCACGATGGCGGCCATGCCCGTCACCGTTGCCACCCGTGTCGGCGCCGCACCGGAGGTCGTGTGGGACCTCGTCGCCGACGTCACCCGCATGGGCCAGTGGAGTCCCGAAACCACCCGCTGCCGCTGGCTCACCGAACCCCCCGGCCCCCATGTGGGAGCCCGCTTCACCGGTACAAACGCTTACCGGGGGCGGAGATGGCGTACCGAATGCACAGTCGTGGCCGCCGAACGGGGCCGCGAGTTCAGTTTTGACGTGGTCGGTGCGGGCTTCCTGACCGTTGCCCGCTGGACGTACGCATTCCGCCCGGTCCACGACGGCTGCGAGGTGACCGAGACCTATACCGACCGCCGGGGGCTGATGCTAAAGCTGTTCGGCATCGCGGCGTTGGGTATCACCGACCGGGATGCCCACAACCGCCGCACGATGACCCAGACGCTGGATCGACTGCGCGTCGCCGCGGAGGCAGGGCCCCGAGCCTCCTGACGGCTCCGGACCCGTGTCGCGTCGGGCCGCCTCAGATTGTGGATGGCTGCTTACGCGCATGCCGGCGCCGATTCCTCAAGAGCCCACTTCATCGAATTCGGTGGAACAGTTCAGCGGTTTCTTCCGGCCCGGTGGCGACGATTTCGACCGTGGGGCCGCTGATGGTGTCCTCGATGGTGGGTGCCTCGATGACTCGATCATCCACGATGATGCCGAGCATGCCACGGTGGGGTGCCAGCTTCGCGGTGATCTGCTCGAAGCGATCCGCGTCGCTGTACGACATCGTCAGCTGTATTACGACCTTGGATGATCCCTGCCTTGGTCAGGTAGTCGGGCCGGGCCGGGCTGGGGCCGGCGCCGAGGAACGACCACCGCGGATCATCGGTCGGGTCGGCGTTGCGCAGGGCGACGTCCTTATTGATCTGTTCACGGATCTCCGACCGTAGCGGGACCTCGACGTGCTGAACCTCGTGGCCGCCGTCGGGCAGGCTGATCGTGCGGTACTGCTGGTACATCTTGACCTCGACGGCCATGGTGGTGCCGTCGTCGAGGTCGACCGGGACGTCGACCTTGCGCCCGCCCGGGGTGGTGACCGGGAAGTCCGGGTCGTTGTTGACGGCCACCGGGTAGTGACGTTCGGCGCCGCCGCCGTAGAGCTCGCGGCCGCATCCGCTTCCACGGCGGCTCCTTCGTTGCCGTCCTGGCGCGAATTGGGCAGCATGATTCCATGGATGTCAATGACGGGGGCAGGCCTTCTGGCAGCAGGCGTGGCGGGATCGGCGGATCGGGCTCGGGCATTGCGCGCCTCTTCGCAGGCCGGTGGGGCGAGCGACCGGTACGCGGTCGTCGGCTCGTGGCTGTTCTTCTGTCCGTCGGAGCGGTGTTGAGCGTGTCCGCATGTTGGGGGGCCGCGTCGCCCGAGAGCCTTGCGGGACCGTCGTACTTGGTTCACGATGCTCGGCACCTCGAGAAGTACTTGATGCTCCGGCCGACCGGCGCCGAATCACCGAAGAAGGGACCATCCGACTTCCTGGTCACGATCGATGACGCGGCAGCGATGTTCGCCGAGTCAGAGGTCGGTGAGAAAGTCACGCAAGAGTTCCACGAGGGAAAGGGTCGGGCGTTCACCGACCAGCGCGGTGGCAAGGTATTTGTCGCAGTGCTCATGTTCCGCTCCGACACCGCGGCTCAGGCGTTCATGGCGCAGTACGCCGCGGAGAACGACGCGCGTGAGGTGCCAGCGTCGGACATGAAGGGGATTACGGGCATTCGCGCCGTGGTCCGCACCGACGCCGAGAAAGGTGAGCCTGTCTTTACGGCCGGCACGTTGACCGTGGGTGACATGGTCTCCATCGTCATCGACCGCCAGCCCCAGCCCGCCGACGCGGCCGTACTCCGCGCCTACCTCGGCAAGCAGCACGAACTGGTGTCGACCGTCTAATCATGGAGGACTTCGTCGGGTCGGTTCGCGGCTGATGCCGTGCTGCGAACGGCGCCGGCATGGCAGTCGGCGGCGCTTTATGGAGCGCTGAAGTCACAGCCTGCCGGGCGCTGGTGGCGCGAGGCGTCATCAGCGCCCAAAGCGACCGGCGGACCCCGGCGTGCGAGGGCAGCGCCCTCAACCCGGTATGGATGGTGCGCCGCAGCGAACTGCCGCCCATCCGGCTGCACGACCTACGCCACTGCGCCGCCACCTACCTCAAAGCCTCCTGCGCCGACCTCAAAGACA
>NZ_JBFAZZ010000040.1:0-13149 GCF_040689425.1 Actinoplanes sp. NPDC051475
AACTCCACCACCAGATACGGCGGACGATGATCCAGATCCGCATCCAACACCTCCGCCGTACAAAACGACGGCACCTGCCGCGCCCGCTCCACCTCGGACCGGAACCGATCCCGAAACTCCGGATCATCCGACAACGACGCATGAATCAACTTCACCGCCACGAACGCGCCGTCGCGATCCTCGGCCAGGTAAACCACACCCATGCCACCGACGCCCAGCAGGCCGGTCAGCAAGTAGTCACCCAGCCGTTCGGGGTCGCCGGGGCGCAGTGGATGCACGCGGTACGCGGTGTCCACGAGCGACTCCCACAGGCGACGGCAGTGATGATCCGGGAACTGGTATATCACTTCTCACGTCGATGTAACGCCGCGGCTGAGAGTCTGCTCTCGGTGCTGGGGACATCGATGAGCATTTCCGGGGGTACGCGTGGAAGCACACAACCGCTACCAGATTGCCGATGATCTTGCGGCCGGGATCGCGTCGGGACGGTACGCCGCCGGCGAGCTGATGCCGTCCTATCAGCAGGTGGTGCACAAGTACGGGGTCTCGCCGGCCACCGCACGGCGGGCGTACCAGATCCTGCGGGAGCGGGGGCTGGTGCTCGGGATCCGTGGGCGCGGGATCTTCGTGACGGGCCCGGGCTCAGCGCCGGAAGCGGTCTGACACCAGGCGCAGCTGGTGGGACAGGTGGGCGAGCTCGATCGCGGCCGACTCGGTCTGGCTCGCCGCCTCGTGCGTCAGGGACGTGGTGTCGGTGACCCGGCCGATGGATCCGGCCACGGCCGTCGCCGACTGCTCCGCCACGCCGACGTTCGCGACGATGTCCCCGGTGGCGCTGATCTGGGCGTCCACCGCGGCGGAGATCGAGCGCTGCAGCTCGTCGATGCGGTCGATGACCTGGCTGATCCGGCTGATCGCGTCGAACGCGCCCGCGGTGTCCGCCTGCATCGCGGTCACCTTGGCCGAGATGTCGCCGGTCGCCGACGCGGTCTCCCGGGACAGGTCCTTGACCTCGCCCGCCACCACCGCGAAGCCCTTGCCCTGCTCCCCGGCGCGGGCCGCCTCGATGGTGGCGTTCAGCGCGAGCAGGTTGGTCTGCTCCGCGATCGCGGTGATGATGTTGACGACGGCCGAGACCTCGTCGCTGGAGCTGCGCAGCCGCTCGATCGTGCGGTTGGTGTTGACCGCCAGCTCCACCGCCTCGCGGGCGACGCTGTCCGCCTCGCCGACGGCCGAGGTGATGGCCTGGATGGACGTGTCCAGGCCCCGCGCCGCCGCGGTGGTCTGCCCGACGCTCTCGGTGACCTGGTCGATGTCCCGGCTGGCCACCTCCGCCTCCGTGGAGGCGGTGGCCGCGCCCTCGGACAGGTGCCGGCTGGTGGCCGTCAGCTCCTCCGAGGCGGCCGCCACGGAGGTGGCGTTGTCGCCGATCTCGGTCAGGGCGGCGTTCAGGGAGCTGACGATGGCGCCGAGGCTGCGGCTGAGCTGGGCGAGCTCGTCGCTGCCGCCGAGGGAGGCGTCGACGGTGAGGTCGTAGTCGGCGATCGACTGCGCGGCCGAGAGGCAGTGCGTCACCCGCCGCGCGATGCGCCGCGCCAGCAACATCGCCGCCCCGCCCAGCACCAGGGCGGCGAGCAGGCCGGTGACCAGGGTGAGCAGCTTCGCCCGGGTGGCCTCGGCGGTGGCGTCCTGGTACGACTTGCGGACCCGCTCGGTGATGGCGGTCTGCAGCGTGCCGATGGTCTTGGCGGCCTTGACGTCGACCTCGTCGTACGCGGGCCGGGCGGCGAGAGCCGCCGTCCGGGTCGGGTCCGACGCCACCCGGCTGGACAGGGTGACGATCCGCTGGCCGGAGGCGATCAGCTCGTCGAGGACCGGCAGCACCGCGTCCGCCTGCGGCCTCAGTTCCGGCACATAGCGGATGACGTCGTCGACGCCGGCCCGCGCCTGGGCCACGTTCTTGCCGAGCTTGTCGAGGACTCCCTGACGCTCTGTGGCGTCGTTGGTCACCAACGCGTTCAGTACGTTGCCCCGGAACAGCGCCCGGGCGATGTCGACCGACTGCACCGCCTGCAGAGCGGATGCGGCGTTTCGGGCCGTCAGCTGCTGGTCCGCCAGCGCCGACGTGCCTTGATACCCGATGACCCCGGCCGCGATCACGAGCAGGAAACCCGCCACGGCGAGGGCGGCGATCTGGCGCCGGATGGTGAACGTCACGGGAACCCCCTCTACTACCACGTTATGGGCAAATCGCCGCCGAAGGTGGCCCTTCCGCTCAGTTCGCTGCTAGCGCTACCGAACAGGGCAGCATGAGGCGTCGCATCGTTTCGCTGCTGGTCACCGCTCTGGTCCTCGGTGGGGGAGCCGCCGGATGCGGGAGCGGCGGCGCGGAGGCCGGCAAGCCCGTCGACCGCCTCGCCGAGGCCAAGGCGGCCCTGCCGGACGCGATCAAGAAGGCGGGCGTCCTCGTCGGCGGCACCGACCCGACGTTCGAGCCCATGACGTTCATGCAGGGCGAGACCTTCACCGGCCTCGACGTGCAGCTGCTCGAGGCGATCGCCGCGAAGCTGGGCCTGACCGTGAAGTGGTCGAACGTGGGCTTCGGCGACCTGCTCGACCAGGTGCAGGGGCACAAGATCGATCTCTCCGTGTCCTCCATGTTCGACCGCGCGGAGCGCCAGCAGAAGGCCGACTTCGTCAACTACCTCAACGCCGGCACCTCCATCGTCGTGTCGAAGGGCGACGGCGACATCGGCGGCATGCCGGGGCTCTGCGGCCGGCGCGTCGCGGTGCAGCCCGACACCGTCTATGTCGATATGGCTGCGGCCCAGGCGGCCAAGTGCGGCGGCAAGAAGCTCACGCTCGTACGGACCCAGACGCCGTCGGCGGCCGTGGCGAAGAAGGACGCGGACGCCGCCCTCAACGACTTCCCGATCGCCGCGCTCGACGTGCAGCGCGACGGGAGCCTCGAGCTGTCGGGACCCCAGATCGAGGCCATCCCGTACGGGATCGGCGTCGCCAAGGACCGCAAGACCCTCACCACCGCCGTCCAGGCCGCGCTGTACTCGCTGATCAACGACGGCACCTACGACGCGCTGCTGACCAAGTGGAAGGTCACCGAGGGGGCGCTGCGTACCGGCGCCATCAACGGCGGCGCCTGACGCCTGGCCCGGAGTTTGTACGCTCCGCGGGGTGCGCGCCCTCGACGCCGTCCTGCTCCTGCCCGCCCTGACCGTCGCCGTCCTCGGTTACCGGCGGGGCCTGCTGGTCGCCGGCGTGTGCGCGCTGGGCGCCGGCTCGGGCACCCTGCTCGGATGGCAGGCCGGCCCCCTGATCGCCGCCCGGTTCCCCGGTGAGCCGATACGCGTGGCCGTGTCGCTCACGACGGTTCTCCTGCTCGCCGCCCTGGGCCTGGTCCTGAGCGTACGGCTCGGAGAACGGCTGAAGCGGGTGCTCGTGACCCGTCCGCTGCGGCGCCTCGACGAAGCCGGCGGCGCCGTCGCGTCTCTTGCCGCCGTGCTGCTGACGGCTGGGCTCGTCGCGGTGTGGACCCTGGACACCGACCGGGATCCGACGTCGTTCGCGGGGCTCGTGCGTACCTCCGCCACCAAGGTCGCCGCGCCCGACCCGGCGCTCGCCGGCGCGCCGGTGGTCACCGCCTCCCGGCCCTCGGTGGTGAAGGTCCGGGCCGCCCCGGGGGTCACCCACCGGTGCCAACGGGGCGCGGTCGGCTCCGGTTTCGTGTACGCCCCGGAACGCGTGATGACGAACGCCCACGTGGTCGCCGGCGCGGGCGACGTCCGGATCGAGACCGGCGAGGACCAGCTCGACGCCACGGTGGTCGTGTACGACCCGGACCGCGACCTCGCCGTACTGCACGTCCCGGGCCTGACCGCGCCCGCGCTGGCGCTGGCGGGCGGACCGGTGCGCTCCGGCGCCGACGCGGTCGTGCTGGGCTTCCCGCTGGACGGCCCGTACCAGGCGCAGCCGGCCCGGATCCGCGACCTCGGCCGGGTCGGGGGCCACGACATCTACGGCGCGGGCGCGGTGACCCGCGAGATGTACACGGTCCGGGCCCTGGTGCGCAACGGCAACTCGGGCGGGCCGCTGGTCGCCCCCGGCGGGCGGGTGCTGGGCGTGGTCTTCGGCGTGTCGGACGGCGATCCCGACCTGGGCTTCGCGCTGACCGCGGCCGAGGTGTCGGACGCCGCCGAGGAGGGCACGAGCCGTACGGAGGAGGTCGGCACGGGCGCCTGCCGTTGATCCCCTCCTGCGGTAGGTTCTGCGGCATGCAGCCCCTGGTGTCCGCCGCCGTACCGGTGTCCTACGTCAAGAACCTCCAGCTCAGCCAGGAGTTCTACGGCCTGTTCGGCTACACCGAGGCGCGTGCCGGCGGCGAGGGCGGCGGCCGGTGGTCGTACCTGCAGTGCGGCGAGCACACGCTGCTGCTCGCGTCGGTCGACCCGCCGCTGATCCAGGTCGAGCTGCCCCTGCTCATCTACGTGTACGTCGACGATCTGGCCACGGTCCGGGAGCGGTTCGAGAAGGCGGGACACCCGGCCGAGCTGGTCGGCTACCCCGACCACGCCCCCGGCGGCGAGATGCGCACCCGCGACCCGGACGGCAACGTCGTCCTGTTCGGCCAGCGGTCCGCGGTCAGCGCCGACGCCCGGGCCGAGCCGACCGGCGCCGCCGCCCGTTTCTCGCTCATCCAGCAGGCCGCGCAGGCCGTCAGCCTGCGGGGCGGCGCCCCGGCCACCTGCCAGATCGGCCTGCCCGAGGGCAACCTGTGCCCGAAGCCGGCCGAGGTCAAGCTCGCCGATCCCTGGGGCGACACCGTCTGGGGCTGCCTGAGCCATGCCGAGGAGGCCCTGATCGACGCCCGCAGCGCGTTCATCGCCACCGAGCACGCGGACGGCCTCGGCCCGTGGCTCCGCCAGCGCCGCGGCACCGCCCGGTCGTGAGCCGGGCGCCCCGGCACCGCCCGGTTCTGAGCCGGCGCGGCAGCCTCAGCGGCTCAGGTCGTGCCGGCGGTGCACGAACTTCTCGGTGACGGCCGCCGGGAGGATCCGCCGCAGGGCGAACACGGCCGGTGCGTTGCTGCCCACCGCGTAGCGCGGCCGGGGGCGGGCCGCCTCGACGGCCCTGACGATCACCTGGGCGACGCGTTCCGGTGCCACGCCGGCGCGCTCGTTGCGGTCGAGGGCGCCCAGCATCGTCTCGAAGTCGCGGCGGTGCGGTGAGTCCGCGGCGGCGTACGACGTCCGGCGCTCGCTGATGCCGGTGTTGATGGACCCCGGCTCGACCGTGGTGAGCCACACCCCGAAGGGCGAGAGCTCGTGGCGCGCGGCGCTGCCGAAGCCCTTCAACGCCGCCTTCGTGGCGACGTACGAGGACCGGTAGGCGAGCGGGAACGACGCGAGCATCGAGCCCACCATGACCACCCGCCCGTAGCCGCGCTCCCGCATGCCGGGCAGGGCGAGCTGGGTCAGCCGGACCGGGCCGAGCACGTTGACCTCGAACAGACGGTGCAGGGCGGCCGCGGGCAGCTCCTCGAACGGGCCGGACTGGCTCTCGCCCGCGTTGTTGACCAATACGTCCACCGTCGCGAGGCGGTCGGCCAGGGCCTCGACGGAGTCGGGGGAGGAGAGGTCGAGCGGCAGGTACTCCACACCGGCCGCCCGCTCGTCCGGCGGCAGCGACTCCGGATGCCGACTGGTCCCCAGGACGCGGTATCCCCGCGCGGCCAGCGCCGCCGCGGTCGCCCTCCCGATGCCCGACGATGCTCCGGTGACCAGCGCGGTGCGGTTCATCGATGCACCATACCGGCGGATAACCGGGTGCGGCTCGGCGGGCGGTGCCCGTAGGGTCCCCTCCTTGTGAGCCGAACCGCGGAGATCCTCGTGCCCCGGCGCCTCGGGACCGGCTTCCGGTGGCTCCTGGCGTCCTCGTGGTCCACCAATTTCGGTGACGGCGTCGCTCACCCGGCGGGTCAGCCTGGGCAACGTGATGCGCGCGGGGCTCGTCATCGAGACGCTGACCCATCTCGCCCTGGCGGTGACCACCTCGGCGTGGATCGCGATGCTCATCTTCTTCGTCTTCGGCGCCCACGCGTTCATCTGGCACACAACCTCGATCACGGTGCGGCAGCGGGCGGTCCCCACCCACCTCCAGGGCCGGGTCACGAGCGTCAACACCGTCGGCGTGTACGGCGGCCTGGTCGCCGGTTCCGCGATCGGTGGCGCGCTGGCCGCCTGCTACGGCGTCACGGCGCCGTTCTGGTTCGCGTTCGCGGGCTCCGCGGTCTTCGTCGTCCTGCTGTGGCGGGAGACGAGCCGCATCGCCCACGAGCCTCACCCGATGTAAGCCGCCGCGAATCCCACGGTCGGCACCCCGAACAGCACCGAGACCACCGCCAGCTTGGTGATCGTCGGACGCACGGTGAGGATTCCGTACGCGATGAGCAGCACCGGCGCCATCACCAGCTGAGCGGCGATCGTGGACCGTGGCACCAGTACGTCGAACCACGCGCAGAGCAGCGACACCGCTAGCGCCGAGCCCCACAGCGCGATGCCCAGCCGATGCCCGATACGTGGCCCGAACCGTACGGCGAACGTGGTGTCCCCGGCGCCGGAATCCGCCGCGAGGTCGGTCACCGTGGTGGGCACGTACAGCGCGGCGGCGAACAGCAGCCCGATCACGCCGAACTGCCACGGGAAGTCCCACGGCGCCCGCGTGATGGACCAGCCCGCGGCCGGCGAGACCACCCCCACCACCACGGCGTTGACCGCGACGTCCCATCCGGGCCGCGTCTTGAGACGCAACGGCGGCACGCTGTACGCCCAGCCGAGCGCCAGCACCCCGGCGACGCCGAGCACGAACAGCGGCCCCACGAACCCGGCGCTGACGAGCGCGGCGCCGGCGAACAGGAAGTACCACCGCCGCAGCCGCTGCACCGACACGGCGCCGGTGACGAGCGGTGCGGAGGCCTTGCGCGGGTTGGCCCGGTCGCTGCGCAGGTCGTGCAGGTCGTTCTGGGCCAGCACCGCGCCCCAGACCAGCGGCCCGAGCACGAGCAGCGCCACCACGGCCCGCGGCACGTCGGGGCGGTCGGGCAGCCAGGCCCGTTCGGCCAGGACGGTGCCCAGGTAGGCCGGTACCCACGACACCGGCCAGAACCAGGGCCGGGACACGGCCATCAGCAGGACGGACGGACGTTCCAGCACCCCGGTCATGGCCCCGATGGTGCCGCCCGGCGCCTGTGCGCGCAC
The DNA here is from genome assembly GCF_040689425.1 of Actinoplanes sp. NPDC051475. Taxonomy (NCBI): domain Bacteria; kingdom Bacillati; phylum Actinomycetota; class Actinomycetes; order Micromonosporales; family Micromonosporaceae; genus Actinoplanes; species Actinoplanes sp. NPDC051475. The sequence goes on from NZ_JBFAZZ010000040.1 coordinate 7,272, forward strand.
TGAGAGGCCCGTCACGCCAACGGGTGAAGCGCGCCGATTCGCGTGTACCGCCCGCCGTGGAGGGGATCAATCGGACAACGCGCCCGGCCGGCCGGAACAACCACGGAACCTCGGACGACCTAAGGAGAGCATGATGTCTGCCCCCACCCGCGCCACGTCCGGCTCCAGCATCTTCGACTCGGTACGCGGCCACCACGACGGGCACGACCACCAGCACCTCGCGCCGCGCGGGGAGGAGACCAAGCCGTCGTGGAAGACCACCGAGTTGTTCGTCTACCTCGCCGCCGTCGCCGGCGTACTGATCGCCTCGCAGACGGTGGGTGACGGCGCCGCGAACAACGGCGCCGACTACTTCGCCGCCGACAAGGCCTGGTGGTACATCACCCTGCTGACGATCGGCTACATGGTGAGCCGTGGCCTGGCCAAGGCGGCCAGCCGCACCCGCGACGCCGACCCCCGTACGCGATAACCGGCCAACCCCGGGCGCACCGTTTCCTCCAGGAACGGTGCGCCCGCCGCTGTCGGCCGGATGGCAGACTCGGATGCATGGGGTTGTTCACGCTGGCGGAGGCACGGGCGGAGCTGGCCCGGTTGCGGCCCGCGCTCGACGAGATCCTGGTTGTCCGTGCCGACATGGTGGAGCTGTCCGCCGCGCTGATTCCCGGTGGCGAGCCTTCGCCACTCGGCGGGCTGCCTGAGCGCAAGGCCGCCGAGGCCCGGCTCAACGAGCTGATGACCGAGGTGCAGCAGACCGGGGCGGAGCTCAAGGGCATCGCGCCCCTGCTCATCGATTTCCCCGGCGAGCTCGACGGCGTGCCCGTGCTGCTGTGCTGGCTGGAGGGCGAGGCGGAGCTCGCCTGGTACCACCGGACCGGCCTCGGTTTCGCCGGCCGCCGGCCGCTCCCGTGACGCCGCGAGGCCGGCGCCCAGGGGGGTGGGCGCCGGCCCCGGCGGAGGGGGAAGGTCAGATGAGCCAGCGGTGCTGCTGCACGAAGGGGATCTTCGTCCAGAGGCGGCCGAGGCCCCAGGTGTGCCCGGCGTACGCCGCCGCGGCGACGATCAGGGCGACTGCGTAGATGACGTGGTAGTCGACGATCGGGTTGGTCGAGCCGCTGGGCTCGCCGGCGGCGGTGGTCTGCGCGAGCGGCCATTCCGCGAGCCACATCATCGCCAGGATGAGGCTGCCGGCCACGGCCGAGACGCGCAGGCCGACGCCGAGGATCAGGGCCAGGCCCACGCCCAGCATGCCGAGCATGAACAGCCAGTTCGCCCACCAGGTGCCGGCCATCGCGTGGAACATCGACGAGAACGGGCCCACGTCGACCGAGCTCAGGAAGCCCTTGGTGGGGGAGCCGCCGTGGATCCAGGCCTTCGCCGCCGGGGTCGCGTACCCGAACCCGAAGGTCTTGTCCAGGAAGGCCCAGAGGAAGACGAAGCCGGTGGAGATGCGCAGGACGGCGAGGGACCGCGCGGCGGTCTTGGTGAGCATCGAGCCGGGAACCTCCGCCTGCTCGAGCGGAGTGGCCAGGGAACGCTGGTTGCTTGCGTGGACGGTCATCGTTGCCTCCGAAATGCTCTCTTGTGACACCTCCACCATCCGCCGATGCCGCGCGCGCCGCCCGGGCCGAACTCACCGACCCCGCGGGACCTAGGTCCCGGCCCGCTCGTACTCGGCGAATCGGTCGATCAGGCTCTGCGGGGCGTCGTGGCGGAAGCAGATCTCGAGGTTCGCTGCCGCCTCCGCTGCGGCGCGCTCACTGCGGGCGAACAGATTCTTCTCGTACGCGGTGAGCGCCGCCTCGACGTCACCCGGGTGCACGGCGAGCGCGATGGTCATGGTGTTCCTTCCGGTTGGGGTGGCTGGGGGCTGGATGGTTGTTCGGCCGATCGAGTTCGTGACGAACACGTTCGGGATGGGCATGAAAACGGCCTTCGCCGCCCAGCACGACAGCTGGGCGCCCGGCACCGTGCGCGTGCCGGACCGTGCAGGTGGCCGCCACAAGGCGCGCTGTGCGACCGATGAGCCGTCACCCCGTGAGGCCGTTGATCAGGGTGGTGAAGCCCCAGCGCAGCCGCTCCTCGCCGGTGCCGGCGAACAGCTCACCGGACGCCCAGGCAATGTGCGGGTAGTCGTCGGCGGGCGCGCCGTGCAGGGCGCGCTCCAGGGCCTCCTGCTCCGCGTCCGCCTCTGCGGATCCGTTCCGGGTGCCGTGCTCGGCGGCCGACGCGGTGGCCTGCTGCAGCAGGATGTCGACGCCCCAGGCGGCCTGGCGGACGGTGGCCCCACCGATCTTCAGCAGGCCCAGGATCGTCTCGACGAGGCGCAGATAACGGCGGCCCGTCGGCCGCAGCACCATGACGGATCTCGCCAGGCTGGGATACCGCAACAGCATCATCGTGTACGCCACCAGCAGTCCGACCAGCTCGTCCCGCCACACGCCCGCGTCGCCGGACTGGGTGGGGTCGAGGTCGGCCAGCAGCTCGTCCAGGAGGCGCCGTGCAGCTCGGCCATGTTGCGCACGTACACGTAGAGCGATGCCGGCCCGGTGTCGAGCTCCTCAGCCAGGCGCCGCATGGTCACCCGCTCCAGGCCCTCCTCGCGCAGGATGCTCAGGGCGACGGCGACGATGCCCTCGCGGGTGAGGGCGGGTTTCGCCGGCCGCTCCCGCCGGCTGACGGGTGCTCGGCTGACAGGTGTGCGGCTGACGGCTTGCGGCGAACGGGCGGCCGAAACGCGATCCGAACGAACGCGTTCGTTCGGCGGCTCGGGTGCGGGCTGTGCTGGGGGTCTCAGTCGGGGCGTTCCGCCCCTCAGGAGCGGCCTGTGGCGGTGGCCTCGGTCAGGTCGAGCACGTACGAATCGCCGTCCCGCCGGAAGCCCAGCCGGTCGTAGTAGGGCGCCAGCATGCCGGGCGGCGTGATCACGGTCCGGCAGCCGCGGTCGGTGAAGAACTGGCTGCGCCGGTACACGAACTCGCCGGGCGTGAAATCGCGGTAGCGCTGGGTGACGTAGTCGAGTTCCACGCGCGCGACGCCGTCCGCACCGCCGCGGAACAGCACCACGCCCACGATCTCGTCACCGTTGACGATCAGGAATGCGGCACGGTCATCCCCGGCGGCGTCCCAGCGGAACCGCGGATTGAACTTCGCGATGTCGTCGCGGTGCCGGCGCAGCATGTACGCGAGGATCTCGTCGTCACCCACCTCGACCACCTGGTACGCCTTCTCGTCGTGCCGAGTGGCGAGCATCCGCGCCAGGTACCAGACGTTGATCACCGCCAGCACGACGTTCAGGCCCACCATGGGCCACACGCCGAGCGCCAGGTTGAAGCCGATGAGCACCAGGCAGCCCACCAGGTTCAGGGCGCGCAGGCGGAGCAGGCGGGTCTGCAGCAGGGACCACACGAGCAGGGCGGAGCCGGTCCAGCCGATCACGTCGAGCCAAGTCACCCGGCCAGCGTAGGGGCGGTGCCGGGGCGGTGTGGCGCCAACCCTGGATCCTCGGCCGCGTGGCCTGCTGCTATGGGTGTTCTCCGCGCCGTGCGAGCCGGCCGCGACCGGTGGGTGCCGGCCGCGACCGGTGGGTGCCGCGGGTGTCGTCAGCGCACGACGAGGGTCTTGACGATCTTGTCGGCCAGGGTCTGCTTCTTCGCGTCCCAGAGCGGGAACAGGAAGCCGATGTAGCAGATCAGGGCGTCGACGACGTGCGCCAGGTCGCGCACGAACGCCATGCCGGCGCCGATCGGCTGGCCGGTCTGCTCGCCCACCAGGCGGATGCCGAGCGCCTTGCGGCCCCACGACTGCCCGGTCTTGCCGCCCTGGTACCAGCGGTTGTAACCGCTGACGATGAGGCCCAGCAGGGTGAACAGCCAGTACAGGGCGTTGAAGGTGGGCAGGCCGGTGACCTCGTCGGTGCCGCGCCCGAGCACGATGGCGAGCACGGAGAACGGCGCCACGATCAGGGCGTCGATGAGGTACGCGCCGACCCGGCTGATCCAGGAGGCGTAGTCGACCGACGGGGCGGCGTAGCCCTGGCCGGAGTAGGGGGCGCCGGGCGCGGCGCCGTACGGGTCCTGCTGATATGCCATGAGGGATTCCTTTTGATGACGGCTCAGCCCAGGCCGAACCGGTGCAGTTGGAACAACCAGCTCGCGAGGGCGAGCAGGGTGACGGGCCACCGCAGCCCCCGGCGCCGCCCGGCGGGCCACGGTGCGGGCGCGGGCACCGCGCCGGCGGCGCGCAACGCCACCAGCGGGACCACGCCGGCCGTGACCGCCGCCAGCGCCAGGATCAGCGGGTTGGCCGCGACCGCCGTACCGACATCGCCGCGCACGAGTGCCACGGCCGCGGTCGTCAGACCGCAGCCGGGGCACGGAATGCCCGTGAGCGTGCGCAGCGGGCACGGCAGGCCCAGGCCGGTGCTGTCGGTGAAGATCGGCCACACGAATGCGGCCACCGCAGCGGCTAGCCCGAACCCGCCGATCCGCTCCGGGATCGAGAAAGTCCGCAGCGCAGTACTCCGATGTCGTAAGGACGGCGCATGATGCTAGATCGCCGACGGGTGATCTCGCGACCCCGTTCCGACCTGCTGTCTTGTCCGCGACAGTCGGGGCTCAGGCGGACCCGACCGGCGTCCACTCCGGGAACTTGGCAGTCCGCTCGTCGCCGGACGAGCGCCCCCGCACCCGCCGGTGCACCCACGGCAGGACGTGCTCCCGGTAGTACCGGGCCTCGGCGAGCAGGCGACGGCTCTCCGCCGGCCCCGGATCGACCACGTGCGCGGCGGTCGGATGGCCCATCGCGGTCAGGATCAGCCCGGCGGCGCGCTGGTGCCCGGCGGCGTTGAGGTGCAGGCGATCGGGGGACCAGTAGGGCGCCCGGCGGATCTCGGTGTCGTGGAAGACGTCGGCGAACGGCAGGCCGTACCGCTCGGCCAGCTCGCCCACCGCGACGGTGAGCAGCTCGCCGCGGCGCCGCATGAACGCGCCGAGCGGCAGCCGTCCCGACGGGTCGCCACCGCTGATGAGGACCATGCCCACGCCGGCGTCGATGCAGCGGCGTACCGCCCGCTCGGTCAGCTCGATGAGGCGGTTCATGTCGCCGCCGGGGCGCATCATGTCGTTGCCGCCGCCGTTGAGCGTGATCAGCGTCGGCGCGGGGGTCAGGGACAGCGCGGCGTCCAGCTGCTCGGTGACGATCGGCTCGAGCAGCCGGCCCCGGATGGCCAGGTTCGCGTATTCGACCGGCTCCCCGGTCGCCACGGCCAGCCCGGCGGCGACCCGGTCGGCCCAGCCCCGCAGTGTGCCGTCCGGCAGCTCGTCGCCGAGCCCCTCGGTGAAGCTGTCCCCGATCGCCACGTAGCGCACCCGCGCCCCCTTCTGTCCTCGTGCACGCTACCCGCGCGGTGGCTGGGCGGAGACTTCGCTGGCAGGCTTGGGTGATGCCGGACACCGACCCGCACATCCACGTCGAGGTGAACGTCGTACGGGCCGACGCCGCCGTGCGTAACGTGCTCGCCTCCACGTTCGGCCTGGCCGGGGACCTGCCGGCCGAGGTGCGCACCGGCTGCGGGCTGCGGGTCCCGTACGCGATGACCTCCGCGAGGCCCGAGAGTGTGACCTGCCTCGCCTGCCGTGAGCACGCCCACCGGCAGCATCTGCGCGTCGCCGAGCAGATCGTCGTGCTGGGTGGCATGCCGGGCGCGACGATCAGCGGCGCTCAGGCCGTGCCGGCCGCCGCCGAGCATCGGGCGCTGGCGCGGAGGTTCGCCGGCCCGGGCACGCCCTAGGTGTGCTGTCCAGGGAGGTTGGTCGAGGTTGTGTGACGAGTTGATCTGAGCTCTGGACGGGTGAAGGCCTCCGGTTGTGGAGTGGAGCTG
>NZ_JBFAZZ010000041.1:0-11605 GCF_040689425.1 Actinoplanes sp. NPDC051475
CGGCACGCTCAGATCACCGGCGTGGCGTCGATCTCGCGAGACATCAGCGAGCGGCAACGCGCCGAGGCGATGTTCCGCGGCCTGCTGGAAGCGGCCCCCGACGCGATCATCGGTGCCACCCGCGACGGGACCATCACCCTGATCAACGCCCAGACCGAACGCATGTTCGGCTACCAGCGCGAAGCTCATGCCAGGGTGTCGGGGTGGTCAGCGCCCAGCACCCGCCGCCCCGCCAGGGTGTCCTCGTCAAATACCGCGCCCGCCCCTACTCACCCAGCTCGCGCAGGTCGGCGGCGAGGTTGCCGGCCGAGGCGAGGGTGTCGGGGTGGTCGCCGCCCAGCACCCTCCGGCGCCGCGCCAAGGTGTCCTCGTTCAGCTCTCGCGCCCGCTCGTACTCACCCAGTCGGTGCAGGTCGGCGGCGAGGTTGGCGGCCGCGGTGAGGGTGTCGGGGTGGTCGCCGCCCAGCACCCTCCGGCACTGCGCCAAGGTGTCCTCGTTCAGCTCTCGCGCCCGCTCGTACTCACCCAGTCGGTGCAGGTTGCCGGCGAGGTTGGCGGCCGTGGTGAGGGTGTGGGGGTGGTCGTCGCCCAGCACCCTCCGACGCCGCGCCAAAGTGTCCTCGCTCAGCTCCCGCCCCCGCTCATATTCACCCAGTCGGTGCAGGTCGGCGGCGACGTTGTTCGCCGAGATCAGGGTGGCGGGGTGGTCGTCGCCGAGCAGTCTCCGGCGCCGCGCCAAAGTGTCCTCGCTCAGCTCTCGCGCCCGCCCGTACTCACCCAGTCCGCGCAAGTAGTTGGCGAGGTTGCTGGCCGATTCGAGGGTGGCGGGGTGGTCGTCGCCCAGTACCCGCCGCCGCCGCGCCAAGGAGTCCTCATCGAGGTCTCGGGCTTGCTGATAGCGGCCGAGCTGGTTGTAGATGGCGGCGAGGGTGCCGGCAGCGGTGAGGGTGCTGGCGTCGTCCGGGCCGTGACGGCTGGTCCATGCGGCGTGCAGATGTTCGGCCAGCGGCAGGGCGGCGCGGGCGTCGCCGCGGGCCATCAGGTGCCACACCGCGAAATTCGCCGCCGAGCGCAGGGCGAGGTTGTCGGTGGTGGCGGGGTCGGCGGCAAGGATGTGCGGAAGCAGCTGTGTCCACCGCGGCCACCACTTCGGCGTGGAGGGGTCCTCGGGTGAGGCGGCGATCAGGAGTTGTTCGACGGTGCGGCGGTGGCCGTCCGGGTCGGGGTCGGTGTCGCGCAGGATGGCCTGGGTGAGCCGGTGCAGCAGCGGGCCGGCATCGGTGGTGCGGGCCAACCCGTAGCGGCCGAGCTGCGCGACGGTCCGGGCGAACGCGACCGGCTTCCGGGCTACCTGCGCCAGCGGCTGCGGCAGCACGTCGGGCCGGACGGTGAACAGGTCGATCGGGATGGGTTCCGGACCGAGATGTGCGCACAGGGCAAGCAGGTGTCCGGCGGCGGGATCGTCCCCGGCCAGCCGCTGCGCCGCGACGGTGACCACGGCAGCCAGATGTGTCGGATAGCCCGCCGGCGGGCGCCCCTCACGTAGCAGCTCCGCGGCGTGCTTATCAAGTTCGTCCAGGTAGGTCTCGATGCTGATGCGGGTTTCGGCGAGCAGGTCCGCGGCCTGCCCGATAGCCAAGGGAAGATCACCAAGAGCCTGCGCCAGCCGATCGGCGTCCCGCTCGTCCACGTGCGGTAGGTGAGTGTGCAGCAGCGCCACGGACTCGTCACGGGTGAACACGTCCACGTCCACCGGCTGCGCCACCGCCGTCCAGGCGTGACTGCGACTCGTGATGACCAAATGGCCTGGTCCGTCTGGCAGCCACGGGGTCAGGTCGTCTCGGTCCTCGGCGTTGTCGAACACCAACAACCACCGCGACCGCCCCCGCAAATACCCCCGCAGCGCCTGCACCGCCGCAGGCGTGGCAGCGTCAACCGCTACCAAGCCGGCCTCGACCGCGAGGGTGGCGAGGTGGTCGCCGATCAGCTGCGCCTGCTCCGCCGGGATCCACCAGACCACGTCGTATTCACCGGCGAACCGGTGCGCGTACTCCAACGCCAACTGCGTCTTACCTACACCACCCACGCCATACAGCGCCTGGACCGCCGCCCGGTGGCCCGTACACAAGGTGTCATGCAACCGGTTCAGCATGCCGTCCCGGCCGGTAAACGCCGGATTGCGCCGCGTCAGATTCCACACCGCCGGCAACGCCCCCGGCGGCCGTGGCCCCGCCTCCACAGCCGGGTTACCGGGATACGGCGGCACCCCCGCCGACCCGGCGCTGGTAGAAGGCGGACCGACAACCTGACGCACGGCGTCCAACAGGACCTTGACCGCCCGATCCGGGGACAGCTCGAACACGTCCGCCACGACGATCGGCGCCCACACCCCGTCAAGAAGATCGACGTTCTCCACCCGCACCGGGATCAACTGCGCCGCCGAATCCTTGCGCCGTTGCGCGAACCGGGCGGCCCACTCATCGGTCGTGAACCGGTCGCCATCGAGATACGCGGTCGACAACAGAGCCAGCATCGGGTTCCGCCGGGGCAACGCCTTGTGCATCGCCTCGACGAAGTTCGTGCCCGGCGCCCAGTCGACACAGCCCAACTCAGTGACATACCCGGCCGCCTGCAAATGCCAACGCGCCCACTCCGCCCACGCCCGATCCCTACCCGCATGCGAAATGAAGATCGAAGACGCGGCAGCAGGCACAACGTCCACACTGCACCACCGCCACCCCGACGGCGACCACCAAACGGGCGACCCGCACCGACGCCGCAACGGATGGCTTCACCTGGAGCCCTCACCGCAGGTGATGGCGACTTGCTACGGCACATCGGCGGCAACGAAGTCATGGAGCACGACCCTGCCGCTGGTCAGGGCGTTGAAGCGGCCGGTCTTGAGACCGGTGAGGCGTTCCGCGTCTCCGTGGGTTCGAATCCCACGCCCTCCGCCTCTGACGTGCATTTCCGCAGGTGAACCCTCGTTTCTAGGCTTGCGAGTTGGGCGGCGCGCCGTAGGCGCCGATGTCCAGCTGACCCACGGCCAGAAACGAGGGTTCACGAGCGTCTGTGTCAAATGCGTGTCGACAGGACTGTGGCGTCAGCTCTGGTCGTCGTCCTCACAGTCGTCACTCTCTGTCGATGAAGGCTCCGGCGTTACCTCGTCCAGTGTCTCGGCTGGGCCCTTGGTGGTGGCCACTTCGATTCGCCGTCGGTCGATCTCGTCTTGCCCGGTGAGGCACTTGGCGTAGACCCGCAGAAGTACGTCGACGCCGTGACCGGCCCACTCGGCCGCCTGGACCGGCAGACACCGGCGTTGAGCCAGGGGAGAAGACGCATGCGTGCCCCAGGCTGTACGGCACGTCCAGGAGCGGCGACGCCGCTTCCTCAGGGGTGAACGCGGCTTTGCGGGCGTGGTGGAAGGTTCGAGGTACGCCCGTTCGGCCAGCAGTCCGCCAGGTGGTCCGAGGAAGAGCAGGTCGCCGGGGCCGATGTCGTAGTTCTCGAGGGTGAGCAGGATCTTCACCAGCTCCGGGTGCACGGGGAACGGGCGGGTTGCTCCGACGGCGCGGTGCTTGAGTTGACGCGCTTCGCGGAACGCCTCCGACCGCGGGTGTCGCATGCCTGACAGCGTCTGTCGGTCCGAACGCACGGTTCGCACCGTAAGCGACACGCCCGAGTTGTACGTTTTCTCAATGAGGGGTGAGGATGCGGGAACGCTGTGGTGGACGCTGTTTCTGGAGGCGTTGTTCGCTGCGGTGTTTGTGCGGGTGCTGGTGGGCTATCTGCGTCGGCGTGACGGGCTGCAGCGTGATGTGGTGCTGATGTTCTCCGCGTTGGCGGTGCTGTTCGTCCTGGCCGTGTTGCGCCAGGTGGTGGGGGAGCCGCCACGGTTGGTCACGGTGGCGGCGTCGGTGTTGCTGCTAGGACAGCCGTTCCTGACGTTGCGGGTGGTGCGCCGGGTCGCGAGGGTTCCCGCTGCGGTGTACTGGCCGGCGCTGGTCGGTTGGGTGGCAAGCGGTGTGCTGCTCGCGGCCGGCGGTGAGGTCCTCGGCCGGCGGTCGGTGCTGGCGGTGGTGGCCGTATTCGTAGTCACGGAGATCGCCGCGGCGGTGTTCCTGGCCCGGTTGGCGCTGGGGCGCACCGGCGCGGCGCGGACCCGGCTGTGGCTGGCCGCCGGCGCGACGGCGTTGTTCGCGGTGGCGATCCTGCTCGCCGGTGCGGGCGCGGGAGGCCCTGAGGCAGCGCAGCTGGCGCGGCAGGCAGGTCGGCTGATCTCACTGGTGTCCGCGCTCGGCTATCTGCTGGCGTTCGCGCCGCCGGCGTGGGCTCGGCGGGCCTGGTCGACCCGGGCCGCGTACGACGTGGTGCGCCAGCTGCTGCAGGGCCCACCGGACGCGGCAGCGCCCGAGATCTGGCAGCGCTACGCGACGGCGGTGTGTCGTGCCACCTCCTCCGGCAGCGCCGTCGTGCTGACCTGCACCGGCGAAGACACGGTCACTGAGATCGCCCGCGTCGGTGTGCCGGCCCCGCCGTTCGGCGCCGCTGCGGCCGGGCGTACGCAGATGCCGACGTTCAGCGGCAGTATCAGCGTCGACGACCCGCGACAGACGGTGCCGCCCGTCGTGCTGGATTACGCCAGCGCGGGCGGGTTCCGGTTCGTCACCGCGGCGCCGCTGAGTCTGTCGAGCGGCCCGGCGGTGTTGCTGCTGTTCGGCGCCTACCGCAGCCTGTTCACCGACGACGACGTTCAGCTGCTGGGTGAGCTCGCTCCGCAGGCGGCAGCCCTGGGGCAGCGCGCGGACCTGCTCACCGACCGTGACCGGCTCACTGGAGAACTGTCCGACTCGGTCGCCGCGCTGACCAAGGCGAGCAGAGCCAAGAGCGACTTCATGGCCAACATGAGCCACGAGCTGCGCACCCCGCTGAACGCGATCATCGGGTTCAGTGACTTGATGCGCAGCGAACCGGCTGCCGACGGGCAGACGAGCGTACCCACCGAGTGGATCGGGCACATCTATTCCAGCGGCCAGCACCTGCTCAACCTGATCAACGAAGTGTTGGACCTTGCGAAGGTCGAGTCTGGGAACGTCGACCTGCGGTGTCAGCCGGTGGACCTGCGCGAGGCGATCGGAGAGGTCGTCACCAGCCTGGCCGCCCTGTCGCAGCGCAAAGATCTCGACGTCACCGTGGCGGTCGCGCCGCTGCGCGTGCACGCCGACCGCACCCGGCTGCGGCAGATCGTGACGAACCTGCTGTCGAATGCCATCAAGTTCACCCCCGAGGGCGGGCAGATCTTCCTCGCCGCCCGGCGGGTCGGTCACGACATCGCGATCAGCGTCGCCGACACGGGCCCCGGCATCTCCACCGCCGACCAGCAGCGGGTCTTCGAGGAGTTCCAGCAGTTCGGGGACCAGCACAGCCGTGCCGGCGGCACCGGCCTCGGCCTCGCCCTGACCCGCCGCCTCGTGCACGCCCACGGCGGACGCATCGACCTGCAGTCCGAACCCGGTCACGGCGCGAAGTTCATCGTCTACCTGCCCGCGGCCGACACCCCCACCGATCGCAGCCCCACCGACGACGACACCGCACCGCCCACCAGCGGAGCCCGCGGCGGCGTACTGATCATCGAGGACGACCCGGCAGCGGCGCGGCTGCTGTCCGCACAGCTGCAGCGCGCGGGCTACCACGTCACCGTCGCCGCGACCGGCGAGCAAGGGCTGGCTGCCGCCCGTGCCGGTGACCCGGAGGCTGTCCTGCTCGACATCGATCTGCCCGGTATCGACGGGTGGCAGGTCCTCGCCGCACTCAAACGCGACGAGCGGCTGCGCCACATCCCCGTACTCATCGTCAGCGCCCACGACGACAGCGAAATCGGCTTGGCGCTGGGCGCGGTCGACTACTTCGTCAAACCCGTCGACCGCAGCACCCTGCTGACCTGGCTGGCCGGCCACGGCCTCATCCCCGCCACCAACGGCAGGCAGCTGAGCGTGCTGGCCATCGACGACGATCCCGCCAGCCGGGAACTCATCGACGCCACGCTGAGCGCCGAAGGCATCCAGGTCGTCACCGCCACCGGCGGCGTCGACGGCCTGAAAACAGCCCGCGCCCGCCGCTTCGACCTGATCATCTGCGACCTGCTGATGCCCGACCTCGACGGCTTCGACGTCATCGCCGCCCTCCACAACGATCCCGCCACCCACGGCGTGCCCGTGGTCGTGCTCAGCGCCCACACCCTCACTGAGGCCGACAAAGCCCGCCTCAGCGGCAAGGTCATCGCCGTCGCCGGCAAGACCGCGAACGCCGACGGACTGGCCGAACTCGCCCACACCATCGGTGAACTGACCGGCCTGACCCTCACCTCCGACACGGCGAGCGCATGAGCGGGGGCTACCGAGTCCTGCTCGTCGACGACAACGACCTCAACCGCACCCTCGCCCGCACCATCCTGACCCGCTCCACCCACCCGATCACTGCCATGATCACCCTGGTCGAGGCCGACACCCTCGCGGCGGCCCGCACCGCCCTAGCCGCCGCACCCGTCGACCTCATCCTGCTCGACATGCAGCTACCCGACGGACACGGCACCACCCTGGCCACCGAACTCGCCACCCACAACAACCGGCCGGCCATCATCGCCGTCACCGCCTCCGTCCTACCCGAAGAGCAGCAATCCGTGCTCGCCGCCGGTTGCGACGACTTCCTCGCCAAGCCCTACCTACCCCAACAACTCATCGACATCATCGCCGTACACCTCACCCCACCCACCGACATCTGACCGTCGAGGCACTCGGCACACTGTGACCCACCCGCTCCGCGACCCGGTGGGACCACGGCGTGCGGCCTTTTCTGTCAACTCGACGCGCTCCGATCGGTACAGTTGCGGACGGGTTGACGCGATACGCTGGTGCCCCGCTGGGGTAAAGAATCAACGCGGCCGGCGCAAGGGTCCGCACCGTGCGGCCCCTACCGGCCTGCGAAGGAGAAGACATGACGACAGGCATCGTGAAGTGGTTCAACGCCGACAAGGGCTTCGGCTTCATCACCCCGGACGACGGCGGCGCTGACGTCTTCGCCCATTTCTCGGCGATCTCGACGAGCGGCTACCGCAGCCTCGACGAGAACCAGAAGGTGGAGTTCGACATCACCCAGGGCCAGAAGGGTCCTCAGGCGTCGAACATCCGCCCGCTCTGATCCACACTTCACGAACGGCGGCCCGACAGATTCAGCGGGCCGCCGTTCGGCGTTTCAATCCGGGCATCTGACCCCCGAAGCCCCGGATCGCCTCGTAAGTGCGGCTGTCGTCCCGCCGAGCCTCGCTTCTGCGCGGACTCGCAACCAACGTCGCATTCTCGCCGGCTGCCGGACCTCAGCCGGCGAGGTAGCGGCTGATGCGGCCGCCGGGCGGGCCGCCGAGCGTACCGAGGTGGAAGCTGGTGGAACCGATGCCGGTGACGCCGGAGGTGCCGGTCGGCAGGACCCAGATCCGGCCGCGGCCGGTGTCCTCGCCGAACCCGCCGACGTAGACCTCCGGCTTGCCGTTGCGGTCGGTGTCGGTCACGGCAAGCGACCAGCCGAACCAGTCGTGGTATTCCGAGGTGCTCGGGACGTCCTTGGCGTTCTGGGTGAACGACTTCGCGCCGGTAGTGGTGATCCCGGCGGCGCTGCCTCGCAACACGGTGATCGACCCGGACTCCGCAGCCGCAGGGTCGCTGCCGGTCTCGCTGGGCGCACCGATGATCAGGTCCGCGTAGCCGTCCCGGTCGGTGTCGCCAATGGCCACGGCTGTCCCGAACTGGTCGCGCATTTCGGTGGAACCGGGCACACCGGGGGAGTCCTGGTCGTACGAGCGGGCCGGGATCGTGGTGCTGACGCCGTCGGGACCGCCGTACGCGACGTAGACCTTATTCAGTTTCCGGTAGCCGGCGACCAGGTCCGGATAGCCGTCCCGGTTCAGGTCGCCGTACGCGGCGACCGGCCATTGCGCGTTCATCGTGCCCGGGTCCATGTTCGGCGCGTCGAAGGAGCCGCCCTTGATCAGCCCGGTGGTCGAACCCTTCAGAACCACCCCGCCGGTACGCCCGTCGCCGCGGTCGATGGCGCTGACCGCGATGTCGGCCTTCCGGTCGCCGGTCGTGTCACCCACGAAGGTGATGTTCGGGGCGACGTTGTCAAGGGTCCTGGTGTCGCGGAACCACACGTCGGCGGACGCGCCGGTCGTCCGGTCGAGGGGCCCCAGCAGTACGGTGAGGCCCGGCCCGCCGCCGATGTTGCCCGCGGCGACGATGTCGTCGACGTGGTCGCCGTTGACGTCACCGAAGGCGATCGGCTGGGCTGTGTACAGCCACGGCGAGTTGGGCGTTCTGTTGCCCGCGGGCAGGACGGTGCCGGCGCCGGTAATGCCGTTCTTGCTGCCCCAGAGCACATACTTTGTGCGCGCCGGGTTCAGCGGGTGCACCACCAGGTCGTCGTAGCCGTCGCCGTTCAGGTCACCGGCGCCGTCGAACACCCCCCAGGATCCCTGCGGCGTCGGGTCGCCCGGCACGCCAGGCGTGGCCTGGCTGATGATCGAAGCCGCGTCGTACCGCAGTCCCGTCGCAGACCCGTAGACCACAGCCAGCGCTCCAGCGCCGGCGACGCCGTTGATGGTGGCGGAGTCGGCACTCGAGGCCAGATCCGGATAGCCGTCGCCGTTGAAGTCGAAGATCGGAGCCGGAGCAGCCGGAGCAGCAGCCAAGGTCGGCGCGGTGGGCAGAACGACAGTGCCGACCGTGGCGACGCAGACTGCGGCGACGGCGAGCGCTCTGGTGCGCAAGATGTATCCCCTTTGGCGAGTGGCCGAGGCACGCTCGAAGATCAACGCCGGGGATCGTATCGCCTTGACATCGCAGTATCCGGGGCCAGGCCGCGCCCTGGGGCTGCTTCAGCTCAATCGGCCTGGCCGGTCATGCCGCGGATGACGGGGTGCACCTGGAATCGGGCGCAACCGCCGGTCCAGGACACCTTCACCGAACTGGTCTGCTTCGGCGGGCTGATCCGCACGGAGGTCACCGCCGTACAGGCGGTGCCGTCCTCGTTGGCGTTGAGGGTTTCGACGAGTGCGGTCGCCGTGTCGCCCTTGTTCAGCAGGTACGGCGAGATCTCGCTGAGGTGGGAGCCGGCGTAGCCGCTCAGGGTCTGCTCGGCGGTCTTCCCGGGATTGCCGGCCGCGTCAAGGCTCACCACCGTCGGGTAGCCCTTGATCCAGCACGTCGGACCGGTGTTCTGGAAATGCACCGGGGCGATGCTGTGCCCGGCGGCGCCGTCCGCTTCGCCGATCGTGATCTTCAGGTTGGCCGTCGTGCAGGTGGGCGCGTCCGGATCGCCCGGGTCGCCGATCGGGGCCTTGGACGGCGTTTTCGTCGGAGCTTTCGTCGCCTTGTGCACCGGGCCGCTGTCCGTCGCCGTGGGGACGGCGGTACCTGTCGCCGTCGGGGCGGCGCCCGCCGGGGTCGAGGAGGTGCTCTGCCCGCACGCGGCGAGCGCGAGGATCGCCGTGGTGGAGACGGTGGGGACGGCAAGGACGAGACGCCAGTTCATGGGGTTCCTTAGTGATCGCCGGATGCAGATTCACTGTATGGACCTCACCGAGACGTTCCATCACGCCTTTGTGCCACGTCGCCGGGGACACATCACCTCACGCTGCGCCTGGCGGTCGTCGGGGCAGTGCGCCTCAGTCCGGGCGGCACGACCGGCGAAGCTGACGGCTGGCGCCGCGCGAGGTGCTCGTACCCCGGGTACACCAGATGAGCGGCCTTGGCGAAAGGGTTCCGCCAGCGGCTGAACGACTGGGGCGCGCTCATCCGCTCCTGCGCGGCCCGGGCGTCTTTCAGTGCGTCGCGTACGGTCCCGGTTCGCTCCAGCAGGTCGTCGAGCTTCGGGAAGTGGGTCAGCATCTGCATAAGCAGATCCGCCCTCTCCACGGCGGGCGGCCGGACCTGCCGGCCCTTCTTCGCGCCACCCCCGCGCGGGATCCCGCCGGCGGGCGCGGGGGGCTGCCACTTCTCCACCATCTCGAGGTGGGACGTGACGAGATCCCTCCTGCTGTAGTCCCTCGAAGCGTCTCCAGCCTGGTTCGCCCTGTACCACTCGTCCGTGAGCGCAGCGCGGAGCTTGACTTTGATGTCTCGGAGGGCGTAATTCTCCGCGGCGGGCTGGATGTACGTGGACGGGGGCGGGCCTTCGGGGCTCGTTGACATGGCGGCACTCCGGGGTAGGCGGCAGTACCGACCCCCAACGGAACCGGATGCCGTGGGGTTCATTTCACGTCACACGTGCGGTGGGTAGCCGGCGGCTGCTCGTGTGCTACCGTTGCCTCGTTGCAGTTTTGATTTCCGTAGACGTTTTCGGCGCCTGATGGGTTATCTCAATCCATGCGGGCGCTTTCGTTTGTGCGTGTCGGTTCCGACGCGGGTGATCAACGCGGCGGCGCAAGGGTCCGCACCGTGCGGCCTCTACCAGCCTGCGAAGGAGCAGATATGACTACAGGCACCGTGAAGTGGTTCAACGCCGACAAGGGCTTCGGCTTCATCACCCCCGACGACGGCGGCGCCGACGTCTTCGCCCACTTCTCCGCGATCTCGGCGAGCGGCTTCCGCAGCCTCGACGAGAACCAGAAGGTGGAGTTCGACATCACCCAGGGCCAGAAGGGCCTGCAGGCGGAGAACATCCGCCCGCTCTGATCCACGCTTCACGAACGGCGGTCCGACTGATTTCAGCGGGCCGCCGTTCGGCGTTTCATCAGGGCACTCGCGGACGTTTCCGGGTTCCCGGCCCTGCTGTTGCCGGTGTCGCCGCGATTCCGCCGTCGCCGGTGCACGGCCGGCCAGGTCATCGGCTCATCCGGGTCCGAAAGGCGCTGCGGTCCGGCGGTGCCATCCCTGGTCGTCGGCCAGAGCCAGAGCCCTCAGCTCCTTCGCCGCGCGCCCTCCTGGCGGGCCGTACTCATCGGTGATCTCGATGCCGAACGGTGGTCTCTGCCGGCGGCTTGCTCCCAGCCTGCGGCGGTCGGGCCGGGAAGGGTGCCTGTGTGCCGGGCTACGACGGCTGGTCGCGCTCGGCCGGCAGCCGGTTGGCGCGCCGGTCGATGTCGTGCGCCTGCGCGGTGACCTGGTCACCGAGTGCGTGCAGCCGGGCAGCGGTGCCGGTGTTGGGGGAGTCTTCAGCGCTGCGATGCAAGATGGCTTCCGCCACCTCTAGTTGCTCGGCCGTCCGGTGCATGGCCGAAGCGGTCCGCTCTGCGCGCGACGTCTCCTCATCTGAAGTCACCGCCGAGACATACCCAGCGAGATGGATCACTATGCCTTGCATATGACGCGCGCCCTGTCGCCTCTGCTCCGGGGCACCCACGGCCCTGGTGTCCGTATGCTGCCGACATGGACCCCACGGTCGAGGTGTCGCTGTCCCGGGTGCTGGCCGCGGCCGAGGACGCCACGCCCGTGCAGGCTGTCGAGGCCGTCACTCGGGAACTCGGCGCGGCGCTTCACGCACGCAGCGTCTCCTTCCTCGTCGCCGACCTCAGCGGCCGGGCACTGGTCCGGCTGGCACACACCCCGCTGACCTC
>NZ_JBFAZZ010000042.1:0-5593 GCF_040689425.1 Actinoplanes sp. NPDC051475
CGGGGGGCTTTGCGGCCGGTGCTGCGGTCGGGTCCGGTGCCGATGTCGTTCGCGCAGCAGCGGTTGTGGTTCATCGATCAGTTGGAGGGTGCCGGCAGCACGTACAACATGCCGGTCGGCTACCGCCTGACGGGCAGCCTGGACGTGGATGCCCTGCATGCGGCGTTGTCGGATGTGGTGGCGCGGCACGAGAGTCTGCGGACCGTGCTGCGTGAGATCGACGGGCAGCCGATGCAGGTCGTCCTGCCGGCCGAGCCGATCACGCTGCACCGTACGGCGATCGAGGGCAGGGACCTCAACGAGTTGCTTCAGGAGCTCGCCGGCCGGGTCTTCGATCTCGCCCACGAGCCGCCGCTCCGCGTGCACCTGATCGACCTCGGCCCCGGCGAGTGGGCCCTCCTGCTGTTGTTCCACCACACCGGCAGCGACGGCGAGTCCATGACCCCCCTGCGGCGTGACCTGGCCGAGGCCTACCGGGCGCGGCTCGCCGGCGAAGCACCCGACTGGCAACCCCTGCCGGTGCAGTACGCCGACTACGCGGTGTGGCAGCGCGAAGAGCTGGCCCGCACCATCGACGCGCAGGCCGAGTTCTGGCGTGCGGCCTTGGCGGATCTGCCGGTGGAACTGGAGTACCCGACCGACCGGGCGCGCCCGGCGATGGCCAGCGGCCGCGGTCAGGGCTTCGCCGTAGAACTCGACGCCGGGTTGCACGCGGCGATGCTGGAGTTGTGCCGGCGCACCGGCACCACCATGGTGATGCTGGGTCATGCGGCGCTGGCGACAGTGCTGACGCGGCTGGGTGCCGGCACCGACATCCCGATCGGTACCCCGGCGGCGGGGCGTAGCGATGAGCAGCTCGACGACCTGATCGGGTTCTTCGTCAACACGTTGGTGCTGCGGACCGACACCAGTGGTGATCCGACCTTCGCCGAGCTGCTGGAGCGGGTGCGGGAGACCAGCTTGGCGGCGTACCAGCACCAGGACATCCCGTTCGACCGGATCGTCGAGGCCGTCAATCCGCCCCGGTCGCCGGGACGTAACCCGTTGTTCCAGGTCATGCTCCAGGTCGACGCCGGCACGGACCTCGTGCCCGAGCTGCCCGGGCTCTCGGCGTACCCGCTGCCCGAGGAGCAGCGGACGGAGATGTTCGACCTGTCGTTCGACCTCCAGCCGGCGACGAGCGTGGACGGAACCCCCGGGCCGCTGCGCCTGCTGACCGGCTTCGCCACCGACCTGTTCGACGAGCCCTCGGCACGGCTGATCACCGAGCGGCTGATCCGGGTGTTGCGTTGCGTCGTGGCCGACGCGGATCTGCCCCTCGGCGCGATCGAGCTGATGGGCGAGGCGGAGCTGCGCCGCACGCTGGTCGGCTGGAACGAGACCGCGGCACCGGAGGCGCTGCGCACGGCGCTGGTTCCGGAGCTGTTCGCGGCGCAGGCGAGTCGGACCCCGCAGGCCGTCGCGCTGGTGGACGAGGGGGTCGAGGTCACGTACGCGGAGCTGGAAGCGCGGGCGAACCGTCTGGCGCGCATGCTTGTCGCCCGCGGCGCCGGACCCGAGGCCGCCGTGGCGGTCTGCGTCCCCCGCGGTCCCGAGCTGGTGACCGCCCTGCTCGCGGTGCTCAAGGCCGGTGCGGCGTACCTTCCGCTCGACGCCGACTACCCGGCGGACCGGACCGCGTACATGATCGAGGACTGCCGGCCGGTGTGTGCCGTCGCCGTCGAGGAGACGGTGCCGAGCCTCGCCGCCGCGGTGCCGACCGTGGTGCTCGACGCGCCCGCCACCGCCGACGAGTGGAACCGCGCTTCCGCCGAGCCGGTCACCGACGAGGACCGGCCGGCTCCGCTGCGCGCCGCCCATCCCGCGTACGTGATCTACACGTCCGGCTCCACCGGCCGGCCCAAGGGGACCGTGATCCCGCACTCCGCGATGGTCAGCCAGGTGCGGTGGGTACGGGACTTCTTCGCGCTCGGCCCGGACGACCGGCTGGTCCAGTTCTCGTCGGTGAGCTGGGACCCGCACGTGGAGGACATCTACCCGATCCTCATCTCGGGCGGCTCCCTGCTGGTGCCGCGGGATCCCGCCGGTCAGCTGCCCGAGCTGATGCGCCGGCCGGTCGGCGCGGCGCTCACCATGATCGGGCTGCCGACCGGGTACTGGCACGAGCTGGTGGCGGCCGGTGACGCGATCGCGTGGCCGGAGCGCCTCCGGGTCGTCAACGTCGCCGGCGAGGCGATGCGCCAGCATTCGGTGGAGCTGTTCCTGGACCACCCCGGCGACCGGGTGCTGCTGTCGAACACGTACGGCCCCACCGAGGTCACCGTGAACTCCACGGCGACGTTCGTATCCACCGCTGACCGCGACGACCCGCCGATCGGCCGGCCCGTGTGGAACACCCGCGCGTACGTCCTGGACGCGGCGCTCCGGCCGGTGCCGGCCGGTGTGCCGGGCGAGCTCTACCTGGCCGGCACCCAGCTGGCCCGCGGCTACCACAACCGGCCGGACCTGACCGCCGAGCGGTTCGTGGCCTGCCCGTTCGAGTCCGGCGGCGAGCGGATGTACCGCACCGGGGACCTGGCGCGGTGGAACGCCGACGGCACGCTCACGTTCCTCGGCCGGGCCGACGACCAGGTGAAGATCCGCGGTTTCCGGATCGAGCCGGGCGAGGTCCAGTCGGTCATCGAGACGCACGCTCAGGTGGTTCAGGCCGCGGTCGTGGCACGCCAGGACCGTCCCGGCGACACCCGGCTGGTCGCGTACGTGGTTCCCGCCGCGGCCGGCGCCGAGGGGCTGGAGGCGGGCGTCCGCGACCACGTGGCCGCCGTGCTGCCGGAGTACATGGTGCCCGCGGCGGTGATGGTGCTGGAGCGGCTGCCGCTGACCTCGAACGGCAAGCTGGACCGCAAGGCGTTGCCGGCCCCCGACTACACGGCGGGCGCCGCCGTGGTGCGGGGTCCGGGTAACCCGCGGGAGGAGATCCTCTGCGGGCTGTTCGCCGACGTGCTCGGTGTGCCGCAGGTCGGTGTCGACGACAACTTCTTCGACCTCGGCGGACACTCGCTGCTGGGCACCCGGCTGGTGTCGCGGGTGCGTACGGTCTTCGGCGTCGAGCTGTCCGTGCGGGTCGTCTTCGAGGCGCCGACCGTGGCGCAGCTGGCGTCCCGCCTGGACGGTGCCGAGTCCGCCCGTCCGGCGTTGGTGCCGATGCGGCGTGCCGGTGCGGTGCCGATGTCGTTCGCGCAGCAGCGGTTGTGGTTCATCGACCGGTTGGAGGGTGCGAGCAGCACCTACAACCTGCCGGTGAGCTACCGCCTGACCGGTTCCCTGGACGTCGAGGCCCTGAGCGCGGCGTTGTCGGATGTGGTGGCGCGGCACGAGAGTCTGCGGACAGTGCTGCGGGAGGTGGACGGGCAGCCGGTGCAGGTGATCCTGCCGGCCGAGCCGGTGACGGTGCACCGGGCGTCGGTGCCGGATCGGCTGGCCGAGTACGTCTTCGACCTGGCGGCCGAGGCGCCGCTGCGGGTCACCTTGGTGGAGGTCGGCCCGGACGATCACGTGTTGATGCTGTTGTTCCATCACAGCGGCGCCGACGGTGAGTCCGAGGGTCCGCTGCGGCGTGATCTCGCCGAGGCCTATCGGGCCCGTCTCGCCGGTCACGCTCCGGACTGGCTGCCATTGCCGGTGCAGTACGCCGACTACGCGCTGTGGCAGCACCAGCTGCCGATCGAGGCGCAGGTGGAATTCTGGCGGTCGGCGCTGGCGGATCTGCCGGTGGAGTTGGAGTATCCGACCGATCGGCCCCGCCCGGCGGTGGCCAGCGGACGCGGTCAGGGCTTCACTGTGGAGCTGGGCGCCGGGCTGCACGCGGCGATGCTGGAGTTGTGCCGGCGTACCGGCACGACCATGTTGATGGTTGCGCACGCGGCGTTGGCGACCGTATTGACTCGGCTGGGTGCCGGGACCGACATCCCTATCGGTACGCCGGCGGCCGGGCGCAACGATGAGCAGCTCGACGACCTGATCGGGTTCTTCGTCAACACGCTGGTTTTGCGGACCGACACCAGCGGGAACCCGACGTTCGTCGAGTTGCTGGAGCGGGTCCGCGAGAGCAGTCTGGCGGCGTACAACCACCAGGACGTGCCGTTCGACCGGATCGTCGAGGCCCTCAACCCGCCGCGTACGCCGGGCCGCAACCCCCTCTTCCAGATCCTGCTCCAGGTCACCGCGGACGCCGCCGGCCCCGCCTTCGACCTGCCGGGGCTGGAGGTCACCGAGACCCCCGACTTCACGGGATTGGCCCGCTTCGACTTCACCGTCGACATCGCGGCATCGCGGACGGACGGGATGCCGGGACCGCTGCACGCCGCGGTCACGTTCGCGAGCGATCTGTTCGACGAGGGCACCGTGCGGTCCATGGTCGGCCGGTTCGTCCGGGTCCTGGAGGCCGCGGTCGCCGGACCGGACCGGCACCTCGCCGCCATCGACGTCCTCGACGGTGCCGAGCGCGAGCTGCTCGCCCGCCAGGGCACAGGTCCGGCTCCGGCCGCCCGAGCGCCGGAGCCGTCGCTGCAGGAGGCGTTCCGCCGGCAGGTGCGGCGCACGCCGGACGCGGTGGCCGTGCGCTGCGCCGGCCGCAGCCTCACCTACGCCGAACTCGACGCCCGGGCCAACCGGCTCGCCCAGCGGCTGCTCGCCGCCGGCGCCGGCCCCGACCGGCCGGTGGCGACGCTCATGGATCGCAGCGTGGAGCTCGTCGTCGCGCTCACCGCCGTGCTCAAGACCGGCGCGTGCTACCTCCCGCTCCAGCAGGCGTTCCCGCTCGAGCGGATGAACACCATCATCGCCGAGTCCGGGGCAACAGTGCTGGTGACCGGCGGAGAGCTGCTCGGTGCCGCCCTGCCGGAGGTCGCCACGGTGATCAGCGCCGACGAGGACCTCGGCGGCCCGGCCGGGGACCCCGGTGTCGTCGGCCGCCGGGACCAGCTCGCGTACGTCATCTACACCTCCGGCTCGACCGGCCGCCCCAAAGGCGTGGCCGTCACCCACCAGAACGTCTTCGACCTGCTCGACGACTCGCTCTTCGACTCCGGCACGCACGACCGGGTGCTGATGGTGACGCCGTACGAGTTCGACCCGTCGACCTACATGCTCTGGTACCCGCTGCTGCACGGCGGCACGACGGTGATCGGCCCGGATGCGAACCCCACGGTGGAACAGATCGCGGAGCTCATCCGTACCGAAGAAATCACCGCGCTGGACGTGTCCGCCGGGCTGTTCCGGGTCATCGCCGAGGAACGGCCCGAGTGTTTCGCCGGCGTCAGCGAGGTCTTCACCGGCGGCGACGTGGCCTCCCCGGTCGCCATCCGGCGGGTGCTCGAACACTGCCCGGGCATCCGGGTACGCACCGCGTACGGCCCGACGGAGACCACGCTGTTCGCCAGCACCGCCCGGTGGGACGCTCCGGAGCAGGTGCCGTCGCAGGTGCCGATCGGCCGGCTGCTGGATGGGATGTCGGCGTACGTGCTGGACGATGCGCTGGGTCTGGTGCCGCCGGGTGTGGTGGGCGACTTGTATTTGGCGGGTACGGGCCTGG
>NZ_JBFAZZ010000043.1:0-5447 GCF_040689425.1 Actinoplanes sp. NPDC051475
GGGCAAGCCGGGCTGGTTCCTGATGGGCGGCGTGTTCGTCCTGGCCGGCCTCGCCATGCCGGCCGTCGTGAAGTGGGCCGATCGGCCGCCCGGGGCCCGGGATCCAGGCTCTCCGTCAGGCGACGGCTTCGGCCATCTCCGGCCGGGTCCGCTCGCCCCACTTCACGACGGCCGGCATGGCGAGGCCGGCCAGGACGAACACGCCGCCCATCAGGAACCAGCCCGGCTTGCCCCAGGTGATCAGCAGCAGGCCGAGCAGGCTGGGCGCGACGACGTAGCACAGGCCCATGCCCATGCCGAACACGCCGGAGTACTGGCCCTGGGCGTGCGCCGGGGCCATCCGGAAACGCAGCTCCAGCGATCCGGCGGCGTGCCACAGCTCGCCGATCGTGTGGATACCGACGCCGAGCACCATGATGGTGGCCGCCAGCCAGCCCGGAATGCCCGCGGCGAACGCGACGATCGCCATGCCGAGCAGGAACGCGACGCCCGCGCGGCGGAATGCCCGGCCGGCGGCGGACCCGCCCTCGACCCCGCGGCTGGCCCGTACCTGGAACAGCACCACCATCGCCGTGTTGACGGCGATCGCCAGGCCCACGAACCAGCGTGGGGCGTCGGTGTGCAGGACCACCCACAGCGGGAGCGCGAAGGTGAGCACCTCGCCCTGGATCCACATGATGCCGTCGAGCACCACGAACGCGACGTACGGCTTGTCCTTGAGCGCGATCCAGCGGCCGACCTCCGGCGGCGAGGGCAGCGGCGGCAGCTTGGGCATCTGGGCCATGACCAGGGCGCAACCCACGAAGGTCAGCGCGTTGCCGATGATCAGCAGCTGGTACGCCAGGTCGGTGTCGATCTGCACCACCACACCGGCGGACAGCGCGCCGAAGGTGCCGGCGAGCATCGCCACCGACCGCAGGTAGGACCGGAACTTCGGGACCTCGTCCCCGCCGACGCGGCGCACCAGCGGCCCGCGCGCGGCGCCGCCGGACGAACCGGCAAGGTCCGTGATCGTCACCGCCAGCGCGAACGCCCAGAACGAGTGGGCGAACAGCAGCCCCACCATGGCGACGGCCTGGA
Organism: Actinoplanes sp. NPDC051475; assembly: GCF_040689425.1. Lineage (NCBI taxonomy): Bacteria > Bacillati > Actinomycetota > Actinomycetes > Micromonosporales > Micromonosporaceae > Actinoplanes > Actinoplanes sp. NPDC051475. Next base: position 1,081 of record NZ_JBFAZZ010000043.1, read on the forward strand.
CGAGCAGGGTGAGCAGGTAGATCTCCCGCGGTCCGCGCCGGTCGGCCAGGTGCCCGACCGGGATGCCGGCGACCAGGCCGACCACCGCCGCGATGCTGAGGCCGAGGCCGACCTGCTGCACGGACAGGTCGAGGACCCGGATGCCGTACAGCGGCACGGTCGCCAGGAAGGCGCCCGTGCCGAGCTGGTTGATGAAGGTGCCGGTGGCCAGCCGGCGCTGCTGTACGGACTCGAGCAGCAGCCCGCGGCGGACCAGCCACGAGCGGTTGTCGCCGGCGGCGGGATCGACGGTGCTGTCAGGGGACGAGGTGGGGGCTTGGCTCACCCGAGGACTCCAATATGTGCGGATGGTGCGTGCCAGGATCGGTGGTGCGGTTCGGAAGCGCTGACTAGTCGGCACCCTCCCGCCGGGATCGGTACGAGCCCAGTCGCTCGTTCAGGGCCTGGGCGATCATCGACAGCGGCTTGGCGGTGGGCGCGTCGCCGATGGCCGCCAGCGGCGCCATGTCGAGCAGCTGGAAGTGGGTGCAGTCGATGTGCACCTCGTCGATCCGGCCGTCGACGTACGCGCCCCAGGTGCGTTCCGCCGGCAGGAGCTCGTCCTTCTCCGCGGTCGCCCGGACGAACAGCAGGTCACCCCGGTAGACGTTCGGCACGTGCCGAGGCCGGACCTGCTGGTGGTAGCGCAGGGCACTGACCACCATGGGCTGCTCGTCGCCGTTGAGCGCGTTCAGCACCGGTACGCCATGCGGGCCGCCCGCCGCGAGCAGCTTGATCTCCGCGGCGACCGCATCCGGGTCGCCGGGGACATACCGCAGGAACTCCGCCGGCACCGGGGTGCCGGCGGTGTCGTGGTCGTAGATCGCGTCGGTGTCGAGGATGCCGAGCAGGGTGACCTGCTCACCGGCCGCCTGCAGCTGCACCGCCACCTCGTGCGCCATCACGCCGCCCAGCGACCAGCCCATCAGCCGGTACGGGCCGTGCGGCTGAACCGACCGGATGTGCCGGGCGTACTCGCGCGCCATCCCGGTGAGGGTGTCCGGACGGGTCGAGGTGCGGGACAGGCCCAGCGACTGGATGCCGTAAAGCGGGACCTCGGGATCCAGGTGCCGCAGCAGCCCGCTGTACACCCAGGCCAAGCCGCTGCCGGGGTGCAGGCAGAACAGCGGCGGCTGCGATCCGGTGGTGCGCATCGGGTACACGACTTCGAAGGCGTCCCGGATGCCGACCGTGACGAGCCACCGGGCCAGCGTGGCCGGCGTGGGCGCCTCGAACAGGGCCCGGACGGACACGTCGAGGTCGAACGCGGTGCGGATGCGGGCGACCAGGCGGGTCGCCAGCAGCGAGTGGCCGCCGAGATCGAAGAAGTTGTCGTCGATGCCGACCCGCTCGACGCTCAGGACCTCGGCGAAGAGCGTGCACAGCAACTGCTCCTGCGCATTGCGCGCCGGCGCACTTCCCGCCGCCGCGCCCGCGAAGTCGGGTGCGGGCAGGGCCGCGCGGTCCAGCTTGCCGTTCGACGTCAGCGGCAAGCGCTCCAGCACCACCACGGCGGCCGGCGTCATGAACGCCGGCAGGCGGGTGCTCACGAACCCGCGGACGGACGCGGGCAGCCCGCCGGTGTCGGCACCGGCCTGCGGGACCACATAGGCCACCAGCCGCACGTCGCCCGGCACGTCCTCGAAGGCCACCACGGCCGCCTGGGAGACGCCCGGAGCGGCCTCCACCGCGGCGCGGACCTCGTCCGGCTCGATCCGGAAGCCGCGGACCTTCACCTGGTCGTCGGCGCGGCCCTCGAACCACAGCTGCCCGTCCGGCGACCAGCGCACCCGGTCACCGGTGCGGTACATCCGGGCGCCGGGCTCGAACGGGCACGCCACGAACCGCTCGGCGGTGAGGTCCGGGCGGCCCACGTACCCGCGGGCCAGGCCCGCACCGGCGACGTAGAGCTCGCCGGTCACGCCGACCGGCACCGGGCGCAGCCGGTCGTCCAGCACGTACGCCCGGGTGTTCGCGATCGGGGCTCCGATCGGCGCCCGGCCGTCACCGGGCTTGAGCCGGGTGGTGAGCACGCCGATGGTGGTCTCGGTCGGACCGTAGTGGTTGAAGACCTCCACGTCGCCGGCCGCCTGCAGCAGCTCCCGCAGCCATCCGGGCGACGCGGCCTCACCACCGAGCACGACCGACCGCGAGGGCAGCACCCGGTCGACGCCGTCGATGGACAGCGTCGCCAGGTGCGACGGCACCACCTTCAGGTAGTCGATCGCGTGGGCGGTCAGGTACTCGGCGACGGCGGCCGGGTCGGTCACCGTGTCGGCGGGCATCACGTGCAGCTCACCGCCGGTGGCGAGGCTGGTGAAAACGATGGTGTTTCCGAGGTCGGTGACCTGGGGCTGGAGGAGGGCGTAGCGCCCGCCGGACCGGCCCAGCGCCAGCCTGTCGGTGGCCGACGCGACGTAGTTGGCGAGGGAACCGTGGGTCACCGCGACGCCTTTGGGACGCCCGGTCGACCCCGACGTGTAGATGACGTACGCCAGGGCCGCCGCCGGCACCCGTACCGCCGGCCGGATCGCCGGGCACCGCCGGATGTCCTCCGCGGCGGCGTCGAGCACGATCACGGACACGTCCGGCGGCCACATCAGGTCCGGCACGCCGGAGGCGGTGAGCACGGTGGTCGCCCCGCTGTCGGCGAGCATGAAGGCGATCCGGTCCCCCGGGTACGCCGGATCCATCGGCAGGTACGCGCCGCCCGCCTTCCACACCGCCAGGATGGCCGCGACGGTGTCGGCGCCCCGGGGCAGGCACAGGCCGACCACCGACTCCGGTCCGACGCCGCGGGCGACGAGGTGCTGCGCCAGCCGGTCGGACCACTCGTCGAGCTCCGCGTACGAGACTTCGGTGCCCTCCGAGACCAGCGCGGTGGCCGCCGGGGTCCGTCGCGCGCAGCCGGCGATCCGGTCGGTGAGCAGCTCCGCCGGCATCGGCGCCGCCGTGTCGTTCCAGCCGGTGAGCACGAGCCGCCGTTCCTCGGCGTCGAGGACGTCGACCGTGCCGAGCCGGGTCGCGGGATCGGCCGCCATCGCAGCGAGGACCCGGCCGAACCGCTCGATCAGCCGGCTCATCGTCGGGCGGTCGAACAGGTCCGTGGCGAACCGTACGAACGCCCGCAGCGCTCCGGGCGAACGGTCCGCACCGACCTCGGCCTGCACGGTGATCGAGAGGTCGAACTTCTCCATCTGCGGCGCCGCCGACACCTCGCTCACGGCGAGCCCCGGCAGCTCGAAGGCCGTGCCGGTGCTCCGGGTGGCGACCTGGAGCATGACCTGGAACAGCGGGTTGCGGGCCGGCGACCGGGGCGGGTTGACGGCCTCGACGATCCGGTCGAACGGGATGTCCTGGTGGTTGTACGCCGCCAGGCTGGTCTCGCGCACCCGCTCCAGCAACTCCGCGAAGGTCGGATCGCCACTGGTGTCGGTCCGCAGCACCAGCGTGTTGACGAAGAAGCCGATCAACGCGTCGAGCTGTTCGTCGTTGCGCCCGGCTGCCGGCGTACCGATAGGAATATCCGTTCCGGCGCCCAATCGCGTCAGGACGGTCGCGAGCGCGGCATGCGCCACCATGGACAGCGTCGTCCCGGTGGCCCGGACCAGACCGTCGAGCCGCTGATGCAGGGCTTCGCCCAGGTCGACGACGAAGGCGTCGCCGCGGCCGCTCGCCACCGGGGGCCGGGGCCGATCGGTCGGGTAGTCCAGCTCGACGGGGAGACCCGCCAGGGCCGTACGCCAGTAGTCGATCTGGTCTTCGGCGAGCAGGTCGCGTTGCCAGAGGGCGTAGTCGGCGTACTGCACCGGCAGGGGGCGCCACCGCGGCGCCTCGCCGGCCAGCCGCGACCGGTACGCCTCGGCGAGGTCGTTGCGCAGCGGAGCCAGGGATTCCCCGTCGCTGCCGGTGTGGTGGAACAGCAGCATCAGGACGTGGTCGTCGGGACCGATGTCGACCAGGGTCGCGCGCAGCGGCGTCTCGGTCGCCAGATCGAAGACGTAGGCACCGAGTTCCTGCAGCAGCGGATCGAGGTCCCCGCCCTCCAGCGCCGCGCGATGCAGCGCGATCGGCTCGGCGGGCAGGACGACCTGCATCGGCTGCCCGTCGATCTCGCGCAGCACGGTCCGCAGACTCTCGTGCCGCGCCACCACATCCGACAACGCCGCATGGAAGGCATCCACGTCCAGGCTGCCCGTCAGGCGGTAGCCGACCGGCATGTTGTACGTGCTACCGGCACCCTCCAACTGATCGATGAACCACAACCGCTGCTGCGCGAACGACATCGGCACCGGACCCGACCGCAGCACCGGCCGCAAAGCCCCCCG
>NZ_JBFAZZ010000044.1:0-5375 GCF_040689425.1 Actinoplanes sp. NPDC051475
TACGTTGAGTCCGGCGGCGTCCTACTCTCCCACACCCTCCCGAGTGCAGTACCATCGGCGCTGGAGGGCTTAGCTTCCGGGTTCGGAATGAGACCGGGCGTTTCCCCTCCGCTATAACCACCGAAACATCTTTCAGCAACACAACCTTCACCAGACAACCCCAAAGCTGCTGGGGGTGGTGGTTGTTTGCTGTGAATCACACAGTGGACGCGTGTCGAGCACCAAATTTTAGGTGGTTAAGCCCTCGGCCTATTAGTACCGGTCGACTGAACCAGTTACCTGGCTTACATCTCCGGCCTATCAACCCAGTAGTCTAGCTGGGAGCCTTACCCACTCAAGGTGGTGGGATACCTCATCTCGAAGCGAGCTTCCCGCTTAGATGCTTTCAGCGGTTATCCCTTCCGAACGTAGCCAACCAGCCGTGCCCCTGGCGGGACAACTGGCACACCAGAGGTTCGTCCGTCCCGGTCCTCTCGTACTAGGGACAGCCCTTCTCAAGTATCCAACGCGCACGGCGGATAGGGACCGAACTGTCTCACGACGTTCTAAACCCAGCTCGCGTACCGCTTTAATGGGCGAACAGCCCAACCCTTGGGACCTGCTACAGCCCCAGGATGCGACGAGCCGACATCGAGGTGCCAAACCATCCCGTCGATATGGACTCTTGGGGAAGATCAGCCTGTTATCCCCGGGGTACCTTTTATCCGTTGAGCGACACCGCTTCCACACGCAAGTGCCGGATCACTAGTCCCGACTTTCGTCCCTGCTCGACCTGTCAGTCTCACAGTCAAGCTCCCTTATGTACTTACACTCAACACCTGATTGCCAACCAGGCTGAGGGAACCTTTGGGCGCCTCCGTTACCTTTTAGGAGGCAACCGCCCCAGTTAAACTACCCACCAGACACTGTCCCTCGACCCGATCAGGGCCGCAAGTTAGATACCCAAATCCAACAGAGTGGTATTTCAAGATTGCCTCCACCCGAACTGGCGTCCGAGCTTCACCGGCTCCCACCTATCCTACACAATTACATTCGGATACCAATGTCAAGCTATAGTAAAGGTCCCGGGGTCTTTCCGTCCTGCCGCGCGTAACGAGCATCTTTACTCGTACTGCAATTTCGCCGGGCCTGTGGTTGAGACAGTGGGGAAGTCGTTACGCCATTCGTGCAGGTCGGAACTTACCCGACAAGGAATTTCGCTACCTTAGGATGGTTATAGTTACCACCGCCGTTTACTGGCGCTTAAGTTCTCCGCTTCGCCCCGAAGAGCTAACAGGTCCCCTTAACGTTCCAGCACCGGGCAGGCGTCAGTCCATATACATCGTCTTACGACTTCGCATGGACCTGTGTTTTTAGTAAACAGTCGCTTCCCCCTGCTCTCTGCGGCCATACCACGCTCCACCCGCAAGGGGCTTCACGCGTCCGGCCCCCCTTCTCCCTAAGTTACGGGGGCAATTTGCCGAGTTCCTTAACCACAGTTCGCCCGTCGCCTCGGTATTCTCTACCTGACCACCTGTGTCGGTTTGGGGTACGGGCCGCTCGGAACATCGCTAGAGGCTTTTCTCGGCAGCATAGGATCACTGACTTCACCTGAATCGGCTCGGCATCACGTCTCAGCCTCAATGCGCCACGGATTTGCCTATGGCACGGCCTACACGCTTACCCCGGCACAACCACCGGCCGGGATCAGCTACCTTCCTGCGTCACCCCATCGCTCAACTACTACCCACCAAGATCCCAGACTCCACACCCTTGACCCGAAGGTCGCCGGCGCTTCGCGTGGTTAGTACAGTGAGGTTCATCGTGGGCGCTCCTACGCGGGTACGGGAATATCAACCCGTTATCCATCGACTACGCCTCTCGGCCTCGCCTTAGGCCCCGACTCACCCAGGGCGGATTAGCCTGGCCCTGGAACCCTTGGTCATCCGGCGGAAGGGTTTCTCACCCTTCATTCGCTACTCATGCCTGCATTCTCACTCGTATGGCGTCCACACCTGGGTCACCCCGGCGCTTCACCCGCCATACGACGCTCCCCTACCCACCCACACACCTGGATCACATGACAAATCATGCAACCAAGTTATTGTGTGAATGCCACAGCTTCGGCGGTGTGCTTGAGCCCCGCTACATTGTCGGCGCGGAACCACTTGACCAGTGAGCTATTACGCACTCTTTAAAGGATGGCTGCTTCTAAGCCAACCTCCTGGTTGTCTAAGCGACCCCACATCCTTTTCCACTTAGCACACGCTTAGGGGCCTTAGCTGGTGATCTGGGCTGTTTCCCTCTCGACTACGAAGCTTATCCCCCGCAGTCTCACTGCCGCGCTCTCACTTACCGGCATTCGGAGTTTGGCTGATTTCGGTAAGCTTGTAGGCCCCCTAGACCATCCAGTGCTCTACCTCCGGCAAGAAACACGCGACGCTGCACCTAAATGCATTTCGGGGAGAACCAGCTATCACGGAGTTTGATTGGCCTTTCACCCCTAACCACAGGTCATCCCCCAACTTTTCAACGTTGGTGGGTTCGGTCCTCCACGCAGTCTTACCCACGCTTCAACCTGCCCATGGCTAGATCACTCCGCTTCGGGTCTAGAACATGCGACTATAAACGCCCTCTTCAGACTCGCTTTCGCTACGGCTACCCCACACGGGTTAACCTCGCCACATGCCACTAACTCGCAGGCTCATTCTTCAAAAGGCACGCCATCACCCCGAAAGGCTCTGACGGATTGTAGGCGAACGGTTTCAGGTACTATTTCACTCCCCTCCCGGGGTACTTTTCACCATTCCCTCACGGTACTTGTCCGCTATCGGTCACCAGGAAGTATTCAGCCTTACCAGGTGGTCCTGGCAGATTCACAGCAGATTTCAGGAGTCCGCTGCTACTCGGGATATCTGTAAGAAGGTCAGAAGCTTTCGCCTACCGGGCTCTCACCGTCTACGGCCGACTTTCCCACGTCGTTCGACTAACCACTGACTTTGTAACTCCTCGGAAGACTGTCAGATCTCCCACACAGATCCCACAACCCCGACGACGCAACCCCTGACAGGTATCACACGCCACCGGTTTAGGCTACATCCGCTTTCGCTCGCCACTACTCACGGAATCACTGTTGTTTTCTCTTCCTACGGGTACTGAGATGTTTCACTTCCCCGCGTTCCCCCCAACTAGCCTATGAATTCAGCTAGCGGTAACACGACATGACTCGTGCTAGGTTTCCCCATTCGGACACCCTGGGATCACAGCTTGGTTGACAGCTCCCCCAGGCCTATCGCGGCCTCCCACGTCCTTCATCGGCTCCTGGTGCCAAGGCATCCACCGTTCGCCCTTGACAACTTAACCACAAAAAACAAGATGCTCGCGTCCACTGTGCAATTCTCAACCAACAACCAACCCACAACCCCACAACCCCCACCAAACCCCCGAACCGGCCCACCCGAAGATGTCCATGCCCGAAGCGGTATAAGGGCCAGGTCATGCCTGGCGTTCCGAAAAAACAACCACAGGTTGTTCTTTCAGGACCCAACAGGGTGCTTATCGCCTACCTCCAGCCGCACCAGCAGGACCCGTTCCCACCCCGCGAAAGGGCTGTACTAGGACTGCCGGCCGTTGCCGGACGTGAACTGGCCAGTGTCTCCGCCTGTGAGCACCCCACCACCACATGCGGGCGGTGCGGGCTACTGACCGGCTTTCACCGGTTAGTTGCTCCTTAGAAAGGAGGTGATCCAGCCGCACCTTCCGGTACGGCTACCTTGTTACGACTTCGTCCCAATCGCCAGCCCCACCTTCGACGGCTCCCTCCCACAAGGGGTTAGGCCACCGGCTTCGGGTGTTGCCGACTTTCGTGACGTGACGGGCGGTGTGTACAAGGCCCGGGAACGTATTCACCGCAGCGTTGCTGATCTGCGATTACTAGCGACTCCGACTTCACGGGGTCGAGTTGCAGACCCCGATCCGAACTGAGACCGGCTTTTTGGGATTCGCTCCACCTCACGGCATCGCAACCCTTTGTACCGGCCATTGTAGCATGCGTGAAGCCCTGGACATAAGGGGCATGATGACTTGACGTCATCCCCACCTTCCTCCGAGTTGACCCCGGCAGTCTTCGATGAGTCCCCGCCATAACGCGCTGGCAACATCGAACGAGGGTTGCGCTCGTTGCGGGACTTAACCCAACATCTCACGACACGAGCTGACGACAGCCATGCACCACCTGTCACCCGCCCCGAAGGACCCCGCATCTCTGCGAGTTTTCGAGTGATGTCAAACCCAGGTAAGGTTCTTCGCGTTGCATCGAATTAATCCGCATGCTCCGCCGCTTGTGCGGGCCCCCGTCAATTCCTTTGAGTTTTAGCCTTGCGGCCGTACTCCCCAGGCGGGGCGCTTAATGCGTTAGCTGCGGCACAGAGAACCGGAGAGGTCCCCCACACCTAGCGCCCAACGTTTACAGCGTGGACTACCAGGGTATCTAATCCTGTTCGCTCCCCACGCTTTCGCTCCTCAGCGTCAGTATCGGCCCAGAGACCCGCCTTCGCCACCGGTGTTCCTCCTGATATCTGCGCATTTCACCGCTACACCAGGAATTCCAGTCTCCCCTACCGAACTCTAGCCTGCCCGTATCGGCTGCAGGCCCGCGGTTGAGCCGCGGGTTTTCACAGTCGACGCGACAAGCCGCCTACGAGCTCTTTACGCCCAATAAATCCGGACAACGCTCGCGCCCTACGTCTTACCGCGGCTGCTGGCACGTAGTTGGCCGGCGCTTCTTCTGCAGGTACCGTCACTTACGCTTCGTCCCTGCTGAAAGAGGTTTACAACCCGAAGGCCGTCATCCCTCACGCGGCGTCGCTGCATCAGGCTTCCGCCCATTGTGCAATATTCCCCACTGCTGCCTCCCGTAGGAGTCTGGGCCGTGTCTCAGTCCCAGTGTGGCCGGTCGCCCTCTCAGGCCGGCTACCCGTCGTCGCCTTGGTAGGCCATCACCCCACCAACAAGCTGATAGGCCGCGAGCCCATCCCAGACCGAAAAACTTTCCACCAAGACCCCATGCGAAGCTTGGTCGTATTCGGTATTAGCCCCCGTTTCCGAGGGTTATCCCAAAGTCCAGGGCAGGTTGCTCACGTGTTACTCACCCGTTCGCCGCTCGAGTACCCCCGAAAGGGCCTTTCCGCTCGACTTGCATGTGTTAAGCACGCCGCCAGCGTTCGTCCTGAGCCAGGATCAAACTCTCCAACAAAAATCTGTGGAAAATCATCCCGGCAACAAAAAATGCTGCCAAAGGAATCCCACCAGACACAAAAGCATCTGGCCGGGTAAATCATAATTGGCACTGGCTTATCAAGCACCCTGTTGAGTTCTCAAAGAACAACCACACACCG
>NZ_JBFAZZ010000045.1:0-1744 GCF_040689425.1 Actinoplanes sp. NPDC051475
TCTGATCTCCCCCGCGTTGTCCGGCTCGTTGTCGGCCGGGCATGTGAAAGAGATTCCAGGGCGCACGGTGCACCACCAGTGCCCACCCGGGTGCCGTCCGGTTGCGCGGGATCCGGCCCACGTCGGTGTGCCCTTGAATCGACGGGGACACGGCCTACTTGAGGAATGCGACCCACAAATGGCCCGCGCCCGTGGCGATCCAGCGGCGACGATGCGGACCCGCGTGCTCTTGGCGAGCTCCGCTGATCAGTACGACACGCAGGCACTGGCCGCTGGCCTTCCGCATGCCTCAGATGGAATCGCGGCGGTTCAGGCGGAATCGGCAGCCGGTGTGACTTCGACAGCGTTCAGCTCGCCCCGCCTCCACCAGGCTCACCGGCAAGCCGTCACGGTTGCTGGCCGCTCGGACCCGCCCGGCCGGGTCGCTGCTGTGGTCGCTCGCATGTTCCGGCACCCTCCCCGCCGGGCGTAGTCGGCCCAGGGGCAATTGACCCACGCGAATTCGTCACCGGGAACGCGGTGTGGTCGTTCGGTGTGCAGGGAGCGGGCGTGGCCGCGTGTGCTACGGCAAGCCACCAGAATGTATCGATGTCACCTGCGGTTCAGAGGGGACACGACGGCTTTGGATCGGGGCGCCTCGGACGGCCGGATGAGTCGGTGCGGGTGGGGATTACCTGGTGGTCTTGCCCGGGAAACGCTTGCCGATCGCCCGGCGGTGGGCGGCGCGCGGAGCTGTCGCCGGTTCATCGGCGACCTGCGACCCGCGGTACCGGCGGGCGTCTTCCGCCACTGTCTCGTCGGCGTCGTTTTCCAGCGCCTGCCGGATGTGCGGCGGGGTGACGGCGGATGTGGCCATTGAGCGCCGGACTTCCACCGAGCGGTCCCCCAGCATGGACTGCAGGTCCGCCTCGTCCAGCTTCACCGCTCGCACCAGCGCGGCGCGGACGTCGGGCGAGGAGTCCTGGGCCAAGATGTGCCGCTGTTCCTTGGTGGTCTGCTCGTTGATGGCGAGGCCCTTGCGTACCCGAACGGTGCGGTCTCGCAGCAGAGCCGAAATGATGTCCGGGTCGTGGGTATGGCTGGCGAGCCGCTCCCGGACCTCGGGAGAGGTGTCGTCGACGAGAATGGCTGCCAGGTCGGGCTCCAGCGCTCGCATTTCCGCGAGCAGGCCGCGCAGCTCCTTGTCATGTGCCTTCACCATGACCTGGCGTACCCGGGCGTCACATGCGGGATTGGTCGCAACCGCCCAGCGCACCCACCGGTCGGCGTCGCTGACGAGGCGCAGAAGGTTCCCCTGGGAGGTGGCTGGATTCTTGGCGACTGCTTCCCGGACTGTGCGGTCACGATCACGCGCGAGGGGTCGCAGCGCCTGTGCCGGAGCATCCGGGCGAGCCGCAACCGCCGCGCGAACTTGGGCCGACGGGTCGGAGGCCAGCTCGTACAGCGCTGCGTGGTCGGTGGTGTGGTCCTTTGCGAGGGAGACCCGCGCATCGATGTCGCCGGCTACGCGTTGATTTCCCATGGTCGGGATTCTCTCACGGTCTGCTCGCGTCTTCCTCGTCGGTGGAAGTGGGGGGAGTGGCCGTCGGTCGGCTACCAGTGCTCAATACAGGCAATGTAGGGCGGCATCCACGCTCCGGCAGGCCTTGCGCATCCGTACGGCAACCGCCCGCCGACCGCCGCCGCAACCGGCGGACGGCAGGCACCCCGGCGGCAACTCAGCACTCACGGCAAGGCACCTGAA
>NZ_JBFAZZ010000046.1:0-1515 GCF_040689425.1 Actinoplanes sp. NPDC051475
CTCGGCGCGGCGCTTCACGCACGCAGCGTCTCCTTCCTCGTCGCCGACCTCAGCGGCCGGGCACTGGTCCGGCTGGCACACACCCCGCTGACCTCGGTCGCGGACGGCCGCCGTGACGGCGGCGAGGTAGCGACCGTCGTGCCGTTCGACGGTGGCCCCCACGAGCAGGTGTTACGAACTCAGGCGTTGCAGGTGGTCGCCGCCGACGCCGGATGGACGGTCCTCGCGCCGGTCACCGAACGCGGTGAGATCATCGGCGTGTTGGAGATCTGCTTGGACGCCGCACCAGCACCGCAAGCGCTCGGCGAGATCGCCCGGACCGCACATGCGCTGGCGTTCGTGGTGATCGCGAACCGGCGCCACACCGACCTGTTCGAGTGGGGACAACGCACCACGCCCTTCACCCTCTCCGCCGAGATCCAACGCCGGCTCCTGCCCGCCGCGTTCACCTGCGAAGGCGGCGCGTTCACCCTGTCCGGCTGGCTCGAACCGTCGGCGAGCATCGGTGGGGACACCTTCGACTACAGCGTCGCCCGCGACACGCTGCACTTCAGCGTCACCGACGCCATGGGCCACGGCGTGGCCAGCGCGTTGACCGCCACCCTCGGCGTGGCAAGCCTGCGCAATTCCCGCCACGCCGGGCACAGCCTGACCGAACAAGCCGACGGCGCCAGCGCCGCGGTAGCTCAAAATGCCCCGACCCGAGGTGCGTTCATCACCGCCGTCGTCGGGCGTGTCGACTTGAACACCGGGGTATGCGATCTGATCAACGCGGGGCACGTGCCGCCGCTGCTGGTCCGTGACGGCAACCCGCAGCAGCTGGAGCTGCCCCGAAACTTCCCGCTGGGGATGTTCCCCGAGTCGCCGTGCCGAGCCGGTCAGGTCACGTTGCGTCCCGGCGACCGCCTGGTGATCGTCACCGACGGCATGCGCGAACGCAACGCCGCCGCCCTGGACCTACTCGCACAAGTGCGCTCGCTCCCCGGCCTCCACCCCCGCGAGGCCGCACGAGCCCTGGCCGACGCGGTCCTCGCCGTGGCCGGCCCCACCCTCCCCGACGACGCCACCCTGCTGATCATCGACTGGCACGGGCATCACGCACGTTCCCGCCGCGCCAACGCTGGTGCTGACCTCGGCGCCGGGACCTCGACCGACCTGCGCTGAGCGGCGCCGCCCTCAGGACACCACCGGCGGCATGTCGGCCTCGGCGGCACCCACGGTGTCGTACACGTCCAGCACCTGATCCACCGTCGAAACCCGCAACACGTAATCGACGGGCTGCCGCACTGCGGCAACGGACAACCGGCCACCCTCCAGGGCAACCAGCTCCTTGAACCACACCATCAGCACGCCCAGACCGCTGGAGTCCAGAAACGTCACATCGGCGAAGTCCAACACCACCCGCGTGGCACCTCCGTCGGCGACCTTCTGAAGGAAGGCATGCAGCTGAGGACTGGTCTCCATGTCCAGCTCACCGCCGACCCGCACCACAGTGCAGGCCCGACCGGCCCGGGC
>NZ_JBFAZZ010000047.1:0-1368 GCF_040689425.1 Actinoplanes sp. NPDC051475
CAACGCCGTTCAGTTAGGTGGTTGGTGTGGTCGTCAAGGCGTGTCGGAGACGTAAAGCAGCGGAGCTCAGGTATAGAGGGTGGTCACTCTAAGACGCCCTTGAACCTGGAGCTCCGCTGGCTGATGAGATTGCCATAACTCGGACGGTGAGGGTAGCCGCGGGGGTGTTCGCGCCGGGTCATCTGGGTGAGCTGACCCGGCTGGTGCCGTTCGAGATGGTCGATGATGTCCTGGCCATGACCAGGCGAACTGAGTCACGGGTCCGGCTGTTGCCGGCCCGGGTCGTCATGTATCTGCTGCTTGCAGGATGCCTGTTCGCCGAGCTCGGATACCGGCAGGTGTGGTCCAAGCTGACCAGTGGGTTGTCCGGTCTGCCACTCGCAGCGCCCAGCGGTAGCGCGTTGCGCCAAGCCCGGCAACGCCTCGGCCCGCGACCGGTGCAGGCGCTGTTCGATCTGCTGCGCGGCCCGGCCGTCACCAGCGCCGCCCAGGTGCGCTGGCGGGGCCTGCTACTGGCGGTGATCGACGGAACCTTCCTGACGGTCGCGGACTCGGCCGCGAACAGCAGCCGCTATGCCAAACAACGCTGCCACAACGGTGGTTCCGGCTATCCGCAACTGCGGCTCAGCGCCCTGCTGTCCTGCGGCACTCGCTCAGTGCTGGACGCCGTGTTCGACCCGGTCAGCGTCGGCGAACTCGACCAGGCCCGCCACCTCGCCCGCAGCCTGCGGCCCGGGATGCTGCTGCTGGCCGACCGTAACTACGCCGGCGCGGACCTGATCGCCACTCTGGCCGCGACCGGCGCTCACCTACTGATCCGATGCAAGACCGGCCGAAGACTGCCCACTCTGCGCCGCCACCGCGATGGGTCTTTCTCCTCAGCCATCGGCGGGCTGCCGATCCGGGTCATCGACGCGCAGATCAGCATCACCACCAGCGCGGGCACCCACACCGGCGGATACCGGCTGATCACCACACTGCTCAACCCGGTCACCCATCCCGCCGCCGAACTGATCCGGCTCTACCACCAGCGCTGGGAGATCGAGACCGCTTACCTCGAACTCAAATCCTCAATCCTGAACGGACGTGTCCTACGCGCCCGCACCCCCGACGGCATCCAACAAGAGATCTACGCCCTGCTCAGCGCCTATCAGCTACTACGCACCGCGATGGTCGACGCCACCGACAGCCAGCCCGGCACAGACCCCGACCGAGCCAGCTTCACCACCGCCCTGAACACCGCCCGCGACCAGATCGTGCACGCCGCCGGCGTCCTGGCCGACACCATCATCGATCTGGTCGGTGTCATCGGCGCCGACGTCCTGACCCACCTGCTACCCGAACGCCGCCTACGCACCAAAACCCGCA
>NZ_JBFAZZ010000048.1:0-1116 GCF_040689425.1 Actinoplanes sp. NPDC051475
TGTGCTGTCCAGGGAGGTTGGTCGAGGTTGTGTGACGAGTTGATCTGAGCTCTGGACGGGTGAAGGCCTCCGGTTGTGGAGTGGAGCTGTCTAGGAACCGCTCACGCAACCAGGAGGCCTTCGTGCTCCACCGTAATGCTGCTTTGACCCCGCGCGCACGTCTGCGGCTAGCGCGTCTGGTCGTGGACGAGGGTTGGCCGGTCGCGCAGGCGGCCCGGCGTTATGAGGTGTCCTGGCGGACGGCGAAGCGCTGGGCGCAGCGCTACGCCGAATTCGGCGCTGAGGCGATGAACGACCAGTCGTCACGCCCGCATCACAGCCCGGCTCGTACCCGGCAGCCGCTGGTGCGCAAGATCGTGCACCTGCGGTGGAAGCAACGCCTCGGACCGGTGCAGATCGGCGGGCGCCTGGGCGTGCCGGCCTCGACCGTGCACGCCGTGTTGACCCGCTGCCGACTCAACCGGCTGTCACACATCGACCGGGTCACCGGTGAACCCGTGCGCCGCTACGAACACCCGCATCCCGGGGCGATGCTGCACGTGGATGTCACCAAGTACGGCAACATCCCCGACGGCGGTGGCTGGCGTTACGTCGGGCGCCTGCAGGGCCGCCGTCACCGCGAAGCCACCGCCCGACGCACCGGAGTCCGTAACCGTGTCTACGAACCTCAGCTGGGCACCGCGTTCGTGCACACCGTCATCGACGACCACTCCCGCATCGCCTACGCCGAAATCCGCGACGACGAGAAAGCTGTCACCGCTATCGACGTGCTGCGCAACGCCGTCACCTGGTTCGAGCAACGCGGTGTCACCATCGAGCGGGTCCTGAGCGACAACGGCTCGGCCTACAAGTCCTACGCCTGGCGTGACGCCTGCACGCAGCTGGGCATCACGCCGAAGAGGACCCGGCCCTACCGGCCACAGACCAACGGCAAGGCCGAACGGTTCCACCGCACCCTGACCGAAGGGTGGGCAATCGCCCGCTTCTACAACTCCGAGCACGCCCGCAGGAAGGCCCTACCGGCCTTCCTACATCACTACAATCACCACCGGCCCCACTCAGCAATCGGCGGCCTACCACCCATCACCAGGTTGACCAACGTCCCTGGACAGCACA